>CAZLAM010000124.1:0-21734 GCA_964557435.1 uncultured Eubacteriales bacterium
GGCTGAACCCTATAAAAACCATAGGACTTGCCAGGCAAGGCCCGGGGTATATCCTACAAAAACCGTAGGACTTGCCCGCCAAGCCCGGGGCATGTCCAGGGTTAATACTGAGCGGCGCTATGTACCCCGATTTAAAAATCGGGGTTTGGCGCCGCGAACGTATCAGAGTGAGGCCGAAGCCTCATTTATCAGGGGAAACGTCAAATTCGGTTGGTAGCGGGGGCTGGATTTGAACCAGCGACCTCCGGGTTATGAGCCCGACGAGCTACCAGGCTGCTCTACCCCGCAGTCACAAACGGTATTATACACGGAAACAGCCGCTTGTAAAGGGGAAAAAATGGCGAAAAAAGATATCCGATCAGCAAACTCGGATAAATTGTTTGCTTCGCCGACTGATTTCACTATAATTGGAAAACGACAATGGCGGAAATTCTGTTTTATCTATTTTCGGCCGTCGCCGTCGGGGCGGTCGCGGCCATGATCCTGTCCCGCAACCCGGCCTACTCCGCATTGTACCTGGTCCTTGCTTTCGCCGCTCTCGGCGGGCTATTCGGCCTGCTCGGCGCCCCGTTCGCCGCTGTGGTCCAGATCATCATCTATGCCGGGGCCATCATGGTCCTGTTCCTGTTTGTCCTCATGACCATAGACGTCAAGGCCAAAATCCCCCCCGAACGAAAGAAGTGGACCATCCTGGCCGCCTCGGCGCTGGCCCTGCTTCTCCTGGCCGAAATCGTCCTGGCCGTTAAAGCCATGCCTTCGGTCCCGGCCGGGCCCGGGGCCTCGATCCCGGCCGCCGCCATCGGGCGGATCCTGTTCGAAAAGTATCTCTACCCGTTCGAAATCACCTCCCTCCTGATCATGGCCGCCCTGGTCGGAGCCGTGGTCCTGGTCAAATCCAAGGACGACGCATGATTCCCGCGGGGCATTTTTTCGTCGTCGCCGCGATTCTTTTCGTTCTGGGCGTCCTGGCCTTCTTCGTCAAGCGTGATCTCATCACTCAATTCATGGCCGTCGAGGTCATGCTCAATGCAGCCAATCTGGCCTTCCTGGCTCTGGCCAAAGCGTCCCAGGCCGCCGACGCTCAGGCCGTGGTCTTTTTCGTCATCACCGTAGCCGCGGCCGAGGCCGCCGTGGGCCTGGCCATCATCCTGGTCATTTTCAGGCGTCGGAAATCCATTCGGAGCGAAGAGCTCAACACTCTCAAAGGCTGACCGCGTGAATCCCTTCTGGCTCATCCCTTTCGCTCCCGCCGCCGGCGCCGTCATCCTCATCCTCTTGGGACGCTTTCTTTCGAAAAAGGTCGTCTCGATTATCGCCTGTTCGTCCGTCGCCGTTTCGTTTCTGCTGGCGCTTGTTTCATTCGGCCGATTGGCCGCGGCACCCGGAGAGTCGGCCCCTCTCGTCAAGAACTTCTTCACCTGGATCAACGTCGGCTCTTTCCGCGCCGAGGCATCCTTCCGCTTCGACCCCTTGGCGGCCGTCATGGTCCTGATCATCACCGGAGTGGGACTCCTCATCCATATTTATTCGACCGGCTACATGGCCTGCGAAAAAAGCACCGCCCGCTACTTCGCCGCCCTCAATCTGTTCGCCTTCGCCATGCTCGTCCTCGTCTTGGCTTCCAACCTCGTATTGATGTTCGTCGGATGGGAAGGCGTGGGCCTGTGCTCCTATCTTCTGATCGGCTATTGGTTCGAAAAACCGACGGCTGCCGCGGCCGGGAAAAAAGCCTTCCTTGTCAACCGGACCGGCGATGCCGGATTCATCCTCGGCGTATTGGTCCTGCTGGTTGCGGTCGGGAGCGGCGAATTCTCGTCCATCGACGGAGCCGTCGCCGGCGGCGCCCTGGCCCGGGGAACGGCCACCTGGGCCGCCCTCCTGCTCTTTGTCGGCGCGGCCGGAAAATCGGCCCAGATTCCGCTTTATGTCTGGCTCCCCGACGCCATGGAAGGCCCCACACCGGTCAGCGCCCTCATCCACGCCGCAACCATGGTCACGGCCGGCGTCTATATGGTCGCCCGGCTCGGCACGCTGTATGAGTTTTCGGGGACGGGCGCCCAAGTCGTCGGCCTCATCGGCGCGGCCACGGCCGTCTTCGCCGCCACCATGGCCCTCGTTCAAAACGACATCAAACGAGTCCTGGCCTATTCCACCATCTCCCAGCTCGGGTATATGTTCCTCGGCTGCGGAGTCGGCGCCTATGCGGCCGGAGTTTTCCACCTCACCACCCATGCCTTTTTTAAAAGCCTTTTGTTCCTGTCGGCCGGAAGCGTCATGCACGCTTTATCAGGCGAAAGCGACATGCGCCGCATGGGCGGGCTCCGGAAATACCTGCCCCGGACTTATCCGGCTTTTCTGATCGGAGCGATCGCCATCGCCGGGGTGCCGTTCCTGTCGGGATTCTTCTCCAAGGACGCCATACTCAACGCGGCCTATACGAGCGGTCACCGGACGCTTTGGGCGCTCGGGCTCGGGGGCGCCGTGCTCACGGCGTTTTATATGTTCCGGCTGGTCTTTTTGACGTTTCACGGACCGGAGAGAATGTCGACTCAGGTCAAAACCCATCTTCACGAGTCTCCGGCCTCCATGACCGTGCCCTTGTTGATCCTGGCCGGCTTGGCCGTTGTAGGGGGGTATATCTGGCTTCCGGCCGTTCTGGGGGAAAAGGCGGATTTGTTCAAACGCTGGCTCGAGCCCGTCCTTCCGGCCGGTCCCGCACCGCATATCGCCGCCTCCACCGGATGGATTCTTATTCTTCTCTCGACGGCGGCCGCCGCTATCGGCATCGGGTTGGCTTTTCTTTTCTATCGCCTCCGGCCTTCCATCCCGGTGCGCTTGGCTGGGTGGTTCCCCCGCTTCCACACATTGCTTCTCCGTAAATACTACGTGGACGAGATTTATGACGCCGTCCTCGTCCGCCCACTCCTCAAGGGTTCGGATTTCGTGTATCGGAACTTCGACTTGAGGGTCATCGACGGAGCGCTCGATGGCGCCGCCGCCGCGGCCGGTTCGGCCGGACGCCTGGTCAACGCCCTGCAAAGCGGCTTGATCAAGGACTATGCCCTGGCCGTCCTGCTGGGCGCGGCCGTATTCCTGGGGTTGTTGTGGCTATGAATATGCCGATTCTAACGCTCATCGTCTTTGCCCCGCTGGCGGGCGCCGTCCTTCTTGTCTTCCTGCCCCGGGATAGAAAAGCCCTTCTATACGGTGTCGCCTTGAGCGCGGCCGGGTTGACGTTCGTCGTCTCGGTATGGCTGTTTTTCCGCTTCGACTCGTCCTCCGCCCTGCCCCAGTTCGTCGAACGGGCGGCCTGGCTCGGAGGCGGCATCCAGTACCATGTCGGCGTCGACGGCATCAGCCTTCTTTTCCTCCTTCTAACGGCTTTCCTCCTGCCGCTGGCGATTCTGTCGTCCTATGCGGCGATCGGCGACAAGCTTAAGGAATATCTGTTCTTCATGCTGGCCTTGGAAACGGGGATACTCGGCGTCTTCGTCTCCCTCAATTTGTTCCTGTTTTATGTCTTTTGGGAAGCCATGCTCATCCCCATGGTGTTTCTCATCGGCGTCTGGGGCGGACCGCGCCGGATCTACGCCGCGACCAAGTTCGTCATTTTCACCATGTTCGGGAGCCTGCTTATGCTGGTGGCCATCCTGGTCACCTCTTCGTTGGCCGCCAAAACGACCGGCATCCCCACCTTCGATGTATTCGAATTGGCCCGGGTTGGCCTCGACCCCAAAGCCCAAATCTGGCTTTTTCTGGCCTTTGCTCTGGCCTTTGCCATCAAGATTCCGCTCGTCCCGCTTCACACTTGGCTTCCCGATGCCCATGTCGAAGCCCCTACGGCAGGATCGGTCATTCTGGCCGCCGTTTTGCTCAAGATGGGCGCTTACGGATTCCTGCGCTTCGGGATCCCGCTTTTCCCCGATGCCGTAACGACCTTCGTCCCCGCCCTGGCCGTCTTGTGCCTTGTCGGAATAATCTACGGCGGACTCATGGCCCTCGTCCAGAAGGACATCAAATCTCTGGTCGCCTATTCCAGCGTCAGCCACATGGGCCTCATCATGCTGGCCGTTTTTTCCCTCAACGTCGAATCGGTCGAGGGCGCGATTTACCAAATGCTCAACCATGGGTTGAGTACGGGGATGCTCTTCCTTATGGTGGGAGTCCTCCATGAACGGGCCCACACGAGGAAGATCTCCGATTTCGGCGGAGTGGCCAAGCGAATGCCGATCTTTGCCGCGTTCTTTCTGGTCGCCGTCCTGGCCTCGCTCGGCCTGCCCGGACTGAACGGATTCGTCGGCGAGTTCCTCTGTTTTTACGGCATCTTCGGGGCCAATAAAATCTGGGCCGTCCTGGCCATACCGACGGTGATTCTGGCGGCGGCTTATCTGTTGGGGATGTACCAGCGGGTCATGCACGGCCCCATCGTCAACGAAAAAATCCGCAGTTTCCGGGACCTGACCGCCCGCGAGATCGCCGTAGCCATACCTATTGTTGTACTGATCATCTGGATGGGACTCTTTCCCGGGATGTTTCTCGGCAAAGTGGAGGCCACGGTCGCCGAATACATAAGGAACCTGAAGGGACGGAGTACGGTGTTTGTGCAAAAGACCGCGGTTCCTGCGGAGCGTTCCATGGCCGGGGAGGGATCGCGATGAACCCCGCCCTGGCTCCCCTTCTCTCAGTTTCGGTCGGAGCGCTGATCATCCTCCTGGCCGAGGCCTTTACAGTCCGTCGAAAATCGAAGATCCATCTGGCCATACTCTCGCAGGCTGCGATTTTGGCCGCCGCCTTTTTTTTCGTCAAGCTGTGGGGGAGGAACGTTTCGGCCTTCAACGGGAATCTCCGCCTGGACGATGCGGCGATCCTTTTCAGCTTGATTCTTTTGCTGAGCGCGGCCTTCACCTTGCTCATCGCCTGGCGCTGGATCGAGAAGCAAAACGCGGCCTTCGGGGAATTCTACGGCCTTCTGCTGCTGGCGCTGGCCGGCTTGATGATCATGATCGAAACTTCCGACCTTCTGATCGTTTTCCTCGGCCTGGAAGTCTTCTCTGTGTCCGCCTACGCCCTGACCGGATTGAAGAAGAACGATCCGCGAGCGTCCGAGGCGGCAGTGAAGTATTTCCTCATCGGGAGCTTCGCCGGCGCATTTCTCGTCTTCGGACTGGCCATTATCTTCGGTGCGGTGGGCACATTCGAGATAGCCGGAATCGTCGCCGCGGTGGGCGGTTCGAACACCTTGTCCGTCCTGCCCTTGTTGGGCTTCGGTTTAGTCTTGATCGGCCTGGCTTTTAAAATCGGGTTGGTCCCCTTCCACATGTGGCAGCCGGATGTTTACGAAGGCGCCCCGACTCCCGTAACGTCCTTTTTCATCATCGCCCCGAAAACAGCCGGATTTTTCGTGCTGTGGCGTCTTTTCCAATCGTTTTGGCCTTCCCTCCCGGTCGGAAAGGACATGGTTTTCGCTTTTCTCTACGCCGTTGCCATCCTGACCATGATGGTCGGCAGCTTAGGCGCTCTTCAGCAACGAAATCTCAAGCGCCTGCTGGCATATTCAAGCATCGCCCAGGCCGGATATATGCTCATCGCCATCCTCGCCCGCGACGGTTCCGGATTGGCCTTTTACCTGGTCAACTATTTGTTCATGAGCGCCGGGGCATTTGCCGCTTTGGCCGCCATGACCCGCGAAAGACATGAATATGGAGACCTCGAAGATTTCGCCGGCATCGGCTTCCGTTACCCGTGGATCGGGGCCATCTTTACCGTGATTCTACTTTCGATGGCCGGATTTCCGCCGACGGGCGGTTTTCTGGCTAAATTCAAGGTCTTCGAGGCCGCCGTCCGAGAGGATTTGACACCCCTGGTCATCGTCGGTGTCCTGACCAGCCTGCTTTCGGTTTATTACTATCTGCGGATCGTCGTCGTCATGTACATGAAGGAATCCGACCGGGCGATCGATATCGAAGTCGAAAATCCGTCCGTTCTGCTCGTCCTTTTCCTCTGCCTTTATGGAGTACTGCAGTTGGGAATCTTCCCCGGCAACATCCTGCATGTCATCCGCCAGGCCATGTCGCCCCTGTTGTAAATCTTTGTCGATTTAAATAGGGGCACAGCTTACTCATTTATCCGATTCATTGCACTAAACTTATCCCGGGAATAGGGTAAACAAGCAAGCTGTCCCCCTATTAAGACGGTCGGGGTTTTCGAGGCGGTCGATAACCCCGCCACCGCGGCCGGTGATCCGGCCGGCTGACGCCCTGACCGTGGATGGAACGGAAAATCGTCTCGAAAGACTCGCCTTCGGCCGGAGGACGATGTTTGACGACCAGAAAAAAAAGATGATCGGCCTGAACATAATGGGAGCGTTTCTGTAAGGACCAACGCATCCGCCCCGTCCGCAGAGCCCGAATCATGGTTCCCAGGATTGTCAGTATCAGGACGGCATTGGCCCGGACGAGCTTGGGGATAGTCGCCGCGGTCCGCAGAGCCAGGAATTCGTCATGGAGGGTCTTGTGCAGATCGATATCGTCCCGGCCGAAGAAATGCTCCGCCCAGGGAAAAAAGATCAAGGCGTACATTTCTTCGGCCGAAAGCCCGACTCCTCCCTTCCGGGCTTTGCCCTCGATATCCAGGAGGCCGTCCAGGCGGGCGGATAAGGCGGCCTCGATTTCATAATCCCGGCCGACCGGTCCCAGAATGAAGCGCAAGATCTTGTGCCGCAGAAGGATGTCGATAACCGGCCTGGTTTCCGCGGCGAGATCCTTGTTGAATTCTTCGTACAGTCGCGCACCCGAAGCCGTCTCCAAAAGATGGCCGTGAGAACGGATGGCCTGCAGGGCTTTTTCCTCGATCTCAAAACCTAGACGGGCGGCATGCCGAAGCACTCTCCAGATGCGGACCGGATCCTCGGTAAACCGCTCGACTGGGTCGCCGATAACGCGGACGCGCTTCATCTTCAGGTCTTCGAGTCCCCCGACATAGTCAATGACCGAGTCGAGCACGGCATCATAGAGAAGCGCGTTGATCGTGATGTCCCGCCGGAAGGCGTCCTCGCGCGGGGTGCCGTAGGGATCGATAGGGCGGGTTTCAAGGCCTTGAGCTTCGAGGGCCGCCTGCGCGGCTTCCTCTTCGCCCGAGATCGGACGGCGGAAGGTGGCTACTTCGATGATCTTGTCCCCCGGGAAATGGACATGAACAAGCCGAAAGCGCCGTCCGATGACATAGGCGTTGGCAAAGCGTTTTTTGATCTGGCCCGGACGGGCGTCCGTGGCCACGTCAAAATCCTTCGGCGCCCGCCCCAGCATCAAGTCCCGAACCGCTCCGCCGACCAAGCAGGCCATGAAACCCTGCTTGTCGAGCCGGTCGATGATCTTGAGAGCATCCGGATCGATGGAACGGCGAACAATATGATGGCCGGGGGCTTTGAGGATGATGGGGCCGTCGGCGCAGTCGGGATTTTTTTCTTTGTCGTGCATTTATCCGGCTAGTCCGCCTGAAATTAAGGGGGTATATTGCTTCAATCGGGCTTTTCTGTCAATTAGGGACCGTGATAGGGAGTGTTTTCCGTCAAGGGACAGGCCGGGGCGGCGGACAAGGGCCCCCGGCCGCCGTTGACATCGATCCCGGCCGGATTTATCATCAGGGTCCGCGCCTGGACGGCCGGCCCGGTGATTTTTTGTTACTCCCAAGGAGAATTCGACCATGAACGCACTCACGACCAGGCTCCGGGACAAACATCGGATTTATCACGGGGTCGATCCGGACATCATCGCCTATGCCCCCGGACGGGTCGAAATTCTGGGCAATCACACCGATTACAACGAGGGATTTGTCCTCTCCGCCGCCATCGACGCCGGGATGGCCTATGGGCTGACTCCGTCGGGTTCGGATACCTGCCGGCTTTACTCGGCCGATTTCAATGCCGGTGTCGAATGTTCCGCCGAGAATCCCGGCCGCACGGAAAAAGAGCGCTGGTCCAATTACAGCCGCGGCGTCTTCGCCTTTCTCCGGGAACGGTATCGTTTCGCGCCGCGAGGATTCCTGGGGACCCAGATCGGCGACATTCCGATCGGGGCCGGGCTATCCAGTTCGGCCGCTTTGGAAATCGCCTCCGGCCTGGCCATCGCGGCGTTCCATGGCATCGAGCCCGACGGCCTCGACCTGGCCCGAATCGGGCAGAAGGCCGAACACGAATATGCCGGCGTCCGCTGCGGTTTGCTCGACCAGATCTCGAGCCTGTACGGCCGCGAACACGCTCTCGTTTTCACCGATTTCCGGACCCTTCGCGTCCAGACGGTGTCGCTCCCGGCCGATGTTTCCTTTCTGATCGCCAACACAGCGGTCAAACACTCCCTTGTCGACACCCAATACAACGATCGCCGACTTCGCTGCGAGCAGGCCGCCGCTTATTTCGCCAAAGTCCTCGGCCCTCATATCAAAGCCCTCAGGGACGTGAGCTGGAGCGACCTCGAAGCCCATCGCGGCCTCCTGGACACGGCCGCCTGGAGGCGGGCCGCCCATCCAGTGGGCGAAAACGAGCGAGTCCTGAAGGGCGTCGAACTCCTAAAAAGCGGCGACGCGGCGGGATTCGGCAGGCTTATGTTCGAGTCCCACAAGAGCTCGATGATCTACTTCGAGAATTCCTGTCCCGAGCTGGATACGCTGGTCGAGGCCGCGCGATCCACCCCGGGTGTGCTGGGAGCCCGCTTGAGCGGGGGCGGGTTCGGAGGCAGCATCGTGGCTCTGATCGAAAAAGACAAAGCCGCGGCTGTCGGGCGGGCGCTGGCCCAGGCCTACGAAAGCGAATACGGACATCAAATCGAACCCCGGGTCGTCATCCCCTCGGCCGGGGCCCGGTTGGTTCGGAGTCCGGAAATAGCCTGAAGGCTTCCCCCTCCCCGCTCGCTCGATCGCTTAAGTGAAATGCAATTCCCGGACGTTAAGTAAAAGGAGGACGCCGGCCCCATCGGCGGGCCGGGAAGGAGGCGTCTGAATGAACCGGAGCTGTCAATTGGCGGTTTTCGTCCTTGCTTTGGGAGGAGGCGTCTTGGGGGCGACGTCAGGTGGGAAGCCTAGCCCCACCATCCCGGTCACCGTTGAAGAACGAATCCATCCTCTGCCCGAGGTCACATCGGTCTATGCCGTCAAGGCCTGGGCCGGCCGGCTGTTCGTCTCCGATGCGCGGACAAGGGATATCGCGGTTTATTCGCTCGACGGCGCCCGTTTTCTGGGTCGGATCGGGAGAGCCGGCCAGGGCCCCGGCGAATTCGATTCCGCGCCCAAAATCGTCCCCCTGATAGGAAGTTTGGCCGCCAAATCTTTTTCCCGGCTTCTTTTCTTTTCGAACGAGGGGATTTTCCAGCGGGAGGCAAAGGGCTTCGGTATGGACCTCATGGTTTCCGGGTTCCCCGTCTTTCCCGTCGAAAGCGGATACATCGGATTTCCCTTTGTTCGGGACGATAACGGCCGGATGAACGAGTGCGTCGGCCGGGTTTACGACGCAAACTGGAAGCCTATTCGGGATTTCGGGAACCGGTTCCCCAGCCCGACACCGCCCCCCCCTCCCCCGCCGGGAGCCAAGCGAAGCGGCCCCAAACCGGATATCCTCCTGATCCGGGACTGTATCGACGCCGCATTCGTCGGCGGGAAGATTTATCTCGGAGATTCCCGCCAGGGGCTCTTCTTCATGGTCTTCGACGGCCGGGGGGAGAAAATCAGCGAGATCCGCGTTCCGGTCCGACCGGTTGAAGTCAGGCGGACGGAAAAACAAAGGCTTCTGTCCGATTGGCGAGAGGAGATGAAGAATGCGCTCGACGCCTATAACCCGGTCGTTCCGAACGACTACCCCGCCTTCCTCGCCTTCCGAGTGGACGGAGACGAGATCCATGCCATTACCCCCGTCCGCAAGGATGGACGCTATGAAATCCTCAGCTTCGACCTCAAGGGGAACATTTTGCGGAGAGGCTTCCTTTTCCCTTTGGAGCCTTCCTGGGGATACCCTCCCGGGACCAACGGCCGCTTCGACATCCTCGGGGGAATGCTCTATTCGGTGGACTTCAACGAGGCCGAAGAGCGGTACGAACTCCGGGTGACGCCGCTCGAGTGAAAGGGACCAGGCCTTTCGCTTGAGGCCGGGGGAAGCGAAATCCGTCTAAGGATAAGAATTTCCTTTTCCGTTCATCGAAAACGCGAAGCCGTCGGCCGGTTCTCGATGCATCCCGGAATGAGTCCGTCAATCCGGGCCACGCTCCGCTCTACTTGGCCTTGATGCGGGCCAGGATCGATCCGATCTTGTCGGCCAGCGGGGAGGCCCCGCTGTCGTAGTTGCCCATGGCAGCCACAATGTAGCCGGCGTCCACGTAAATGTCCAGCTGGGAGTTGATGCCGGGAAAACCGCCGCTGTGGCCGACGGCTTTGCCCATCGGGCTGGCGACCACGACGAAGCCGTAACCGTAGCGCGAGCCCTTGAAGTCCGTCCACATCGTATCCAGCAGGGCCTTGGAGACGAGCTTGCCGGAAAGCAGGGCCAAGGCGAACCGGTGCAGGTCCTTGACCGTGGAGAATCCGCCGCCGGCCGGCCCGCCTTTGATGACGTGCTTGTAGAGGTTGTTCTGCCACTTGTAGGGGCTGGCGGGATCGGAGCTGTAGCCGATGGCCAGGTTCTCGACCGGGTAATCCATCTCGTAGCAATCGGAGTCGGTCATCCCAGCAGGAGTGTAGACGGCCTTGCGGATATGCTCGAAGTAATCCTCGCCCGTGACCTTCTCGATGATGACGCCGAGCAGGAACATGCCCGTGTTGCTGTATTGGAAACGCTCGCCCGGGGGAAAGGCCGGCCGGTCGTCCTTGACGAGCGGCTTGTAGTCGTCAAGCTTGCGGAAGAGGTCGCGAGAGCTTTTCATATAGGTCTCATTGAAGTAGCTGCCCAGCCCGGATGTATGGGTGATGAGGTGGCGGACGGTGATCTTGGCGGTGACGTCCTTGGGCAGCCAGGTCTCGTCGATGTACCGGCTGATGGGGTCGTCGAAAGACAGCTTGCCGGCCTCGACCAGCCGGGCTACGGCCGTGGCCGTGAACATCTTGTTCATCGAGCCCAGATTGAACTTGGTGTCGAGGTTGTTGGGCACGTGAAAGGACTTGTTGGCCTCGCCGGCGATTCCGGTCAACAGGATATCGGCCCCCCTGGCTACCAGCACCGTCCCCGAATACCAGTCTATCTTCTTGAGGCGGGCCACAAGGGCCCGGATCTCGTCTAAAGCCTGCGTCTGGGTCAGGGCCGGCTCGACAACGTCGAGCGGAGCCCGCGCGGAAGAGAAGCCCAGCCCGGCGACGAGGAACACGGGGGCTTCGGCGAAGCGGAAGGTGAGCGCTCTCCAGCTTCCCAGGATGCGGTCCTTTACAATGATCACCGTCTGGCCTTTGCGCTCGGGGGTAAAGGTGCGGATGGAGTGGAAATCTATGCCGCCCGCTTCCGCATAAAACCTCTGGGCCGTGGCGATGTGTACATCGAGGGGAACCATCTCCCGGAACGACTTGGCGCAGTCTTCATTCAGGAAGCGCTTGAAGCGCTCTGCATCGCCGGAATTCAGGGCCTCGATAGCGGATTTAATGCGAGCCCCCGGGGAGCCCTCAGGCATCGCTTTCGCATCCTTGAAATCGGGGGCGGCCGGCTGCTGAGCAAAGACGTGCGGGACCGCGGCGGCAAGCGTCAGGAAGAGGATGAGGATAGAAACGCGGGCGGTCGTTTTACGGATCATATCGAACCTCCTTCTCTCATTGAGATAAACGCCGGAGGCCGGGAAAATGTTGCTCCGGTGCGAATAATAAACGCTCCGCCCGGTGAGGAGCGGAGCGCGGAGGTAAGGTGAGGTCGGATCCGGAAGGACTATGGACTCATGCAGGCATGAGGACGCCGCGGCTTGGGAGCGAGAGGATCAATCGATTTCGATATCGATCTTCAGGTTCTTCAACACCCTCATCGCTTCGCGGAACTCGCGGGAGTGCAGGCCTTCGAGGTGCCGGGCGATGTCTCTCTCGATCCGCTCGCCCAGCCTGCCCAGGTTCCGCAGCGTGTCGCGCAAGCCATCTATTCCGATGGCCACCCGGACCCGGTCCATCGGGCCGATCTTTTCCAGGTCCTTGAGCCCGTTGATGCGGATCCTCAAGCCCTTGAGGGCCTCCAGCTTGCGCAAGGCCTTGAGGTCCTCCTGGTCGATTCCCTCGCACCCGGCCAGAAAGCCCAGGTCGAAGGACGCGTGCCGGTGAGACTTTTCCTGGGCCTGCACGGCCGTGAAGGCCAGGCCCAGGACGAGGACCGCCAGGGCCGCGATGACGAGAGCTTGGTCGCGTTTCATGTTTGCCTCCGTCGAAATTCAACGTTCATCAAGCAAGACGAAGGCTTATGAAAAAAGGTTGTCTGGGGCGTTTATTAGGCGAACAACCGGCCGGCCGCGCGCCGAAAAGATATCTCAGGATGCGGGCTTGTTGTCTTCCGGCCCCGCGAGTATGAAAAACACGCGGGCCAGCCATTCCAAAGCCCCGGGTGTTTCGTGCCAGACCGGCATCGAGCCCGCAACGTAGTCGACAGCTTCCAGTTCATCCCCCACGCCGATAGTTTCGGGCAGCCGTTTGGGAAGCTGTTTGATTCCCAGAAGATAGAGCGGAACATAGGGATTTTGATCGAGAGCGTTGATCAACCGTTTATCCGTTTTCGGATTAGACCCTTCCCGCATGAATTTCAGCAAGGCTTTCGAGTACATCCAGGCGGAGGCCGCATCGTCGGGAAATTGATCGATCAAGTCGCGGGCCTCCCGTACTTTCCCCGTCTCGAGAAAAAGGTCCAGGAGCGCGTACCTGACACCCTGGTTATCGCCCGTGTTCAGGCGAAGCATCTCGTGATAATGGCCGGCGGCCTCGTCCCTGCGGCCCGCGTGCCATAGGCATTCTGCCAAGCCCGCCCTGGACCTCATGTACGGCCGGGTTTCAACAACGCCCCAGAAATGGCCCAGGTGCTCGGCGAAAGCTCCCGGCCCAAGGGCCCGCTCACCGGCTTGAACCCCGTTTTCGTAAAGCGCCATCTTCTCCAAATTCGTAACGGCAGTTTCCTCGGCCAGCAGGACGTACGCGTCCGCGCAGTCGGCCGAGACCTCAATCGCCCGGCGCGCCAAGGCGATCCGCTTCTTCTTCGAGGGTTCATCCCAGGCCGCGTACATGATTTGCTGGGCGGCCTCGAGGGGTGTCCGCGGCCGCGAATCCGGCAGGTCCGGGCGCCCGTTCATGGTCGCGAGGAAGGCATTGGCTTCCTTGATGCTCTTGAATTCCTTCTCTTCCATCATCCTGGCGATGGCGGCATGAAAGCGTTCCATCGAACGTCGAACCATCGTGGGATGAGCGGCCCGAAACATACGCTTGCGCTCTTCGGCCGAAGTTGCGGTTTTTTCCCCGGTTGGCTTCGCGGTCTTTTTTCCAGGCATCGCCTGCACCTCAAAAGACGGGATTAATCGAGTTCCATATATCCCGACTCGTCTTCCGAGTCAACGGCCCGACCCCTCTGCCGGTGCACTCCGGCTTTTCAGACGAAAGAAGAATTCCGGCCCGAAAGGTACGACGGGAGCGCTGTCGAAGCCGGGGCCGTCTCAAGCGAACAGCCGGCTCGCCGAGATCCGGAACGCCCCGGGGTCCTGTTTCCGGAAAACACGGCCTTTTCGGACAACCTGGATTAATGGAATCCCGCCCAGCGAATGCCCGACCAGGATGTAGGGGCCTTTGATTCCTGCTTTCCTCAGCAAGGCCTTGAGGTCAGCCGCTTCGACCTTGGCGTCGCGGGGCAGCGGGCCCATCCCGCTCCGGGCGTTGCCGGCCCGGTCGTAGAGGAGGACGGACGCCGTCTTGGACAGGTCCGCGGCGATGGGCAGCCACGGCTGGAAGGATTCGCCGACGCCGACGTCGACGATCACGGTCGGCGTGCCGCGGCCGTGGAGCTGGTAATAGAGCTTATGCCCCCCGACGTCGACGCTGTTCTCGGTCTGCGCCGCGGCGAGGATCGGGCAGACAATCAAGGCCAGGAGAACCGGCGCCGTCCTGGCAAAGAGGCGGCCGGCGGTCAGGGCCGGCTCCTCGAATAAACGAACTTCTGTCCCATCTTCATGGGGACGTGGATGGCCAGGCCGGGGAAGCGCGCCTGCATGTCCTTCTGGAAGCTCAGGTACATGGCGTCCCCCGCCGTGGCATGCATGGGGAAGGCCGCGCCGATCTTGAACCTGCCGAAGAGGTCCCGCTCCTGGATCGTGTACTTCTCCCCCTCCTCGATCACCGGGAAGACGAAAGCCAGGTCGATGCGGTCCGTCTTCGTCTTCAGGTGGACGTGCTCGGAGACGGGGTCGTCGGGCTGACAGTCGCCGTTATGGTATATGACCAGGCCGTCGACCTTGACCAGCCAGGCGGATTCGGGGACGCCCGAGTGGTGGGAGTTGATGGTGTCGATCTCCAGGTCGGCCGACTTGAAGGCGGTCCGGGGCCCGGGGAAATAGGCGCAGGCCGGGTCCAGGTCGGCCTTCCAGCCGATGAAGTAGGCGATGGCGGGGACGGCTTTCTTCCAGGAGAAGATGACGGGATCGAAGTGGTCCTCGTGCGAATGGGAGACGAAGACCCGGACCTTCAGGTCCCGGATCTCCGCCGGATCGATCCAACCCGAGTCGAGGGACGGTTTTTCGGGACGCTGCTTACGCGCCCGCCCGTCGTTTCTCTCCTGGTAGTCGAAGATGAGCAGATGACCCGGCGTGCGGACGGCGTAGGCGCAGTGGCCCAGGTACCAGACCGTCGCGCCGCCGGCGGGGGGAGCCGTGAGTTGCGGCGAAGCAAGTTTCCAGGCATCGGCGCCGAAGAACGCGAGCGCCGCAACGAAGGCGGCCGGGAATCCGAGGCGAAAACCCCGGCCGAGCATCGAGGATAGAGCTCTCATGTCTTTTCCTTTCGGCCCGGCCTGAGGTCGTCGATGATCTTGGCCGAGACCCAGTAGATATCGCCCGCGCTCGTATAAAAGAGGAAGCGGCCGTCCGGCGAGATAATGGGACAGTTCTCATTGAGCTTGGTATTGATCGCTCCGCCCAGGTTGCGCGGCTCGGACCAGGCGCCGTCCTTGCCGCGGAAGCTGACGCAGAGGTCGCCCGCGCCGAACCCGTCGGCCCGTTCGATCGAGAGGATGAGGAAATCTCCGTCCGGGGAGATGAGAGCGTCGCCTTCCGCCAAGTCGGTGCTGATCGGCGGGCCCACCCGTTCAGCCGTCCTATAGGCCCCATCCACAAGCCGAGACTGGTAGATGTCCCTGCCGCCGGCCGAGCCGGCTCGCCAGGACTGGAAAACCATCGTCCCGTCCTTCGCCACCGAAGGATAAAACTCGTTCTCCGGGGAGTTGATCGGAGCGCCCATGTTCCGGGCTTCGGACCAGCCTTCGCCTTTCCTCTCAACCATCCATATGTCGAAATTATTTTGTGTCGCGCCCTTCCCGTCGAGCGGCCGGTTGGAGCAAAAATACATCGTCTTTCCGTCCGGCGAAAGGAAATGGTCCACGTCGCTCCAGGTCCCGGAAAAATCGGCCGGCCGCGATTTCGTCCAGACGTCGCCCTCCCGCTTCATGACCATGATCGTCCAGCCTCGCGGGAGCTCCTGGACGGTGAAGTAAAACTCCTTACCGTCGGGCGTGAACACGGAATTCAACTCTTTCTTCCTCGTGGAGACCACCCCTGGGGCGAAAATCTCGGGCTTCAGGCCAGGCTCCTTCTGGCCGAGATAATCCCCTCTCAGGACCGGCGCTAAAACTTCCTGGGCAAACCCGGACGCGGCAATGACCGACAGGGCAAACAGGCAAGCGATGGCTTTTTTCATGGCGGCTCCTTCATCAAATATACGCCTAAAGCCTGCCTCTTGTTGTAGTCTCGGGCTGGTCCGAAATTCCAAAGTGAGCACAAGCAGGAGCAACATTTCCGCCGGGCTAAACGTCTTATAGAGTGAATACCGGACGCCGAGGAGGATTCATGCGCCCGATAAAAGCCGCCAGCCTGCTGATGATCGCCGCCCTAAGCTCGATCCTTAGCTTCAACCCAGTCCCGGCCCTGGCCGGCGCGCCCCAAGATCCGGCCCCCAAGCCGCCCAGCCCATCCCGAACGCCCGTCCCGCTGGTTAAAGCGGACGCGCCGATCAAGATCGACGGCGTCCTCGACGAGGCCATCTGGACGAAGGCCGCCAAGCTGAACATCGCCTTCGAATGGAGGCCCGGTGAGAACATCGCCCCGCCCGTCAAATCGGAGTGCCTGATCACCTTCGACGACTCCCGCTTCTACATCGCCTTCCGCTGCTTCGACCCCGCCCCCTCCTCGATCCGGGCCCACATCATGGACCGCGACGCCACCGACACCTTCATCCAGGACGACCACATTAGCTTCATGCTGGACACCTTCAACGACGAGCGGCGGGCCTTCCAGTTCCGGGTCAACCCCATGGGCGTCCAGGCCGACGCCGTCTTCAGCGAACTGGACGGCTTCGAGGACTTCTCCTGGGATGCCATCTGGGAATCGGCCGGCCGGATCGACGCTTCCGGCTATACTATCGAGGCGGCCATCCCCTTCAACCAGCTCCGCTTCGCCGCGGGTGGAGGCACCCAGATTTGGGGCTTCGAGGCCGACCGCTCCTACCCGAGGAACGTGCGGCACCGCATCAGCACCCACCCGCGCGACCGCAACATCAACACCATCCTCGGCCAGGCCAACAAAATCTCCGGATTCGAGGGCGTCTCGCCCGGGATAAACCTGCAGCTCACACCCACCCTGACAGTAGACCGCACGGACCTCCGGCCCGATTTCCCGGCCGGCGGGATGGTCAACGGCAAGACCCAGGCCGATCCCGGGCTGACCGCCCGTTGGGGCCTGACGCCGAACCTGACGCTCAACGCCGCGCTCAACCCCGACTTTTCCCAGATTGAAGCCGACGCGGCCCAGTTGGACGTCAACACCCGCTTCGCCCTCTTCTATCCCGAGAAGCGGCCCTTCTTCCTGGAGGCGGCCGACTTCTTCCTGACGCCCCTCCAGGCCGTCTTCACCCGCAGTGTGGCCGATCCCCTCTGGGGCGGGAAGGTCACCGGCAAGATCGGCCGCGGCGCGCTGGGATTCTTCTCCGCCCAGGACCGCATCAACAACCTGCTCTTCCCCTCCAACCAGGGCTCCTGGGGCGCCACGCTGAACGATAACGTCACCAGCGGTGTTTTCCGCTACCGCTACGACGTCGGCAGCGGCTCCACCATAGGGGCGCTCTACGCCGGTAGGGTCGGCAGCGACTACCACAACCATACCGGCGGGATCGACGGCTTCTTCCGACTCGGGCAGAAGGACCAGATCACATTCCAGTTCCTGCGATCGGACACCCGCTACCCGGACGGACTGGCCGCCGAGCAGGGCCAGCCGCTGGGCCAGTTCGGCGGCAACGCCATATCCGCCAATTACATGCACATGAGCCGCAGTCTATTGTTCATGGCCTCCTACGAGTCGATCGATCCCGGCTTCCGCGCCGACTCGGGGTTCATGCCCCGCGTCGACACCCGGATGATGGAACTAGGCGCCGATTTCTTCGTCTACGGGGTGCGGGGCGGCGGGTCTTCGGGAAAATGGTTCGACCAGCTCGGTTTCCGGATCCAGGCCTTCCGCATCGAGGACCACACCGGCCGGTTGACCGACTCGCGGGTGGTGCTGGGCGCCAACTACCAAGGGCCCTTCCAGACCCAGGCCGGGGTCCAGGTCCGCTTCAACCGGGAATACTATTCGGGCACGACCTACGACACGACCGACGTCATCGCCCTGGTGATGACCAAGCCGGCCGGAGGCTTGAGTTTCGGCCTAATGGCCAACGCGGGCCGGGCCATCGATTACACGAACGTCCGGCCGGCCACGGCCTTCCGGGCCGGCCCCCAGGCCGAGCTGGCGGTGGGCCGCCGGCTCAACCTGAACCTGACCTATAACCTGGAGCGGCTGGCCCACGAGGGCGATCGCATCTACACGGCAAATCTTCTCCAGGGCCGCATCATCTACAATATCGACACCCGCATGTTCCTGCGGGCCATCGTCCAGTACCGCGACCTCGAACGCGATCCGGCCATGTACGTTTCGCCCGTACCGTCCAGCTCCCGCGGGGTCTTCACTCAGTTTCTCTTCTCCTACAAGCTCAATGCCCAGACGGTCGTCTTCCTCGGCTACTCGGACAACTCCCTGGGCGCGCGGGGGATCGACCTGGTCCGCGCCGACCGGACCCTGTTCTTCAAGATCGGGTATGCATGGGTGATGTAGAAAGAAGCTGGCGGTTGTCTCTCATAATTTATTTGCCGATGTAAGCCTCGTAAAATTTGACCTATACGGATTGTAGATGATATATCTCCAATGACAGCATCTCGCGGGTAAAAAGCTCAGCCAATCCCCTCACTCCTTAACCCGCTTGGCGTGGCATGACGGACAGAAGCCCTGGGTCCGGCAGGAAAACATGACCAGCCGTTCCTCCCGCCGGCAGGAGGGACACCGGATCGAGCTCCGGATCGTCGTGCCCTCGGCCGGAGCCCGGTTGGTCCGGCGTCCGTAAAAATTAAAGGCTTCCCCCCTCTTTAACTAAGACAAATGGGATGCCTTGAGGCCCGATTTTTCCCAACCGGAAGCCTTGAATCCGTCCCTTCGCGTCCCGCTCGAAATCGAACATCAGCGGCCAGGCCGCAAATTGATCCTTTCGGAGAGGCTTGAGGTCGGTCTTGGGAGCCCGTTTGAACCGGACATAAAGCCATCCGGCCGCGACTTCGAATCGATAGGTTGTTTTCAACTCCTCGCTGTAATAAGCCCCTTCGATCTCTTTCAAATCGGCCGCGGCGGGAACCGCTCGCACGATCGGCTGATAGGTCTGGAGGAGTTTCCCGCCTTGGAAGGCGCTGACGGCGATTCTCCCGTCGGGGCCGGGGGATCCGAATTTGAGGACCACGGGATAGCCCGGAGTGACGAGCCGGAATTCATCCGCGGAGACGGGGGCATACTCAACCTTCAAATCATCGTTCCAGGTGCAGATGAGGCGGTCTCCGCACGGCCTTACCGACAACAAATCGGCGCTCTTCGTGCTTAAATAATCCCCCGCCCTCATCCGCAAGGACGACTCCTCCGCCCGGATGAAAGCGCGGGGTTCCTCGAGGGAGTCCTTCATCTTGTCCCGGAGAAAAATCCGGGTGATCCGGTAGCCGATCGAGCGGGTGTCCATATCCCCGGCATTGGCGGCCACAAACACGGTGAATCGCTCGTCCGGAAAACGCAAAAACATGGCCCGGTACCCGCCATAAGAGCCGTCATGGCGGACGACGCGGAGTCCTCGGAAGACATCGACCTCCAGCCCAAAGCCATATCCGACCGACTCTCCGTTCCTGAGGCGTCCGGGGATTTGAACCATCCGGGCTACCTCGGGGCCGCCGGCTTTGGGGGCATCGAAATTGGCGCTCCAGAGAGCCATATCCCCGACCGTCGTGTGAACGCCCCCGGCGCCGACTTGGTCGTGGGTATCGATATAAGCGCGATATCTCCCCTGGGGCGTCGGATTGTAGCTCCAAGCCCGGTTTTTAACGATCTCCTTGTAATCGTCTAGAAAAAACGTGGACATCATGCCCAAGGGTTCGAATATCTTCGTCCGGGCGAATTCGCGCAAGGACTGTCCGCTGACCCGGCGGACGATCTCTCCCAGCAGGCAGTAGTTGGCGCTGCTGTAATCGTAAGCTTCCCCGGGTCGAAAAAGAAGGCCTTTCTGGCGGGCCAGGATCCCGTCGATGACCGCTTGAGCACCGTGCAATTCCCCCTGTTCCCAGTCACCGAGGTAGAGAAGCATCTGGTCGTCCCGGATTCCGCTCGTATGATGGACCAGGTCCCCGATGGTGATCCTTGTTCCATAGTCGGGCATCTCGGGAATATATTTCCGGTAGTCGTCTTCCAGCCTCAAGCGGCCGCCGGCGGCGAGCAGGGCCACAGCGTAGGCGGTAAACTGTTTGGAAACCGATCCAATGCAAAAAACCGTTCGCGGCGTATTGGGAATGTTCCATTCCAGGTTGGCCATCCCATAGCCTTTCTCGAAGATCACCCGTCCGTCCCGGATGACGATGACGGCTCCCCCCGGACGATCCGTCCGGTTCCAGGAGGCGAAGAGTTGGTCGATTTCGGCTCCCGCGTCAGCGGCGGACGGGGCTTGAACGGCGGGCTTGGCCGGAAGCGGGACGGCCGCTGAAAGACTCAGCCAAATTCCGACGACAAGGGCGTAACGGCGGGGGCCGGACATGAAAACCACCGGAATCTTCATGGCCTGGATCAATCCGGCCGCCTAATGCGCCGTTTCGCCAACGGCGAAAAGCCCGGATAATCCGTGTCCGCAGAGGATCCGGAACGGCTGAACCCGGTATCCGACTCCCAGGGCGGTCAGGAGTTCTTCCTTGATAAACTGAAGAAATTTTGACGCGCCTCCGCTATCGGGAAGGTAATCGACTTTAGTCGGAGTCGAATCGCGATAATGGTGTCGAGGTGTGGGATCGGCGACGGCCGCGACGATCATTTTGGGGATATGGTCGTTCCGGGACAGAATGTCGACAACTCCGGCGCTGTAGAGGAAATGGGCGCCGCCTCCCAACTGGATGAGCAGCGGGTATTTTTCCTGGGAATTCTCGTAGCCTTGAGGCAAACGGATCCAGACTTCCCGGGTCTCCCCCAGGATTTTCGATTCAATTTTAAATTTTTGGCCGATGGCGACAAGATCGGACCCTGCCTGACCGACGGGAGGAGCCGGCAATTGACCGGTATATCCCCAACTTAAGGAAAATAACATCAGAGCACCGACGTTGAAAAGATTTTTAAAGCGCATCTGCAAACCTCCGTTGGATCAAAATTCGTTTACGCAAGGCTGAGGATTACCCAGTCCCAATAAAATTACGTTTCTCTCGGATCGGCCCCAACCGTCAAACAGCATCGGCGATGAAAATAGTAGATTTGTCACGCTTCCTTAAGACACCCCCGACTTTCGGAATGATGGAGTCCGACGGCCATATCAGGATCTATTAAATGAATTCCTCGCCCGTGACTTCACAGAGATATTTTCCATTGACCAGGCGGGCATGGGCCGATCGAAAGTCGGGCTCATTTTCAGCGGGAACACGGAGGCCGAGGGTGACGATTTCGCCGAATTCCCGGCCGACGATTTCGAAACCCCGCTTGAGCAGATAATTCTCAAACGGCGCCAGCGCGGCGTGGGGAACGGCCGCTTTGATCGTTTTCATCAATCGAATCTCCCGGGGAAGAGATTCTTCGACGACCATCTTGGCCGCTTCGCCGTAGGCGCGGACAAGGCCGCCCGTCCCGAGCTTGATCCCCCCGAAATAGCGGGTGACGACGATAATCGTATGGGTCAGGTTCCGCCGCTCGAGCACCTGCAAAATAGGCGGTCCGGCGGTTCCCTGCGGCTCGCCGTCATCGTTGTAGCGGGCTTGTTCCCCGGTCCGTCCGACCCGATAAGCCCAGCAGTTATGGGTGGCATCTTGATGATCCGCTTTCACCCGCTTGATGACAGCCATGGCTTCTTCCGGCGAAGCGGCGCGGAACGTCCTCCCGATGAACCGGGAGCTCTTGATCTCCAGGGAGATTTCCGCTTCGCGGGAAATGGAGTTCATGGCCGGAGCATACCGTTACGGCCGC
>CAZLAM010000125.1:0-4154 GCA_964557435.1 uncultured Eubacteriales bacterium
GTTCCCGCCGTCTGACTCGAAACGGCGAGGGAGATCGAGGCGAGAAGAAGAATGAAGAAGAAAGAATGTACCGCGCGTTTAAACAAGTTCGGCCTCCTTGGATGCTCCGACGGTGAATTCCCGCTCCGGGTTTATCCACAGAAGCTGTGAAAAAGCCTGTGGAAAAGCCGCCTCCGCCGACGACTACTGACGGTCTTTTGCGCAAGTTGTCGGAACTTGCACAGAAAATGGTCGGGGGGGATATCCCGAATAAAAACGTATCCAAAAAACCACCCCTTGGCCTGCTCAAAACCGTTCCGCGACGCTCCGGCCCGGCCTAAAAAGCATGGCCGAAATTGAAATAAAGCCCCATGCCGTCCTTGCCGAAGCCGACATCGACGCGAACAACGAAGTCGGGCATATAAATCCGCAGCCCCAGGCCGGCATCGACGGCCATCTTGCCGAAATCCACTTTGTCGAGCGAAGGCCAGACCGTGCCCGCGTCGACAAAGACGATGCCCCCGAGCTTCATCCCCAGGGGCAGTCTGGATTCCCAGACCAGGGGGAACCGGTATTCGACATTGGCCAGGAATTTGCCCTTGTCCATGAACCGGTTCAGGCTGAACCCGCGCATAACGTTCATCGTCGACCCCCCGCCGAGCAGAGACAGGTCGAAATAGGGAATCTGGTCCCCGGAAACGTATTGGACCAGGGTCCGGAAAGCGAAAACATCTTTTTCGCCGAACACCAGCATGTATTTCCGGAAATCCAGCGTGACCCGGTTGAACTCCGAGTTTTGGGAACCCAAAAAACCGGCCGACAGGTCGTCCTGGAATTGCAGGCGGAAGCCGCGCGTGGGATGGATCTGGCTGTCGGATGTATCATAGCGGAGGACGACGGAGGCGAACGGAGCCCGCTGTTTGCCGAACGACTTGAGCAAATCGGCATACGTTCCTTCCCGGACATTTTCATAGGTCAGGCCGCGGAACGTATAGCTGAGCTCGGCGGCGAAATGAGGGGTGAAGCCGCGGCCCAGCATCAACTGCAGGGACTTGGTCTCGTGGGTGAAGATCGTTTTTTCCGATTTCAGGGAATCCTGCCCGACCCCGTAAAAAGTGTAGTTCAGGTATTTGTCGTACTCGGCCTTGACGTCCAGGGACAAGCCGTACTTCCGGCCCTGGCGGATCTCGATATCCGGAAGGGAGAAAGTGAAGATGTACCAGCGCTCGCCCTTGCTCGAATTGAACAGGATGAGGTCGAAGGATTCCTTCCGGCCCAGGAAATCGACGAACTTGGCCTTGAGGCCATAGCCGAATCCGATATCCGGATCGTACATGACGATGGGCAGGGGGCTCAGAGATTTGTAGGACTTGTCGGGAATCCCCTGCTCATCCTTGGCCCCCTGGGCCAAAAGGCCGACCGCCAGGAAAGCGAGCGCGATCACGGCCGTCAAGGCCGGAGGGAATCTTCGTCTCATGGGTTTCTCCTTTCGTTTCAAGTCCGCCCCGAAAAATTCTCCCCGGGCGAATAAATCGCCGAAAATCCATCAAAGACGGAAGAGGCAAGTCAAACGCGGATCGGGCCCCGGCAGGCTTTGACGCAGACGCCGCAGATATGCTGACTGACCACATGGCGCCTTCGGAATTCGTCCAGTTTGGCAAAACAAAGACGATGTTCGAAATCGGCGGGGGCGTCGTGAATGGCCCCGGCCGGACAAGGGCGGATGCAGCGGACGCAGGGGCCGCAACCGAAGTCCATAGGCTGTCCCCGCTCGAGAGGAAGATCGGTCAGAACCGTCACCAGCCGGACCCTCGATCCGAATTGAGGCGTCACCAGCAGATTGTTGCGCCCGATCCAGCCCAAACCGGCCCGCAGGGCGACCGCCTTATGCGATACATGGGCCCGCTGATTGGCCCCGTTGAGGGTCTGGGAGGCGGGAACAGCCAAGGCCGCGAAGCCCAGGCTTTGGATATGATCGGCCAGGATAAAGGCGCCGCGGTCAAGGAAAAAATTCAACTGGCGATAATGATGGAAGTAAAGGGGGGTCGGCTGATCATGGATATCTTCCAGGACTTCGTCGGAAAGCCGTTTGGCCAGCGAAAGGGCCCGGGAAAACCGGGATCGAAGCCCGGCCGGCAATAGAAACCCTTCGCGCAGATCGACGATATCGGCGACTCCGAAAAGGGAAAAACCCAAATCGCCGCACAAAGCCCGGATTTTCGGCAGGTGTTCGCTGTCCATCGTATTGACTGCATTCTATAAGCCCGGCCGGAGAGTGTCAATTCCGGAGTTTCCGATCCGGAAATTCCCATCCCGATCCCGTGATCCCGCAGGCGATCCCCCGCCGATTGACTCCCGGGATGGTTTTCGCTATATCTTGGATCACCGGTTATCAGGAAGGAGCCGTTTATGTCCCGAAGAACTTTTGCCATCATCAAACCCGACGCCGTCAAAAAGCGCGCCATGGGCAAGATCATGACGCGTATAGAGGACGAGGGTTTCCAAATCCAGGCCATGCGGCTTCTCCATCTGAGCCCGGACGACGCCAGGGGCTTTTATGCCGTCCACCGCGGAAAGTCGTTCTTCGAGGAACTGGCCCTTTTCATGTCGTCGGGGCCGGTCGTCGTTCTTCTGCTCGAACGGGATGAGGCCATTGCCCGCTGGCGGGAAATCATGGGCGCGACCGATCCGGCCAAAGCCAAACCCGGGACGCTTCGCCACACCTTCGGATTTAGTATTGAACGGAACGCCGTCCACGGCTCCGATTCCCCGGAAACGGCGGAATGGGAAATCAATTATTTCTTTAAAAAGTAGCCGGACCGTCTCGACACAGCCTTCGCGATCCGGCGCTTGACATCACTCCGCAAATCTCATAGATTTTGTTTACGCCTTGGATGAGAGTGATGAAAAGATATCCTCCCGAGTCTCCCGTGATTCACCGCACTCTCTGTCTTTTTAACTTCTCTTCCGGCGTATTTTAACAAGGGGAGGGCATTATGCCTAAAAACATCATCATCCGGTCTCTCGTCGTCGTGGTCTGCCTGGGAATCCTCGCCACGGCGGTCCCCAGCCTGAATTCCGCCGGGAAAGCGACCGCCAAGGCCAACGATGTCCAGTTCGTTAGACAGCCTTTGCTCATCTTGTCCGCGCTTCTACCGACGCTGAATCCCTATTATTTTGAAGTCGTTTCCAAATCGGTATCGACCATTCCGGCCGGTCTTATTAAGCCGATCGTTAGGCCAACGGGGGATATGCCTGTTATTCGTCCAAGCACTGGCGACTGATTATTCTTTAATATTTCACATCACGGCCTTCTTATTGAGAAAAATATAAGTATTGCCTGGTAAATGAGCATTATGTCGCTGGTCCGGCCGGCGTGGGCAAGTCGCACTTAGCAACAGCTCTCTGTCATCAGGCCGTCCTGGCCGGCCACCAGACCGTCTTCATCACCCTTTTCGACTTCACCTCGAAACTGGCCAAGGCTAAAAACCCCTATACTCTCATCGAGTACTATGCCAAAGTGCCGCTCCTCTGATTGACGAACTTGGCTATGTTGTCCCGAATAAAGACCAGGCCGACGCGATCTTGAGATATTGTCCAATGTGTAGAGTCGAGGACAGGCGCGATAGCCGCAGGTAACGGGGAGTAGCAGTTTCCGGCCGCTTTCGCGTCATTGCCGGTGCCTCAATCCGTTCCATAGCTCCGTTTCCTGTCCCCGCTCATCAAACCGTACGTGAGGTTCTCCCTCATACGGCTTTCCGATGGCCGGCGCGAATGTCATCACCATGACGGCATGCGAAGTCAGGATAGATAGGCGATAATTCCATGAAGCGGGTACAGCCCTTTTCCTTGTAGGTCTTTCCCCGTGAGCCTCCGACAACTCCTCTTCATACCGCCCTTCTTCCTCCGATTCCATCGATTTAGACTTTGAATGACGTATCTCTCGATTTTGTGGAAATGTTCCGCACTATTGAGCCAGCTGAAGTAGTTGGCCCAGCCGCGGACAATCGGGTTGAGTCGAAGGATCTTCTCCTCCAAGGATTTTGTGAAGTCCCGTCCGATTTCGCGCCGTATCTTCAGTCGAACTCGATTCATGGATTTTGGGCTCGGAAATCCATAACAGAACTTCCGGTTTCGATCGCGTCGCGTCGGCTTGAGGACCAATCGAGCTCCTA
>CAZLAM010000126.1:0-9119 GCA_964557435.1 uncultured Eubacteriales bacterium
CCATGCTAGAGATCAACGGAACATTACTCGTTACCTTCGTCATCGTCTGGATTCTGGTCATCGTCCTGACCAGGGTCTTTTTCCGTCCTCTCCAAAAAGTCCGGGGTGATCGGGCGGCGAAGCTTTTCGACGACCGCGAGGCCTCCCGGCGCGCCCTGGACGAGAACGCCCGGGACCTGCGGGATGTCGATAACGCCCTCAAGGCGGCCCGCGCCCAAGGAGCCCTTATCCGGGACGAGCTCGAGGCCGAGGCCTTCAAGGAAAAATCCAGCCTGCTGGCCGAGGTCGGACAAGCGGCCAAGATTGAGATTGAAAAAGCCCGCGACGACATGAATCGCGAGCTTGATGGTCTCAAGGCCGAGCTGGCTTCGAGAGCTGCGGGCCTGGCCCTTCAAATCGAACGGAGGCTGCTCCAGTGACCCCGCGCGCCCGGATCGGCCTTTTGCTCATTCTGGTGTGCCTCTCCATTCCGGCCGCCGCCGGGCCTGAGAGCGGTAGCTCGGGGATGTTCGGCAAGATCGTCAATTTCGTCATCCTGTTCGGCGGGCTGTACCTCCTTCTCCGCAAACCGATCGCCGGGATGCTGGCCCAACGGACGAAGGACATCGAACAGTCATTGACTGAAGCCCGCCGGGAGCGGCGCGACGCGGAGCTGAAACTCGAGGCGGCCCGGTCCCAGATCGCCGACCTGGAAGCGGAGCTGGACCGGATCCGGACCCTGGCCCAGGCGGAAGGCCTTAAAGAGAAAGAACGCATCCGGGCCCTGGCCCGCCAAGAGGCCGAACGCCTCCGGTCGCTGGCCAAACTCGAAGTCGAGGCCCAGCTCAAGAGCTCGATCCGCGAACTCAAGGAATATACCGCCTCGCTGGCCGCTCAACTTGCCGAAGCCCATCTCAAGGAGCGGCTGACGGCGGCCGATCATGCCGCCCTCATCGACCGCTCCATCGATAAGCTGAAGACGCTCCATGAAGAATCCGACGCTCGTTAAGCGCTACGTCGAAGGCCTGGCGGCGGCCCTGCATTCGCCGGCCGAATTTGACGCCGTCAGCGGTGAATTGGCCGCTTTCGCCTCCCTTCTCCGGGACAACGACGAGCTTCACAGTTCGCTTTTGCGGCCGTTTCTCAACCCGGCCAAGAAAGCCAGGATCATCCGGACCATTCTGGAGTCGCAGAATGTCGACCCCAAGACGTCCCGTTTCGTTTTGTTTCTTCTCCAGCACAGGCGGCTGGAGATCCTTCCGTCCGTCCTGGCCGGTTTGCCCAACGCCTGGAGGGAATGCCGCGGCCTGCCTTCGTTTGAGGTCCGCTCCGTCGTCGCCCTCGGCGCCGGACAGCGGGCGGCCCTCGAATCCGAACTGGAGCGTTTGGAGAAGCGCCCCGTCCATTGCGAGTACGGGATCGACCCGGCTCTGGTGGGAGGGCTGACCGTGCGCCAAGGCAACTGCGTTTACGACGTCTCGCTCAAGGGGCAATTGGAACGGCTCAAGGACACCATCAGCGAAAGGTAGAACCCATGGCCATTAAAGCCGACGAAATCAGCAAGATCATCCAGCGCGAAATCGAGGGCTTCCAGACCGATGTGGATATCCGCGAAGTAGGCACGGTCATCTCAGTCGGCGACGGCATCGCCAAGATCTTCGGGCTCAACCGGGTCATGTACAACGAGCTCCTCGCGTTTCCCCACGGCGTCGCCGGTATCGCCCTGAACCTGGAGGAGGATAGCGTCGGCGCCGTCATGCTCGGCGAAAGCCACATGATCCGGGAAGGCGACGTGGTCAAGCGGACCCACCGTATCATTTCCGTCCCGGCCGGCCCGGCCCTGATCGGGCGGGTCGTCGATCCGCTCGGCCGCCCGCTCGACGGCAAGGGACCGATCAAAACCGACATCTTCATGGCCGTCGAACGTCTGGCCCCCGGAGTCGTCGACCGGCTGCCGGTGCGCGAGCCTCTCCAGACCGGCATCAAGGCCATCGACGCCATGATCCCCATCGGCCGCGGCCAGCGCGAACTCATCATCGGCGACCGCCAGTCGGGCAAATCGGCGATCATTTTGGACACCATTCTCAACCAGAAGGGAACGGGGGTCATCTGCATCTACGTGGCCGTCGGCCAGAAGAACTCGACCGTCGCCCATTTCGTCAAGACCCTCGAGGACAATGGAGCCATGGCTTATTCCATCGTCGTGGCCGCCTCGGCCAGCGACTCCTCGCCCATGCAATATCTGGCCCCCTACAGCGGCTGCGCCATGGGAGAATATTTTCGGGACAACGGCGGGCACGCTCTGTGCATCTATGATGATTTGAGCAAGCATGCCGCCGCCTACCGCGAAATCTCGCTCCTCCTGCGCCGTCCGCCCGGCCGCGAGGCCTTTCCCGGCGACGTCTTCTACCTTCACTCGCGTCTGCTCGAACGGGCGGCCAAGCTCAGCGATAAGCTGGGCGGAGGCTCCCTGACGGCGCTGCCCCTCATCGAGACCCAAGCCGGCGATGTTTCGGGCTACATCCCCACCAACGTCATTTCCATCACCGACGGCCAGATCTACCTCGAGCCCGAGCTGTTCAACTCCGGCGTCCGTCCGGCCATCAACGTCGGCATCTCGGTATCGCGCGTCGGCGGCAACGCCCAGATCAAGGCCATGAAGCAGGTCGCCGGCAAACTCCGCGGCGACCTTCAGCAATACCGCGAACTGCTGACTTTCGCCCAATTCGGAACCGAGCTCGACAAGATCAGCCAGGCCCAGCTCGATCGCGGCGTGCGCCTGACCGAGATCCTCAAACAGGGCCAGTTCCAGCCCCTCCCGGTCGAAAAGCAGATCCTGATCATCTACGCCGGGAACCGCGGCTACTTGGACGAATTCCCGGTGGCCCGGATCCGCGAGTATGAACGCCGCCTTTATGAATACCTCGACCGCGAGCGGCCGGAAATCGCGGCCAAGATCTCCGAGCGCAAGTCCATCGATAACGCCCTGGATGCCGAGATCGGAGCCGCCCTGTCCGAGTTCGGCCGGCGGTTCAAGGACGAGGCTCTCTGATGCCGACTCTCATCGACCTTCGCCGCCGGATCAAGAGCGTGAAAAACACGCAACAGGTGACCCAGGCGATGAAGACCGTCTCGACGGCGAAGTTCAAGAAAGCCCAACGGACCATCATCGAGGGGCGGCCGCACTGGCACGCCGTTCCGGCCATGCTCTGGGTAGCCGCCCGCTGGGGAGGCCCGCAAGCCCACCCCTTCCTGGCTGCCCGGGAGGAGCGGCGGATCCATGTCGTCATCGTCACCTCGGATAAAGGCCTGTGCGGTGCTTTCAACTCCAACCTCATGACCCGGACGCGGGAGTTTCTGAAGGAAAAGGCTTGTTTGGCCGAAGTGCGGCTGGCCCTCATCGGCAAAAAAGCGGTCAATTTTTTCCGCAAACTGCCCTATCCCGTGGACCGGGCCTTTCCCGATAAGAATGACAAGCTCCGCGAGGAGGACCTCCGCCGGCTGGCCCGCGACCTGATGCGGATGTTCCTCCACCAGGAGACCGACGCCGTTTATCTGGCTTACAACGAGTTCAAATCCGTCCTGGCTCCGCGTATCGTCATGACCAAAATACTTCCCGTTCATCCCCCCGAACCGGCCGTCTTCGCTCCTAAGCCTGAATCTCCGGCCTGGGAACCGGGGGCGTCCATTATCCTCGACACGCTTCTCCCGCGTTTCCTCGAGGACCAGGTCTGCCACGCCTTCTTCGAATCCCAGGCGGCCGAACAGGCGGCCCGGATGATGGCCATGGACGGCGCCACGCGGAACGCCGGCGAACTGGCCCACAAGTACGTCCTGGTCCTGAACAAAATCCGCCAGGCCGGCATCACCAAGGAATTGCTCGAGATCATGACGGCCGTCGAGGCCCTGAAGAAATAGCGGTACGCTTGGAGCGCAGAATGAGCACAACGCCGAAAAATCTCCGCATCGGGACCGTCGTCCAGGTCATCGGGCCCGTCGTCGATGTGTCGTTCCGGGGGATGGAGCTCCCGGAGATCTACTCCGCCCTCAATATCACCAGCGAAGGGTTCGCCACACCCATACCCGTGAATATCGTCGTCGAGGTCGAACAGCACCTGGGCGAGGACATCGTCCGCTGCGTGTCCATGCACCCCACCGACGGCTTGGCCCGGGGCATGCAGGCGATCGACCTCCTGGGTCCGATCATGGTGCCGGTCGGGACCGAGGTCCTGGGCCGGGTCATCAACGTCATCGGCGAGCCCGTGGACCACATGGGCCCCATCAACGCCAAAAAAAGCTACCCCATCCACCGTCAGCCGCCGCCGCTCGAAGACCAGAACACCCTCTTGGAAATGTTCGAGACCGGGATCAAGGTCATCGATCTCATCCAGCCGTTCCTCAAGGGCGGCAAGATCGGCCTGTTCGGGGGGGCCGGCGTCGGCAAGACCGTCATCATCCAGGAACTGATCCATAATGTGGCCTTGAAACACGGCGGCTATTCCGTCTTTGCCGGCATCGGCGAGCGGACCCGCGAGGGCAACGACTTGTGGCTGGAAATGACGGAGTCCAAGGTCATCGCCAAGACGGCCCTCGTCTACGGGCAGATGACCGAACCGCCGGGCGCCCGCCTGCGGATCGGCCTGGCGGCCTTGTCCGTGGCCGAATATTTCCGGGACGAGATGAACCAGGACCTGCTCCTCTTCATCGACAACATCTTCCGCTTCACTCAGGCCGGTTCGGAAGTGTCGGCCCTGCTCGGGCGCATGCCCTCGGCCGTCGGCTACCAGCCCAACCTGGCCACCGAGCTGGGCGAGCTCGAGGAGCGGATCACCTCCACCAAGAAGGGCTCGATCACCTCCGTTCAGGCCATTTATGTGCCGGCCGACGACTTCACCGACCCCGCGCCGGCCACCACATTCTCCCATCTGGACGCCTCGACCACCCTGTCCCGCGCCTTGACCGACATGGGCATTTACCCGGCCGTCGATCCGTTGGGCTCCTTCAGCCGCATCCTCGACCCGGACATCGTCGGCGAGGAGCACTACCGCGTCGCCCGCCGGGTCAAGGAAATCCTCCAGCGCTACAAGGACCTGCAGGACATCATCGCCATCCTGGGCATCGAGGAGCTCAGCGATGAGGACAAGCTCATCGTCGCCCGGGCCCGCAAGATCCAGCGGTTTTTCTCCCAGCCGTTCCATGTGGCCGAGGAGTTCACCGGCCGTCCCGGCAAATACGTCACCGTCGAGGAAACGATCCGCGGCTTCGGCGAAATCGTCGCCGGCCAGCACGACGACAAACCCGAACAGGCTTTCTATATGGTCGGCGGCATCGAGGACGTGGCCAAGCGGGCCGAGGAGTTGAGGGCGCAGTGAGCGATGGACTCCCGGTCAAACTGCGGCTGAAGGTGATTACACCGCGGCGCCTTCTCGTCGATGCCGAGGTGGACGAGGCTTTTCTGCCCGCGCTCGACGGCCAAATCGGCATCTTGCCCGGCCATCGCCCGCTCATGACCGCCCTGGGTCGCGGCCCGCTCGAGTTCCGGCGGGAGGGGCGGACGGAACGATTCGAGGTCGACGGCGGCTACGCCGAGATCCATCCCGATCGCGTGGTGGTGTTCACCAAGTTCGCCGCCGCGGAATAACTCCTTCGAGGACCGCTTCGCCGGCGCGGCCAAGTGTAGGGCGGGGATAGCGCCCCCTGAAAGTCAGCGCCGAAATGGAATACAATGGACGACGGGACCCCCTCTAAAATGGATGCCGACACCGATCCGGGCGAGACGTTGGACCCCTTTTATCGGGGGCGGGTCCGCCTTTTCCAACCGAAACGGGGTTACCGGTTCGCTTTGGACGCCCCGCTCCTGGCCGATTTCATCCGCACGGATGCCGATGATGATATCCTCGAATTGGGCACCGGAAACGGGGTCATCCCCGTCCTGCTGAGCCTCAAGCCCTTCCGCCGGATAACGGCTGTCGAAATTCAGCCGTCTCTGTTCGACCTGGCCCGGAGAAACGTGGCTTTAAACGGGCTGGAATCGCGCGTCGAGATCGTGGCGGCCGATTTCCGCGGCTACCGGCCCGGGAGGCGCTTTGATATTGTTTTTTCGAACCCGCCTTACGTAAAAAAAGGGACCGGATTTCCCAGCCCGTCCGAGGAAAAATCCGTTGCAAAACAAGAGATAACGTGCGATATATATGAAGTTATGAACACCACGGCGGAACTTCTGAAGCCCGCTGGGCGGGCCTATTTTATCTTCCCGGCCGCCCGGTTGGGGGATCTTGTAGGCGCCGCTCGGGCCCGCGGACTTCACCCCAGCCTCTTGCGGTTCGTCCACCCCCGTCGGGGTGATCCGGCCAACTTGTTTTTAAGCGAATTCGGGGTCGGCGAAACTCCGGCCCGGACGATCGATCCGCTCTTCCTTTATGGAGCGGACGGTGAACAAACGCCCGAGACCCGGGCGATTTGCGAAGGAAGGTCCCGTGGCCCGGCTTTTCCGTAATCTGCGCCAAGTCGTCAAGTACCGCGTCCTCATTCAGAGCCTGGTCGGCCGCGAGCTCAAGGCCCGCTACCGCGGCACGGTGCTGGGTTTCTTCTGGTCGTTCTTCAACCCCCTCCTGCTCATGATCGTCTATACCGCGGTCTTCGGCCTGATCATCCAGCCCCGCGATCCGGCCTTCAATGAGAAGCCGCTCCTCTATGCGCTCTTTCTTTTCAGCGGCCTCCTGCCCTGGCATTGGTTCGCCACCTCCGCTCTCGAATCGTCGAGCGTGCTGATGGCCAACGGCAACCTCATCAAGAAAATCCTCTTTCCGGCCGAGGTCCTGCCCATCGTCACGGTCACGGCCAACCTGGTGCATTTTTTATTCGGACTGCCGATTCTGTTCATTCTCATCCCGCTGTTCGGCGGGCATTTTTCGATTTATATCCTCTTTCTGCCGCTCGTCGTCTTCGTTCAGTACGTCTTCGCGCTGGGCTTCAGCCTGCTCATCTCCGCCCTGACCGTCCATTTTCGCGACATCCGCGATATTCTGGGCAACCTGCTGACGTTCTGGTTTTTCGCCACACCGGTCATCTACCCGCTGAGCTTCGGCACCATTCAAAAGTCGCCCGCCCTGCGGACGCTCCTCAACCTTAACCCCATGACCCATATCGTCGCCGGCTACCACAGCGCCCTTTATTACGGCGAGATCATTCATTGGAAACGTCTGGGAATCACGGCCCTGGCCGCGCTTCTTATGCTCTGGATCGGCTATTCGGTGTTCGACCGCCTGCGCGATTCCTTCCCCGAGGAGGTTTAGGTGTACTCGATCGAGCTCGACCGGGTCACCCGCATTTACCAGAAGTATGCCGCGCGGCACCGTTTCCAGACCTTCAAGAGCGCCGTCGTCCGCGGCGATTTGTTCCGGTCGATCAAGGCCGACGAGCTGGTCAAGGCCGTCGATGGGGTGAGCCTTCAGGTCGAAAATGGAACGACGCTCGGCCTCATCGGCCGGAACGGGTCGGGCAAAAGCACCCTCCTCAAGCTCATCGCCGGGATCACCAAACCGACCTCCGGAACGATCACCGTTGAAGGCAAGATCTCGGCTCTGATCGAGCTGGGGGCCGGTTTTCACCCCGAGATAAGCGGCCGGGAAAACGTCTTCATCAACGGGATCATGCTCGGCTTGTCGAAGAAGGAGATCACCTCGAAATTCGACGAAATCGTCAAATTCGCCGACCTCGAGGCCTTCATCGACGCCCCGGTCAAAACCTATTCCTCGGGCATGTTCATGCGCCTGGGGTTCTCCATCGCCATCAACGTCAACCCCGACGTCCTCCTCGTCGACGAGATTCTGGCCGTGGGCGACGCCGCCTTCATTCCCAAGTGCCTGGACCGCATCGACGACTTCCGCCGCCGCAAGAAGACCATCCTGTTTGTCAGCCACGATCTGACGATGGTGGCCAAGATCTGCGACCGGGTGGCCTGGATGAAGGACGGAAAGCTGCGGATGCTGGACGAGCCCAAGCGTGTCGTGGACGCCTATCTCCAGGACGTGGCCGAAAAACAGGAGGAGGATTTCTCCGAGCGCCAGCGGGAGAGCGTGGCTGCGGCCGCGGGGGCGCCATCGACCGATCAGGAGTCCGAGGAACCCGCCGAAGCCGGGAGGCGCCAGCGGCGCTGGGGCAAGCGCGAGATCGAAATCCGGAAAGTCGACCTGCGCGGTCTCGACGGGGCCGAAAAACACATCTTCGCCCCCGAAGACGGGATGCTTGTCGAGTTGGACGTGGCGGCCCGGGAGCCCAATAAAGATTTTGTTTTCGGCATCGCCGTCTACAACTCGCTGGGCACGCTGTGCTACGGGACGAACACCGATCTTGAGGACAACGAGCCCATGACCATCGAGGGCCAGGGCAAGGTCGTCTGCCGCCTGGAGCGGCTGGGCTTGATCAACGGGACCTACTACCTGGATGTCGCCGTGCACAAACGCGACGGCTATCCTTATGATTATCACCGCAACATGTACACGTTCCTGGTCTCATCGCTCCACCGCGACGAGGGCGTCTCGCGCCTGCCCCATAGGTGGGAGTTCGGGACGAACGTCAAAATGAAGCCGGTCGGACGAACTTGACGATCAATCGCGAAGGGCCCCGATCCCGGACGAATAGTGAGATCATGCGGCGAAAGCCGGAGTGTAGGGATATGAAAAAACCTCCAGCCAAGTCTCAAACGCTTCCGGACCTGCTGAAAATCCGGGCCCGATTGCGGCGGGAGGGGAAAACCGTCGTCTTCACCAACGGCTGTTTCGACCTCCTTCACGGCGGGCATATCCATCTCTTCCGGAAGGCCCGGAGCCTGGGCGACGTCCTCATCGTCGCCCTCAACTCGGATGCTTCGATCCGACGCTTTAAAGGCCCGTCGCGGCCGGTCTTTCCGCTGGCTGAGCGCATGGAAGTCCTGGCCGCGCTCGAGTTCGTCGATTACGTGACGTCCTTCTCCCAGGACACTCCCAAAAAGATCATTGCCGCGCTCGTTCCCGACATCCTGGTCAAAGGCGGCGACTGGGGCGGCGACGAGATCGTCGGCCGGGCCGAGGTCGAAGCGGCCGGGGGGAAAGTCGTCCGCGTGCCTTACCTCCGGGGCCACTCCTCGACCAATATCATCG
>CAZLAM010000127.1:0-2284 GCA_964557435.1 uncultured Eubacteriales bacterium
AGCACAGTTCGCTTCGCGACAGCCCTTGACGATCCCCTTCATGACTTGGGCCAGCATGTCTTTGTCCAAGCGCCCGCAGGCGATGTAATCGAGGAAGAACAACGGTTCGGCGCCCGTCACGATGACATCGTCCACACTCATAGCCACGAGATCGATTCCCACCGTGTCATATTTGCCCAGGGTGTCGGCGATCATGAGCTTCGTACCGACTCCGTCGGTGGACGAAACGAGGACGGGGTCCTTCATTCGGCGAAGATTCGGCCGGAAAAGTCCGCTGAACCCCCCGATCCCGCCCAGGACCTCCGGGCGCGCGGTGGTCTTGACGAGCGGTTTGATCCTGGCGATGAAAGCGTCGGCCTCATCGATGTTGACGCCGGCGTTGCGGTAAGTGAGCGGGGCCATCAGACTCTCCTGGAACTCGGGAAATCAGGTATTTTATAGCACTCCGGCGCCGATGCCGTCAAACGCCGCCCGGGGGAGTCGGGAAGGAATGGGCCGAACAAGGGCAGTACATTGACAGGAGCGGCGGACGGATATATGTTAACTCCTCAACCGGACGGCCGGTTGAAAACACGGGAGGTTGCGGGTGATAGAATCGAAAGCTCTGAAGACTGCCGCCAAGACGAAGCGCCCCAAAATCGTCGTCATCGGCGGGGGCACCGGATCCTATAACGTCCTCTTCGGCCTCAAGCAGTACGATGTCGACTTGACCGCGGTGGTGACGATGATGGATTCGGGCGGAAGCACCGGACGCCTGCGGGACGAATTCGGCTTCCTCCCCCCGGGCGACGTCCGACGATGCCTGGCCGCGCTCAGTCGGGATACCGGGCTCTTCCGTTCTCTTTTTGAATATCGTTTCAGCAAAGGCCTGGGCCTCAACGGCCACAGTTTCGGCAATCTCTTTCTGACCGTCCTCCGGGACGTCACGGGCAGCGATGCCGACGCCATCAAGGAAGCCGGCAAATTTCTCAATATCCAAGGGAATGTCCTCCCGGTAACCATCGCCAACTGCCAGCTCGGGGCCATCCTGGAGAACGGGCAGACGGTCGTAGGCGAAAAAAACATCAGCGTCCCCAAACACGACCCCAGCCTCAAGATCAGGAAACTGTTCGCCGTTCCGGCCGTCCGCATCTATAAAGAAGCCGAACGGAGCATTTTGGAAGCCGATAAGATCATCATCGGGCCGGGCGACCTGTATACGAGCATTCTCTCCAACATCATCGTCGGCGGCGTCAAGCAAGCCATCCACAAGTCCCCCGCCCGGAAAATCTACGTCTGCAACATCATGACCAAGAAGGGCGAGACGTCGGGCTTCGGGGCGGCCGATCATGTCCGCGAACTGGAAAAATATCTGGGCAAGGGCGCCGTCACCAGCGTCGTCTGCAATGACAAGCTCCCGGCAGCCGCAATCCTCAAGAGGTACGCCGCCAAGGGGGCCGACTTCGTCAGACCGGACACCAAAGATCCTCGCGTCATCAAAGCCGACCTGCTGCGCGGCATCGACCTGGCCCGGCATGATCCCGATAAACTCGCCCGCGTCCTCATCCGCCTCTGATATATCTGGGGCAAGGCCTTTAGGCCTAGCACCGTTCGGGCTCCCCGAACGGGGCCCCGAACGGGGTCAGGTCTTAACATATAACATTTCGATCTTTATTCATATATCAATTGGATAAAAAGAAGGCGATCCTCTTTTCCAAGGGTACCTGATGCTTTTTCTCAAGAGCCGGAAATTCCATCTAAATGTAACCATTTTCATTAAAATGAGTCTATCATTATGAACAGCCAATGAACTCCTCAAAATCTCCGAAAGCCGAGTTGCCCCCGATGAAAATGGAGCACACCATTTCAGACCCTGGGAACAATTCCGATCCGAGGAGCGTCGAATGACCGACGATGCCTTGATGCGGGCTGTCCGCGACGGCCAAGTCGAGAAGCTGGCCGTTCTCTTCGAGCGCCACCAAGTTCCCCTATTCAACTTTTTTCTGCGCTTGACGGGAAACGGGGCCGCCGGGGAGGACCTCGTCCAGGATGTCTTCACCCGCATCCTCAAATACCGGACGACCTACCAGGGCGAGGACAGGTTTCAAGTTTGGATGTACAAGATCGCCCGCAACGCCCACATCGACCAGCTGCGCAAGAAAAAAGACGCCCTGCCCTTGGACGACCAGATAACCGAGCCTGCCCATCCCGGCGATGGTCCTGCCAAACGGGCTGAGAGAGGCGCCGAGGCGGCTCTCATCTCCCGAGCCCTGGACGAGCTTTCGCCCAAGAAAAAGGAAATCCT
>CAZLAM010000128.1:0-4503 GCA_964557435.1 uncultured Eubacteriales bacterium
CCAGTCGGCGGCCGAGGGAACCGTCCTGGTCACCGATAATCTGGATATCGACTTTTCCAAGCACCTGATCACCTTCATCGAGCTCGGCGCGGACAAATGCATTCCCTGCAAAGCCATGCAGCCGATCATGAAGGAAATCGCCGCGGAATATAAAGGCCAGGTTCAAGTCGTCTTCTACGACGTCTGGAAAAATCCGGAGCCCGGCCGCAAATACGGCATTCAGCTCATCCCGACCCAAGTGTTCATGGACAAGACCGGGAAGGAGATTTCCAGGCACGTCGGACTTTTCCCCAAGCCGGAGCTGGTCGAGTTCCTGAAAAAACAAGGCATTCGCTAAGGAAGCCACGGATCCATGGACACCCTCTTCGGCGACGTCGCCCTTCTTCTCCAGCACAATCCCTGGCTGGCGGTTCTGGCCGTATTTTTCGGCGGTATGACGACGGCGCTGAATCCGTGCGTCCTGGCCATGATTCCGCTCCTGATGAGCGTCGTGGCGGGCAACAAGGAAACAACGAACGCCAAACGTTCGCTGATCTTTTCCCTGTTCTTCGTCCTGGGATTGGCCGTGACCTTCACCGCCCTGGGCCTCGTCTCGGCTCTTCTCGGCCGCATGTTCGGGGATGTCGGAGGCTTCTGGAAATATCTTGTCGCCGCGGTCTGCCTGGTCATGGGGCTGCACCTGCTGGGTCTCATCAAATGGAACTTTGGCTTTTCGACCGGAGTGCGGATAAAAAAGCGGGGCACCCTCGGCTCTTTCCTGTTGGGACTTCTCTTCGGTGTGATCTCGACGCCGTGCGCCGTTCCCATCCTGGCCGTCCTGTTGGCCTTCGTGGCCGAGAAAGGCAACGTCGTCTACGGCGGATTTCTGCTTTTTGTCTATGCCTTAGGACACTCGGCCCTCATTCTCGTCGCGGGAACGTCCGTCGGCGCGGCCAAAGGACTGCTGGAGTCGAAAGGACTGCGGAAAGCCCATGGCGTCATCCAAAAAATCGCCGGCGTTCTGATCATCGGCATCGGGCTGTATTTCCTGTTTGGAAAATGACACCGATGGGAGGGACCTCGAAAAGCTTGAAGAAAAGCCGGAAAGCGGCAACAAAGCTGCCTGCTGTCCTGACTTCCGGCGATGAACTTTTTAAAGGAGATTTTTCATGACCCCCGGAAACACCCGGCTCAAACTCCTCGATCGATACCTGACTCTGTGGATCTTCACGGCCATGGCCGTCGGCGTCGGGCTGGGCTACTTCGTCCCGGCTGTCGTCGGGTTCATCAACAAATTCCAGTCGGGAACGACCAACATCCCCATCGCCGTCGGTTTGATCCTGATGATGTATCCGCCCCTGGCCAAGGTGAAATACGAGGAGCTCAGCGACGTCTTCCGCAACGTCAAGGTCCTGAACCTGTCCCTGGTCCAGAACTGGATCATCGGGCCGCTCTTGATGTTCGCCCTGGCCGTTATTTTCCTGCGCGGCTACCCTCACTATATGTACGGCCTGATCCTGATCGGCCTGGCCCGCTGCATCGCCATGGTCATCGTCTGGAACGATCTGGCCCGCGGCGATACAGAATACGCGGCCGGATTGGTCGCCTTCAATTCGATCTTCCAGGTGCTGTTTTTCTCAGTTTATGCCTATGTCTTCATCACCATCCTGCCCGGCTGGGTCGGGCTGAAAGGCACGGCCGTGGCCATCACCATCGGCCAGATCGCCAAGAGCGTCTTCATCTATCTGGGCATCCCCTTCCTGGCCGGAATCATCACCCGGTTCACCATGCTCAAGCTCAAGGGCAAGACCTGGTACGAGACCAAGTTCATCCCCCGCATCAGCCCCATCACGCTCATCGCCCTGCTCTTCACCATCGTGGCCATGTTCTCGCTCAAGGGCGAATACATCGTCAAGATTCCGCTCGACGTCCTGCGGATCGCCGTTCCTCTCTTCCTCTACTTCATCATCATGTTCCTGGTTTCTTTTTTCATGAGCCGGAAGATCGGCGCCGGGTATCCGATTACGGCGACTCTCTCTTTTACCGCCGCCAGCAACAACTTCGAGCTGGCCATCGCCGTAGCCGTGGCCGTCTTCGGGATCAACTCGGGCGAGGCCTTCGCCGCCGTCATCGGGCCGCTGATCGAAGTGCCGGTCATGATCGGCCTGGTCAACGTCGCCCTGCGCTTCCGAAAGCGCTATTTCGCCGCCCGGGCCGAGGCCTGAGCCATGGGTGAAGGCGGCCGCAACAGGGAATCCGCGGGGGGCGCCCTCCCGGATCCGGCGGCCGATCGCCGCGTTGCCCGGCGATACCTGGATGTTCGGACCAAGGGGCGTCTCGACCTTCCGGCCGACCTGCTCAAAAAGCTGGGCGCCTCCCCGGGAACCCGCTTGGAAGTCCGGGAGCGCGACGGCCGCCTTCAAGTTCGGCCGAATATCCACAGTCTGTCCCGCCTCTACATCGAACCGACCTCGCGTTGCAACCTGGCTTGCCGGACCTGCATCCGGAATACCTGGAAGGAGCCGATGGGCGACATGTCCTGGGCTTTGTTTCAGCGGCTTGTTTCGCAACTCGGCGCGTTCCCCCACCTGGAATCGGTCATGTTCGCGGGATTCGGCGAACCGACCGTCCACAAGGACATCCTGCGCATGATCCGGGCCGTCAAGCGCCTCGGCCTGCGGGCCGAGATCACCACCAACGGGACCCTTCTCGACGGCCCGATGGTCGAGGGCCTGCGGCAGGCCGGGCTGGACGTCCTGTGGGCTTCGTTCGATTCGGCCGGCGAGGCGGGCTTCGAGGACATCCGCCGGGGGGCGAAGTTTACGCCGATCGTCGCCGCCCTGCGGGATCTCCAGGCCGGAAACGTCCGGAGCAAGCGGCCGATCCGGGTCGGGCTGTCCTTCGTCGTCATGCGCCGGAACGTGGCCGACTTGCAAGTTTTGGACGATCTGGCCCGCCAGGTCGGCGCGGAAAAAGTGCTGGTCAGCAACGTCCTGCCCTACTCGGCGGAGATGGAAAAGGAAATGCTCTGCGCCCTGACCCTGTCCACCGAGACATTCGCCGGATCCTCTCCCAAGACCGAAGTCTGCCTGCCCCGTCTGGACATTACGCCCGCCACCCGGGAAACGATCCTGCGGCTCCTGCGCGGGTACGAGAACCTGACCCTCATGGGCAACCCCATCTTCGCCGAGACGAGCTACTGCCGATTCATCGAGGGCCGGACCTCCTTCGTCCGCTGGGACGGCGCCGTCGCGCCCTGCATGGGACTGCTCCACGGTTACACGACTTTTCTTTACGGATATGAACGGAAAATCAAGCCCCACGTTTTCGGCGATATGGGGAAGAAGACCCTGGGTGCGATCTGGCGCTCCCCGGCCTATCGGAGCTTCCGGGAGAAGGTCCGCGACTTCGATTTCTCGCCCTGCCACATCTGCGGCGGCTGCAATATGCTGGAAACGAACGAGGAAGACTGCCTCCAAAACACTTTCCCCGCCTGCGGCGGTTGTCTGTGGGCCCAGGGCGTCATTCAGTGTCCTTGACCGGGACTGAGAAAAATGCCGGTTTGGTTCGTCCCTCTAGTGTCCGCCAATTTCCCAGGGAGGAAGGCCATGCCCGAGAAAAATCCGTTCTTTCAACCCCGGCTCCCGTTTCCAACCCGCAAGGTCGCCGTCGAGGGAGGGGCCATCGAAGTGTACATAATCCCGGACGACAAGAAAGAAACCGTCCTGAAAGAGCTCTATCCTTTCCGGCCGGTTCCCTCACTCAACAAGGTCGTGGAAGACATCCATGCCGAGAAGAAATTCAAGATCAAAGAGTTCATGGTAACCCGGGAGGGAAGCATGAATATGCTTGTCAGCCCTTACTATTTCGAGAACGGCGGCACGGTCATCGACTGGTGGTAGAAACGACGCCTAAGCCCTTGACATATTAACATATCATGTATATGCTTATATGTATGAGAACCACCTTGAACATCGATGACTCCGTCATGACGCGCTTGAAACAGGAAGCGGCCCGCCGGGGGACGACCATGTCCGAATTGATGGAATCCGCCATTCGGCTCCTATTGCGGGGACAACACGCTCGAATCGAGCTCCCTCCGCTCCCGTCTTTTCATGGCGGCGACGCACTCGTGGATATCGCCGACCGCGATGCTCTCTACGACGCCATGGAAGGCCGCTGATGTTCGTCGTCGACACGAACATCCTCGTTTACGCCTCCGATACGGATTCGTCGTTTCACAGCGCCTGCAAGGAGCGGATCGCGGAATGGAGAGCCCAGGCCTCGGTTTGGTATCTGACGTGGGGGATTGTCTACGAATTTCTCCGGGTCGTGACCCATCCAAGGATTTTACGGCATCCTTTTTCGGCAGACCAAGCCTGGAGTTTTATCGAAGCTCTCCTGGCCTCCCCCTCGCTCGGCCTGCTCATCCCGACGGATAGGCACGCCGCGGTCTTGGCTCAGGTTCTGGCCCAAGCGCCGCTCTTAAGCGGAAATATTATTCACGACGCCCACACGGCGGTC
>CAZLAM010000129.1:0-26764 GCA_964557435.1 uncultured Eubacteriales bacterium
AATCCCCGCCCTCGCGCGAGGGCGAACCTACGACGATAGGACGGTGGACGGGATGACGCTCGTTTCAATCCCCGCCCTCGCGCGAGGGCGAACTGTATCATACGTAATTTATTTACTGAGAATAAGATAGACTGGTTATTCCGCGAATCCCTGTCCTTTCAGTCGATAAATGGAGGCAAGTTGACGGAAGGCATCGTCCATCTCTTTTATTTTCCATATTTTATATAATCCGCGAACCATCTGCTTTCATATGGTTCACTCTTGGTTCGCGCATAAACTTTTTTGAGTGTTTCATAGGATCAACACTCCTTCCGGATCTCTGGCTTCCTTTGCACCGATATGCTCAACCCGCCTTTTCCAATTCGCTCCTAAGAAATAAAACCGCAGGCTATCCTTCTCCGTTGATACTTCATCGATCAATTTCTGTCTGAAAACAACCCATCTCGCCGGATCCACCAGACATTCGAATACGGAAAGCTGGACTCTTTGGCCGTTATTCTGACAGATTTTTGCCACTCGACGCAACCGCCTCCGTCCTTCCGCCGTTTGCGTACTGACGTCATAACTGACAAGAACCATCATAATCGACCTCTGGCCACATCATTTCCAAATAAACGGTGGATATCCATCAATATCCCCGCGTAAATGTCGGGCCAACAACATGGCTTGTATAAATGGTAATAAGCCGATTCGGACTTTCTCTCCAAGATAGGGGTGCATGATTTCCTCCTGCTTTCGGCTTTGATACGTCGTTAATATCTCCTTTCTGGCATCGGCATCGATTAAAACCGAACCCGTCTCCAAGATCTCGAAATGTTTCCCTCGGATTTGGTTGCGATTTATCAACGATAAAACAATCCGATCTGCAAGAAACGGCCGAAGCTCTTCGATGAGATCAAGCGCCAACCCGGGCCGCCCCGGGCGATCCCGGTGGAGAAAACCAACGGCCGGATCCAATCCGGTCGTTTCCAGCGCCGAGGTGACATCGTGCGTGAGTAAAGTATAAAGAAAAGAAAGAAGAGAATTTACTCGATCCGTCGGGGGACGCCGATTACGAGTCTCGAAAATGAACTCATCTTTCTGGGCGGTAATCAGATGAGCGAATACTCCAAAATAGAGATTCCCGGCTTCCCCCTCAAGACCGCGAACGATCTCGAGAGGTAGGCGTTCTCCCAATTTCCGGATGATTCCGGCCATCCGGTCAATGGCCGCTTGGATTTCTTCGGAACCGGAAGACTCCTGATGGTCCCTAAGACTTCTTTGAAGTACGCTTCGGCCATTGGCAATCTTGGCTGCAACGATTCCACGAGCGATCTCGGCAGACTTTTCGAGGTCGTCGGCACATCGATATTGTTCCCTCCGGAGGAGGACATTTCCGGATACCGGACCGACGACTTTAGCCAGAAAACGTCCATACTCGCTCATAAACGACACCGCGACCTGATTTTTCGCGCATAACGCCAGAAGCGGCGGGGAGCAATAGATATTTCCGAAGATAACGATTCCTCCCAAGGTGTGGATCGGAATCTTAAGCTTGGTTTCCTTCTCGATTTTGACCTCGACGGTTTCTCCCTCTTTAAAAAGCGATGCTTCCGGATTTGTAACATATAACGTGTTCAGGAGTTGTCTCATGGGAGTTGATTAAACGTTCTCATCAAGAATTCGGGCCATATATCGGGAGACGCTCTTTCCTCCACCCGCGGATTCCGGCAAACAAAGATTTAGGAGCGAACAGCTGTCACATTTTTTTTCATAAACGGCTATTGGAGTATTCCGACGAGAAAGGAATTCACGAAGATCTCGGCAAACCGTCTCGGTTTCATCCCGCAAGGCCGTTAATAAACCGACGCGATGTCGGCGACGGACCGCTCCATAATAAATAAATCCCTCCAAGACCGAAAAGCCGAGCATTTCTTCCAAACAAATTGCTTGCGCGCAAAGTTGAATTTCATCGCAATGATCGCTTTTCTGTTTCCCTCGCTTGTACTCAATAGGCGTCGCCTTCCAAAGTCCCGGTCTTCCCTTGATTTCGCCAAAAGAACCCGTTGATTCAACCTCTTCTTCATGGAATCGTTTTCGAAATTCGACGACATCCGCAATCCCGACCAGACCCAACCGAATGGACCTTAGTCGAAGAGCCCGAACGATCCGGATGTCTCCACGGGTTTCAGCATCCTGGGAATGAACTTTTTCGTGCAAGATCTGCCCTTCGGCGGTCAATCGATTCTCATCCCAAACATTTTCGATATGGATCAACGCGCATTGCCTTCGGCAAAAGACATAGTGCTGGAGGGCGGATATGGGAAGGCATTCATCTTCGGTGAACATTCCGGTCGCTTTCTCCTACGGCTTGATAATCAATTCAACATTCACCTTATCCAAACCATGGCGGTCCACGGAAATATCATAATCGGTAAAATCACGTGGTACCGTTATGCCTTCTTTGCGCTTGGCTTGAATCCGAGAGAAAAGAGAGAATGCCGGCGCGTTACCGAGTTTTCCAGCATGGCGGAAAATATAAAGGCCGCGCGTCGACATAAGACCTCTCGCGGCGGATCGATCGTGTTCGAACATATTGACAAGAGCATCCCAGAGCAAATTCAAATCATCTTCCGAGAAGCGCGTTTCCTCGGCCAAATGGGCGGAAATAAATCCTTGGCTGATGTATAGTCCATAAGGAACCGTATATTTGCGGCCCATTGTTCGATTATCACCGCTTTGCTCAATCGCTTCTTTCTCGGTCGTAACCGCCATCCGAGTGATGGAATGCTCTAACGATACAATGGGATCGATGGAACGCGCGAACGTCATTTGAACCGGCCCGCGGACTTGGCCGCAATTGACACCCGTAGACATTACGGCCCCGAATGCGCGAATATCAAAGAAGTTTTTGCACATCCACTCTCTTGCTTCGTGAACCTTATCCCCGCCCTTTCTTTTTTTATCGTCTCCCTTCAAGAGATCGGCGGCTCCGATGGCGATATAAGCCCTTTCATGCTGTTTATTGAGCACCGCCTTTTCCTTCACATATATTTCGTAAGGCGGTTCTTCCTTCTTCACAATTCCAACATAATTCCGGACCTTACGTTTCAAACAGACGTCCGTAATAAGCCCCAATCCGGTTTCAGCATCTACACGGGGTAGATTTCCGGCATCGGGATCTCCGTTGGGATTTCCATCCTTCACATCGAACAAAAGAACGAAATCATAGCGGTTCTGAAGACTCATGTTACCCCTCCTTCTGGGTTTTTTTATAAAAATCTTGTCTTTGGTGATAATAGCCGATGGCAAAGCGCCCCTGATCCCCCATCTCCAGATGAGTTGGAAAATCATTAATTCCGTCCATGATCACACCAAATAGCTTCTCTAAATTGACCGCTCTTCCTCGGTTTTCCAATTTCGCCAAATGATGGACCTTAAGCCTGAGGAGAATCGGGAAAACCGTGATCGGCGTCGAGGAAGCCGCTCCATAATAGCGATCCCGAATCGTCGCATTGAGACTGGGATTCGCCTCCTCTTGAGTTTTTTCCAAGACAGCGAACATACGGCCCAAACGATAACCGATGTTTACGTTACTTTCGTCTAGCACGATGGCTACCTCCTTTTCGTCCGATTGGGAATATCTGACCTGCCTATTCAGACAAGCTTTGATTATTGCCGCTTGAGGGTAAGAGACATCCTTAGAGGACCTGATCCGCCTGACCGCCGCCGAAAGGAGGGTCTTTGGATAGGGGGTTCCATCAAGGATGGATCTCATAATATCTCCACAGAGATTAGGTATGATGTTCTCCGCTTTTCCTTGAACCGCGATGTTTACAAGAAGCCGAAAAAGGGATAGGAACTCCGGATCCGGATTTTTCCCTTCCGTTCGATGGATAATTTGCAGATCGTCGAAATGTGCCTTTATGCGTATCGCCAATTCAGCGACCGTCGAAACATGCCAGAACCGGACAGCGAGTCGGGAAGCGTTTGGCGAGATACCAAGAACATAAAACCGCGTTGATCTATCATCTTGCCCCAAGGCGCCCGTTTCTATCGAACGATATAAGCTTCGGACCGCCTTATATTGCCGATCAGGATCGTCCTTAGGAGATTCGCCAAAACTGTCCGGTATTTGCATTTCCAAAGCGTTCGGCTTCTCGGTCCAAAACACAGTTGTCGTATCTCCAACGAGGATTTTCTGACGGGAATCTTTTCGCAAAAGATGATTAAGTCCCGTCGTATAGGCGAATGCGGCGTTCTTTCCGATCGGCGCGTTCTCGCCTTGCTCTTTATGAAATGATCGAAAGGCATCCAAATTGAAACTAACAATATTTGCGCCCGAAGATTGTGCTCCATAAATCCCTTTTATGGAGGAATGGAGCCTTTCAATAGGCTCTTCGTTTCCGGAGATAAGACATCGGCCTCTCTCCGATAGAGGCAACTCACTTTTTTTATTTGCGAAGACAATATTCTTTCTTTGACAGATGAGTTCGACGTCGTCGATATAACGAAAAGAGATATTTGGATTCACTTCCGCAATTTCTTTCCATGGATTCAAATCAACAAGGTCCTTTAATTGATTGATTTTATAAAAGTTCCGTACCGCTTCGAGCCCTTCATCCTGAATTTCGCCATACGCATCTTCGATTCGAGAAAGAAAAGAAAGATGCATATTTTTCAATCTTTCAAGGTTCTTGGTTTTAATCGAAACACCCAAGACGTATTCGGCGTTATCCCACAACAAGTTCGCCGCAATAATAACGGTTCTTTTAATACTCTGAGGTACAAGAAATCTCCTTGCGCGTTTCTTCTTTCCTTCGCCTTCGCGAGTATCTTCAATATTTACCGGACGACCGTCCTTATCCAATACAATCAGGAAAGGGATTTCCTTGACTTCAAAGCCAGGAGGCGCGATCCCGGAATCCGGATCCGCGGATTTTCTAAGATAGTATTCATACAGCGATTGCAAAATCATTGCATCACCTTCGAGCTGCCAAGTGAGGGAATGTAAACAACACCTTTCACGAGATCGGCTATAAAAAACTTCGGAACGGGGGACTCAAGATCTTTAAAATCAATATCGTACAGCATCAACCCCAATGAACGTGATTCGTCGATCGAAGGATCGTTGTTTTCCTCCAAAGTGACAAGCTTAAAATCAGCCGCGAATTCACGGCATCCTAAATACGGTTGATTGAAACACTGTCCGTTTCTGGCACGGCGAGTAAACATTTCAGATATTTTGATGGGGTGATCATTCTCACCTCTATGCTCCGTCATTTCAAAATGGGCATGAATCCTGTAAGCGACATCTCGAAGGACCAGGCCAGCACGCTGTTGTCTCTCTTCCTCGACATAAATCCCTAATTCTCCCCGCCCAGTTTTCATTGCCGTTTCGGCGTTTCTAATAGAAACAACACAACCAACTTCATTCCGTCTTATACTCATCCACCGAATCGGTCGCAATACTTCGATTTTTTCAACAACCCAACGGATCGCTGGCTTCCATAGAATGCTTTCAAATACCGCTCTTGCCGCTGAAGGAGTCATGACATCGTAACTGACCCGCTCAACCTTCATTTCGGGCCTCGTAAAACAAGCATAATCCCCTTTGACTTCAAGGCAATAGGACTGAATCATAAACGCCTCCTTCTCAAATAACTAAAGATACGGGATTGATAATTTCTTCATCCAATAAAACGCCTAAATCCTCACTGTAAAACCCCTCAAACCCTTGAGCGTAATAACCCGGACTGACTTCCAAGACTTTTCCTTGCGAGGTCAGTTTTTCGAAAGCGTATTTACTCACCGAAACAGTAAACCTCTGGAGTTTTCGAAGAAGCCAGGACTCCGGTCCATTCCTTTTAAGGAGATCAATAAAATAATTCCCTTCGCCAAAAAGTACATAAAAAGACTTCACGGATGCGTCGTCGATCAATTGAAATCGTTTTGCGGCCGAGCGGAACTGAACTTCCATTCGTTCATCACATCGTAAAAACTCATCAAGATCATGCTTATCCAAATTCGTTTTACTATAAAACAATTCATAGTAGCGCTTGAATTCCTCCCGCTGCAACGGTTCTTCCTCGCGTCCATAAAGAATGCTTTTGGCCGAGTCCTCCGCTTTCCTCAACAATCCGGGAGGCGAAGGGTGAGGAGGCCGAAAGACGACGACCCGGCCTTTTTCGAGTTTTCCTTCGCGGTTGCACCGTCCGGCGGCTTGAACAATCGAATCCAAGCCCGACATCGCCCGATAGACGACTGGAAAATCGATATCGACGCCGGCTTCAACGAGTTGCGTACTTACTACCCGAATCGATTCTCCCTTCCTCAATCGATCGCGGATTTCGCCTATCTTGGCCGATCGATGAGCCCCGCACATGAGAGCCGAGAGATGTATCGTCCCGCTCGGCATCAACCCATGAAGATCGCGGCAATCTTTTCGGGTGTTGACTACACAGAGGACGGAATCGAATACGGCTAATTCCGATGCAATCTCTGGCCATTCCCGACAAGAACCTTCTCGAAGAGGGAACTGGTACGATACTCGCTCCATTCTTTCGTAAAGACGCGCCGGATCATCCATGATGGAAATTCCCAGAGAACCATCGGGGTTTTCCATACCCCGAATTTTTCCGTCAAACCAACTCCTGGAGGATAACGCCGGTTGCGTCGCCGTGCTCAGCAAGACGGTGATACCGTAGTGCTTCATCAAGAGATTCATAACGTCGAGAATAGGCTGTAAAAATTCCGGCGGCAACAGTTGGGCCTCATCCAGGATAACGACGCTATCGACGATATTGTGGAGTTTTCGGCAACGGCTTGAGCGGGCGGAGAACAAAGACTCAAAGAATTGAACATTGGTCGTCACGATGATCGGCGCGTCCCAATTTTCCGAAGCCAATTGACTTTTGGCATTTTCTTGATCCGGATCAACGTTGCTGTGATGCTCAATGACATTTTCGCCGAATATCCGACGAAAAATATCTGCTGTTTGTTCGATAATGCTGGTAAAAGGAATGACATAAATAATTCGGCGTTTATGGAATCGAATCGCATGATGGAGGGCAAACGCCATACTTGACAAAGTTTTTCCTCCACCTGTCGGGACTTCCAATAAAAACAATCCCGAATCCAACTCGGATTTCCTTATACAAGTGGCAAGAATCTCTGCGCGAAGATTATTGATCGGAGAATGTGGAGCATCGGACCGAAAGATTTTCATCCAACCTTCAAATAACTCCAACAATTCTCTCATGCCAGAGAATCGTCCTCGTAGGTCGAATTTTGAGGGATTCATGAATCGTTGTGTGTCCAGAAAATCCGCATCGACCAAACATGAATACAGCATCCGCACCCAAAGATGAAAACCCGCTTTCCCTCCGGGAGGTTGGAACCCGGGTTCGTTTTGGTTGGAAATATCCGAGGGAAGTAAATCAAGAGGAATTCGGTTTATTAATTCCCTCTGATTCATTCTAATTTCCAGCGATGCTCCTCCGGTTTCTTCGGGATTCCAATCGGGAATGCCCGCATGATGTCCCGCAATCAGATAAGAAATCACTCTCCCCTTAAGCCCAAAGCGATCAACGGCCAACAAGGCTCCTACAGTTGAATGATTGACCCTGCCTTTTGAGCCGGTTTCGATATGAGCTTCAGTACCCTCGATTCCGGCGGCATTTTTAATATAATCTTGAAATTCCTTTGAATATTTTCCGAGGTCATGCCAAATCCCTGCGATGGACGCCCAATCTCTGGATTGAAAAGCAGATGCGAATTCCGAGGCCAACCTTCCGACTTCACGAAGGTGATCCTCAAGTTCATGAGTTTTATAGGACCCGGAGTCCGTTTGAATAACATGGGCAATCGGCTTGGACTCAGCCAAAGTACTCATGATTCTGATCGCTTTCTCATTTTAATAATTCAACAGTCAAGGCTTTAATAAAAAAACCAACTATCAAAAATATGGAACTGAGATAATAGAGCTTTGTCTGTGCGAACCCCCTGCAATAATTCTTTGTCTCTGGATTTTTATCATGATATCAAGGGATTGTCAAAGACGTGTACTGGGTGTTCTGGGTACTGAGTCTGTGTCCAAGGTCAGGACATGGTGGACACCTCATTTGACTTGTGGGAGCGCTTCTATCGCGGAAGTACTCATAGGGCATCAGAGAAGCTAACGCTTGGTGGGGACGGATATGGATATATTCATCGGAAAAGCGATCCAGCTGACGGTCCAACCCCGCCGGCCGCAGGTTGAGGTACTGAACCTCAAAAAGCTCCTCTCCGCGCTTTCCGATTTCCGCCAGCCCCAGATGGTTTAATTCCGAAGGCGTGGGCCATAGGACTGGCTATTAATCAAGGTTATAAGAGTTTTTCCGCCTCAATATATTCGGCCCTATGTGAAAATGTCAATCCCGACGCATCCGCGCTTCCCTACGCCCTCCCTTCCACGCATCCCTCCCTCCCCTTGCATTTCCCCTCCCCTCAGGCTATCTTTCCTTCATCTCCTCCGCCGAGGTCGATCCATGAACCACCTATCTAAAAAGACGCTTCTGATCGCTCTTTTTCTCACCGGCACCGTTTTTTTATCGGCCCAGTCCCCCCAGCCAATCCCCCGCTCCCAAGCCTTCTTCGGCCTTCATTTCGACCTCCATCCGAGCGAATCCGACAAAGCCCTGGGGGCTGACGTGGACGAGGCCATGGTCGGCTCACTCCTGCGGCGCATTAAGCCGGATTACGTCCAGTACGACTGCAAGGGCCACGTCGGCTGGGCGGGATTTCCGACTAAGGTCGGTTGGGCCGCTCCGGGCATCGTCAAGGACAGCCTGGCCGTATGGCGGAAAATGACCAGGGCAAACGGCATCGGGCTGTTCATCCATTATTCCGGCGTCTGGGACAACCAGGCCATCCTCCATCATCCCGGCTGGGCCCGCCTCGACGCCCAGGGCAAGCCCGATCCCAACAATACCAGCGTTTTCGGAGGCTACAAGGACGGCCTTCTCATCCCCCAGCTCAAGGAAGTCGTCGGTCTTTACGACCTGGACGGGCTGTGGGTGGACGGGGAATGCTGGGCCGCCCAGTTCGACTACTCCCCCGCCGCGATCGAAGCCTGGAAGAAGGAAACGGGATGGGCCGAGGCGCCCAAGAAACGGGACGAGCCGCACTGGCTGGAATGGAAGATGTTCAACCGCCGGGCCTTCGAGACATATCTGGCCGGCTGGGTGGACGCTCTCCATGCCTTCAAGCCTTCGCTCCAGATCACCAGCAACTGGATGTACACGACGTTCGCGCCCAAGCCTGTCGAGGTCAAGCTGGATTATCTGTCGGGCGATTATTCGCCTTCGCTGTCGCTCGACCGGGCCCGGGTCGAGGCGCGCTATCTGGCCTCCACGGGCATGCCCTGGGATCTCATGGCCTGGGGCTTCGACAAGGGCAAGGACCTCAACTGGTCGATCAAGCCCGCCACCCAGCTCATGCAGGAGGCGGCCGTCGTCCTGATGCAGGGCGGCGGATTCCAGGTCTATCACCAGCCCACCCGGTCCGGGTTCTTCCATGACGCCATCATCGACCAGCTCGGACGGGTGGCTGATTTCTGCCGGGCCCGGCAGGAAATGAGCTTTCAAAGCAAAAACATCCCCCAGGTGGCCCTGCTTCTCTCCTCCGAATCGCACTGGGACGCCTCCGACCGCGTCTTCGCTCCCTGGGGAGGCGAATTCGACGACCTCGAGGGGGCGCTTCATGCTTTGCTCGAGATGGGCTACTCCGTGGATATCCTGGCCGAACATCAGCTCGAGCCCCGGCTGGGAGAGTTCCCTCTGGTCGTCGTTCCCGATTCGCCCAAGCTGACGGACCAATTCAGGAAGGCCCTCCTGCGCTATGTCGAAGGCGGCGGAGCGCTGTTCCTGATGGGCGAGAAATCCGTCCGTCTATTCGAGCCCGCGCTGGGGGTCCGGCTGGAAGGCGGGCCGAGCAAGATCTCGGCCGAGCTGGCCTCGCCGGCAGGGCCGGTCAACGCGGATGGGGTTTGGCAGGATGTGGCCCTGACCACGGCCAAAGCGGCGGGGATGAGGCATCCGACCCGGGATACGCGCCGGGACGGCCTTCCGGCCGCTTCCATCGCGGATTACGGGAAGGGGAAAATAGGGGCGGTTTACGGGCCGCTGGCCGGCGTTTTCTTCCGCAGTCACCATCCCGCGGTCCGCGAGTTCCTGAGCGGCATAACCAAAGTACTCTTTCCCGATCCCGCCGTGACCGTCTCCGGCGCGGCCGCTCTGGATATCTCCCTGCGCACGACGAAGGACGGGAGGACGAGCGTCCATCTCCTCAACCGGGCCGGGCTACCCCTGCCCGATCGGTTCAATTTCTCGGACTTCATCCCGGCGGCGGGGCCGATCACGGTGGTGATGAAGACAGCCAAGAAGCCCGGCCGGGTCATTCTGGTGCCGGGGAACAGCGAATTGAAGTGGGATTGGAAGGACGGGGTGCTGAGAGTGGAAGTGCCTAAGGTCGAGATCCACGAGGTGGTGGTGGTTATCTAATCGGCTATAATGCAGTCATGAAAAAGATGAGGCTGGCAAGGACGCATCTCGTTCTCTTTGTCTCGGCACTTCTGTTGGTCATGGCCGGCTGTTCGAGCGATCGGCCGGCCGCCGATACCGTCATCATTAACGCCAGGGTCTACACGGTGGACGCCGGACAGCCCTGGGCGGAAGCTGTGGCCGTCCGGGAGGGACGAATCCTCTTTGTCGGTTCCACGAAAGAGGCCCAGCGCTACCGGTCATCGGAAACCCAGGTCATTGACGCCGGCGGGCGGCTGATCCTGCCCGGGATCGAAGACAGCCACGTTCATTTCGTCAGCGGCTCGGCCAGCCTGGCCCGGGTCGATCTGGCCGGGACGAAGACGGCCGGGGAGATCCAGGAGAGAATCCGCAAGTTCGCCGCGGAGCATCCGGAGGCGGGCTGGATCCAGGGCCGCGGCTGGATGTACGCCGCGTTCCCCGGCGGCATGCCCCACAAGAAGCTCCTGGACGAGGTCGTGCCCGACCGGCCGGCCATCATGCGCTGCGCCGACGGCCACACCAGCTGGGTCAACAGCCGGGCCTTGGCCATGGCCGGGATCGGCCGCGCCACCAAGGACCCCAAGAACGGGAAGATCGTGCGCGACGAAAAGGGCGAGCCCACCGGAGCCCTGCTGGAGGAAGCCTCCTCCCTCGTCTCGAAATTCGTCCCCGAGCCTACTCCGGAGGAAACGGTCGCCGCCCTTCGCCAGGGCTTGCGCGAAGCGGCCCGCTGGGGTGTCGTCCGCGTGCATGGGCTGGGGGGGGAATTCGAAGCCCTCGGCCTGTTGGAAAGGCTTCGCCGGGAGGGAAGCTTGACGACGCGGTTCTCCGTGGCCATGGAAATCGACTCGCCAGGGCCGACGGAGAAGGACTGGAAAGCCTATGAGGAAGCGGGCGCCAAGTACCGGGACGAATGGATCTCGCTCGGAGGGATCAAGCTGATGCTCGACGGCGTCATCGACTCCGGAACCGGGGCCATGCTCGAACCGTACGAGAGCCAGCGCGGGAACCGGGGCAAGCTGTTCTGGGAGCCGGCGGACTTCAAAAAGGCGGTGGCCGCGTTCAACGCCAAGGGCCTGCAGGTTTCGACCCACGCCATCGGCGACGCCGCCATCCGGCTGGCGCTCGACGCTTACGAGGAAGGCCGGAGGGCGGCCGGAAACCCGGACGTCCGCAACACGATCGAGCATGCCGAGGATATTGCCGCCGTTGACATTCCGCGCTTCGGCAGTCTGGGCGTCATCGCCGGCTTTCAGCCGCTCCACGCCAATCCCGAGCCGGTCTGGATGGGCAGCTGGATAAAAAACGTCGGCCCCGAGCGGGAGCAGCGGGCTTTCGCCTGGAAAGCGGTGCTCGACGCGGGGGGGCGGCTGGCCTTCGGCAGCGACTGGCCCGTGGTCACGATCAACCCCTGGCCGGGCCTTCAGCTCGCCGTGACCCGCCAGGATTTCGAGGGCCGTCCGGCCGGCGGCTGGCTCCCCCAGCACAAGGTGAGCCTGTCCGAGGCAGTTTATGCCTATACCATGGGAGGCGCCTACGCCATGCACCGGGAGAAGGATGAAGGCTCCCTCGAAGCCGGAAAGCTGGCCGACCTGATCATGGTCTCGCCGAACATCTTCGAGGTCGAGCCGGGCAAAATCCGCGAAACCAAGGTGATTTTGACCATGGTGGGCGGCCGGATCGTCTTTGACGCGCGTGCGCTAAACCCCTAAGAACACCTTGGCTGCCTATTTATCCTTGCCGGATTTCAACTGCCTGATAAAATCGCGCTCGAACTGATTCGTTGTGAGCAGCTCCAGCCTCAGAGCTATTCTTCAGCGGAACGTTGTTCCATTTCTTTTACAAGATCGGCGGAAGAGTTCTCCGGGTCGAGCGTCAACGCCGGTTGACGTTTTCTCACTTGATGCATTCGCGGCGCCAAACCACGATTTTTAGCCCGGGATCAAGGGACAATCCTTTTGTTCTATCTGCATTCCGACTTGGCCGCCCGTGATCAGGGACTACGCGCCCAATTTCGGGCGGACGCGATTCCTCGAAGTGCTGCCTCTAACTTCCAATCCATATCAAAACTATCGTCAGCCGGCTGCCCTGTCAATCAACCCATGCGTAACTGCGGGATCCGACCCGGTAAAGAGTGTTAAAGGCCGGCAAGATGCTATAGCTGCCGTTCACCCCCATCCCCGCGCCCTCCGTATCATGAATGATGCTATTGCAATCTTTACAATAAAGCCAGGCCGTAGGACATGGGAATGGTGAAATTTTTTTTCCCGCGGTAGGGTTCAATGCGCTGCAAACTCACTTCGCCCTGGGGCCTAACCTTGGCCTCCAGCTCGGCAAAATCGACAAAACTCTGCCGGCCGGAAAAATGCTGAATGCGGCTCGGATTCTGAGCCTGGATGGCTTGCCAGGCATTTTTAACTTTTGTTTCTTCTGCTGCTATGAAGGCCCAGGGAGAATCGGGGGAATGGTCGAAGATCACCACTTGCGGTGCCATGTTTTTCGCCTTCTCAAGCGCCAAAACCGGGTCCGCCATTTCATGGAGGCAAAATTCAAAAAAGATCATGTCGCCCGTTAATGCAAAAGTATTAAAATCACCAGAGTGATACTCGAAGCGATCCATTAAGCCAATTGCCGCCACTTTATTTTGCAGTGCTTCCAGCGCTTCAGGGTTGGAATCCACGGCAATAATCCGGCGTGATTTTTTGCCATACTCGGCTAATTGTCCGCCGCCCGCACCAACGGCGATTACTATCTTATTAGTAAAATCGGCAAATTCCAATATGTTTTTTAAAATAGCCAAGACATCAGCAGCCATATTTTGCCTCTTAAGGATAAGAATTTCCTTTTTCCGTGGCGCCGCGAATTCCCGCTCCGACCGATGAATCTTCCTGCTTGACCACATTGGCAATATACTTCCGGCCGCTCGGCGAAGTCAAAGCGTTATGGATGGCGGGCGATAAAGATCCGGGAAATCCTCCAAGCACTACCCCAACCAACGCCGACCTCACCGGAGTAACGAGCGGGAATTCTTGGATCTGCTACTGGACCAAGGAGTGATAAACCCGACGCTCTTGACCGCCGACGCATCCCTTCAGCGACGCATACAAAGTCAGCCGCTTCTCGAATGGAAGGCTCTTAACGTGCGGCATCACAAGGGATTGTAAAGGGCCAGCTCCTTGTTCTCGTCAATCTCAAACCCCCTGCTCCGACTAAATTCGTAGAGCCGGCAGGAGGTTAATCGACCGCGGTATTTTAAGGAAGCCCCGTTTTCGGGCCTTGGTGCGGCCGATTCAGCCGGCGAGCTCGGCAAGGAGGGAAACATGGCCGAACGCTCCGCGGACAAGATGGTGGAGATCCTCAAGCTCGACCCGGGCCGGTTGAACCGGCTGAAGGAGAACCCCCTTCAGGAGATCTCCAGGCTGCGGGACGAGGCGGTCAAGAGCGTCCCGGTATACTACGGCGACAAATGGCTCTACCGGATGGCTCTGGTCATCCTCGGCGCGCTGGCGATCCTGACCGCCGTGGCGGTCCTGGTTAAAGGGACCGTCCCGGAAGCCCTATTGGCCCTGGGATCAACGGCCATCGGCGCTCTGGTGGGGTTATTCGCGCCCTCGCCGCTTGACGGTAAGAAGAGATGAGGCCGGTCCTGCGGACGGCGGGGAGCTTGGTCTGTTTGCTCGCACTCTCCATGCTCTGCGTTTTTACGCTCCCGCTCGCGGCTCAAGTCCCCTCCCGCCCGGAGATCGTCGGGGTGGGAGAGATTAAGGACTTGGATACGGTCTTAATAAAGCTGTCCCGATTCTACTTCGAGGGCCGATGGGACCTGCTGCAGAAGGAAATCGATAATCTGGGCCTGGAAAAGACGCCGGGGGGGCATAAGATCGACCCGAAAAAGAACTATTACCTCGTCGTGTTCCTAAGCCACGAGGAGGGCGGGGCGCCCAGATTGATCCGGTTCGCCTGGCGTAAGCCCGCGCCTGATCCCTATGCCGCTAGGATCCCGGGCCGAAAAGAGATCTTCGAGATCGTGCTGGGCGCGGGAAGCGACTTGGAGCTGAAGACTTCGTACGTCTCGACCGAGCGGGAAAACCAGTTCCTCTCCGAGATCCCCAAGTTCGTCAAGAAGGTCGAGCCTGTCCTCGAAGACCGGATCAAAACGACGGAAGGGAGGCTGGACGCCCCGGCCGTCAACTTCGAGGTTCGCCGGGTCGTCCTGCCATTCGCCAGGGCCAAGATCAAGGTTGCCGATGCCGCCGTTTTGAACGAAGCGGGACTGGCCAAGGCCGTCAAAACCGCCGGGGCCAAGATGGCGGGCTTTCTCGTCTATCAGAGGGCGGAGGCAAAGACGCTGGCCGACCGCCTTCTCGAGGCGATCCGGGGAGTGAAAACCGGAGGGGGGAAGGATGCGCCGGCGGATAGATTCCGGGCCGCGGTCCAGGCCGCCTACAAAGCCTATGTCGGCGATCATCGGCTAGAGGGCGAGGAATTGGACCAGGCGGCCGGTATTGAAAAAGAGTTCCTCGACACGATCAAGGAGGCCGGCGCGGAGGAGGTTAAGGCGAGCTTCGAATACGAAAACGTTCCCTGGGAGCGAGTCAGCTTCGGCCTGATTAGCGCCTATATGATCGGCAAAGGCTATGCCGACGACCGGGTCAGGCTGACCGATTACGGATATTACGCGGCCGCTCCGCCCGCGAACTTCCTGGCCGCGGCGATCCTCAACATCCATCCGTTCAAATACGATCCCGAATCGTCCAAGATGACGTTCGCCGAGCGGTTCAGGCTGTTCACCGGCATCGTCCTGAATCCCGATGCGGGAGTATGCGCGGGCGCCGGGTTCGCCCTGCTTCGGGGTTTATCGATAAACGGCGGACTGGCCTTGATGGGCATTCCGATGGCGAATAATCCGCGGGCGCTGGTCGTCAACGGCAGAGATAAAACACTGCCGGAAAATCCCAAGGATCCGTTCAAGACGAAGTGGCGGACGGCGGGGTTTATTGGGGTGGGGTATAGCTTCTGAGATAATCAACCCACTCGACTCCCCGGGACTTGCTCGCAAAGCCGGAGCCGGTTGCCTAACCGGATCGGGAAGACCTCGGGGTAGAACCGGGGCGCGGTCTGGTGTAGGATGGAGTCCGGGAAAAAGCATGGTTCTGCGGCGTTTCATCAATCGGACCGGAAAAAAGACCGCTGAGTTTCTTTTTCGCCGAATGGCGCGTTTTTCCGCTTTGGGGTCCGCCGACCTGAAGGGCGAATCCGAAGATGAATCGCTTCTCAGCGCCCGGCTCCCCTCTTGGAACGCCGCCGCCGAGGACTATTTCCGCCGGCAAAGCGCCTGCGCCGAACACGATTCCCGGAAGCCCTGGCTGCCCGACGCCTCCTCCGGACGTTTGATCGCCAAGCTCGGTTGGGTGCTCTCGGAGCTGGTCTTCGGCGAGCATCTCGTCGTGCTGGATTTCGGCTGCGGCCTGGGCTGGCTGTCGCGGCTCCTGCACCGTCTGGAGTTCAACGTTTTCGGCCTCGATGTTTCTCCCACGGCGCTGGAGTACGCCGCCGGGGAGGCGCTTCGGGACCCGCTCCCCGGCTCGCCCCACTTCCAGCGGTTTCTGCCCTACGACGGCCGGGCGTTTCCCCTGCCCGATGCCGCGGTTCATTTCATCATCTCCTTCGACGCCTTCCATCATGTCCCCAACCAAGGGGATGTTTTAAAGGAAATGCACCGGGTTTTGACCCCCGGGGGGAAGCTCATTCTCTCCGAGCCCGGCATAGGGCATTCGGCCGAGGCCTCCACCGCCGAGGACGTTACGAACTTCGGCGTGCTGGAGCGGGAGGTCCGCATCCCGGACTTCGAGAAAAAGGCCCGGGCGGCCGGTTTCGAGGAGATCTATCTCAAGCCCTGTCCGGTGCACACGGACGAGAAATGGCCGCTCGGCCGGTGCCGGGATTTTTTCGGGGGGGTCATCGGGCCGGACGACTTCCTCGGCCTGCGCCGGTCGATGATTTCCAACCCGATGTTCGTTTGTCAAAAGAAGGGCGACCTGCGGTCCTCGTATCATCACCGCGCGCTTATCGAGGCCGGGGTGGAGGGACTTCGGGCCGGGCCGGGCGAGCCGCTGGAGATCCCCTGCGTCCTCCGCAATTCCGGGGCTTTGGCTTTTCTCTCCGGAGAGCACCCCCCGGGCGGATTCGTCACCATCGCGGTCCGAGTTTTTGAAGAAGGCGCGAATTTGAGCCGGGAGACCGACGGCCGGATGCTTTTGGAGAAAGACGCGGCCCCGGGCTCGGAAGCCCGATTCATTGTCCGTCTGTCCGCTCCGAGCAGACCGGGACATTTCCGCATCGTCATCGAACCGGTCTATGAACGGTTTTATTGGTTCCGCGAGAAAGGGACGAAGCCGGCGGAAATCACGCTTGTCGTGGAATAATAGCGGGCGGCCTTTCCCAGGGACAAGAGGCGTTGGTCGGGATTCTATTCCGGCGCCGAGAGCAGGCGCTTCTGGGCTTTTTTCTCGGCGAACGTCCGCGGCACAAAGACTTTTTCGCCTGTGATCGGATCGATCCCCGTGTGGTACATGCAGGTCGAGCGGGTCATGGGCGTGGGGGTGAAGATCTGGACGCCCTCGACGGGCTTCTCCCCGGCCCGCTCCAGCCTCTTCATTTCCAAGGCCAGCTCGCGGGCCTCGGCTTCGCCGCAGCCGGGGTGGGCGACCATGAAATAATATTTCAAGTGCTGAAGGCGGTCGAGATTAAGCCGGTTGAAGACCCGCCGGAACTCCTCGAGGGGCGGCGTTTCCTTGTTCATAAGCTTCAGCACGCGGGGCGAGACATGCTCGGGAGCGATCTTGAGCAGACCCGAGGTGTGGTGCCCGATCAATTCGCCCAGGTATTCTTCGCTCTCCATGGCCAGGTCGTAACGCACGCCGCTCCGGACAAAGACTTTTTTAACGCCGGGGATGGCCCGGGCCTTCCGCATCAGGGCGATGAGCCGCCCGTGGCCCCGGTCCAAGTTGGCGCAAGCGAGACACCCGCCGCCCGCGCAGGGCGCCGGGCAGTCCATCCCATACATGTTGGCCGACGGACCGCCCAGGTCATCGATATATCCTTTGAAGTCGGGATGGCCGGTCAAACGCCGTATTTCGTCGAGAATGGAGGCCTCGCTCCGCGACACGATGCGGTCGCCCTGGTGAAGAGTCAGCGAGCAGAACGAGCAATCGCCGATGCATCCGCGATGGGTGACTACGGAAAACTGGGCCATCCGGAATTCGGGAAAACCGGCCGGAATTTTCCGGTCGAAGGGCAGGCCGTAGATCCGGTCGAGGTCGGCCGGAGCCGCGTCGGGCATGGGGAATTGGAGGACATGGCGGGTGTCGTGGCGCTGGGCCAGCGCCGTCCGGCTGGAAAAAGCGGCCTGGGCGCGGCCGAAAGCGTCGGGATCCATCTTGACTTCAGCATAGGCGGGGATTTCCACAAATCCGGCCGGCACCTCCCGCCGCACCACACAGGTCCCCCGGATCCCGGCCAGGTCCTCGTTCCGCTCCAGGCGTTCGGCGATCTCGACGGCCTGGGTCTCACCCGGACCATAGACGAGAATGTCGGCCCGGGAGTCGAGGAGCAGTCCGCGGCGCACGGCGTTATCCCAGTAATCATAATGGGCGAACCGCCGCAGGGACGCCTCGATCCCGCCGAGCACGATAGGGACGCCCGGGAAAGCCGCCCGGACCCGATTGGCGTAAACGAGCAAAGCCCTGTCGGGGATGCCCGAGGCGTGGGGAGCATGCTCGTCCTTGTCCCGCCGCCGTTTGAGCGGCGTGTAGTTGACGAGCATGCTGTCGATCGAGCCGGCCGTCAGTCCAAAATACAGACGCGGCCGTCCCAGGCGCCGGAAATCGGCGTCGCCGGTCCAGTCGGGCCGCTCGATGACCCCGACCCGGTATCCCCGCTCGTCCAGAACGCGGGCGATAATCCCGACGGCCGACAAGGGGTGGTCGACGTAGGGCTCGCCGCCGACAAGAATGATATCGAAGCCGCTTCCTTCGAGGGCGATCATCGGTCCGGCCTCAATACTCGACCCGCTTGAAGATGAGCGCTCCGTAGGCCGCATCGGCCAGCAGGAGCGCCCCGGCGATCAGAAACGGGATTTGGAGCCCGTAGCGGAACCCCAGGGGCGAAAAGATCATGGCCCCGGCCATCTTGGCCAAGATCTGAATGGCCAGCAGGAGCCCCGCGCTTCCGCCGATGCTCCGTTTTTCGAACAAGCGCGATGTGTAAAGGGCGATGAGGACACCCATGGCCCCGTCCCCGAAATCATGGATGATGCGGAACAGAAGCGACTGGAAGACATTCCCCGTCGTCATCAAAATGAGCCCGGCGCCGGAAAGGACCATGGCCCCAAGAAGAAGGCGCCGATTGGCCCGCAGATCGAACTTGCACCAGCCTATGAAAAGCGCGGCCAGGGCCAAAAAAGCGATCCCGGCGGCCATATAGAGGGACGTTTGGAGCGTATTCAAGCCGAACCTCCGCTCCAGAAAGGGCCCGTAAACCGTCCCTTCCACGGCCCAATGGAGGCCCAGGAAGAAAACGAAAACGGCAAAACGAAGGGTTTTGGGGCGGCGGAAGTCCCGGCCGTAGTCCCGCAGCGAAACGAGATGGAACTTGCCCGCGTCCAGCCGGCGCACGGCGAAAACGGCGGCCAGCATAATCGCCCCGAAAACGAGGAGAAGGGCGCGGAAATCCACAATCTGGGTCAAAAGCCCGCCGCCGGCGATTCCCAGAGCGGGCCCAAAGCCCAGCCAGAAGACGTACTGGCCGTACTTTCGGTTCTGGTCCATGGCCGTCTCGTCCTTATAGATGAGACTGCTAAGGGAGACGTCCAGGACATTGGTGGCTATTCCGAGGACAAAAAAGGCCGCCGCGACAGCGTAGAAGTTTACGGCGAAGGCCAGCGTCAGCAGGACCAGGACCACGACCAAAAGTCCGGCCCGGACAACGCCGTCGATGGAAAAGCGGTCGTTGATCCAGCCGGTGGGAAAGGCGCTGAGGAGGGGGGCCAAGGAAAGCAAGGAGACGATCGCCCCGATCTGCCAGCCCGAAAACCCGAGACGGACGAAATACAGGGGCAGGAGGAAAAGAAGCGAAGTGACGGTAAGAGTCCGGCTGAAATTAAGGAAGTGAACGCGGCGGTGGAGGCTGGTCGGGAGCATCATGGGGCGTCTCGGAATGGCCCATTATACCCGGTCGGCCGGAATTTCTCGACCGAAACTCGGGTGCATCGGCAGTCTCCCTTCTCTCCCCCCTAAAAAAAATCGGGGGCGGGCGTCCGGTGACCGGCCGGAAACCCGCCCCCGCGCTTATTGCGATGTCGTCCCGCGGAGACGCCGCCGCGTTTATTTTTTCTTGATCCGGATGGACCCGCTGAAGGTCTTCAGCCGCACCGAAGTGCCGCCCTTGCCGACGACGCCGCGAAGCTCGCGCCGGCTGAGTTTGCCCGACACGGTCACGTCGAAATCGGAGGTGATGCCGCCGCTGAAAGATTCGGCTTCCAGCTCGAATCCGGAGTCGGAGGGCACGGTGAACTCCAGCCCGCCGCTCAACGCCTCCAGAGTGTATTTGCCGTCCTTTTCCAGTTGGCCGTCATAGGTGACGTTGCCGCTCAGGACCTTGCCCCGGACGGAACGGGCTCCGGAGACATCGATCATCCGGATGGTGCCGCTGGTCGTCTCGGTCTCGACCGAACCCTTGACCCGCTCCACGGTGATTCCGCCGGAGACCGAGCGAAGGCTGATGTCGCCGATCATGTCGGCGGCTTTGACGTTTCCGCTGACGGTATAGCAGTCCGCTCCGCCGCTCAGCCGGCTCAAGGTGATATTGCCGCTGGTGACATTGCTTTCAAACGCTCCGCCGATGCCATCGACAACCAGGGTCCCGCTGACGAGAGTGGTCTTGACGGAAGCCTTCTCGGGAACCCAGATTTTATAGTGGACCGACACGTTCATCGACTCGCCGCGCGAGCGATGCTCGGGATATTGGGTCTCGATGCGGAGGATATCGCCGGTCTTCTGGACGCTGATCAGGACCTTGTCGGCGTTGGCTGTGGCCAAGTCCTTGGAGGCGGCCTGGGACACTTTCAAGGCCTCGATCTTGACCTGGGCTTCGGCCCAGCTCTTGATCTCGACCGAGCCGGACAGGTTGCTGAGGATGACTTTACCGTCCTTGGCCAGAGCTTCCGTCTTTTCGAACTTCTGCTCGATTTTTTCCTTGGCCGCTACCTGCAGGGGCGCGACGGCCAGCGCCAGCAAGACTCCGACGATGACGGCCCAGCGGATGGTGTTTTTCTTGTTCATGAGGATCCTCCTGTCTCGGATTTCACAGGCTCGCCCCGGCCTTGACCGGGGACGGCGACTTCTTGTTCATATCGATAAAACCATTAAGAACATCGACTTTTTTCTGATATGCGGCCAGAAGAAAAACCCGGGCATCCAGGTTGCCGGGTTCCGCGGTCACGGCGGCGCGGCAAGCCGCGATGGCCGAGTTGACGGCCGTGAGGTCCCGGGCGAAGAGGGCCGCGACGCGGAAATCGAAACCCGTCTTGCCGGTCGAGACCGCCTCGGTCATGGCCTGGATGGCCAATTGGTAGTGTTTTTCGGCTTCGGCCAGCTTGGCCATGGTCTGCGTCTCCGCTGCAAGTGCGGCGGGTTGAAAAACGGCGCTCTTCCACGGCCGAAGCCCGACCACGAGGCCGACGGCGGCTCCGACCAAAACCAGCGCGCCCGCCCACGCCCAGCGCGCCCGCGGACGGCCGAAGACGGGAGCGAACCGCTCTTTCTTGGCCGCGTCACGGAGGCGCTCGTCGCGCCGCACCGCCAGGACGTGGGCCCGGATGGACGGCCAGACGTCATCCGAGGGGGTTTCGGTGTCGAGTTCCTTGGCCTTTTCGGCGATCTGCCGGAAATCGTTTAAAAGCTCCCGGCAATCGGCGCAAGTCAGGAGATGGGCGTCCAAGCCGGCCTTGGCGGCGGGCTTGATCGAATTCTCCAGATAATCGCCGATCAAACGGTGGTATTTTTCGCATTTCATTGCCGTTCTCCTGGACCGATTTGACGGTCTTTCAAAAAGCTCCGGATTTTGAGCCGGGCCTTGAACAACTGGGACTTCGAAGTCCCGACGGACAAACGGAGCATCCGGCCGATCTCCTCATGCTTGAAACCCTGGACGTCGTGAAGGAGGAAGATTTCCTTCAACCGGGGTGGCAGGGCGCCGATGGCGTCTTCCAAAGGCCTGCGCAGGTCGGACTCGAAGCCGTCCGACACGCCGTTATGGACGGAGAACTCGACATCGGCGAGAGGAACGGTCTTTTGGGTCTCGGTTTTTTTATCACGCAAATGGCTGAAGCAGGTGTTCAGGGCGATCCTGTAAGCCCAAGCGGGGAATGTATCGGCGGTCTTGACGTCCTCGAGATGGGTGAAAATCTTGATGAAAATATCCTGGAGAAGATCCTCGGCCGTGGCCCGATCCCGCGAATATCGTCGAGCCAGGTTGAAGAAGGAGGTCTTGAATCGATGATACAGGGTTTCCATGGCCCCGGTATCCCCGGCCTTGCCCCGGTCGATCAGGACGGCCAAAGATACTTCAGCCGCCGGAAAAAACCGTTCATCCCTGTCCTTCATGAGGGGATTATCCATCATTTGCCCGCTTGTTTCCAGAACCAGCTCGAGGGACAACATTGGATTTCTCTCCTCACCGTTATTGATGTACGGAGGGGAGAAAAGGTTGCCTAGGCAGGAAAAATTTCTCGATCATGATATCTTTTCACCTAAGGGCGTCTATCTCCGGCAAATTGCAGTCCCCGTCCGAATCCATCAGGTCCGCAACGGAAAAATGTACGCCATCGTCGAGACGGAGGGTGGCTTCAAAACATTGAAGTTCTACAAATTTCAGCATTGACGTTTTAACGTTTTGGCGCTATATTTAGAGTATCATGGAGGTTCAATATGGATAAATCGAATAAACGCGTGACGATCTATCTTCAACCCGAATTTCACCGGGCCTTGAAGGTCAAAGCGGCCGAGACGGAATACTCGGTCTCCGACTTGGTCAATGAAGCGGTTCGGGACGCGCTGCGTGAAGACGCGCTGGACTTGTCGGTCTTCGAAACCCGAGCCGCTGAACCTTCCCTGGCCTTCGAGGACGTGCTCAAAAAACTCCACCGAGATGGAAAGCTATAGCCTTCTGATCAAGAAGTCGGCGGCCGACGAGCTGTCCGGAGGAATCCCCAAAAAGGATCTGGAGAAAATCATCCGTCGCTTGCGGGACTTGGAGAATGAGCCGAGGCCTGCCGGCTGCCGAAAACTTTCCGGCGGGAACAAGTATCGTCTAAGACAGGGAGACTATCGGATCGTCTACATGGTTGATGACGCTCGACGAATCGTCGAGATTTTCAAAATCGGACACCGTCGGGAGATCTACCGGGATTAGTTTCGGAAGATGTCTATTTTTTCTGCTTCCGGATGAAGGATGGAAGACCGGTCGATTACTTGCGGGTCAATTCGACAGCGCCGGATGAACCGTCTTCGGCCATCGTCCACGTCCCGTCCATCGTCTTCTCCGTCAGCGTCAGGTCGGCTTTAATCGTAAAGGCCATGCTATTCATGTTTCCGGGAAATTCGAAGCTCACTTTATTGTCTTTCCAGACGAAGTTCTGGATGTCGACATCCGGGAACATGCCCATCCGGTCTTTGACTTTTCCGGCGTAGGTCTCGCCCTTTTTCTCGATGGTGACGGTGAGTTCGTCCTGGTTTCCCTGGTTTTCAGCGAACCCGTCCCAAGTTCCGACCGGGGAGATCTTGGGCTGCGGTGTCTGGGCCGAGGAGAGCAGGCTCAAGGCCAGGACGAAAAACAAAAGCGCGGTTCGTTTAACGGATTTCATTCGTTGACTCCTTGGAAACTGTAATTAGACCGCTCAAAACGGAGAATCATGTTCTCCAACTTAAAGACGAAATTGGCAAGAACGGAGTTCCTTATTAAGGGCCCGTCGCGAGTAATGATTATTTTCCCCCGCGAGCAACCTTTAATGTCAGCGAAGCGTATACATATACGTCAGGAGGCCTAATGAGACTATTAACTCGGACGGAAGAGATCATTCTCCTCTCGATCTGGCGCCTTGGGGAGAACGCCTACGGCATCACGATCCGCGAAGAAGTAGGCCGGGCCACGGGAGAGGAATGGCCGCTGGGGGCAATTTATCCTTTTCTCAGCCGCCTCCATAAAGGCGGCTATGTGCGGACGAACACCAGCCGTTCCACTCCGGAGCGCGGCGGTCGGCATAAGATCATGTATCAGTTAGCCGAATCAGGCAAAGAAGCTCTGGCCGAAGTCCAACAGGTCAACGAGCGCGCCTGGGACGGCATCGCCGCTTTGGCTTTCCGAAAACTCACTTGAAAAACACGGCCTCCCCTCCCCGACTCGCCCTCCGTTTGCTGGATCGATTCAGCGGCTGGGAGGACGATTACGGCGCCGCCGGCGATTTCGAGGAGTTCTACCGCCTTCTGGCGGACGAGCACGGAGTCCGACGCGCCCGCCGGGCCTGCTGGAGGCAAGCCCTGGCCGCTTTCCCCGGATATCTTAAGAACATCATCATTTGGAGCGACGCCATGCTGAAAAACTATTTCCGGATCGCCTTCCGGAATCTTTGGAAACACAAAGGCTATTCGTTCATTAATATCGCCGGGCTTGCCGTCGGGATGGCCTGCTGCCTGATCATTCTATTCTGGGTTCGCCAAGAGCGGAGCTTTGACCGGTTTCACGAGCGGGCAGATCGGCTTTACCGGGTCATCTTCTCGGTCGAAAAAATGAATTTTCAGGGTTCGGCGCTGATGGCGCCATTGGCCGATCATCTTCATCAAAACTATCCCGAAATCGCCGCCGCCACGATCTTCTCCTCAATGTCCGGAAGCAAGATCAGCTTCGGCCTGGGGAAAGGGACGACGGCCGAGGGAAGCTTCGTAGAACCGGCGTTTTTCAAAATGTTCACATTCCCCTTTTTGAAAGGCGTGGCGGAAACCGCGTTTTCCGATCCGTCGTCCATCGTTATCACCGAGGATCTGGCCCAAAAAATATTCGGGAGCGCCGATCCCGTCGGAAAAACGCTGAAACTGAATGACGGGAATCGGGACTTGACCGTTTCGGGGGTCCTCCGTAAAATTCCCCGGAATTCGACTCTCCAGTTCGATTATCTTCTCTCCTATGAAATCGCCCCTTCCAGGATGAAAACGTGGGACGTCAAAAGAACTCCCATTTTCGTCCGGCTCCAGGACGCCGCCGATCCGGCGGATGTGAGCCGAAAAATCGCCGGCATTCTGGACGTCCGTCATCCCGACTGGCATAACACGCTCAAGCTCCAGCCGCTGACGGATATTCATCTTCATGAATTGGGCGGCGGCGGGCGGATCCTGTATATCTATGTGTTCTCGGCGCTGGCCTTGATCGTCTTGTTGATCGCGGCCGTCAACTTCATGAATCTCTCGACCGCCCGAGCCGAAAAGCGGGCCAAGGAAATCGGGATCAAAAAAGTCCTCGGCTCGAGCCGTTATCAGCTCATCGGGCAATTTCTAACCGAATCGATGATCTTCTCCTTCATCGCCCTGGCCCTGGCCACCGTCTTCGTCAAGATCGCGCTTCCATCGCTCAACGCCTTGTTGATGGACCCCTTGGAGGCGCGTCTTTCTTGGCTTCTTACCGCCGCAATTCTCGGCATCACGTTCCTCTGCGGCCTCCTGGCCGGCAGTTATCCCGCGTTCCTACTCTCTTCGTTCGATCCGGCGGCAACGTTCAAAGGCCGGCGCGGCCGATCGCGGGGCGCGTCGCTCCGCAAGATCCTTGTTGTCGGCCAACTCGCGCTGTCCGTATTTTTTATCGTTTCCGTCCTGGTTCTCAACGGCCAGATGCGCTATATCCGAAACCGGGACTTGGGATTTTCCAAGACGAACGTCGTGATTCTTGAATTGCCGGGCGCACTCGACGACAAAAGCTTGGTTCTCAAGGACGCGCTTTTGAACAATCCAAACGTCGCCAGCGCGTCGCTCGCTTCGTCCAGTCTCGAAGAATGGGAAAGTTCATCTTCCCCCGATTGGCTGGGGAAGCAGCCCGATCAGGTTTTCGATATGGGGATCGCTTGGGTGGATGAGGACTATCTGCCGACTCTGGGATTGAAAATGGCCACGGGACGCTTTTTTTCCAAGGATTTCCAGGGCGATCTCGGCCAGGCGTGGGTCATCAATGAAGCCGCGGTCAAGGCCATGGGGATGACGAATCCGGTGGGGCAAAAAATCTCGATGCTCCTGGGAGAAAAACTCGAGGGAACCATTGTCGGCGTGGTTAAAGATTTCCATACCGAGTCTCTGCGGGCTCCTGTTCGGCCGTTCGCCTTAATTTATTCGCGCGGCGCGGGGCAGATGCTGATTCGGATCCGCCCCGGAAACGCCGCCCCCATCCTCAAATCCATCGAAACCCAAGTCCGGAAGATCGTTCCGAACGATCCCTTCCTTTTTCGGTTTCTAGATCAGTCCTTGGACCGGCTTTATAAAGCCGACCAGGTGACGGGAAAGCTCATCATATACGCAGCCGGTATGGCTCTCCTGATCTCCTGCCTTGGTTTGTTCGGTCTGGTCTCCTTCCTGGCCGAACAGCGGACCAAAGAGATCGGCATCCGAAAAGTGATGGGAGCTTCGACGGCCTGGGTCGTTATGTTCTTTATGAAGGATATTTTAAAAAGCGTCCTCATCGCCGGTTTGATTTCCACGCCGTTGTCTTATTGGATTGCCCATATTTGGCTCCGCCGCTATGCCTTCCGGATATCCGTCGAGCCCTGGTTTTTCATGACGGCGGGCGCATTCGTGGCGGTTATCGCCTTGCTCACGGTCAGCTTGCAATCCCTCAAGGCCGCGCTGGCACGACCGGCGGAATCGTTGAAATACGAGTAAACACTCTGGAGAGAACCGGTCCCCCGCGACTACCGCTCACGACCGGTCAATCGGTTTCGCCGCCGTCGAATTCGATTTTATCGATACCTTGAAAATCGAGATGTCCGCCGGACGACCCGGAAAATAAAACCCAAACGGAGCTCAGACTCCCGCGAAGGGGTTCCGGACGGAGATGTCTCCGAACTTCCGGCCGTCGGACAGGTCCTCGGAAAAAAGGACATCGGCCGCCCCCTTCCTGGCGGCGGCGAC
>CAZLAM010000130.1:0-8745 GCA_964557435.1 uncultured Eubacteriales bacterium
CACGTTTTCCAGCTCCCGGACGTTGCCCGGCCAGGAATACCCCATCAAGGCTTCCATGCCCGAGGTTGAAACGCCCTTAAATTTCTTCTTCAGCTCGCCGCTGTATTTCCCCAGAAAGTGTTCGGCCAGAAGGGAAACATCGTCTCTTCGCTCGCGCAGCGGCGGCAGGCGGAGGGACCGCACGGCCAGCCGAAAATAGAGGTCTTCCCGGAAATTGCCCTTGTGGACTTCCTCTTCCAGGTTTTTGTTGGTGGCCGCGATCACCCGGACGTCGATGGGGATGGTTTTCGTCCCTCCGACCTTGATGATTTCCCGCTCGCCCAGGGCCCGCAGGAGCTTGACCTGGGCCTCCAGGGGCAATTCGCCGATTTCGTCAAGGAAAATCGTCCCGTTCTGGGCGGATTCGAACTTCCCGGTGGTGTCCGTCCGGGCGTCGGTAAACGCTCCTTTGCTGTGTCCAAAAAATTCAGACTCGATGAGTTCGCGCGGGATAGCCCCGCAATTGACGACGACGAACGGCCCGGCCTTTCTCGGCCCGGCAAAGTGAATGGCCCGGGCGACCAGTTCCTTGCCCGTACCGCTCTCCCCCGTGATCATGACCGTGCCCTCGACCCGGGCGATACGGTCCATCATCTGGAAAATCGAATGCATTCGAGCGCTCGTCCCGATGATGGCCGAAAAGCTGTAGCGGGAACTCAATTCCGTCCGGAGGACCTCGACTTCGGCTTCCAGCTTTTTGACTTCCAGGGCCCGGGCGATGAGCAGGAGAAGCTCCTCGTTGTCCACGGGCTTTTCCAGGTAGGCGTAGGCGCCCAGCCGGGTCGCTTCGACGGCGTTGCGGATCGTCCCGAACGCGGTGATGATGACGATGCGGCAGGAGGGAAGCCGCTCCCGGACTCCGGTCAGGACCTCCAGCCCGGTCATGTCCGGAAGGTTCATGTCGAGCAGGAGCACGTCGGGCCGCATCCGGCCGGCTTTGTCCAGCCCCTCGGCTCCACCGGGAGCGCTGTCCACGAGGTAGCCTTTGTCCCGAAGAAGAAGAGTGAAGATATCCCGAATGTTTCGTTCATCGTCGATGATGAGAATTTTGAACTTCATCATTGTCCTTCGCCCCTAATTCAAGGGCAGACTGATCAGGATCGTCGTCCCCTGTCCGGACCGGCTCTTGACCTCGATATCGCCGCCGTGGGACTTGACGATATTGTAGCAGATCGACAGACCCAGCCCCGTTCCGCTTTTCTTGGTCGTAAAGAACGGGTCGAAAATCCGGTCCAGATTTCCCTCGGGAATCCCTTCGCCCGTATCGGTGACGGTGACGACGGCCCGCGGGCCGTCCTTACGGATGACCTCGACCGTCAATTCGCCGCCCGCAGGCATGGCCTGAACGGCATTCAGAAAAATGTTAAGGAAAAGCTGTTTCAATTGCGACCTGTCGCCCTGGACAAAAAGCGGCGGCTCAGGAAAAATCCGGCGGACCTTGACGCTCTTGGACCTCGTCTGGAAGGCGATGAGCTCCAGGCTGTCCTGCAGATTTTCCAGGAGATCGTGGCGTTCCCGGACGATGTCCGAGGGCCGCGAAAAAGCCAGAAGCGCGGACACGATTTCGTTTATGCGGACCGTCTCCTGGAGCGACGCCCGGACGAGTTTTTGCGTTTCCTCATCCGGGCTCTTTCCCTCCAGGTATTGGAGGGTCGAGCGGATGGCGGTCAAGGGATTGCGGATTTCATGGGCGGCGCCGGCGGCCAATTCGCCGACCGTGGCCAGGCGGTCCGCACGTGACATACGCCGGAAGCGTTCGCGCTGTTCCTTGAAGAGAAGGGCGTTTTCCAAGGCGATTCCGGCTTGCGGGAGCAGAGCGGAAATGAAGGAAATCTCCATCCGCGTAAACGGTCGGCCGTCCGGCTTGGCGCCGGCCAGCAGGATGCCGATGAGGCGGTTCATGGACATCAGCGGGAAGCAGATCTCGATGCCCAGGGAGGTCAAGGACTCAGCCTCCTTTGGCAATAAATATTCCCGGACGCCGGGCCGCCGCCGCATTTCGAGAGAAGTCTCGTTGACCTTGAGCCATTTGGCCAGACGGGAGTCCCGCGGAAAGAAAATCGACCGCGCTTTTTCCTCATCAATTCCCGACACGGCAGCCGGGATGAAACGCCCCGTGTCCCCATCGTGGATGAGCAGGATCAAGAGAGGACCGGAGCAGACTTCCTTGATTTTCCCGATGAAATTGCGGGCGATCTGGTCATAATCCTCGATCAAGTTGATGCCGGCCTCGAACTCTTTAAAGACCTGCAAAGGAAAGTCTTCGTCTCTGGTCTTGCGGGATAGTTTCCGGCGGAGGGAACGAAGAGCTTTTTTCATCGCGTCGGCTATTATAGCGCGGCCCGTCCGGGGATCAAACCGATGGGCCCGGCCGGTTCCCCCTACCGGACATCATAGCGGACGAAAAGCAGAAAGGAGAGAAAATAGGCCAGGCAGGCGGTCAGGACGGTGAGAAGGAAATAGAAAACCGCCGGACGGACCCGGTCGGCGAATGACATTGTTTTTTCCGTGAATTGGGGGACTTCTTCAAACGGCACTTTCAACCGCGTCGTCGAGACATTCTCCTGGGGGTTGTACCAATGCGGGCTTTTCGGATCGCGGGCGTCGACGGCTTTGAAGTAAGCCTCGAATTGGATCTGGAAAACATGGAGGTCATCCCACACCTTGCGGAAGCGGGGATATCCTCCGCCGACGACCGCCTCGATCAAGTATTCGAACGACGTGATCGGCGAGACAGCCGTCATTCTGCGGATGCGTTCGAATTGCCGAAACTTGTCCCGGCTGTAGGCGTCTTGAATGGCTTTCTGGGCGGCCAACCGCTTCCCCTGGAGGTTGGCCCGCAGCTCGTGCTGGGGCAAAAACGGATTGTTGCTTTGCATCATCCAACTCCCCTCCGGCGCGTTCTTGCTCAGATCATCCCAGGCCGCTCCCACCCGGGCGCTGACGGCCTCGGCCTTCTCGATGGGATGGACATTCTTGGCCAGGAAAGAGCTGGAATTGGGAATGATGACGGCGAACAGAAGCCAGATCGACAGGGCCAGAAGCAGGCTGACATTGGAATTGCGGGTGGTGACCGAACACAGGAGCCCGAAGGCGGCCATCGTCGCGGCCAGCAAGCCGGTTAAGACCAGGAAAGCCGCCGCTTCTCCAGCCAAGGCCGGGCTCCAGGAACCGGAACCGGAGAGGAGGATGAGGAGAAGGCTGACCAGAAGGCCCGGAAAAACAATCATCAGAACCGACAACACGGCGCTCAAATACTTTCCCCACAGGAGAGTCCCGCGCGAAACCGAATTGGACAGGGCCAGGGACAGGGTCTTGGTCTCCTTTTCGCCCGAAACGGCGTCGAAAGTGAAGAGGAGGGAGACGAAGCTGACGATCAGGGCGGCGATGAACGACCAGTCCGACTCGTCGTACCGGGCCAGGAAAGGATTGGTGCTGCCGCTTTTATTCTCGAAGGAAAAGACGTTAAAAGCGCTGAAGACGATGGAATTGGGGAGGTATTTTTCCTTGGCCTCGGCGATGAAACCGTTGTCCCGAGGCCGGAGCATATAGGAACGTCTATTCACGGCCACCTCGGTAGCGTTTCGAGCGGCATCGTTCCGCAGGGAATCCTGAGCTTGATTTCGGACTTCCCTGTATTTTTCCAAGATCGAAGCCTGGTTCTTGACATAGGAAAGCGATCCGGCGATGAACAGGCCGAGGATCACGGCTAGGGACAGGGAGAACCTCAAGCTGAGGGTGTTGTGAAGGATCTCGCGTCGGAGGATGGTTTTCAGCATGGCTCACCTCACGTCATAACGAAGAAAAGCGACGGTGCTTAGAGTAAAAAGCAGGAGGCTTTCGAATAGAAGCAGGCCCAGCCGGACGATCGAGTTCTCGATCCCCCCGATCACCGAAGTCGGCCGGTCCGGAAAACGGGGCAGGTCGGTGAAAACGAGAAACGGATAGTCATCCGGTTTCTCGCCGGGGACGTCGACCGTCCGGAGAATTTGGAAGCGGGCCCGGAAATCCGTTTGTCCGCCCGCCCAAGTATCGTACTCGGTCAGCGATTTGAATTTTCCGCCGGTTCGAGCGGCGACCAATTGATCCGCTGATTTGAATGAGGCCGGGGGGACCGGCGTGAAGTACGAGAACGAGGCAAAGATGGATTTCCCTTGAAGGTACTGAAGGAATGTCTCCCGATAGCGGCGGACGTCGTCCATTCGTTTTTCGCCGGCACGCCGGTCCGTGCCGCAGACGGCCGAGGCGACGATCCGGAAAATCCCGGCCGGCGAAATCATGGCCAGCCGGTCGGCGGCCCCGGCTTGGCGGGAGAGGCTGTCCAAGTAGGCTTGCTGAGGGCCCCATTTTCGATCGGCGTTGTCGATGCGCAGCGGTTCGGCGATGGCCATCCGCTGCCGATCCCGCTCGTAATACGAGGCCGAACAGCCATAGAGCTCCTGATAACCATCATCTCCGGCGTTCATGTACCAGGACATGTCCCAATCCGGCCTGGGCAGAGACTTGGTCGCTTCGGCGATACGCTCCCGGGCGGCTTTATCCATGTCGGACAGGACCTGATCCAAGTTGTCGCGGGATTGGATCCCGACGAAACTCTCGGCGAACGTGGATGAGAGATTGGGAATGATGAAGACGAATAGGGTCCACAGGAAAAGGCAGATCACCAGGCTGGTCACCGAGGTCTTGGTCCGGGCGGAGACGAATAGGCCGAGCATGACGAACACGAGGAGATAAGCCAGGCTGACGACGGCTAGAAGCGCCAGCCGTCCCCATTCCCGGGCCGAAAAAGCCAAGTTGCCGGAAGCCAGGATGATGACGGCCCCCAGGAGAAAGCAAAACACCAGAATCGGCAGGAGCGTCAGGAGAATGCCGGCCACCTTCCCGGCCAACAGCTGCGACCGGCCCAGGGGATTGGCCATCTGCTGGCGCAGGGTGCCGTCCTCCTTTTCCCGGGTGATGGCGTCGTAGCTGAACAGAAGCGCCAACAGGGCAAAAATGATGGCGGCGATATTGACGAAATCGACGGAATAAAACGAAGCCAGGAACGGATTATTGCGCGCGGCCGTTTTCCCTTCGGCCAGAAGCGGCTTTTCCCCCAGCTGGATATTGACGATATTGCCGACTTGGCCGCTGATCCCGCGGCCGAAGATGCTCATCGGTTCAGGCGGAATGACTACCGTAGGGCGCAAGGCCGAATAAACGCGAACTTCCTTCAAGGATTTTTCAGCCCCGTCCCGATCGATCTGATACAAGCTCGTCTGCTCGCGGTATTCATCAATATTGATCAGGACGCTGAAAGGGATGAGGACGATGCAGAGCAGAAAGCCGATGACAAACCGGGCCGAGAAGAGATTGTTGACGAATTCTTTCTTGGCGATATGAAAAATCATGGCCGATTCTCCTTGGCCGGGCGGACCGGGCGATAAATGCCACTGACGTTCACGACTGGACAAAATGCAATGTTCGTGCCAGGCAGATTCTTCCCTCCAATCACCGGAAGCCCCGCGCTCGCTTGATCAAATCGGGTAACGATTTACTCAATATCAGGTAAATGTTTGCTCGCCCCATCAATTTAATATAATCCTTGGCCTAAACCTTCCCCTGATCCGGCCGTATTCTCCCTTGGCACGATTCGTGCATTGGCAAGGCACGTAGATTTCCGAGTCCTTGGAGAATCGATCATGAGAAACAAGAATGTGACGCGCGGCGTCCGGGCCCTGCTGATTCTCCTGATCCCCCCGTTGTTCTATCCGGCTTTCGCGGCCGGACGGGACATGAGGGTTGATCCGGGATCCAGAGAAATTTCGTCATCGGCTCTCGCCTCCGCCGACTCCGTTCAGGAAAAAACCGCTCCGGCCGGCGCGGTCGCCAAGCTGACACTCGATGACTGCATCGTCCAGGCCGTCAGGCGCAACCTCGGGGTGGCCGTCCAAGTCATCGCCTTCCATCAGGCCGGCCTATCCGTCGACCAGGCCGGGGAAAAATTTCTGCCGTCCCTGTCCTTTGATTTCTATAAGGACCGCCAGAATTCGGCTTCTTATTCCTGGATGGATTCGTCCGACATTTCGTCCACGGCGGCCCGGAGCTACTCGGCCGGCCTGAGCCAAAACATCCCCTTCGGCGGATCGCTGAAGCTGGGACTGGGCGCCGGGCAAAACGAATCCAACTCGCGCTTTCAGACCATCAATCCCCGCTACAGCAGCCGGCTGAGCTTTGATTTCACCCAGCCCCTGCTCAAGGATTTCGGCTGGGGTACGAGCCGGAAGGATATCCTCGTTTCCCGGAACAACCGTGAGATCGCCGAGAACGACCTGAAATATACTCTCCTGCAGACCGTCTATGCCGTCGAGCAGGCCTATTGGGAGCTGGTTTACCGGATCGAATCACTCGGCGTCCAACGCCAGTCGCTCAAGCTGGCCCAGGATCTGCTGGAAAAAAACCGCAAGGAAATCGAGATCGGGACCCTAGCCCCCAAGGAAATCCTGAGCGCCCAGGTCGAAGTCGCCAACCGCAAGGCGGACATCCTCCAGGCGGAAATGATGGTCAAGGATTCCACCGACACCCTGCGCAGCCTCATCAACCTCTCTTTAGACAAGGACGCGGGAGATATCTCTCCAGCCGATACGCCCGGATTCGCCAAGTCTGGTGTCGGGTTGGACGAAGCCCTGGCCCTGGCCCTGACAAACCGGCCGGACCTGCAATCGTCGGCCATCAGCATCAAGAATAAAGAAATCGATTATTCCTTCGCCAAAAACCAGATGCTGCCCACGCTCAACCTCAACGCCCAGTACTGGAGCCCGGGATTGTCCGGCGACCGCATCCTCTTTCTCGACAACAACCCGTTGACCGGCATCGTTCTGGGAAAAGTGCCGGGCGGATCATCCGACGCTTTCCGGGACGCCTTCGGGCTCCAATACGACAACTGGTCGGTCTCGATCTCGCTGGATATCCCCCTGAGCTCGGTCTTCACTCGGACCGCCCAAGCCCAGGCCAAGGCCGGTCTGGACGGAGAAGTCGCCCGGATGAAACAGAAAAAGCAGGACGCTTTCCTGGAAATCCGGGCCGCCGTCCGGGCCGTGGAGACCAATCACGAGCGGGTCAATGCCCGCCGGGAGGCCCGCGAGCTGGCCGAACAGAAGCTGCAGGCGGAGGAGGCCAAGCTCCAGGTGGGCTTGAGCAGCAACTTTTACGTTCTCAACTATCAACGCGAGCTGGCCGCCGCCCGCACGGCGGAGCTGCGGGCCCTGATCGATTACACCCTGTCCCTGGGCCAATTGGACAAGGCCACCGGGACAACCCTCGATAAACGGAACATCAAATTGACGGATGCCGGGGAGGATCAATAATGAAACGCTTCATCTCGATCATCGTCGTCGGGTTCTTCCTGTTGGGAACGGCGGCCGTGCCGCGGGCCCAGGAAGCCCAATCCCAGACCATGAAACTACTGACGCTAAAAAAGGCTCAGCTGGCCCTGGAAAAGAACAAGGGCGACTTCGACCGCTCGCTCAAGCTTAAGGAGCAGGGGCTGACCTCGGAAGAGGAGTTCGCCCGAGTGCGGACGGCCTATTTACAGGCCCAGGTCGATTACCAGCAGGCTCTGATCAACTTCATGGGCAGCGAGGCCCGGATTTCGGTCGCCTCGGCGGTCAAGTTCCAGGACGCGGGAGGGAAAAAATATGTCCGCGTCACCCTGCGCTACTCCTCCAAGGAGCTCAAGGAGCTGGCCAAGCTGAACATCGCGGCCGAGGACCTTTTCCCCCTGGATTTCATGAAGGAAATCAAGGATGTCTCGGTGTCGCTCAAGAGCGAAGGCAAGATCCTGTCCGACCCCTATGAGAAAACGATCGTCTCCATGCCCCTGGAAACGGAGCGGGATGTCACTTTCCAGCTTCTCAAAGACGTCGAAAATCTGGAAGTTAACGTCTTTTATTCAGGCAAGAACGAGACGACCTCCGTCTATCTCCAGAAGGGCGTCAGCGCCAACATCGTCACCATCAATTCGGCCCAGTTCTCTCAGGAAGCCGACCTCGAAAGCCAGGCCACCTTCGATTTGTCCCTGGAAAAATTCTCCGGCGAGGCCAACGTCTTCAAGCTCGAAATCGCCAACCTGCCCCACGCCATCAACTACGAGTTCAGCGATCCCACGACGAGCGCCCGCCTGTCCCAGATCAAGTTCACCGAAGGCATCACCAGCATGAAGCTGTCCCTGAAGCTCTATCTTCCGAAAAACGCCGACACCCAGGTCGTCATCGACAAACCCATCGCCTTTTATGCCCTGGCCCTGGACAACGACCAAGCCGCGACCCTGCTGACCCTGCTGGCCAAGACCCCGCAGATCGGCCCCCGAGACATCGAAACGCTCAAGGCCGGCAGCGTCCGGTTGGAACTCCTGCCCCGGGGCGTGGGCAAGATCGAAGTCCAGGCCGTTAACCTCTACCACGAAATCAAGGTCGGTCAGGACATCCAGATGGATGTCCGCGTCCGCAACGCCGGAACGCGCAAACTGAACAACATCCGGGTCTTCGCCGATCTTCCGCTAAACTGGCGGTCCGAAATCGCGCCCGACCTGATCGCTTCGCTCGAACAGAACAAAGAGCAGGTGGTCACCATCAAGTTCCAGCCGCCCGCCGACGTCGCGGTCGGCGACTACGAGCCCAAGATCAAGACCGAGTGCAGCGCCGACAACCGCAAGGTGGAGTCGGAGGA
>CAZLAM010000131.1:0-4448 GCA_964557435.1 uncultured Eubacteriales bacterium
TGAGGGCTTCTTCGATGTTGGTGGAGGGTTTCGGAGGCGGCGTTTTCTTGGCCGGCGGCGTCTGAGTCTGGGCCTGCTGGGCGGCCAGCAGACTGCGGCCGGTCATGACCAGCCCGGCGCCCACGGCGCCGCCGATCTTCAGGAAATTACGGCGGTCGACCGAATTCTCGGAAGGCATGGTTCGGTAGCGAGACATATTAATTCTCCATCTTAGCAAACACGTCTTGAATACGCTCGAAAGCCCAGTCCAAGTCCTTCGTTCCGATGATGAGCGGGGGGGCGAAACGAATGACGTTATCGTGGGTTTCCTTGCACAGGAGGGCGGAGTCTTTCAACGCCTCGCAAAACCGGCGCGCTCCGCCCGCTTCGGGATGAAGCTCAACGCCGATGAGCAGGCCCTTGCCCCGGACTTCCTTGATGTGGCGGCTTTTGATGGTCCGCAATTTTTTCATGAAATAGCCGCCCATTTTAGCCGCGTTGGGGATGAGCTTCTCCTCCTTGAGGACGCGCAGGGCCTCGCGGGCCACGGCGCAGGCCAAGGGATTGCCGCCGAAGGTCGAGCCGTGTTCGCCGGGACGGAAGACGCCCAGGACTTCTTCCTTGGCGATGACCGCCGAGACCGGCAGGCATCCGCCGCCCAGCGATTTGCCGATGACGACCATGTCGGGCCGGAAGCCCTCATGCTGGAAAGCGAAGAGCTTGCCCGTCCGGCCCAAGCCGGTCTGGATCTCGTCGGCGATGAAGAGGACGTTGTGCTTCTCGCAGATCTCCTTAGCCTTCTTGAGGTACCCGGGTTTGGGAATCAGGATGCCCGCCTCGGCCTGGTAAGGCTCGACCAGGAAGGCGGCCGTGTTCGGAGTGATGGCCTTCTCCAAGGCTTCGACATCATCGAACGGGACGATCGGAAAGCCCGGGGTGAAGGGGCCGAAGTCCTTGCGGTAGAGCGGCTCAGTCGAGAAGCTGATGACCGTCGTGGTCCGGCCATGGAAGTTGTTTTGGCAGGCGATGATCTCGGCCTGGTCCTGCGGGATGCCCTTCTTCTGGTAGCCCCACTTGCGGGCGGCCTTGACCGCAGACTCGACGGCTTCGGCGCCGGAGTTCATGGGCAGGACCATCTCGAACCCGGTCATTTGGCACAATTCCTTGGCCAGCATCGGCCACTGATCGTTGCGGAAGGCCCGCGAGGTCAGGGTCAGCCGGCGGGCCTGGTCGATCAGAGCCTTGATGATGCGAGGGTGATTGTGGCCCTGGTTGACGGCGGAATAAGCGCTCAGAAAATCGATATACTTCTTCCCGTCGACGTCCCAAACCCAGATGCCCTTGGCCCGATCGATGACGACGTCCAGCGGATGATAGTTGTGCGCGCCATACTTATCCTCGATGGCGATGTACTGTTTGGTGTTCATAATTGCGCTCCTTGCCTCCGATTGATGGCGGCGGTAATTATACTATAGCGGGACTGAGGAACGGAGAGGGCGGGATTCGAACCCGCGGTACACCTTGCGGCGCACACGCGCTTTCCAAGCGCGCTCCTTAAACCACTCGGACACCTCTCCGCGGAGGAAAAACCGCTCCAAAGATGCTTTAAAATACCAGAAAGAGGCCTCACCGTCAAACCGGGTACGACCGGATACCAGTTCAGCGGTAGATGTTGATGATGTCCTTCAGCATCGAAGCGGCAGTGCCGCGCGGGTCGGATTTCCCTCCCGTCACCACGACCGTCCCCATCGTGTCGGTGAAGAAGGCGATGCCCTTGTTTGTCCCATGAACACGGTATAAAGGATGGGAGGCTTCGATGGCGACCGGGGCCACGCTCGCCCGGAAATGATCCCCATCCCTCGTCATCCGGCCGATGAGTTTGAGGATTTTTCCCTCGGCCCGGGCCGCCCGCTGGGACTCGGGTGTGACGTCGCGAATCCCTTGAACGGCCAAATCCCCCAACGTCAGGCCCATACCCAGCGCGGCGTTGACGATGAGCTGGAGCTTGCAGGCCGTGTCCCAGCCGTCGATATCCATGGACGGATCGGGCTCGGCGATGCCCAGGATCTGGGCTTCCCGGAGGGCGGCATCGAACGTAAGTCCTTCTTCCAAACGGCCCAGGATGTGGTTAGTCGTTCCGGTCAAAATGCCGTCGATTCCCAGGATTTCGGCGCCTGACAGCGAAATTGTAGCCACATCGAGCGTGGGGAGAGAGGCCGCCGTGGCGCCGGAAAATTTAATGGAGAGACCTTGGCGGCGTGCAATTTCCATCAATCCGGCAAAATTCACCGAAAGCGCCCCTTTGCTGGCGGCGGCGATGTTCCAGCCCCGGTTCAAGGCGGCGCGCATATAGCCCAAGCCCGGCTCTCCCGTTTTGAGGTTGGAAGGCGTAGTTTCGGCCAAAACGCCCAAGAGGCTTCCGTCAAGGACATCCACGAGGCGAAGGCCCGGCGTCCAGGTCGGAAGGGTTTCGAGCTTGAGATCCGGAGACGCCGCGAAAGTTGCCGCGCCGGGATCGTCGTCGAGCATCGCGCCTCCCGTACTTCGGAAGGCGGCGACGATTTTCAGGTCGAGTCCGTATCGTTCCCGGACAAAGGCGTGCTTTTCCCGCGCCAGCTTGAGGAAGGCTCGTCCGACGTTTCCAAAACCGGTCAGGACGATAGGGACTTGCTTCGGCATGGCGGCTTTCCTTTCTTCAATGATTTCGATGAATGGCCGGTCCGTTCGATTTCTTCAATGCTCCGCCCGGGGCGGCTTCTTGGAAAAGACGATCTCTTTGACGCTCGGCTCGAACGGGACCGTCAACGCGGCGATGTTGCCATTGAGGTCCGTTTCGAACGTGATCTTGTATTCCGCCCCCATCCAATCGTTGCGCATGCGGAAGACGTCATAGTGATAGTGTTCGAGCGCAAAAGTCCGCTGATGATAATCGGCCTTGAGCCGGTCTCCGTCCATGGACACTAAGATCGTCCCGTAGGCCGGATGTTCATATTCGCCGGCGTAATCGGCCGGGGGGTGGGAAGGTGTCGTCCCGGATTTGCGGTCCTTGTCCTTCTCCAATTTGGCCTTGTCCTCTTCGGCGGCCGCGCGGGCTTGATCGGCCTTGACGCGTCCGAACCAGTCCACCGGCCCCAACCCGAGCAGGCGGTCGAAAACATTATACGCCAGCAGGCCGTTGATCGAAGCGTCCTCCAGGTTGTTGAGAAAGACAATGCCGATCCCGTCCTGGGGCAGGAAAGCGACCATGGCCGAGAAGCCCATGATCGCCCCGCCATGGGAAACCAGCGGATGCCCGCGGTAGGCCGTCAAGCGCCAGCCCATGCCGTAAGAAGCATAATAAAGCTCGGGGTAGCGGGGAATCTCGGGGACGACGGTTTGGGGCATATGGATCAGGGCGAACTGGCGCTCGGAGACGATGCGTTTGTCGAGCTTTTCACCGTAGCCCCCCTTGTTCATATTCAAGGCTATCCAACGGGCCATGTCCAAGACGGTGGAGTTGATCGAGCCGGCGGGTCCGAGCGCATCGGCATTGTAGAACGGGAATTCATCCACCCGGCCGGCAACGAGCGTATAGGACTTGGAAAAATCATCCGCCTTACGCGAATCGTCGGTGGAGAAATTCGTCTCTGTCATACCCAGAGGATCAAGAATGCGCCGGCGGGCGAATTCCTCCCAGGACGAGCCGGCGATCGTGCCCACCAGATACCCGGCCGTCATGACCATGAGGTTGTTGTACTGATAAACCTGGCGGAGATCCCGATTGAACTCGAGATAACGGAGCCGGTCGAACATTTCCTGACGGGAAAGCGGCGAGCGGATCCAGACGTTGTCGTGCCGGGGCAGGCCCGTGCGGTGGGTGATCAGGTCGCGGGGCGTCACGCGCTCGGAGGCGACCGGTTCGGACAATTCGAAGGAAGGGAGATACTCGCGGACCGGCTTGTCCCATTCGAGTTTGCCCTCATCGACCAGGATTCCCATCGTGGCCGCCGTGAAAGCCTTGGAACACGAGCCGATGCCGAATATGGTATGGGGAGTAACCGGGAGTCGATTTTCGAGATCGCGGAACCCGAAGCCTTCGGCATAAAGGACCGCCCCATCCTTGACGACGGCGACCGCCAGCCCGGGAACCTTCCATTCGGCCAAAGCCCGCTGGACGAGTCCCTCAAATCCTTTAAGCGCGGCCTTCGGATCGACCGTCGGGACGGCCGTCTGGGCGAAGGAGAGAACGGCCGCCCAGACGAAAGCGATCGCCAACAAAAGGAAGCTTCGCCGACGGACCGTCGAGTTTGCCGAATACGATCGAAGGATCATTATGAACTCTCCTGTTATCAAGCTTGACCGGGCGGTACCGGAGCTCTTGGCTTCAGCCCGACATAATCTTTCACCGTCGGACGCTTTCCGTTTTTCGATTTCCCGCTGGACGGAATCCGGCATCGGCCGGCAGGGGCAGTGCTTGACGTGTTCGAGAT
>CAZLAM010000132.1:0-2625 GCA_964557435.1 uncultured Eubacteriales bacterium
CGGACTTCGCCGTCCCTGGCCATGGCCGCCTCGATGGCTTCATCGACGACGTCGAGGACGACATCCGTCTTGCGCTCGCACGAGGGGCACTTGAGTTCGTCCTCGGCGTAGAGAAGCTTGCAGCGGGGGCAGGCCTTGCCCGGCGCGGAAAAATGGCGGGTGACGATCAAGGACTGGACTTCGCCGAGGTTTAAGCTGGCCAGGCTGTTTTTGAGCCCCGAACAAGCCCGGCCGCCCTTCTCCAGCTCGGCGACGAAGCGCTTGAGGACGGTTTCCTCCTCGTGCTGCTTGAGCGATCGTTCGAGCGCCTGGGCTTCCTTGAGAAGCTTGTCGGGTGAATCGGAGGGGGAGGCTTTCAGCCAACCCTTGAGACGTTCCCGGACATAGGCGTGAAGGAAGGCCTCGAATTCGACGGCCAGGTTTTCGGCGCAACCCAAGACGAATCCGCTATACCCGTTTTTCTTGAACAAATCGAAGCTCTTCTGGGCTGCTTTCTTGAAATGCTCATTGATCTGCGAGTCGACGTGCCGTTCGACCCGGCGGGCGTCCAGGCCGTCGATTCCGCTCTTGGCTTTTTTATCGATCTCGCTTCGCAGCTCATCCAGGAGCTTGATCTCATTCATGAAGATTCCGTACCATTTGGCCTCGCGGCGGTCGATGAGAAGAACGAGGAGCTGATGGTACTCATCCAGGATGAGCGAGAGGGGGCGGATGAAGGGGTTGCGATCGAAGACGACGCGGCCGCGCGGCGCTCCGGGGAGGGATAGAATTTCCAGAAACCCGTCGCCGGTGCAGGCATAGACGGCCAGCCCGGCCGAGCTCGTGGCGGCGTCCTTGGCCAGGTAATCCTGGATGGCCTCCAGGTCTCGGCCCAAAGAGGCTTTTTTCTCCTTAGCCGCGTCCAGTGCGTCCAGACGCACTCGGGCTTCGGTCAGCAGGTTCTTGGCGGCGACGAGGATTTCCTTCTTGGTCAGGCGGCTCTTGTCCGTATCCAGGAAAAACGACGTGGTGAGGAACTTGTCGCTCTTGAATTTGGAGAGCACTTCGACCTGACTCCGGTTCAAGAATTTCATGAAACCTCCTTGGACGGAAAAGGGGATAGGCAGTTTCGGAGAGGGCTAATACTATAGGACGTTCCGATTGCTATTCGGCACTCGACACGTTCCCAGACTAAGGAGACGGTCATTCGAGACTAAAATACGGGCCTCTCCGCTCTTTGTCAAGAAGAATAAGCTTCAGCCTTTGGGCATGGCCATGGTGACGAAAACCATGACGAAGATGGCCACGGTTTCGATGATGCCGATGACCATGAGATAATTGGTGAATCCCTTGCCCGTTTCGCCCAGGGCGTCGGCCGCCTTGGCTCCTTCCTTGCCCTGGAGATAGGCTGACGTTCCGATAGCGGCTCCGGCCAGGGCGCCGATCAGGAACTGGATCAACATCGTCCCCTCGGGCCAGACCGCTTTGGCGATGGCGTTGCGGACCAGAAGGCCGTAAAAAGTCTGCGACAGAGGCGCGCCGACGAAGGTGACTAGAATGAACGGCGCCGCTTTGCTCTGCGTGAAGGCCCTCTTCCATGCCCCGATGGCGGCCATCCCGGCCACGCATGTCCCGAAAGCCGAACCGATGGCCGACAACACCAGCGAGATGTTCATATCGCCGAGACCCTGTATCATTGGATTTTCCTTTCATTGTGGATTTTCGTTTCCGGTTCCCGGAAAGGCTCATATTTGAATCCCGACCATTGCAGGCCGAGATGGCCGGAAAATTCGAGCATATTCAATCGGACGCCGTGGACCATGAAGGACAACCCCCCCAGAACGATATTGAGGGAATGGCCGAAAAACAGGATCAGAGCGGCCAACAGCCCCTGCCCGATGGAATGAATCCCCGCGCCGACGGCCAGCTCGTTGAAGCTTCCGGCCACCGTCAGGGAAGCGAAACCGACGGCGAACAACCGGAGATAAGACATCAGGTCGGAGAACGTGCCGATGACGCTTAGCGGCAGGTCGATGAGCGAGGTGAAAACGCCCTTGATGATGTTTTTTTGAAAGTTGCCGAAAATCAAGGCCAGGGCAATGCCGCCTCCCAACAGGAGGCCCACGAAGGACGGCAGGGGGCGGCCGACGACGAGGTTGCCGATCAGCAGAAAAACGGACCAGACGATGCCGACCCATCCGACCTGGCCCAAGAATCGGGGCGAGGGCCAAAGCAGGACGGTTTTGTAAAGGTGGGCGACGGTGAGCTGGATGACTCCGATGAGAAAACAGATCCACATCATGAACGGGGCGTTTCCCTCGGCGAAGCTGTCGATTTTTTGGATGACCAGGCTGTTGAGAAGAGGCAGTTTGGCGATGGCGGCGAAGCCGAAATAGGTCCCGGTCAGGACTCCCCAAACGATCGTCGTCGAACTGAGGAGAAACATCAGCCGGAAAAGCTCCCGGGGAGTCTTTGTCCCCGCTTTTTTCCGGGCCAGGAAAGTCAGCCCGAGAAAAAGCAGCCCGTATCCGGCGTCGCCGATCAGGATGGCGAAGAAAAGACTCAAGAAGATCAGCAGAAAGGCGTTGGCGTCGGTTTCGGCGTAGCCGGGAAAAGTTCCCATGAAGTTGAACAGGGGTTGGATCG
>CAZLAM010000133.1:0-18064 GCA_964557435.1 uncultured Eubacteriales bacterium
CCGCGAGATTGTGCCTTGTCGAGCCAGGGACCGGATAAACTCCGAGCCGGGGATGAGGTCGCCATAGGAGGTTGCTTGGTGGGGGTACATACCCCCTATCCTACCTTCCTAGGGTGTCCACCATGTATCTGGCCTAGCACATGAGGTTCAGAGTGCCGCGGAAAAAAACACGGGCGTTTTCGCGCTCGAAGAGAAAAGTGTCATTCGGGCAGACGATCGCACTTGACAGGCCGGTCCCTTTTTTCCCATAGTAGGGAGACTATGAGAGGTTTTCGGAAGGGTTTGGGCCGAGGAGCGCCGATGGGGGCGGCGTTTATCGTCTTAGCGGCCGCGGCCACCCTTTTTGCCGCCGCCGTGTCCGCCCTCCCCCAAAAAAGCCTTTCTCCCCGGGGACGCCAAAGCGAATGGACGGATGTCGCCCGGATCGTAGCCGTCGGCGACCTGCACGGCGCCTATGAAGAATTCACGGCCGTCCTTAAAGGAACGAACCTGATCGACGAGGCCCTGCATTGGAAGGGCGGACGGACGCACTTGGTCCAGATCGGCGACATCATCGACCGCGGACCCGAAGCCCGCCGAATTTACGACCTTCTGAATAACCTCGAGAGAGAGGCGGAGGAGGCCGGCGGCCGGGTGCATATGCTTATCGGAAATCATGAAGCCATGGCCTTGATGGGCATTTCCTTCGACTACGAAGGCTTCATCACCGTCGAGCAATTCACGTCTTTCCTGCCCGACCTTTACCGCCGCCGGTTGGTGGCCGAATTCCGGAAGAAAGCCGGTCCGGATGGAGACTTGAATCTCTTCTGGAAGCGGCTGATAAGTTCCGACGTGCGGGCCCAATCCCTTTACATGCAGTCTCTCCGGGAACACTATGGCCGCTGGATCGCCTCCCACAACACTGTGATCAAGATCAACGATGTGGTCTTCGTCCATGGCGGGCTCAACGACCGCTACTCGGCCTGGCCTCTCGACCGGCTCAACCGGACCGTATCCGACGAGCTGATGAGTTTCGTCGCGGGGACACCCCAGCCGACGCACGTCCTTTACGACGGTGAAGGCCCCCTCTGGTACCGGGACCTGGCAGTCAAGTCCGAGGACGTAATGAACAGCGAATTGGACACGGTCCTGGCCAACCTGAAAGCGAGCACCCTTGTGGTCGGTCACACGCCGACGGCGGGATCGCGGTCGCTCGAAAGCCTGACCAGATTCAGCCGGCGGTTGTGGATCATCGATACGGGGATCTGGAATCCGATCTCCGGCAGGATCGGCGCCTTGATCATCGAGAACGGCATTTTCACTGTCTGGGGGAAAGCCAATGACTAAAAGGGGGACGAAACTCGGAGCGGCGGTCTTGGGGATCACCTTGAGCGGAGTGACGGCCTCGGCGTTCCCATCCGCCGACGCGGCGACTTGGACGAGAACGGAAGCCGAGCGCTTTCTGCGCCAGGCCACGGTCGTCGCCATAGACAAGGATTCCGAACCCGGCCGCACCTTGCCCTGGCTGGTGACCCTGGAGAAAGACGGAGTCCGGGCCCGGGGCCAGTTCAAACGCATCCATCGGCCCCGGCCGTCGCCCATGCCGGATTGTTTCGATTATGAAATCTCCGCCTATGAACTGAGCAAGCTCCTGGGCCTGGAGATCGTTCCGCCGGTCGTCGAACGCACCATCGAAGGAAGCCCGGGCTCCCTTCAACTCCATCTCGAGGATTGCTGGACCGAGCACGACCGCGTCAGGGCAGGAGCCGAGCCCCCCGACAAAGAAGCGTTTCTCCGCCGGACGGACGAGGTCCGCGTCTTCGAGCTGCTCGTCGCCGACGAATGCGGGGACAAGGACGACACCCTTGTCCACAAGCGAACCTGGAAGTTATGCCGCGTTGATTTCTCCGAAGCCTTCGCTCCCGACCAGGCTCCGGCCGAGGATTGCCCCCTGGAACGATGCTCGCGCAGCCTCTACGACCGTTTATTGAGGACATCGCCCGCGGCCTTGAGAAAAACACTCAAGCCCTATCTCAGCGAATCGGAGATAAACGCCATCGGCGAGCGAAAAAAACGAATCGTCGCCCGGCTTCAGGAACTCAGCAAGACGCGGGGCGAAAAGGCCGTCCTGTTCGAGGAGAAAGCCGCTTCCACCGCACCGTCCGGAGATTGAGCATGAACGCTCACGCCGCCCCTTCGAAATCCCGCAATCCTCTTTACCGTCTGCTGCGATGGAACTGGGATATTCGGACGGGCGAGGGGGCGAAGGTCTTCCTGCTGGGCCTCAATGTCTTTCTTATTCTTTTCGCCTACTACATCCTGAAACCGATCCGGGAAGCCTTGATCCTGACCGGCAAGGACCCCCAGACGAAAAGCTATCTCGGCGCCGTCCAGGCGGTCCTGATTATTTTCGTCGTCAAAGCCTTCAGCCGCCTAGCCTCGCGGGTTCCCCGCCATCTCCTCATCTCCGGAGTGACGCTGTTTTTCATCTCCAACCTCGTTCTATTCTATATCCTTCACCTGGCCGGCGTTCCCAAGGGGACGATGAGCATCGTTTTTTTCCTGTGGGTCGGGATCTTCAATCTCATGGTCGTGGCCCAGTTTTGGAGCTTCGCCAACGACCTCTACAGCGAAGCTGTGGGAAAACGCCTGTTCCCCCTCATCGCTCTGGGGGGCAATCTCGGCGCCTTCCTGGGGGGCAAATTAGCCAAGCGCATGTTCGAGCCTCTGGGCTCTTACAACATGATGCTGGTGGTGGCGGGTTTTCTGGGCCTCTGCATCGGCCTGACCTGGGCTATCCATAAACGCGAGGTCCGGCCGGCGGCGGCGGCCAACCCGGTGGACGCGGCGAATTCCTCTCCGGAGAAGCCCCTGAAACGGGGCGGCGGGTTCCAATTGGTGTTCAAAAAACGTTATCTCCTCTACATCGCCCTGCTCATCGGCCTGTACAATTTCGTCAACGCCAACGGCGAATATATGTACAGCTCCGTGCAAACGCGGACAGCCGAGCGGGCCATCGCCGCCGGGACGGCCGGCGGCCTGACGGCGGAACAATATATCGGCATGGCGTTCTCCGACTACCAGTCGCTGGCCGCCCTTTTGACCATCCTCATCCAGCTTTTCCTGGTCGCCCGCGTTTTCAAATGGGTGGGCGTCGGCGGAGCGCTGCTGTTTCTTCCGATATTCGTCCTGGGCGGTTATGGGTACACGGCTTTCGGAGCGTCTCTCATCGCCCTCAAGTGGTTAAAAGCCATGGAGAACGGCACGGACTATTCGCTGATGAACACGACCAAGGCGGCGCTGTTCCTGAAGACGTCCCGGGAAGAGAAATACAAGGCCAAGGCGGCCATCGATACGTTTTTTGTCCGGGGCGGCGATACGCTTTCGGCCCTGGCCATTTTCCTGGGAACGACCTTCCTGGCCCTCAAAGTCGAAGGATTGGCCGTCGTCAATCTCGCCGCCGTCGTTCTCTGGATCGTTCTCTGTCTATTGACCATGCGCGAGTATAAAAGAATCAAGCCGGCCGCCGGCGGTTGATTTTCTGAGGCCCATTCGATAGACTGGATTCCAGGGCGGCAAGCTGGAATGATGAGGTTGGGTATGCGTAGAATCGTCCTTTCTTTATGCGGCGGGCTCCTGATCGTTTATTCCGTCGGACTCGGCGCCGCGCAGTTCCTTCCCGCCGACATTTCCCGGCGCGAAGCCATGGAAGTTTTTCTTCAAACGGCCGAAATCATCAAATCGGAGCCGGTCGGCGAGGGCGTGACCGCGCCGTGGAAGCTCACCCTCCGCAAAGACGGCCTGGAAATGAAGGGCGTGTGGAAGTCCATCGACACGGAAGTGAATGGATTCCCCGATCATTGGCACGGCGAAATCGCCGCCTACCGGCTGGACAAACTCCTCGGACTGGGCCTGGTGCCGCCCGTGGTTGAGCGTGAATTCCAGGGCCGCCGAGGAGACCTATCGCTCTGGGCCGACAGTCGCTACAACCTGCTTTCGATCATGGAAAACAACATCGCCATCCCCGCCACGGCTGAGAAAAATATCGAAGCGATGAAGTACCTGACGCGGGCCTGGGACTGCCTCATCGCCAACAACGACCGGACCCAACAAAACGTCCTTTATACCCAGGATTGGCGGACCATCCTCATCGATCATTCGCGGGCTTTCGGCGCCGACCGGGAACACGTCGAAAAGCTCATCTATGGAGCGCGCGGGCTGAAAACCCAGGACGACGGCGCGGGCGGCCGACGGCCGATCCTCTTCCGCCGTCTCCCCCGCTCCTTCGTCGAGAAGGTCAAGGGGCTGGACTTGAGCGCGCTCAAAGCGGTCCTGGCCCCCTTCCTGACGGATCGGGAAATCGAAGGGATCATGGCCCGGAAAAAGCTGCTCCTGGACGAGATCGACGGGATGATCCGCGAGAACGGCGAAGACAAAGTCCTATATTGATTCGATTTTCGCGAAAAGAGGAGAGGCCGATGAAAAAAATTGCGGTCATCATTCTGGTCGGCGCGGGTCTTTGCGCTCTCGGCGCGGCCTTTGCCCAGATCAAACCCGAAGACATCACCGAAGATAAGAAATGGGAGGAATTCCTGACCACCGCCGTTATCGCCGGCTCCGAACAGATTCTCAGCCGGGAGGCGGTGACAAAACCCTATAAGTTGACCTTGGAAAAGGACGGGGTCAAAAGGTTCGCCCTTTGGAAGGATATCGACAAGGTCGAAGTCGGACGTCCCGACCGCTGGCGGTACGAAATCGCCGCCTTCCGGATCGACCGGCTTCTCGGCCTGAACATGGTCGCCCCGACGGTCGAGCGGCGCTTCGAAGAAAGGCGCGGCTCGCTCCAGCTCTGGCTGGACCATAAAATGGCCTACCAGGCGATGAACGAAGACCGCAAGCTCAAGGCCCCGGGCGGCCTGAAGGCGGTTCTCTTCAACCGAGCCATCTATCTCCACCGGGCCTTCGACAACCTCATCGCCAACGAGGACCGCCACGCCAACAACATCCTGATCACCGACGACTGGCGGCTTTATCTCATCGACCACTCCCGCTCGTTCCGGACGAGCAAGAAATTCACCGACAGCTTGATTTACACGGAAAAACACAAGGAAGGGCCGAAGCTCATGCTCGGACTTCCCCGCGCCTTCTTGGAAAAACTCAAGGCGCTGACCGCCGAGACAATCCGGGAGACGGTCGGCGAATACCTGACCGAGGAAGAGATCCAGGCCGTGATGAAGCGGCGCGACCTCGTCCTGGTCGAAATCGACCGTTTGATTAAGAAAAACGGAGAGGCGGAAACGCTGTACTGAGGACGGGGGGGCGAGGACCAGGTAACTGGACAGGGTTTCTTCCGTCGGGCGAACGCTTCCGCTTTCTTGACTTCGCCTCACCGGCGAGAATATCATTCCGGCTTCCAATCTTTCCCGGGAGGAGCGGTCCATGAAGAAACGCGCCTTTCTGTTCGTCCTCGCCATCGTCCTGCTGGCCTCTACAGCAATCAGCGTTCAAACGCCGGCCAAGGCGGCGGGCGATCCCATCATCAAGAAGATCATCGAGCTCGGCACGACCGACAACAAGGTCATGCTCTGGAACGACTATGCCAGCAACCGGTTCGGCGGCCGGGAGTCCGGCACGAACGCCTACAACGACGCGGCCGAATGGGCGGTCTGGCAATTCAAACAGTGGGGACTCGAGGCCGAGCTCGACCTGGCCGGCGAAGTGCCGGTCGGCTTCAACCGCGGCCCCTGGTTCGGCAAGATGACGGCCCCCGCCGAAAAAGCGCTCTTCTTCGGGACACCCAGCTTCACCGCGGGAACGAAGGGCGTCCAGAAGGGAACGGTCGTCATCCTGAAAGCGGACCCGTTCTCCATCCCAGGCCGCAACGCCGCCCCGGCCGACGTCGAGAAGAAGCAGGCCGCCGTCGAAGCGGCCATCGCCGAGGTCCGCGCCAATCCTGGCGCATACAAGGGCGCCTGGGTTCTCATCGCCGGGGACAGCACCGGATTCGCCCGCGACGGCCGGCGCGGCACGCCGGAGTATTCCGACGCCAAGCTGATGCCGTTGCTTACGGCGGCCATCCTCGAGGCCGGCGCCCTCGGCACCATCCAATCGTCCAAGATCGAGCCCTTCCGGATGCTGGACGGCTACGCCGAGTCTTGGGACAAGCTGCCCGTCCTGCCCGACATCAAGCTGGCCGAAAACCAGTACAAGGAGATCAAGGACCTGGTCGAGAAGGGCGAGAAAGTCGAGCTCGAGTTCGATATCCGGAACTGGTTCAAGATGGGACCGGTCAAATACCATAACGTCGTGGCGACGCTTCGCGGATCGGAATTCCCGGCCGAATATATCGTCCTGGGCGGCCATTTCGACTGTTTCAGCTCCGCCACCGGCGGTGTGGACGACGGATCCGGCTTCGCCCCGGCCATGGAGGCCGTCCGGCTCATCGCGGCCGCCGGAGGAAAGCCCAAGCGCTCGATCGTCGTCATCCTCTTTGCGGCCGAGGAAATCGGCCTGGTCGGCTCGCAGGCTTGGCTGAAGAATCACCCCGACGTCCAGGCCCGGATCCGGATGATGATCAACCGGGACGGCAGCCCGAGCGCCATAACCGGCGCCTCCGTCCCCGAGACCTGGCTCCCGGCGTTCCAGAAGATAACGGCGCCCTTGACCGCCCTCAACCCGAAGTGGCCGTTCAAGCTCGAGCGGGGCGTCCCCCGGGCCCACGCCACCAGCCCGGGCGGCACGGACTCCTCCTCGTTCGAGATGGCGAGCATCCCGACGCTCTCTTTCCGGACGCAGACAACTTATTCCTACAACCATGCCTGGCACACGCTCTACGATCTCTATAGCGAGCTCGTGCCATTTACCGAGCATCAACAGCACTCCGCACTGGTCACCGCGGTTGTCGCCTACGGTGCGGCCAACCTCGACAAGCCGCTGATGCGGGAGGGAGTCTACCTGGCCGACGGGCTCTACGCCGACATTGCCATCGGGCCCGCCGACGCGCCCAGCCACTTTATGACCAGGCTCGATTTCGTGAACGCGCCGCTGCAGACGGCCAACTTCGTCCGTATCGTCGAGGGCAAAACCGCGGTGGCCGGGCCCGGCGGCGGCCAGCGCGGCATGGGGGCGCCCGGAGGAGCACGGCCCGCCGCCGCGCCGATCGGCACGGTCGAGCTGAAAGGCGGGCTCATCCGCGGCCTCGTCGTTTCCGATATCCAAAAGTCGGTGGCGATCCCCCGGTTGCCGATTTCCGCCAACCCCGCGCTCAAGCACGACGCCGCCGGCGTCCTGGGCGTCTCGAGCCCGAACGCGTTCTACCTCACGCTGCAAAAAAGCGCGGGGCTGGACAAGACGGCCACCGCGATCGGTAAAACGATCGCCGGGCTCGATTTGCTGAAAGCGGTCAAGAAGGGCGACGCCATCCGGAGCATCCGGATCATTCGAGTGGGCCAGGCCGCGCGCGATTTCAAGACGGACGACGAGGCATTTAAGAACCTGCTCGAAACGAAAAAGTGATTTCGGTCTTTGGACGACGGACGGACGGCCGGCCTCGGCAACCGTTTCTTGAAACGCTGCACTAAGGGCAGGGATTAAGGACCAGGCACTGAGACAGGGTGATGACGTTCTCCCCCTCCTCGCGCCGGTAGTTGAAATCATCGACGAGTGACCGGGCCAGAAAAACGCCCAACCCGCCGCGCCGACCGGACGACACCAGGCCTTCCAGGTCGGGCGCGGGGACTAACCGGGGATCGAAAGCCCGGCCCGAATCGCGGATTTCCAGACACACGCCGGGAACGGTCCACAGGGACAGGGTGATTTCGCCGGGTCCGTCGGGATAAGCGTAGCGGGTGACATTGACGCAGATCTCGACGAGGGCCAGCTCGAGCTTGAAGAACTCTTCTTCGTTCAGGGGGATGTCGGTCAGGGACTGGCGGAGAAAATCGCGCGCCCGATCGATCTCGCCCAACGCGGCCCGGATTGTCAAAGTCCGGCGGCTGGCGTCGAGGAGTCCTTCCCGCTCGGTCATGATCGTCGTTCCCTGCCTGGGGTCCCGGCCGGATGCAACTCGGCAAACGATGGGGCCGGGGGAAATTGTAGCAGAAGGGCGGCGGCTAATCCAATCGATAAAAGAAAGCCGCCCCCGCGTTCGCTCCGTCGGCGATCAGAGTGGTGAATGTTTCGTCCATCTTGACCTTGAAGGTCCGCGGGTCCAGGTATTGGGCCAGGATCTTGACCGCCCCCGAGGCGGCGACCGAAACTTTGACGTAATTGAGGACCGTCCCGTAGCGGGGATGACGGATCAGATGGTTCTCCGAGGAGGTCACGTAGCTGTCCGGGTTGCCGACCGCGCCGGCGGCGAAAAACTCCCAGGTTTTCAAGGCCATGCCGCCGACGGCATGGGGGACTTTTTCCTCCACTTTTCCGTCAATGGTCAAGGTCATGCTTTTGTAATGGAAGACCGCCCGGACTTCGGCCCCGGACTCGAAGGCGGACATGAGTTCGGCGAAATTCTTGAGCGGTGTTTCCGCGGAGGAGGCGGCCCGGGCGCCCGCGGCGAACACAAACAACCCGGCCACGATGGCCGGGGCGATCGAAGCGTTTCTTTTTTTCATCGAACAACCTCTCGGAAAAAGTGCGAACGGAAAAGATCGCCGGCCTTTCGAAGGCCGCCGGTATTATAACACCTGAATTTGACTTGAGGGCCGCCGACTTCGAGGGTCAAGGGACAGGCCTGGGCGGAGGAAGTTTACTCCCGGGACGCCGGCGAAGGTTGTATCTTTATACAAATGTTATATGTTAAGACCTGACCCCATTCGGGGCCCCATTTATATCAGTCGGGGGTGATGGCCGATTTGGTCACGAAGTGTTTGTATCGGGAAACAATGTCGTGCGCCAGGTCGTCGCAGTTCATTTTGAGGATCTCGGCCGGAGGGGTTTTTTTGAGGAAAGGAAAGGACTTTTCCAGAAATTCGCCGGTCGGAGACGGGCGGCCTTTAACGGTCATCATCAGAGTCAACTCGACCGCTTTCCGGGGCACCCACAGGACATATTCGAACTGGGTTTCCTTCCGCCCGGGGAAGGCGGCCTGGAAATGAAGTTTATTGTCCCGCGTTCGCCAGTACTTGCAGCGGACTCCGTAGGACTTGAATTCCTCGGCCACACCCGCAAAGGCGGATTCGGTCACGAAGTCGGAGAAATGAGCGAACTGTTCGCCCACTTCGGCCCGGCATTTTTCGAGGATGCGCAGGTCGTCGAAACAGGCTTTGATTTCGTTCCGCCAATCCGAGTTAGTCATAGACTCGTTCTCCGCCGAAAACTCGCCGGACCGGATGATCCATATATAATCCCGGTTAGTTTAGCACAACCCATCTCCGGACAAGTATACACCGGAGTCGCATGATTTGCCCCGCTTCTAGGATGCAGACCCTTAGGACTTGTAAAAAATAACGGTTACAAATGCCGTTCGCTGCGAGCCGTGAGCCCTTCGACCAGCTCAGGATAGGCCTGTCGAACATTCGAAAGGCAGCTTTGCTAGTCCTCATGGCTTCCATGAGGGCTCACCACAAACGGGAAACTGATCACGATTTATTTTACACCCCCTTACCCGTCAAGAGACAGGCCTGGGGCCGGCCACTCGCCCTTGGCCTGAAACCACGGGCGAGTTTGGCGGAAGTTTCCCCCCAGGGCCGCCGTCGAGATCAGGAATTCGTCGCACGACGGCCCAGACATCTTCGACGGAGATTCCGGCGACTTCGGGAGCTTGAAGTATCGTCGACCGGCCGAACGGCCGCCAGGCCGGAACGTTCGGCCGGCGAAACAAGGCCGTCACGCGCGCCCCCGCCGCCGCCGCCAGATGCGTGACGCCGGAATCGTTGCCGAGGTAGACCGCGCATCGCGATAAGAGACCGGCCAGGGCCTCGAGCGGGGGATCATGTATCCGGCGCCAGCCCGGCGGGAGCGCTTTTTCGGCCGGCCCGGCGTCAAGCCGCTCCTCAGCCTGACCCGTAACCAAAATCCCGGCCCAACCGGACCCGGCCAAGCGCACGGCCATCTCCAGAAACCGATCGAGAGGCCAGCACTTCGACGCCCCGCCGCTTCCGGGGTGGATAACGGCAAACGGCGGGATTTCGCCGGGGGAAGCAGGGCCGACCGCGGAGGACGGAGGTCTATCAAAAAAAAATTTCTTCCCTGCGGACCGCCAATCTTCCGGAATGGGAAGCCGGGCACAATCCGCAAATTCCGCGTCAGTTCCAGCGACACCCGCGGCGGCCGCGGTCCGGCCGAAGAAAAATCGGCTTAGCGGAACGCCGGAAGCGGCGTCATAAACGAAGGCCCGAAAATCGCCGCCGAAAAAGCGGCGGCCGTTGCGTCCGAATTCGGGGGAGGGATCGTTCAGGAACCAGGACCACATGGCGGACGGCGAAACCCTCCCCGGCCAATCCGGAGGGGCGGAATCCCGGTCCTCGGAGTAGAGCCGGGCCCAAACCGGATCATCGCTGGAATGGACGAAATCGACAAGCCCGGCTTTCTTCAACAGCTCCCCGGGCCTCTTCCCGGCGATGAGATGCAGGGGAATCCCGGAAAATCGGCGGCGGAGAAAGGCGATCGCGGGGAGCGTCACCAGAAGATCGCCCAACCCGCCGGGACGATAAAGAAAAACGGGGCCGTGTTCGGACATGGCGGGCCCATTCAAAATCCGCTTAACCTGCATTTGGCATGAATTCTTTAATACCGTTTTTACGCCCGCCGGTTCCACTATTCCCCCTGGAAAGTCACTATTCAAGAATAATTCAAGTTCGGGAGGGGAGATGCCGGCTGTTGTTAACAGCAGAAAAGGGAAAAATGACATTCATAAGGTAGGATGAAGTTCTCTCCAGCCGGCACAAGAAAACTTTTTCCTATTATAACCGATCAGCCGGCTTTTTCAAGTATTATTCCGGCGTTTTTTCCGGAGTGTCACGCCGAGTCCCCGCCCCGGCCATCAAGGTTATTCGATTAGACAGCCGGTTTCGCGCTTTTTGTCGACGTGATGCTTGATCGTCTTTCCTTTGGCCAGGTAGATGACGTCCTCGCCGATGTTGGTGGCGTGATCGGCCATCCGCTCGATGTTGCGGCTGACCAGGATCAGGGCGACGGCCCGCTTGATGGCCGTCGGATCCTCCATCATATAAGTCAACAGCTCGCGGAAAATCTGATCGTCGAGCGAATCGACTTCGTCATCGCGCTCGCACACGCTGCGGGCCAGAACTTCGTCGCGGTTGATGAAGGCATTGATCGAATCGCGGACCATGGCCTGGGCCAGCCGGGCCATCCGCGGGATGTCGATCAGCGGTTTCAACAGAGGAAGGCAGGCCAGGATAAGCGCCTGCTCAGCCACGTTGACGGCCAGATCGCCCATGCGCTCGAGCTCGCTGTCGATCTTCATGGCCGAGGTGATGAAGCGCAGATCGCCGGCCATGGGCTGGCGCAGGGCCATGAGCCTTAAACAGGTCTCGTCGACATCGACGTCAAGAGCATTGATCAAGGCTTCGTTCCTGATGACCTCGCGGGCGGGCTCTTCGTTCTGGTCCTTGAGCGCCTCGATGGCCAGCTCGATCGATTCCTCGACCAACCCGGCCATGCGCAACAGCTTTTCCTTAAGGTTTTTGAGTTCTTCATCAAACAGCCGTTCCATACCGGCCTCCTTGCCATGATCTTGGCAACACATTTAATTTACCACACTTCCCCGGCCCTGTCATGCTTTGGTTGGGCTCGCATTATTCATCGGAACCGCTCGCCGAACCCTTTCCCGCCGATCGGCCGCCGAGGAGAGTTTGGCAGTCTTCCGTTAAGAGGGGATGAAAATTGAAACAATTTTCCGTTTATTTTATAATCGGATGTAATTTTCTTCACAACTCCCTTTGGCTGGACTCATGAATCGGAGTTGAGATATAGGAAGAGAGCGATGAAAATGGCTTTCCCCCGGGCGATTGTCTATCTGACGCTCTCCTTCGCCTTTAACACCGTGGACGCTTCAACGGTCCAGAGATCTCGCTCCCTGCAGATCAAGGGCTCCGATACCATGGTCAATCTGGGCCAGGCCTGGGCCGAGGCCTTCAACAAGAGATTTCCCAACGCCAACGTGGCCGTCACCGGCGGAGGGTCGGGGACGGGCATCGCCGCCCTGGTCAACGGGACCTGCGATATCGCCGAATCTTCAAGGGCGGTGGTGGAAAAAGAAGCCAAGCAGGCCGCCGCCCAGGGATTTGTCTTCCACGAAGACATCGTCGCCCTGGATGGAATCGTCGTCGTCGTCCATCCATCAAACCCGATCCGAGCCCTGACCATGGACCAGCTCCGGGAGCTTTTTTTGGGCAACATCACAACCTGGAAAACCTTCGGCGGACCCGATTGGCCCGTCGTCCTCCTCTCCCGGGAGGTCAACTCCGGAACCCATATTTTCTTCAAGGAACATGTCCTGCGCCGTGGAAAAAGCAAAGGCCCCGAGGAGTTCGCCCCGGGCGCCTTGATGATGCCTTCATCCTACGCCATCGCCGAAGAGGTGGCCCTGAACGAAAACGCGGTCGGTTATTACGGTTTGGGATATATCAGCCGGCGTCAAAAAGTGGTTGCCGTGGCCAAGGACGACCGCTCTCCCGCAGTGGAACCCAACCTGACGACGGTCCGTTCCAACGCCTACCCCATTTCCCGGCCGCTCTACCTTTATACCCGGGGAACACCCCAAGGACCGGTCAAGGAATTCATCGACTTCGCCTTTTCTCCCCAGGGCCAGCAAATCGTCCGGGACACCGAATTCGTGCCCATCCGATGAGATTATCGCCCCGCCGGATCAAGGAATTCATCATCGAGAGGCTCATCTTCGCCAGCGGCATCGCCTCCATCCTTTTCGTCGCCCTGATCTTCGTCTTTCTCCTGCGGGAGGGTATCGCCGTCCTCCGCACGACCGGCCTGCTCTCCTTCCTGGGCGGGAAATTCTGGTACCCGATCTCCGATCCGGCCCGGCTCGGCATCCTTCCCCTCATCCTGGGTTCGCTCGTGGTGACCCTGGGGGCGATCCTGATCGCCGTGCCGTTGGGGATCTCGGCGGCCTTCTATATCGCCGAAATCGCCCCCATCCGCCTGCGTAACATCCTCAAATCCTTCGTCGAGATTCTGGCTGCCATCCCTTCGGTCGTCTTGGGATTTCTGGGCATCAAGATCCTGGTGCCGTTCCTGAAGAATTTTCTCGGCCTGCCGACGGGACTGACGGCGCTGGCGGGATCGATCATGCTGGCCTTCATGGCCATGCCGACCATCATCAGCATCTCCGAGGACGCCATTAACGCCGTACCGCGCGAATACAAGGAAGGCGCGCTGGCCCTCGGCGCCACGCACTGGCAGACCTTGCACCGCGTCGTCCTTCACGGCGCCCTGCCCGGGATCATCGCCGCCGTCATGCTGGGCATCGGCCGCGTCTTCGGCGAAACCATGGCCGTCATGATGGTCACCGGGAACGCCGCCGTCATCCCCCACGGACTCCTCCAACCGGTCCGAACCCTGACGGCGACCATCGCCGCCGAAATGGGCGAGGCGGCCAAAGGCAGTCCCCACTACAGCGCCCTGTTCGCCATCGGCATCGTCCTGTTCGTGATCTCTTTCCTCATCAACCTGACGGCCGATCTTTTCCTCAATAAGAGCCGAGGACGAACCCGGTGAAAAACGAAATCGTTAAGCAAAAGATCGGCTTCGGCCTTCTGCTCCTGGCCGTTCTCCTTGTCGTCATCCCCGTCCTGTGCATCGTCGGACTTCTCCTCTTCCGCGGGGCGGGAGCCCTGTCGTGGCAGTTTCTCTTCACCATGCCGCGGGAAGGAATGCGGGCGGGCGGCATTTTTCCGGCCATCGTCGGCACGTTCTACCTGGTCATCGCCTCTCTCATCTTCGCTCTTCCCATCGGCGTCCTGGCCGCCATTTATCTCAGCGAGTACGCCCGGGACAACGCCTTGACCCGGCTTATCAACCTGTCCATCATCAACCTGGCTGGAGTGTCGTCGGTAGTTTACGGTCTGTTCGGGTTGAGCCTCTTCGTCGTCTTTCTCAAGTTCGGCGTGTCTATCATATCCGGCGCCCTGACCCTGGGCATCATGACCCTGCCCGTCATCATCACCACGACGCGCGAAGCCCTGCAGGCCGTGCCCCGGGCCTACCGCGAAGTCAGCTTCTCCCTGGGAGCCTCGCGCTGGCAGACCGTTCGCCATGCCGTCCTGCCCCGCGCCCTGCCCGGCATCCTGACCGGGACGATCCTCAGCGTCGGCCGCGTAGCCGGCGAGACCGCTCCCATTTTGTTCACGGTCGCGGCATTTTATCTGCCCCAGCTCCCCGCCTCCCTATCCGACCAGGTCATGGCCCTGCCCTACCATCTCTATATCATCACCACCCAAATCCCCGGCATCCCCGAAAAGGCCCGCTACGGAACGGCCCTGGTCCTGATCGGACTGGTGCTCATCGTCAACATCTCAGCCTCCATCCTGCGGGCGAAATACAGGAAGGCGAAATGAGCGGGACCGCCCCCAAGGTCGAGGTCCGGGAGCTGTCGGTGACCTATGGCCGGACCACGGCCTTGAAAAGCCTGAGCCTGGACGTCTTTTCCCGGGAGATTTTGAGCATTATCGGCCCGTCCAATTCGGGCAAGACCTCCTTTCTCCGCAGCCTTAACCGGATGAGCGATCTGGACACGCACGCCCGCACTTCCGGGACCGTCCGCCTGGACGGAAAGGATATCCGCCGCGACCTGGAGCCGGAGGACCTGCGGAAACGGGTCGGGATGATTTTCGCCCTTCCCCTGCCCCTGCCTTTGTCGATCTATGAAAATGTGGTCTACGGCCCGCGCATGGCGGGAGTGCGGGACAAGCGCGTGCTCGATGAACTCGTCGAGACGAGCCTCCAAGCTGCCTATCTCTGGGATGAGGTCAAAGACCGCTTGACGACCTCGGCCCAGAAGCTGTCGGGCGGCCAGCAGCAGCGCTTGTGCATCGCCCGGACGCTGGCCCTTCGCCCTGAGGTCATCCTCTTCGACGAGCCCTGCTCCGGCCTCGACCCCATCTCCACGGCCAAAGTCGAGGACTCCATGGTCGAATTGAGCAAAAGCCACGCCATCGTCCTGGTCACGAACAACACCAAGCAGGCCGCCCGGGTCGGGACGCGGACGGCTTTTTTCCTGATGGGCGATCTCGTCGAGATCGGACCGACGGAGAAGATTTTCACCGCCCCCGCGGATCAGCGGACGGAAGACTACATCGTGGGGCGTTTCGGATGAGCGCGCCGAAGATCCGGGTCGAGGGACTGAACCTCTGGTACGGGAACTTTCAGGCCCTTCAGAACGTGTCCATGTCCGTGGGAGAGCGGGCCATCACGGCCCTCATCGGATCCTCCGGGTGCGGAAAATCGACTTTGCTTCGCTGTCTCAACCGAATGAACGACCTGATCGAGGATGTTCGGATCCAGGGGTCCATCCAGGTTGACGGCCGGGACATTCTCGGCCCCGATGTTCCCCTGACCGATTTGCGGAAGCGGGTGGGGATGGTCTTCCAACGGCCCAATCCCTTCCCCCTCAGCATTTACGAAAACGTCGCCTTCGGTCCGCGGGTCCACCACCAGGCGAAAGACGCCCGGCTCGACGAGATCGTCGAGGAAAGCCTTCGCGCCGTCAGCCTGTGGGACGAGCTCAAGGACGAATTGAACAAACGCGCCCTGGATTTATCGCTGGAGCAGAAACAGCGCCTGTGCATCGCCCGCTTGGTGGCGGTCAAATCCGAAGTCCTGCTCATGGACGAACCCTGCTCCACCCTCGACCCCCTGTCGACGATGAAAGTCGAGGAGTTGATGCACCGGTTGAAGGACCGTTACACCATCGTCATCGTCACCCACAACATGCAGCAGGCGGCCCGCGTATCGGACGAGACGGGGTTCATGCTGTTGGGCGAGCTCTGCGAATTCGGCAAAACCACTGACATTTTCACGCGTCCGCGCGACAAGCGGACGGAGGATTACATCACCGGAAGATTCGGCTGAGCGGCGGTCGCGCCCACGCCGGCGATCAGAAAATCCATTCTCGGGCCGAATGATAACCAGCCGGGCGTCGCCCGTTATTTTCCCGATTCCTCAAACCCCTGGCTTAGGCAGGAATCGCGTTCCCAGCTCGCGGCAGATTTTCTTGGCCACCGCCCGTCCGCCCATCAAGCCGGACGGCAAGCCGCCGCCCGGGCTGACCCATTGGCCGGCCATGTGGAAATTCTTCAGGCCGGGCAAGGTCCCCGGCAGGGAACGAATGCCGGACTTCGGCGTAACCAGCCAGCCCTCCATGCTGCCCTTCCAATTCCCGGTATAGCGGATGACGGTCGCGGGTGTGGCCACGTCGACGACTTCCACTTTGCCGCGGGCGGCGGGAAAACGCGTTTCCAAAACACCGATGACGGCGTCGGCCAAGCGTTTTTTCTCGGCGGCGTAGCGATCCGGGTCGGACGAACGGAGGTTCTCCCAGAAGGCGTAATCATACGTGCCGAGGAAAGCCACGACGGCCGTCTTACCCGGCGGAGCGAAGGTGGGATCGAAGTTGAAAATCCGGAAAGACAGATTGTCGGTTTCTATGGAGGGGTCGATCCTGAGCGGTTCGGTTAAGGCCAGGTCGATAAAACCAGGCTCCCCGGCGAAGGGATCAGCGACACCAAGGGAGACTTGGACATAGGAGGGGAAAAGCGCGTAGGTGTCGTAGATGGCCCGGATCTTGGGGTCGACGAACTTCCCGCCCAGCATGCCGAAGATGGTGGCGTAGCCGTCGGCGGCGGAAACGACCACGTCGGCGGAAATCTTTTCACCGCCGTTCAGCACAACGCCCATCGCTCGCCCGTTCTCGACGCTGATCGCTTGGACCGGAGCCTTGAATCGAATCCGGCCGCCCAGCTTTCGATAGCTCTCCTCGATCATCCCAATCAGGGACGGCGAGCCGCCGATTGGATAAGCGGCGTTGTTATTGTTCATCCAGGCCAGCGACATCAGAATGGCCATGGCCGACATGTCTTTCAGCCCGCTGAAGAAGAACCGGCGCAGGAGAGGGTCGCCGAAGCGGCGGCCGTAATCCGCCATGGTCCGCTTTTTCACCCGGGCGTAGGCCGGCATCATGGGGATCATGGAAAAGAGCGCGCGAATCAGGCTGAGGCCGCCCTCCGGGCCGGGCATCCGCATTTTCGAGAACTTGCGGATGGTCGCGGTCATGTTCCGGACGGCCGCCGCGTCCTGGGGGGCTTTCTCCAGCAGCTCCCGCTCCAGGCGATTGACGTCCCGGTAAATGATCAGGGTCTTCCCGCCCTCCTCGATCCGCTGAAAAGCCTCATCCTCGTGGAAGCGCAACTTGTCGATGTCGAAGACTTCGCGCCACATGGCATTGAGATCCCCGCCCGGCTTGGAGCCGACCAGCCAATGGACGCAGTTCTCGAAGGTGTAGCCGCCGCGCTTCCAGGCCGTGGCCAAGCCGCCGGCAATCGAATGCTTTTCCAAGATTTCGACGTCGAAGCCGCTCCGGCGCAGATAAACGCCGGTGCACAGCCCGGCAATCCCTCCGCCGATGATAACGATTTTATTTTCGGGCATGATCCACCTCGACTGCCATTCTAGCGGAAAAGCCCGAATACGGCCAGAAATTCGCAAGCGGCCGCGCCCTATGTGTTTTCTCGTTCGTAGAGAAAAGTGCCGCGGAGGTAGGATCGAGGTAGAATGTGCTAGGCCAGATACATGGTGGACACCCTAGGAAGGTAGGATAGGGGGTATGTACCCCCACCAAGCAACCTCCTATGGCGACCTCATCCCCGGCTCGGAGTTTATCCGGTCCCTGGCTCGACAAGGTACAATCTCGCCGACTGCGGCCGTAAGGCTCCGATGGATCGACTTTCATCGAAGTTGCCAGAACATCCGCCTAACCTGCCGTCATTTTGCCATCTCTCCCGGCACCTTCTATAAATGGTTCAACCGCTTTGATCCCTATGACCTGACCACTCTCGAGAATGTTTCCAAACGGCCTCATCATGTCCGCCAAACTCAGACGCCCCCGGACATC
>CAZLAM010000134.1:0-64661 GCA_964557435.1 uncultured Eubacteriales bacterium
CTCCTGGCCAAGACCCGGAAAAAGAAGGACGGTGAAGACCTGGCCGAAAAGTTCCGGGAACTGCAGAAGCAAATCCGGACCGTCCAAAAGGATGTCGGGCTGGATTCGCCCAACCTGCGCAAGACCATCCGCTCCATCACCACCGGGAAGAAGATCAGCGACCAGGCCAAAAAAGAACTCGTCGCCGCCAACCTCCGGCTGGTCGTCTCCATCGCCAAGAAATATTCCAACCGCGGCCTGCAGTTCCTGGACCTCATCCAGGAGGGCAACATGGGCCTCATGAAGGCCGTCGACAAGTTTGAATACCGCCGTGGATACAAGTTTTCGACTTACGCCACATGGTGGATCCGCCAGGCCATCACCCGGGCCATCGCCGATCAGGCCCGCACAATCCGCATCCCCGTCCACATGATCGAGACCATCAACAAGCTTATCCGGGTCAGCCGCCAGCTCGTCCAGGAGATCGGCCGCGAGCCGACCAGCGAGGAAATCGCCAAGAAAATGGACATGCCGGTGAGCAAGGTCCGCAAAATCATCAAGATCGCCCAGGAGCCCATCTCCCTCGAAACACCCATCGGCGAGGAGGAGGACAGCCACCTCGGCGATTTTATCGAAGACAAGGTCATGCCCTCCCCTCCCGACGCCGTCATCCACATCAATCTGCGCGAGCAGATCGAGGAGGCCCTCAAAAGCCTGACCGAGCGCGAAGCGAAGGTCCTCAAGATGCGCTTCGGATTGGGCGACGGGAACGAACACACCCTGGAGGAAGTCGGCCAGCAGTTCAAGGTCACCCGCGAGCGCATCCGTCAGATCGAAGCCAAGGCGCTCCGCAAGCTCAAGCACCCCAGCCGGTCGAAGAAGCTCAAAAGCTTCACCAACGGATATTGAGCGGGGCCGCGCCCCCCCCGCTTCCGTTCCCGAATTCCCGAATTCCGTTGACCCCCCCCCCGGATTCTGGTATAAAAGACCGGAGCGGGCCTATAGCTCAGCGGTAGAGCTCCCGGCTCATAACCGGTCGGTCCCAGGTTCGAATCCTGGTAGGCCCATCTGATCATGAGGAATACATTGTGGATATCGCCTTCGACAAGCTGACCCGCCTCCAGCAGGTGGATTCCGAAATAACCCGGCTCGTATCCTTGTTCGAGGCCATCCCCATCCGCCTCGAAGCGATCGACCGGCAGATCCAAACCACGGCCGAGATCGTCGTCCAAGCCAAGGACAAACTCGCTGCGAACCAGAAAAAACGCCGCGAGGCCGAGAGTGAAATCAAAGTCATCCGGGAAACGATCGCCAAATACAAACGTCAGCAGAACGACGTCAAATCCAACAAGGAAAACGACGCCATCAAGAAGGAAATCTCCGAGACCCAAGCCAAAATCGACTCCATCGAGGAGTCCATCCTCAACGACATGATCGGCGCCGACGACATCGAGAAAGAGATTCGCTCGGCCCAAACCCGCCAGATGGAACAAGAACAAACCCTCCGAACCGAAAAAGACGCCATCGCCGCGGAGAAAGCCGATATCGAAAAACAAAAGGCGGCTAATGAAGTCGAACGGGCCGCGCTCCTGCCCCGGATCCCTCCGGAGCAGGTCAGGCTTTACCACCGCATCCAGCAAAAGAAAGGCGGCGTCGCCCTGTCCGAAGTCACGGACGATTTTTGCTCGCTCTGCCAAATGCGCGTCCGCCCCCAACTGCTGGACGAACTGATCGCCAGGAAATCGATCGTCCTGTGCGAAGCCTGCGGCCGCATCCTGACATGGATGAAACCGGGCCCTGAGGATATCCCCGAGGAAAAATCCGACGATCCCGACCGCAAGGACGATTCCGCCTCCCAAAACGACTGACGTCAGAACTTCGCCTCAGACCTAATCCTCTTTATAAAGCGTGTTGATGATATCGGCGTAGGCAGTCTCGACGGCGTTCCGCTTGACCTTGAGCGTGGGCGTGATCTCGCCTTTCTCGATTTCGAAATCCCGTTCGAGGAGGGCTATTCTTTTGATTTTCTCGTAAGACGCCAATTGGGGGGTGGCCCGGTCGATCTCCGACTTAAGGAAGCCCACCACCTGCTCATTGCGGACGAGCTCGGTCCGGCTTCCGAACGGGATCTTGCTGAAGCGGGCATATTCCTCGAGCTTTTCGAAATTGGGCACGATCAGGGCGGCGACAAAGCGGCGGCGGTCGCCGATGACCACGGCCCCGGAGATATAGGGATTGGTTTTGAGGATGTTTTCGATTGGCTGGGGCGCGATATTCTTCCCCCCGGCGGTAACGATCAGGTCTTTCTTGCGGTCGGTGATGGACAGGAACCCTTCTTCGTCCAGGAATCCGATATCACCGGTCTTGAACCAACCGTCCTCGAATACTTCCATGGTCTCGGCCGGTTTTTTGTAATACCCCTTCATGACGTTGGGCCCTCGGGCCAGGATTTCGCCGTCCGAGGCGATCTTGACCTCGACGCCGGGGAGGATGGGACCGACACTCCCGAACTTCAGTTTCTCGAAGGTGTTGATGGAGATGACGGGCGAAGTTTCGGTAAGCCCATAGCCTTCCAGGATGATCAATCCCAGGGCATGGAAGAATTCGGCGATGTCCTTTGACAGGGGCGCACCGCCGGAAACGAAAAACCGCACCCGGCCGCCCGTTTTGGCGATGATTTTGGAGAAGACCAGCTTATGGGCCAGTTTCCGGCGGAACTTGAGCCCGCCGCCGATCGGCTTGTGGGCCAGCTGGCGGGCGCTGTAGGCCTTGCCGGTCTTAAGCGCCCAAAAGAAAATCTTTCGCCGCAAGCCGGGGCTGGCCAGGACGGTGGCCATGACCTTGGCGTAAATCTTCTCAAACACGCGCGGGACACTGACCATGATATGCGGATGAACCTCGAGGAAATTTTCGCCCACGGTTTCGACACTCTCGGCATAGGCGATGGTCGCGCCTCTATAGACATAGGCGAAGGTGACGATCCGTTCCAGAACATGCGACAGAGGTAGGAACGAGAGGGCCGTGTCCGTGTCGGAAAAATCGATGATTTCACAAACGCTGACCAGATTAGTGACGAAATTGGCATGGGTCAGGACGACCCCTTTGGGTCGGCCGGTCGTTCCCGAAGTATAGATGATTGAAGCTTCGTCATCCGGCCGGACGGCCCGGGCCAATTCTTCGAAAAGCCCGGGACGCTCGGCGGCCAGGGCTTTCCCCCGGGCCAAAATCTCAGCCAGGGTCAAGACCCCGGGAGCCAGGGCTTTATCGGACAGGCCGATGACATGCTCGACGCGGGGAAGTTCAGCGCGAACGGCCTCGACTTTCTTCCATTGGCCGGCCGTGGAAACGACCACAATCCTGGCGTCCGAGTCGTTAATGATGTATTTGACCCCCTCGGAAACCACGGTTGTATAGATGGGCACGGTTATACCGCCCAGACACAAATTGGCAAAATCGGTCACCGTCCAGGCGGGACGGTTTTCCGAAAGAATGATGAGCTTGTCTCCTTTAGAGTGGCCTAGGGCGTGCAGGCCGAGGGCCAGATTTTTAACCGTCTCGCCGAATTCCTGCATCGAAATGGGCATGTACTTGCCTTCTTTCTTGAACAGCATGAATTCGGGTTTGGGGTAGTTCTGAACAGTGTTTAGAAAAATCTCGGAGAGAGTCTTAACCATTTTCTTCTCCTCTGCTAATAATGTGGGCAAATTCTATGCACAAGCGGGGGGGGGTGTCAAATAGAAATTCTCATTAAGATCTATCGAGTAATGGACTTGGCCGGAACGAAAAAAGTGCTCCCGCTGGTGAAAAATCCTTTTCCCTTGGAAACAAAGCGGCCGACCGGCTCCGGGAGCAGGCCGTATCCGCCCACTAAAGGGAAACGGAAAACCGCTGATCCCTCTCCCCTACTCGCTTTCCCGGGCCAAGGCCACACTGCAGATCAGGTCGTTATCCTCGAGGTTGATGAGCCGAACGCCCTGCGTTGCCCGCCCCGTCAAGCGGACCTGCTGGGTTTTAATGCGGATGACTTTCCCACTGACCGTGACGACCAGAAGATCATCCTCGGCTACGCCGAGGACGGCCACGGCGTTCCCGATCTTGGGGGTTATCTTGAGGTTGATCAGCCCTTTTCCGCCCCGCCGCTGAATGCGGTAGGACCCCGTTTCGGTCCGCTTGCCGTATCCCTTTTCGCTGGCCGTAAAGATGAACTTATCCCCGTCACCGATGGCCACTAGCCCGATGATCTCGTCTTTTTTCTTCAGCGACATGGCCCGTACGCCCGCCGCGGTCCGGCCCATGGGCCGGACGTCTTTTTCCTTGAAGCGGATGGCCTTGCCGAACTTGGTGGCCAGGACGATGTCGCGCTTGCCGTCCGTCAGACGGGACCACATCATCTCGCTCTTGGGTCGGAGGCTCATGGCGATGATGCCGCCGCGGCGGATGTTCTTGAACTCATCGAGCCGGGTTTTCTTGATCAACCCGTCCGTGGCCATCATGATGATGTATTGATCCTCGGCGAAATCCTTGACGGCCACGACCGAAGTCGCCCGTTCTTCAGGTTGGAACTCGAGGAGGTTGGCGATGGCCTTGCCCCGGCCGGCCACCCCCACGTCGGGGATTTCCAATGCCTTGAGCCAGTACATCCGGCCCACGTTGGTGAAAATAAGCAGATAGGAGTGGGTCGAGCAGACGAAAACAGCGTCGGCCACGTCCTCGACTTTCATGCTGATGCCCTTGCGGCCCTTGCCGCCGCGCATCTGGAAGTGGTAGGAGGAGAGCGAGGTCCGCTTGATGTAGCCGGACTGGGTGGTCATGACGACGACATCCTCTTCCTTGATGAGGTCCTCGGCTCGGATGTCGGTCACGACCTCGTCCCTGAGTTCGGTCCGCCGCTCATCGGCGTAGGCTTCCCGGATGTCCTTCAATTCGCCGGCGATGATCTCCGTCACCAGCTTGTCGGAGGACAGGATTTTCTTCAGCTTGGCGATGAGGGCCTTGATCTCCTGGTATTCCTGGACGATTTTTTCCCGTTCCAGGTGGGTCAGACGCTGAAGCTGAATTTCCAGAATGGCCTGGGCTTGGATCTGACTCAGTTTGAATTTCTCCATCAGGCCCGCCCGGGCCGCGTCCACGGTAGGCGACGTCCGGATGAGCTTGATGATCGCGTCAAGATGATCCAGGGCGATCGTCAATCCCTCCAGGATATGGGCCCGGTGCTCGGCCTTCTTCAAGTCGAAGCGGGTCCGCCGCCGAACGACGTCCTGACGGTGGCTGATGAAATATTTCATGATGTCGATCAGCCCGAGCGTTTTGGGCTGTTTATCGACGATGGCCAGCATGATGATGCCGAACGACGTCTGGAGGGCGGAATGCTTGTAGAGGTTGTTCAGGACGACCTCGGGAAGCTCTCCCCTCTTGATTTCGATGACCATCCGGATGCCCTCGCGGTCGGATTCATCGCGGATGTCGGCGATGCCGTCGAGCTTCTTTTCGTTGACCAGTTCGGCGATGTTTTCAATCAGCCTGGCCTTGTTGACGGCGTAGGGAATCTCAGTGACGACGATGCGTTCCCGGTCGCCCTTGTCGCCGCGCTCGATGAGGGTCTTAGCCCGGACCTGGATGACGCCCCGGCCGGTTCGATAGGCATCCCGAATCCCCTGCTGATTGAAGATATACCCGCCTGTGGGAAAGTCCGGGCCGGGAATGAACTCCATGATCTTGTCCAGGGCGGCGTCGGGGTGGTCGAGGAGGTAAATGATCCCGTTGCAGACCTCGGCCAGGTTGTGGGGCGGAATATTGGTGGCCATGCCCACGGCGATGCCCGATCCTCCATTGACCAGGAGGTTCGGGTATTTCGTCGGCAGGACCTCGGGCATGGTCAGGCTTTCATCGTAATTGGGGACGAAGGGAACCGTGTCTTTCTCGATGTCGGCCAGCATCTCGCCGGCCAGCTTGGTCATCCGGACTTCGGTGTACCGCATGGCCGCCGGCGGGTCGCCGTCGATGGACCCGAAATTGCCCTGTCCGTCGACGAGCAGGGCGCGAAGGCTGAAATCCTGGGCCATCCGGACCAGGGTGTCGTAAACGGCCTGATCGCCGTGGGGATGGTATTTGCCGATGACGTCGCCGACGATGCGGGCCGATTTTTTGTACGGCTTGTTGTGGGTCGTGCCCGTTTCATACAGAGCGTAAAGGACGCGCCGGTGGACGGGCTTCAAGCCGTCCTTGATGTCGGGAATGGCCCGGCCGATGATCACGCTCATGGCGTAGTCAAGGTAGGAGCGCTTCATCTCCTCCTCGAGAGAGACGACGGACAGGTCGGCCGCGGGGGGAAACAGCGGCTGCTGGACCTTCGGGCCTTTATCCTTGGCCGGTGGTTTTTCGTCGGCCGGAAGGGGGTCTTGCGGAGAGGTCTTGTCTTTGGCCATGATTTAAATATCCAGGTTCGTCGCCAGAGCGGCGTTGGTCTCGATGAACGCCCGGCGGCGTTCGACTTCGTCGCCCATCAAGGTCGCAAAGACGTTGTCGGCTTCGACGACGTCCGTAATCGCGACCCTTAAAAGGGCCCGGTTTTCGGGGTTCATCGTTGTCGTCCAAAGCTGTTCGGGGGCCATCTCGCCCAAGCCCTTGTAACGCTGGATGGAGACCCCCTTCTTGCCCTTTTCATGGAGAAAATCGAGAAGCTTGGTCTCATTGTCGACGACCACGGATTCTCCATCGGAGAGAACCTCATAAGGCGGCTTGAACTCCTCGAGCTCCTGGAAGATTTTGTAGAGAGCTTTGTATTCCACCGAATCGATCAGGTTCAGGTTGACCATGCTGGTGACCGACATGCCGTTGACCCCGAATTTGATGGTCAGTCCCCAGGCCTCATATTCCTCGTCCTTGGTCAGCTCGACGCTCAGGCCCTTGGCTTGGAGAAGCGATTGGATCCGTTTCATGGCCTTCTTATCCTGGAGAATTTCCAGGCCGCTCACTCCTTCGTGGATCAGGAGCTCGATGAGGAAAAAGGGATAGGACTTGCGCTCGAGCAGCTGAATGTAGCTTTTCTTCTGCATGATCCGGAGGAACAGCTTGCGGAATTTCTCGCCCTCGAAGACGTCTTTTTTGCCTTTAACCCGGACCTTGAAATCCTCCGAGATTTTCTTGACGATCCACTTTTCGTAAGCCCGCTCCTCTTTGAGGTAGAGGATCTCCTTGCCCCGGGCGATCTTATAGAGCGGCGGCTGGGCGATGAACAGATGCCCGCGCTCGATGAGGGATTTCATGTGGCGGTAGAAGAAGGTCATGAGCAGGGTCCGAATGTGCGATCCGTCCACATCCGCGTCGGTCATGATGATGACTTTGTGGTAGCGGAGCTTTTCCAGGCTCGACTCCTCCTCGCCGAGGGTCGTCCCCAGCGCGGCGATCATCATCCCGATCTCTTCGTTATTGAAGACCTTGTCCTGACGGGCTTTCCAGACGTTGAGAATCTTGCCCTTGAGGGGCAGGATGGCCTGAAAGCGGCGGTCCCGGCCCTGCTTGGCCGAACCGCCGGCGGAATCACCCTCGACGAGGAAGATTTCCGCCAAGGCCGGATCTCGTTCCTGGCAGTCGGCCAGCTTGCCGGGGAGCGAGGAGGACTCCAGGACGCTCTTGCGCCGGGATAGTTCACGGGCTTTACGGGCCGCCTCGCGGGCCCGGGCCGCGTCGAGGGCCTTGAGGATGATGCGCTTGGCGTTAGTCGGATTCTCCTCGAGATAAGCGGCCAATTGTTCGTTGACCAGCGACTCGACGATACCCTTAACCTCGGAATTGCCGAGCTTGGTCTTGGTTTGGCCTTCGAACTGGGGGTCGCGCATCTTGATACTGAGAACGGCGCACAATCCTTCGCGGGTGTCGTCGCCGCCGAGCGAGCCGGCTCCCAGGTCTTTCAGGAGGTTGTGCGACTCGGCGTAGGAATTGAGACAGCGGGTCAAGGCCGATTTGAAGCCGATGAGGTGGGTGCCGCCCTCGTGGGTGTTGATGTTGTTGACGAAGGAAAAAATTGTTTCACTGTAGCTCGAGCTGTATTGGAAGGACAGCTCGACGGCGATGTCGTCCTTCTTCGACTCGAAATAAATCGGCCGGGGATTAAGGACTTCCTTGTTCTGGTTGAGGAACTGGACGAATTCGACGATCCCGCCCTTATACTGGAATTCATGGTTCTTGCCGACGCGCTCGTCGGTGATGACGATCCGGATGCCGCGATTGAGAAACGACATTTCCCTCATCCGCTGGGTCAGGACTTCGAAGCTGAATTCCATCGTCTCGAAAATCTCATCATCGGGCCAGAAGGTGATCTTGGTGCCCGTCTTCTTGGTCTTGCCGACCGGTTTCAGCTTGGCCAGGGCGGCGCCGCGTTCGTAGCTTTGAACGTAGATGCCGCCGTCCCTCTTGATCTCGAGGTCGAGGCGCTTGGACAGGGCGTTGACGACGGATACGCCGACGCCATGCAATCCGCCCGACACTTTGTACGATTTGTCGTCGAACTTGCCGCCGGCATGAAGGATGGTCATGACGACTTCGGCCGCCGACTTCTTTTCCTTTTTGTGCATCTCCACCGGGATGCCCCGGCCGTCGTCAATGACGGTGATCGAATTGTCGACGTGGATGAAGACTTCGATGTTCTTGCAGAAACCGGCCAGGGCCTCGTCGATGGAGTTGTCGACGACCTCGTAAACGAGGTGATGCAGGCCATCTGTTCCCGTGCTTCCGATGTACATGGCGGGACGTTTCCGGACCGCTTCCAGGCCTTTAAGAACCTTGATGCTTTCGGCTGAATATTTTTGTTCCGGCATGGGCACCTATCTCACTGATAATAGACGATCTTAGGATCGCTTATTCTCACTGAAAAATATGTTTTTTTAGACTTTGAATTATACTCGAAAAGGGAGGGTAAAGTAAAGGAAAAAACCGGCCCTGATCCACAACACTTTGTGGGGGGTAGCCGCCGCCGGCGCAACGGTTGGGGGCCGAGGACTCTCCATCGGAAGCTCGGCCGGAACAAGTGCGCGAGGGTTGATTTTTTCAGGGATTGTGGGAGCGCGCCGGACTCATAAACCCATGGCCCTATAAAAACCCCAGGACTCGCCCGCCAAGCCCGGGGCATGTTCAGGGTCAATTCTGAGCGGCGCTTTGGCCTGTACTCATAAAGCATGGCTTCCACTTTATGAGTGCGGCGCTTTGGCCTGTACTCATAAAGCATGGCTTCCGCTTTATGAGTGCGGCGCTTTGGCCTGTACTCATAAAGCATGGCTTCCGCTTTATGAGTGCGGCGCTTTGGCCTGTACTCATAAAGCATGGCTTCCGCTTTATGAGTGCGGCGCTTTGTACCCCGATTTAAAAATCGGGGTTTGGCGCCGTCGAACGTATCAACTTAGGCCCCCCTTCAAAACAGGAGAAAACCTGATATAATCCGGGAGGACAGAAGAAACATGGCCGCCAACCTGACGCCCCAATACATGGAAGCGGAGAAACGGCTTCGCACGGCCGTGACCCCGCAGGAAAAGATCGAAATCTACGAAGAGCTCCTCCGGCTCATCCCCAGGCACAAAGGCACGGAAAAGATGGTGGCCCAGCATCGGGCCAAGATCGCCAAGCTCAAGGAAGAATCCCAGAAAGCCGCTGTCGCGGGCAAGCATGGCGTTTCCCACTTGATCGACAAGCAGGGCGCCGGCCAAGTCGTCATCGTCGGCCCTCCCAACTCCGGAAAATCATCGCTGATCAAAGCCCTGACGGGGGCCGATCCCGAGATCGGCGATTATCCCTTCACGACTCGCACTCCGGCGCCGTACATGATGAAATATGACAACGTCAAGGTCCAACTCGTCGACCTGCCCCCGATCACGGCCGAATTCGTGGAAAGCTGGCAGGTCGAGCTGATCAAGGTCGCCGACACGGCCATTGTGGTCGCCGATACGGCCGATCCGGAAACACCCGGGATGCTCGAGACGCTGTTCGCTCGGCTCAAAGACAAGCGTGTCGAGTTCGTCCGGGAGGACTGCATACTCCTCGAGGACGGCCTCGTCCGCAGGGGGGACGAAACCGTGAGGGTCTTCCGCAAACGGGCCTTTCTCGTCGCCGCCAAGGCCGACTTGGACCCGGAGGGAGGGAATCTGGAAGCCTTGAAATTCTTTTTCGAGGCGTCCCTGCCCGTTTGGCCAGTTTCAGCGGAATCGGGCGACGGGCTGGAAACTCTCCGCCGGGGAATTTTCGACATGCTCCGGGTCATCCGGGTGTACAGCAAAGCGCCGGGCAAGAAAGCCGAGCGGACGGACCCGCATGTCCTCGGCCGTGACAGCAACGTCATGGACGTGGCCAAGGCGGTGCATAAAGATTTTGCCGAAAAACTGAATTACGCCCGTCTCTGGCGTGAAGGATCGGTCAGCGGCCAGATGGTCAACCGCGACGAAATCCTCCAGGACGAGGACATCATCGAACTCCACCTCTGAATGGGTTAATTATTGCGGTTCACTTCCATTCTGTGCGGCTTGCGGCACGGTATTCAGCCCGGCGGCGCTGTTTTTCACGCCGTTCCCACGCCGTCTTCTCGGCGGCTCAGAACTGCTACCGTTTTTTCCGCAGGGAAAAACAGCATCGGACATCTTCGCCGGTCCTACGCTAAAGCATAGGACGGCAAGGCACGCCGGATTCTTTCCGATCCGGCTCCCCTCGAAAACGACTAGGAACGGCTAAAATTTGAGTTGGCCGACCATACGCCGTTTTTTGATCACACAAGGCCTTGTTGAAACGTCTGTCTGGTCACGGCGTATGGCTCCGTTCCCCCGAACGGTGACACCGTGCCTCACCTACCCACACAAAATGGAAGAGATCCATTATTGCTTGACCCGGAAATTCAGGACCGGCTCGTCGGCCATGTCCATGACGGCCATGAAGAACAGCTGGGCCATGTCCTCCATGATCTCCGGCGTAATCAGATCGAGGGCATCCTTGGTGTTATGGTAGGTGGGGTACGGGACCGACTTGCCGCTGGCGCCGAAGGTCAGCGACGGCACACCGGCCCAGAAAAACCAAGCCGAGTCCTGGCGCGGCCGGCCGGGATAGGCCGCGACGCCGCCCGATAAAGGCCGATGCACGAAAGAAGCGTTGGCCTTCTCGATGAACGGCCAGAAGGAGGGGTAGGTCCGGGCGCCGGAGGCCCCGATCTTATCCCCCATCCCCGGCCCCTCCATATTGATCAGGACGAGCGTCTTGTCCAGAGGGAAGAGGGGGTGTTCAACGTAGTATTTGGACCCGGCCACCGCCTGTTCTTCGGACCCGAAAAAGTTGAAGACGATCGTCCGTTTGGGCTTGAGCTCGCACTTGCCCATGGCCTCGGCCACGCCCAGCCCGACGGCCACGGCCGTGGCGTTGTCGTTGGCCCCCGGGTTGAGTTCCCACAGCCGGCCGAGATGGTCGAGGTGGCCGGCCATCATGATAATCTCGTCCTTGAGCTTAGGGTCGGTCCCCGGGATGACGCCGACGACGTTGAAACCGACGCCGTCCGGATGATGGACGGTGATGTTCTTGAGCGACATCGTCTTGCCGGCGGCAAAGGAGCGGGGTTTGAGGTCCTTGCGGATCGCGGCCACGGTATCGGCATACGTTTTTCCCGTCCCGGCGAAGACATCGGCCACGACGGCCGCTCCGACATGGTGATATACGAATCCTTCGCGGTAGGAATTGTTGGGATTCCCGATCGGGCCGTAATTATAAATCATGCCCTTGGCCCCGTGGGCCACGGCATTCTCCAGTTTTTTCTGGTGGAAGGAATAAGGCCGCCATTTTTTGAACGTTTCCGAGTCGTCCGCCCGCAGGGGGACCTCCGGGTCCATCAGGACGATTTTACCCTTGACATCGACGCCGGCGTAATCGTCGTAGCCCAGCTCGAGCGCGGTGACGCCGAAGCCGACGAAGATCACCTCGGCCGTGACCTCGCCCGAACCCGAGGTTCCGCCGGGAATGAATTCGTCCTCATATTTGTAGGATTTCTTGATCAGACCGTCCTTGACCGGGACATCCATGGTCAGATAGCCGCCCGGGGAGACGATGGTATAGGGATTGGGATATGTTTGGTAGAAGGTCCCATTGTCCCCGCCGGGTTGAACACCCCAGGACTTGAGGAGCGAGATGACCCATTCAGCGCAGGCCTTATATTCCGCCGTGCCGGTCAGCCGGCCGCCGTACTTTTCGGAGACCATCTCCTTGACGTAGTCGAAGAGCGTCTGGCTTTGGATGAGATGCATGGCATCCAGGAGCTTCTGCCCATCGGTCTTGGGTACCGCAGGCTGAGCAGTTCTCTGCTGGAGCCCCGCGGCCAGGACGATCCCGGTCAGCAGGATAAGAAGGGAAAGAGCGGTTTTTAAACGGCGCATGATTGCCTCCGGCGGAAGCGTTTGTCGAGAAGTCCCTTTTTATATCAAGACATCATCCCGAATCAAGCGGAGCAAACCTTTCGCCCTGACAAAGAGATTTATTGAATGGCGGGAGATCGCACCCGCTCGCTCCTCAATGTGCCTGCCTCCCCATTACTCCTGGCCCAAACTAAAGATCAGTTTTCGAACGAACCAACCTTCGTGAACGGTCGGACGAGATCAGATCCGGATAGCCAACCCTCCGCGCAGGACGAATCCGTCCAGGACGCCGAAGTCGACCAGGAGATGGGCGAACTTCGTGATCTTGGCCTTGAGCCCGAAATGGAGCTGAAGAAATGGAAAAAACTTGATCGGATATTCGAAAGGCTCTTCGGAGCTCCCCTCTTCGTTTTTCCGCTGAGCGTCTTCTTCCTTGAGCTGAAGAAGGGTTTTCGTCCCGGATTCGGCGATCGTTTGCGGAGGCTCACCCGGAAAATTCGCCGTCCCCGTGAACATGTAGGTCAAAACGGTTTCGTCCCAGGCGTTGACACCCGCCGCGCCCAACCCGAATGTGAAATAAGGATGGATCCAGCCCCTGGGGAAAATGTCCCACCGGAAAGACACCAGAAAGGCCAGCGGCTTGGACTGAACATCGCCGGAGCCGACGCCGTCGAACTCGATCATCTCATCCGTTTTCATGTTCTCCAGGGTCATGGCCGTCGATACTTTGGTCATCCCGATTTTAAAGGAGGTTTTCTCCAGCGCCAGCCCGATCGAAAACGAGCCGTTTTCGCCGGCTGGATACCAGCGGAGTTCGAAGCCGAAATTCCGGCCGCTCGAATCGAACTCAACCTGATTCTGGAAATTCAGCTCACGCAGATCGACTCCGGGATTTTCTTCCTTGATTTTATCGAACTGCTTGTTTTTAAATTGTTCGGCGAAGTCTTCGGCGAACGATTCGGCCATGGGCTTGAGCAGGTTCAAGCTCCACGATCCATAATGGAAGCCGAATTCAAAATTCTTTCGAGCCGCGGCCGCGGAGACCACCGCCAGGGCCAACACCGCGCTCAAAAAGCAAAGGACCGAGGATTTTCGAATCATGATAATGCTCCTAGGAGGATCATATATCCCGGTGAAGATAATATACGTCTGTCCCGAACACAATTCAACCCGGCGTTGATCGAAGACCGGGATTCTGCTATCTTGAGTTTTGGGGCCGCCGGAGCGGCCGGAGGAGACAATACTCATGTTCCGTATTCGCGTCATCCCGTTCCTGGCCCTGGCCGGGTTGTTTCTCGGCCTCATTACCGCGGTTTCGGCCGAAGCGGCCAACCCTATCGTCGTCCTGAAAACCTCGAAGGGCGAGATCACGGTCGAACTTTTCGCCGATAAAGCCCCTTTGACGGTCGGGAATTTTCTGTCTTACGTCGACGCCAAGTTCTATGACGGGACGATCTTTCACCGCGTCATCAAGAACTTCATGATCCAGGGGGGAGGGCTGACCGCCGCCTTCGTCGAAAAACCCCAAAAACCGCCCATCCGGAACGAAGCGGCCAACCGTTTGAAAAACCTCCGCGGCACGCTGGCCATGGCTCGGTCCGACGCCCCCCACTCCGCCACTTCCCAGTTTTTCATCAACCATAAGAATAATGCCGATCTCGACCACAAGAACACCACGGCGGACGGTTTCGGCTACTGCGTCTTCGGCCAAGTCCTTAAAGGGATGGATGTCGTGGACGCCATCGCCTCGGTCCCCGTCGGGATCGTCAAAGGCTACGAGGACGCTCCCCGGCAGACGATCACCATTGAATCCGTCCGCCGACAAGCTCAATAGCCCGGAAGCCCGGAGAATCCGTCCATGGCCAACCGCCCCCACCGCGCCGCGGACACGCTGTTCGCGCTTTTTCATCTGGCCATGATCGTCGTCGTCGCCGGGTATGCCGTCCTGTCCCTGGTCCGGGGCAACACCTGGCGCTTTCTGGTGGTCGCGGCCTGTCTGGCGATCTACTATTTCCTGGTCCTCGATGTCCCCGTGCGCAGGGAGATCGCCCGTCGGCGAAACCTGGGCCGGAATCCCCCCGCCGTGAGGTCCTGAGCATGAAAATCCGCACCGTTGTCTTTCTTTTAATTTTGGCCCTCCCGACCGTTCTCATCCAAGCCCAGGACAAGCCCCCGCTCCCGGCCGGAATCGGCAAGGCGCTCTCCTCCATCCAGGGCGCCAATGCCTATGCTTACGTTAAGACCCTGGCCTCCCCCGCTTTCGCGGGGCGTTTGACCGGGCACGAAGGTTACACCGCCGCCGCTCAATGGGCGGCCGGGTTGTTCAAACAATGGGGTCTTAAGCCGGGCGGCGCCGGGGGGGGATATCTCCAGCCCTACCCCTCGCCGTACACCGTGGTCAAATCGGCCGAAATGACGCTCTTTCTCCCCGACGACAAGACCGGCCGGAAGCTCGAACCGAATACGGACTTTCTGCCGCTTCTCTTCACGGACAGCGGCCGGGTGGATGCGGGGCTCGTCTTCGCCGGCTGGGGGATCTGCGCCCCCGAGCTGGGCTATGACGATTACGCCGGACTGGACGTCAAAGGCAAGTTCATCCTGTCCTTCCGGGGCACGCCCGGGATCCGCGATACCCGTTTCCAGGCTCACGACGAACACCGCACTCGGATGAAAACCGCCCGTGACAAGGGTGCCGCGGGATTGATCTATATCTATCCCGAGCCCATCTCCAACCCCAACGGCGACTGGCTGGCGGGATTCCTTCCGGCCATGATCAGCGAAAAAACAGCCGATACGATCCTCAAGGAAATGGGGATCAATTCGGCCGACCTCAAGAAAGATCTGCTGACCTATAAAAAGGCCATCAGCTTCCCCCTTCGGTCGAAGCTCCACTACCAGGTCGCTTCGGACCATCACCCCGAAGGGATCGGTTACAATGTGGTCGGTTTTGTCCAGGGTTCCGATCCGGTGTTGAGGAAAGACGTCCTCATCTACGGCGGCCATTTCGATCACGACGGCCTTCATATGGGACTCCTCTTCCCGGGCGCCGACGACAATGCCAGCGGCTCGGCCACCGTCATGGAGATCGGACGAGCCTTCGCCGGTTTGGCCAAAAAACCCAAACGCTCGGTCGCCTTCGTCCTGTTCGGAGGCGAAGAGATGGGACTGCAGGGTTCAACATATTTCGCCGACCACCTGCCGGCGCCCTTGGTCAAAGCGGACGGCATGTTCAACTTCGATATGACCGGCGAAGGTGATGGGGCCGGCGGCTCCTATTCCGCGGACGAGCTCGGAGCGGCCATCAAAGCGGCCGACGTCCATGTCGGGATCATTCGCGGGCTGGGCAAGATGTCGGGCCCGGTCGGAGTCCGGGGCTCGGATTTCGCCCCCTTTTACGCCAAGGGAATTCCGACGGCCTCGATAGGTTCCAACGGCCCGCACCTGGCTTATCATGCCATCGGTGACAACATCTACAGGATCAATCCCGAGATCATGGCCGACATCGCCAAAGTCGCCTTCCTGGCCGGCCACGCCTGGGCGGATCGTTGAACTTACGCCCCGGGACGCGACGGGATCATTCGCCGGCCGGTGTAACCATTTCCCCTTCCGGAGCGTTAATACAGGCGATGAATACCGTGATCCCGACACCGCATCCGGAAAACCGATGAGCCGGGGAGGAGGTTTCCAGCGGAACTCCGATTTTCGTCCCCCCCCGCCGAAGCCCCGAATTCCCCGGCACTTGATCGTCTTGGCCCTGGCGGCCGCAGCTGTTTTGACGGCCGTATTCCTCCTGCTCAAGCTAATAACCAAAGAGCCGCCCGAATCGAAGCCCTCTGTCTTGAAGCCGGACAAGACGACGACGGCGGCCGGGACGACCACGCCCGCGCGTCCGGATCCTTCAGCCGCCCCCATCGGCCCGGGCGCGGCTTTCGGGCCCATCATCGAGACGATTCCATTGGGCTCCACCTTGTCCGACATCCTGGCCAAACATGGTTTTTCCGTGGTGGAAGCCAATTGGTTCTACGAAGAGGTCAAACCCGTCTTCGACTTGCGGAAGCTCGTCGCCGGCCGCAGCATCCGGCTCTATCAGAATGAATCCGGGATCACCCAGGCCTTCGAGTACGACATCACCGATCGGCATTACCTGCGCGTCGATCGCCAGGGCCGGCGTTTTCTTCCGGGGATCTTGGGCTATCAATTCGAAACGCGGACGGCCGGCCTGGCCGGAGTCATCGAAGACATTCTCATCAGCGCCGTGGAGAAAAGGGGGGAGAAAAGCGTCCTGGCCATCCTCATGTCGGACCTCTTCGCCTGGGATATCGATTTCTACACGGAATTGCGGGTCGGAGACACCTTCCGGATGATCTTCGAAAAAAACTACCGCGAGGGCGAATTCGCCGGCTATGGTCAAATTCTGGCCGCTGAATTTATCTGCCAGGGCCGCCGGTACGAGGCTTTCCGTTTTGTTTATCCCGACACGGGAGAGGGCGATCATTTCGACGCCGGGGGAAAATCGGTGCGCAAGGAATTTCTCCGCTCCCCCCTTCCCTTCGCCCGCATCACCTCGCGCTTCAGCGCCAGCCGCCTGCACCCGATCCACAAAGTCTATCGGGCCCATTACGGCGTCGATTACGGCGCCCCCCTCGGAACGCCCGTCCAGGCCACCGCCGACGGCGTCGTCCTATCCGCCGGGTGGAACGGCGGAGCGGGCCGCATGATCAAGCTCCGCCACGCCAACTCGTTCGAGACGATGTACCTTCATCTGAACCGGATCCTGGTCAAAATCGGCGACCGGGTCAAGATGGGACAGGACATCGCCACGGTGGGATCGACCGGGGAATCGACCGGGCCGCATCTCGATTACCGCATTACCCAGGCCGGCGTTTACATCAACCCGCTGGGAAAGCGCTTCGACCCGGTCGCCCCCCTGCGGAAGGAATACCAGGACTCCTTCGGCCGGGAAATCACCCGCCTCCGCAAGCTTCTTCCCGCTCCGGCCGTTTCCGCGCGCTGAGAGAGCGGACGGAACAGCCCGATAGAGTCAACGGGCGGGCCTTCGCGGCGGAAGTCTACCCCCGGGACACCGTCGAACGCCGGACTGTGTGATCCGTGCCGAGAGAAAAATAGCTATCGGCAATTTGGAAAACAAACGGTCACTTGATATGGCCGCCGCCGGAGCCGCTGCTCGAAGTCGTCGACGACGTGGAACTCGCGCTCCCCGCGGAGGAGGATCCGCCGCTCGATCCGCCGGAACCCGCTCCGGCGGTATAGCTTCCCCCGTTGCCGCCCGACATCCGGGCATGAGCCGTACTCGAATAGATATTGAGTTGGGGACAATAGATTTCATTCGAACCGCTCAAATAGCGGATATCCAGGCCGAGTTTATGGGCCATCCGGATATCGGGGTTCCAATCGATCGTCCTCAAGCTCGGCTGAGGGATCAGGGACTGGAGGACTCTCTGTGGGAGTGTTCGAGGGACGGTTGCGCCCCGATCTCCGGCGGTTTGCGCTCCGACGCCGCCCCCGAGCTCTTCAGCTCTGAGGTGACGGGAAAACTCGCGGGCCGCGGAAAAGGCTGAAGTCGCGTGATCGAAGGGGACCGCACCCAGGATGCTTTTCGTCCGATCATTCGAAGCCGATCCCGCCAGCTTGGCCCGAACATCTTTAAGGGGAACGGCTTTATCTTGAATGTTATGGGCATTGAGATTATTCTTATCGACGACGACCGTGAAGCCGCCCTGGGCCAGCATCGATTCGACGGCTTCGGGGTCTTTATTCCGGAGGGCGGTCATCAAGGTTTTCAAGCCGCCTTTGAATTCCTTGGGCATTTCGAACGGGGGTTTGTGGGGCGCCTTAAGCTGCCCCTTGGAGATCCTGGTCAAAGCCGGCTCGGTCGGATCGGTAGCCGGGATCCCCGCTCCCCAATTGCCGTACCCAGCCCAATATTGATACCGCCAATTCCAATAGAAATCGTCGCCATACATCCAATCATTATAAAACCAGGAGTCGGCATAAAATCCCCAATCCCACATCGACCAGGGACGCCAGGACCAATAGGAGCCGCTGAAGTAAGCCCAATCCACCCAGGCCGGGGCGAAGGCGGACCCGGGAATCCAGAACCAGCCTCGCGTTTTGCTCCACTGCCAGAGGCCGGTATGATAGGGAATCCACCCCCAAGGTTCGCTCCCTACCCAAAACATCTGGCTTCGATAGATCGACCAGCGCCCGGCGTAATAAGGCCTCCAGGGGCCTCCGCCCATATAGTGGTCGTTATAGAAAGGGCGCCAGACATAGCCGAAATATTGATCGTTAATCCATTCGCCGTAAAGGTTTCCGTATCTCTGGGCGAAATCGGCCACGGCCGGAGAGAGTTTTTGAATAGCGGTCGGCAGGGGGGTTTTACCCGCATGAAGACCCATAAAATCGTCGTTGATGGCTTTGTTCCAGGTCTCGAAATCAGTGTTGGGGAGATAATCCTGCAAGGCAAAGCGGTTGGCGGCGGAAATCGTCACCCGTTCGCCGGCCGAGAGGGCCAAATCCTTGGGCGTTTTGAGGTCGGCCCCATACATGACGGACGCCTTGCCGTATTTGACCTGGATATCCGAGCCGCCGTCGGCCATCAGGCCGATCATAGCTACGGTATTGTGTTTGAGCTTGATCGCGGCTTTGGGTGTCAGGACCTGGAACATCTCTTTCGTGCTGTACTGCTTATACATCACATATATCCGGCCCCGGCGGAGGACAAGGTTGGACATTTGATTGGTCGAGCTCAGGCTTCGAGCCAGGATCGTTTCGATAAAGAGTTCGGAATCGGTATCCAGGCGGACGACTGTGGCGTTGTCGAACTGGATCTCGACCCGCCGTTCCTTAGACGTAAGGATGGTGTCTCCGGGGCCTATGGGCAGGTTCAAGCTGGCGGGTTCCGTGACTTTGGCCCCGCTGCGTAAGACGGACGGGTCCCGGCCGTCGTTCCTGATATCGACCAGGCTGATATGGCCGTAATAAAAATCCCGGGGTCCTCCGACGACCTGATAGACGCTCTCCGCGGCGGACGCGGACGCACCGGCCAGGAAGATTAAGATGCCTAGAAACGCACCTTTTCGCGTCATGGCTTTGCTCCTTTGAGGCGATATCATTATAAAGCAGTGCAGAGGCCGTGCCAAACTAAGCCCAGCTTCAATAAGTTAATAAAGATTCTTCCAGGATCTTTTCCAAAGCCGGATTGCTGAACTATTTCCATAATTCCAAAGGAAAAACGAGATTGACGCGTTCACTTCGAAGGCCGCCCACGCGGCCGGATATTTCCGAAAGCACGGGTCCGGACTTCGAATCGGCCGAAAAACGTCCTTTCCCGAGGACACTTGTCCGGGATCATCTGCCGATCCTGTTTGGATCTGACCGTAGAACACTTTTCTTTGTTAACGATAAAAAGCGGTGTCGGGAAGAAAATTTCTATCGGCAATTTTGGGACAACTATGCCAACAGACAACTAGTTCGATTGAATCGAGACGGAGAGTCGGATAAAATGAGTCCGGAAGCAGAGAACCAAATGCCGCGCTATCGGAATCCCGTCCCGACCGTCGACATCATCATTGAAATCAAAGATGACAAAGGCCGGCCGGGCATCGTTCTGGTCGAGCGCGGACATCCGCCTCCCGGATGGGCCATCCCCGGCGGGTTTGTCGAGTACGGAGAGACACTTGAAGAAGCGGCCGTCCGCGAGGCCCGCGAGGAGACTTCGCTCGAGGTCCGACTCCTCGGCCAATTCCATACCTACTCCGCTCCCGACCGCGACCCTCGGAAACATACGATTTCCACCGTCTTTCTGGCTACGGCCGAAGGAATTCCCCAAGCCCATGACGACGCCCGGGAAGCCCGCATATTCTCCCCTAAAGCTCTTCCGGCTCCCCTGGCCTTCGACCACGCCCAAATCCTGGCCGATTTTTTCGAATTCAAGCGGCGGAGAAACGGATGCCGGCGAACGTATCAACCCACCGCACCCCGCTCCGGAGGATCCCATGGACGAACAAAAGCCCAATCTTGACGAGCACTCCACCGCCGACCTGAATCTCAAAGAAGCCAAGCGCGTCTGGAGTCTGGCCGAAGCCGACATCATCAAAAGCTATCTGGAGAATAACGGGATTCTGTGCGCTTATCGATCGCTGGCCGCCCTCAATGTTCACGTCTTCACCTCGGACGGGATGGGCGAGATCAAGATCATGGTCAAAGCCGAGGACCTGGAGACGGCCAAGGAGTTGCTCGAAAACGCCGAACGAACGCCCGAAGAACCGGCCTGATGTCAATTCAGCCGGGCTTGAAAGAGCCTGGGCATACCGAATAATCCCCCAATAATCATACTTAGGGTCTTTAATTTCCTTCGCCTCCCCATCTGCGGTAGGTAAAATCCTGAAAATAAGGGAAAAAAAAACCTTGACTTTAGGGATAACGGGGGCTATATTTAGGTCGAAATGGGACTTACTGGGAAGAAATGGGCGAAGAAAAGTTTATCGGGAGCTACGAGGCCACCCTCGACAAAGCCGGCCGTCTGAAGATTCCAGAACGGTTCCGCGCTTTGCTCGAAGAGCGGTATGGGCCTCAGCTATTTATCACTTCTCTGGAAAACGAATCCGTCCGGATCTTCCCGCTTCCCGTTTGGGAGCAGATGACAGGCACCTCCGAGATCCAGATGGCGTTCATTCGGACCAGTTACCGGGAGTTCTTCCTGAACGCCCACGGCCGCGGCTGCCCCGGCGAAATCGACGCCAAGGGCCGCGTACTCATCCCCCCCCGTCTTCGCGAGAAGACGGGCCTGCGGGCCGAGGTCGCGATCGTGGGAATGAACAACTACCTCGAGGTCTGGGACGCGGAACGCCTGGAAGCCAAGCTCGACCAGCATCCCCTCACCGGAGATGAGATCGATCGCTTCGCCTCGCTCGGGCCTGTCCGGAAGCCGGAATGATTCAGCCAGAACATACACCCGTCCTCCTCGACGAGTCGCTGGACAAGCTGTCCGCCGACCGCCCCGGGATCTATGTCGATTGCACCCTGGGCCTGGGCGGCCATTCACTGGAAATCCTGCGCCGCAATGCCGGAGCCGAGATCGTCGGCCTGGACCTCGATCTTGACGCCATCCACATCGCCCGGAAGCGCTTGGAGCCCTTCGAGGACCGGGTGACGCTCTATCACTCCGACTACCGCAACCTTCCCGATCTGGACATCGATTTCAAACGCGTCCGCGGCATCCTTCTCGACATGGGCATGTCCTCGTTCCAGCTCGACTCGCCCGGGCGCGGTTTCAGCCATACCCTGGAAGGCCCCCTCGACATGCGCATGGACCTGAGGAATAAAAACACGGCGGCCCGCATTCTGGAGAAAACCCCCGAAAACAAGCTGGCCAAGATCTTCCGCGACTACGGGGAGATCAAGCAAGCCCACAAACTCGCCCGGGCCATCGCTTCGGTCCGCCGTCTCCATCCCCTGGAAAGCACGACGGAACTCCGTTTGATCGTGGAAAAACTCTTCCGCTGGGTCCCCCAAAAAGGCAAAATCCATCCCGCCTCCAGGGTTTTTCAGGCTCTGCGCATCGAAGTCAACAGCGAGCTCGAGAATCTCGACGCCTTTCTGGAGACGACCCTGCGTCTTCTCCCCCCGTCGTCGCGTCTCGTTACCATGGCTTTCCATTCGCTGGAAGACAGGGTCGTCAAACGCGCTTTTCTGCGACTCGGTTCTCCCGAAACGAGCGAACCGCTGATCACGGTCCTGACCAAACACCCGATCATTCCATCGGCGGCCGAAGCCGCCCGCAATCCGCGATCGCGCTCGGCCAAGCTCCGGGCCGCGGAGAGAATCTAATGGTCCGTAAACAACATTCGGCCCGAGAAATCGGCCTGTGGCTGGCGGCCGCCCTGCTCGTCTTCGCTGTTCTCACCTTCTACCTGTGGCACCTCAACGAAAATATCCGTCTGGGTTGGGACACCTCGAAACGCGAAAGTGAAAAGCAATCCCTGCGCGAGGAGGTCAAAAAACTGGAGACGCGCAAATCCGAGCTTCTCGCCCTGGAGCGAGTCGAAAGGATCGCCCGGGCAGACCTCGGTCTGACGGATCCCCGGGACGACCAGTTCGTCTACGAGGTGCGCTGAGCCATGGCCATGAACCTCGTCCAGGACCATTTCCGAAAAAAAGCCGGCCGTCGGACGCGCCTCCTGGCCTTGGTCTGCGTTCTCTGGCTGGGGGGGGTCGTCGGACGGCTGATCCAACTGCAGGTCTTCGGCCACACCCGGGCCGAAGCCCGCATCCTGGAACAGAATCAAAGCACGACGAAAATTCAAGCGCCCCGCGGGACGATCTTCGACCGCAACGGGAACATCCTGGCCCGAAGCCTGCCCGCCTGTTCGATCTACTATATGCCCAACCCGTCAGAGCCTTTCGCCACCCGTTTTGAACCGGTCCGACGGCTGCAAACGATCCTCGACCTGAGCGGCCCGGAAATGGAAAAAATCAAGTCCCAGGTCGAAAAAAACGTCCGTTTCATCTGGCTCAAGCTCAAAGCCAACCCCGATCTGGCGGCCAAAGTCTGGAAACCCCGGGCCGGCATCGGTTACCAGGAGGAGACGAAGAGGATTTACCCGCTGGGTCGTCAAGCCTCCCAAGTCTTAGGGAGCGTGAATTTCGATGGTCTGGGAACGTCCGGCATCGAGTCTAAATATAACTTCGCTCTGCAGGGCCAGGACGGCCGGGCCTTCATCCTCCGTGACGCCAAGAAGCGCGAGTATCACTACGAAGTCCTCGACGAGCCGGAAAACGGCCGGGATATAGTCCTGACCTTGGATGAGACCATCCAATACATCGCCCAAAACGAATTGGAGAAAGCGCTGGCCGCAACCGGAGCGGCGTGGGGGACGGTCCTGGTATCCCACCCCTCGACCGGAGAAATCCTGGCCATGGCCACGGCTCCGGCCCCCGATCACAACAAGGGCTTTTCGCCCGACGCCGCCTTCAATCACGCCGTCCAGAATGCCCTCGAACCCGGTTCGACTTTCAAGATCGTAACCGCCGCCGCGGCCATCGAAAACCATGCCGCATCGTTCTCCGACACCTTCGATTGCAGCGAGGGCTCGATCTCCGTCGCCGGCGGGCCGATCCGCGACCACAAGGCGTTCGGCATCCTCGATTTCCCGAGCGTCATCATCAACTCTTCGAACGTGGGCACGATCAAAATAGGACAACGCCTCGGGCCGGCCCCCTTCGTCCGCATGATCGAGGCCTTCGGGTTCGGCCGCAAGACCGGCATCGAACTGCCGAGCGAGGCGACGGGTCGGTTCACGCCGGCCGACCGCTGGAGCAAACGTTCGCTGGCTTCGCTGTCCATCGGATACGAGATCGCGGTCACTCCGCTCCAACTGCTCCAGGCCGTCAATGTCATCGCCAACCGGGGTGACCTCATTCCCCCCCGGATCGTCAAATCCGTCGAAGGACGCCGCTCTCCCAAGACGGGTCCTCCCCCCCTTTCCGTCCTCTCGGCGGCCGCCTGCGAAAAGCTCATCGGCATTCTCGAACGCGTCGTCCTGGAAGGCACGGGCAAAGCGGCCTTGGCCGAAGGCTATGATATCGCCGGCAAGACCGGGACGACCCAGAAGTTCGACCCGATCAAGAAAGAATACTCATCGACCAGGCATATCGCTTCGTTCGTCGGTTTTGTCCCCGCCGACAATCCCATCCTGTCCATGGTCGTCATCCTGGATGATCCGCGGACGGAGGAGTACTACGGCGGCCAGGTGGCCGCGCCGGTCTTTCGCGCCATCGTCAAGCGTGCTCTGCGCGCCTTCGGCGTCCATCCCCGCCCGCGCGGAGGTTTGCTTACCGCCGGACTCCCTGAGGACCACCGGCCATGATTCTGGAAGACATCCTCAAAAGCGTTCCCCTGCTGGAGTTTTCCAGCGACCCGCGGACGGAAATCGGGTCGATCGCCTATTCTTCCAAAGACTGCGGTCCGGGAACCTTTTTCGCCGCTCTCAAAGGCGAAAAAATGGACGGTTTTGAATTCGTTCCCGAAGCCTTAGACCGCGGCGCGGCGGCCGTGCTGTCCAACCGCCCCCGCCCGGACGGCGTCAAAGCGGCCTGGATCAAGGTTTTCGACCCGCGCGACGCCCTGGCCTTGTGCGCCGCCAATTTCTACGGCCATCCCGCCCGCCGCCTCAAAATGATTGGAATCACGGGGACCAAGGGCAAGACAACCCTGAGCTATCTCCTTGAAGCCGTCCTGGAAAAGGCCGGCTTTTCCACCGCTGTGATCGGCACGATCAACTACCGCGGACCTGGATTTTCCATCGAGGCCGCCCGGACCACACCCGAATCACCCGACCTTCAACGCCTGCTGTCCGAGATGCTCGAACGGGGCGTCACCCATTGCGTCATGGAAGTCTCCTCGCACGCCCTGGACCGCAAACGCGTCTCGCACATCGGGTTCGATGTGGCCGTTTTCACCAACCTCGGCGGAGATCACCTGGATTACCATCCGACCATGGAGGACTATTTCGAGGCCAAGAAGAAACTCTTTTTCCTCAACGACAAGAAATGCACGGCCGTCGTCAATGACGACGACTCCTGGGGCCGCCGGCTCATCGATGACCTTCCCATGACCACGATCGGATTCGGTTTGAGCCCCAGCGCTCTGGTCCGCGCCGAACGGTTCAAGCTAAACGGCACGGGAGTGGAAGCGCTGATCAAGTACCCCGGCGGACAGATCGCCGTCGCTTCGCCCCTCTCCGGAAAACACAACCTCTACAACATCCTGGCCGCGTTCGCCTCGGCCCTGGCCCTCACCGTGCCGCCGACCGTCATCCGCGACGGTATTGCGGCCATGCGGCAGGTACCCGGCCGGTTCGAAAAAGTCGAGAACTCGCTGGGCTTCGAAGTGTTCGTCGACTACGCCCACACCGAAGGGGCGCTCCGCAGCATCTTGGAAACGGCCCGGGAGCTTAAACCCGGCCGCCTGTTCGTCGTCTTCGGCGCCGGCGGCGATCGCGACCGGACGAAACGGCCGCGCCTGGGGCGGACGGCCGCTGAATTGGCCGATTGGACCTACCTGACCTCCGACAATCCCCGCTCGGAAGACCCTTTGGCCATCCTGCGCGAAATCGAAGCCGGCGTTCTCCAGACGGGGACGAGGAAGTACAGCCTCATCCCCGACCGCCGCGAGGCCATCGAAACGGCCCTGACGGAGGCCGCCAAGGGAGATATCATCGTCATCGCCGGCAAGGGCCATGAAACCACCCAGGAAATCCGCGGGGAAAAATTCCCCTTCAGCGACACCAGGGTCGCTCGGGAGATACTCGTCCGCAGGGGGTCGCGTTGACCATGGCCGAGCTTCGCTTGGATTGGATCGTCGAAAAAACAGGCGGCGCTCTGCGCCGGGGCGAAGCTGCGCTCACCTTCGACGGATTCGCCATCGATTCCCGGCTGGTCCGGCCGGGGGATCTTTTCTTTGCCATCGTTGCCGCCCGTGACGGCCACGACTTCGTTCGCGCCGCGGCCGAACACGGAGCACGCGGCGCAGTCGTTTCCAAACCGGTCGATGGTCTCCCCGCCGGGTTCGCCCTGGTCTCCGTCGACGACACCGTACTGGCCCTCCAGCGCCTGGCCCGCCAAGTTCTGGCCGCGCGTCCGATCCAAGTCGTCGGCATCACCGGAAGCGTGGGCAAGACCACGACCAAAGAATTCGCCGCGGCGCTCCTGGGTCCCCGGTTCGTCGTCCTCAAATCCGAGGGTAATTTCAACAATCATCTCGGCCTGGCCTTGTCGCTCCTGCGGCTCGAGGACCGCCATACGGCAGCCGTATTGGAAATGGGCATGAGCGGCCGGGGCGAGATCCGGGATTTGACCGCGATCGCTCCTCCCGATATCGCCGTCATCACCAACGTCAATCCCGTTCATTTAGCCTATCTGCAAAACCTGGAAGCCGTGGCCGCGGCTAAATGGGAGATCGTCGAAGGTCTCAAGCCCGGGGGCACGGCCGTTTTGAACGGGGACGATCCGCATCTGCGCCGGGCCGCCTCCTCCTATGCCGGCCCCAAAATCCTCTTCGGTGTCGGGCCGGACGCGGATGTCGCGGCCGAGAAGGTCGTCCGCTGCGGATTCGACGGGTTCGAATTCGATTTACGGATCGACGATCACCGAGCGCCCTGCCGGCTGGCCTTCCTGACTGACGCGTATCTCTACAACGTCCTGGCCGCGGCGGCCGTCGCCCACGCCCTGGGCGTTCCGCTCCAAACCGTGGCCGAGGCCATCGCGTTCCTCCGCCCGGCGCTCCAGCGAGGCCAATGGCTGCAGCTCGGCCGGGAAGTCGTCCTTATCGACGATTCCTACAACTCCAACCCCCAAGCGCTGGACACCGCGCTCCGCGGCTTGGCCGGGCTCCCCGCCTTGCGTAAAATGGCCGTTCTGGGCGATATGCTCGAGCTGGGTGAAGACGAAATCCGGTACCATGAGGAAGCGGGCCGCCGGGTGGCCGAAGAAGGCTGGGATATTCTGATTGCCATCGGTCCGCTATCCCGCCGGACGGCGGCCGCGGCCGTGGCGGCCGGAATGCCCGGCCTGGCCGTGGTGACCTTCGACACGAGCGCGGACGCGGCCGGGGCGATCGCCGCCTGGCTTCGCAACGGCGATCTGGTCCTGGTCAAAGGCTCGCGAGGCATGCGGACCGAAGCCGTCGCGGACAAAATCAAAGCTCTCACCAAGGAGTCGTGAAGTGTTCTATGGACTGCTCGTCTCCCTGAAAAGCTCGTTTCCGGCCTTTAATGTCTTCCGCTACATCACGGTCCGCACGGCCCTGGCCGGTCTGACGGCCTTGTTGCTGAGCCTTCTTCTCGGCCCCGTTCTCATCCGCCTACTCCGCCGACATCAAATCGGGCAGGAGATCCGGGCCGAAGGCCCGCAGTCGCACCAGGCCAAGAAAGGCACGCCGTCCATGGGCGGTATTCTGATCATAGGGGCTACCCTTATCCCGACACTCCTGTGGGGCAACCTCAGTAACACTTTCGTTTGGCTGGCTATGGGAACGATGCTCACCTTCGGTTTGGTCGGGCTGCTGGATGACTACCTCAAAGTCAGCCGCAAACGCTCGCTGGGACTGATCGCGCGTTACAAACTCGTCCTTCAGGTCGGGTTGGCCGTCTTCTTCGGGGGCATTATCATTCTCCTCGGCCGGGCCGGCGTTTTCGACCTCCATCTTTTCTTCCCCATCCTTAAGCAGTGGCTGCCCTACCTGGGCTGGATCTATTGGCCCTGGACCGTCCTCATCCTGGTCGGTTCCTCGAACGCCGTCAACCTGGCCGACGGCTTGGACGGTCTGGCCATCGGGCTGACATTGATCAGCGCCACCACACTCACCGCTTTGACGTATATCGCCGGACACGCCGTCTTCTCCAAATATCTCTATGTCGCCCGCGTTCCGCTGGCGGCCGAACTGACCGTTTTCGGCGGAGCCCTCGTCGGAGCCTGCCTCGGTTTTCTGTGGTTCAATTCCCACCCGGCCCAGGTTTTCATGGGCGACTCGGGCGCCCTTTCGCTGGGGGCCACGCTGGCCGTCCTGGCCCTCCTGATCAAGCAGGAATTCCTGCTTTTCGCCGTGGCCGGAGTCTTCATCGTCGAGCTGCTTTCGGTCATGATCCAGGTCTCCTTCTTCCGCCTCAGCAAAGGCCGGCGGATTTTTAAAATGGCTCCCCTGCATCACCATTTCGAGCTCCTCGGCTGGCCCGAGGAAAAAGTCGTCATTCGGTTTTGGATCCTGGGCATCATCTTCGCCCTGTTCAGCCTGACAACTTTGAAATTGAGGTAAGGATGGAACTTCGCGGCAGAAACGTCGTCGTCGTCGGCCTGGCTCGAACGGGTGAAGCTCTGGCCGAATTCCTTCTCGACGAGGGCGCCCATGTCATCATCAGCGAGAAAAGGCCCCTGGCCGCCCTGGGCGAAGCCGCCGCCCGTTTCGAAGCGCGCGGAGCGCGGATCGAAGCCGGCGGCCATCGGATCGAATCATTTTTCGCCGCCGACCTCATCGTCCCCAGTCCCGGCGTCCCCCGGCTCGAAGCGATCCGGGCCGCTCGGGACAGGGGTGTTCCCGTCATCTCCGAGCTTGAACTGGCCTTTCTTTTCCTGCGCGGCCCGATTATCGGAATCACCGGAACGAACGGAAAGTCGACGACGACGACCCTGATCCACAGTATTCTGGCCGAGGCGGGAATCGATGCGGTCTTGGCCGGAAATATCGGAACCCCCCTCCTGTCCTTCGTCCGCGACGCCCGTGAAGGGCGTGTTTATGTCACTGAGATTTCCTCTTTCCAGCTCGAATACATCGACACGTTCAAGGTCCGCGCGGCCGTTTTCCTCAACATCACCGATAATCATATCGATTGGCACGGCAGTTTCGAGGACTATTTCGGAGCCAAAAAAAAACTCATCGACGGGCTGACGAAAGACGACTTCGCCGTCCTCAACGCCGACGATGAGCGGGTCTGGAGCCTGCGCGAAACCGGACCTTTTAAAACCCTCGGATTCAGCCACAGGCGCGAAGTCGAACGCGGCGCCTTCATCAAGAACGGCGCGATCGTCCTTCGTCATGGGGACGGCGAAGACGAAGTGCTCATGCCCTCGGACGAGATCGCGCTCCTCGGCGCCCACAACCGTGACAACGTCATGGCCGCCGCCCTGGCCGCCTGCTTGATGCGGGTTCCGACGGCCGGGATGCGCGGAACGATCCGGAGATTCCGCGGTCTCGAGCACCGGCTGGAACCCGTCCTCACGCTCGGCGGCGTTGATTTCATCAACGATTCCAAGGCCACCACGGTGGACGCCGCCATCAAGGCCATCGAAAGCTTCGACCGCCCCCTGATTCTCATTCTCGGCGGCAAGGACAAGGGAACGGATTTCGCCCCGCTCCGCGCCGCCGTCGCGGGACGGGCTAAAACCGTCGTGCTTGTCGGGGCGGCCAAGGACAAAATCCGGGCCGTCCTTCAGGGAGTTGTTCCGATGGTCGAAGCCGGGGATTATGTCCAGGCCGTGGCGGAGGCGGCCGCCGCCGCCGCTCCCGGAGATATCGTCCTCCTGGCGCCGGCCTGCACGAGCTGGGATATGTTTTCGAGCTTCGAGGAACGGGGCGAGATGTTTAAAAGCGAAGTCCGCCGCCTGGCCGCATCGACCGAAAAGATGAGGGAGTAGGCCATGGAAATATTCCGGCGCTTCGGGTTCGACAAGATCCTCTTCCTGGTCGTCCTCATTTTGATCACGACCGGAGTGATCATGGTTTTCGACTCTTCGAGCGCCCTGGCCACCGACAAGTACCACCGGCCGTTTTACTTTCTGTTCAACCAGTTCGGCGGCGCCGCCGGCGGATTCATCATTCTGCTGGGCTTGGTCTCCTTCCGCCGGCCTTTCTACGAGAACCGCATCATCGTCTATGGGCTTCTCGGTCTGACCTACATCCTCCTGGCCCTCTGCCTGGCCATGCCGGAAGTGGCCCACACGCACCGTTGGATCAACATGTTCGGCATCCGCTTCCAACCGTCCGAGCTGGCCAAGCTGAGCTTGATCATCTTTCTGGCCCATGTCGCGGCCAAGGCCAAGGACCGGATCAACGAGCCCAAGGTCTTCGGGCCCGCCGCGGCCGCACTGTTCGGAGCCGTCCTGCTGATCCTTCTCGAGCCCGATTTCGGCACGGCCGCGCTGACCCTGCTGATGGGAATCATCGTTCTCCACATCGGCGGTGTGCGGATGCGGAATTTCGCCTGGCTCGGCCTGGCCGCCGTGCCGACCTTCTTTCTCTTCCTGATCGTCGCCCAGTACCGCATCGACCGCATCGTCGAGTTCTTCGCCCGGACCAAGGATCTGCAGAAAGCCTCTTTCCAGGTGGCCCAATCCAAGCTGGCAGTCGGCGCCGGTGGAATTCTGGGGCAGAGTTTCGGCGAAGGGACGCAAAAGCTCTTCTTCCTCCCCTGCCCTCATACCGATTTCATCTTCGCCGTCATCGCCGAAGAGCTGGGGCTTGTGGGAGCCTTGGCCGTCCTGGCCGCGTTCTTTGTCATCGTCTGGCGCGGGTTGGCCATTTCGATGAAGGCGACCACTTTTTCCGCTCAGCTCATCGCCGCTGGAATCTCGTTCCTCCTGGGGATTCAAACCCTTATCAATGTCACCGTCGTCCTCGGGTTGAGCCCGGCCAAGGGCGTTCCCCTGCCGCTCATCTCATTCGGACGCTCGTCGCTCATCTGCAGTCTTCTTGCCGTGGCCGTTCTTCTCCATATCTCGTCCCGGAAGGGAGAATCCCGGAACTTCCGATGAAAACGAAACGGGTCATCATCAGCGGAGGCGGGACAGGCGGCCATCTTTACCCCGCCCTCGTCCTCGGCCGGACGCTCCGGGACAAAGTCCCCGAACTCGAGATCTTTCACGTCGGTTCGCGGCGCGATGCCGAGAAGCGGATCATGGCCGCGCACCGGACCCGGTTCATCGCCATGCCCATTGAAGGCCTCAAGGGACGCGGCCTGCGCAGCTTCCGAGGCCTGGGACTCCTGCCCGGGGCCTTCATCCAATCGTTCGCCTTGCTCCTGCGCCTGCGCCCGGCATTGGTCGTGGGCGTGGGCGGTTACAGTTCCGGACCGATCGTCCTGTTGGCCGCTTGGATGGGGATCCCGACGCTGATCATGGAACAAAACGTCCAGCCGGGGTTCACCAACCGCCTTCTCCGCCGCTACGCTCTCAAGGCCGTGGTCGCCTTCGAGGAGAGCTTGCCTTATTTCAGGAACAAGGGTGTTCTCCTGGGGAACCCGGTGCGCCGGGAATTTGCCGCGCTCCCGCCGAAGTCCAGGACGGACCGACTGTCCGTGCTCGTCTTCGGCGGCAGTCAGGGGTCGCGCTTTCTCAACCAGGGGGTCGGGACGGCTCTGCCTCTTTTGGCCGGACTGAAAGACCGCTTGGAGATCGTGCACCAGACCGGGCCGGCAGGCCTGGACGAAGTCCGGCGCCGCTATGCCGAGAACGGGTTCGACCGGGCGGAGGTGGAGGCTTACTTCGACGACATGCCGTCCCGTTTCGGCCGGGCCGACTTGGTCATCTGCCGGGCCGGGGCGACGACCTGCGCCGAGCTTGTCGCCGCCGGAAAAGCGGCGCTTCTTGTCCCTTTCGCCGGCGCGTCCGAAGGCCACCAGACTCCAAACGCGGCCGCGCTCGAAAAATCGGGCGGAGCGGAAGTCCTGCCGGAAAGCGAATTCACGCCCATCCGGCTGGCCGAGCGCATCCGCCGTTTTCTGTCCCACCCCGAAGAACTGACGGCCATGGAGAGAGCCCTGGCCGTTTTGAAAAAGCCGCAGGCCGATCGAAATATCGCCGACCTCTGCCTGACGCTTATGGCCGGCGGGTCAAAGGACGAGCCTTCGCGGCCAAAGTGGCCCCCCAGGCTTTGCAGTCCTCATTCGCGAAGCGAATGTGGGCGGGCAAGCCCGGGGCCCCGGACGACCCGGTCGTCGCGGACGCCATCGAAGGAGTGACAGCATGGTCAAGACGACATACCGCAAGCTCAAGCATATCCACATGATCGGCATCGGCGGCACCGGGATGAACGGCATCGCCGAAGTCCTCATCAACCTGGGCTATAAAGTCACGGGATCGGACACCGGGACGAACGAGGCCACCGCGCGGCTGATAAAGCTTGGCGCCAGGATCGCCCTGGGCCATCAAAACGAAAACGTCCGCGGCGCCGACGTCGTCGTCACTTCCACTGCCGTCCACGACGACAACGTCGAAGTCCTGGAGGCGCGCCGTCTCCAGATCCCGGTCATTCCCCGGGCCGAGATGCTGGCCGAGCTCATGCGCATGAAGATGGGGATCGCCGTGGCCGGTTCGCACGGCAAAACGACGACGACTTCCATGATCGCCGTTTTGCTGGATAAGGCCGGGTTCGATCCGACGGTCGTCGTCGGCGGCCGGCTCAACACAATCGGGGCCAACGCCCGGCTGGGAGCCGGAGATTTCTTCGTTGCCGAGGCCGATGAGAGCGACCGGTCATTCCTCATGCTCGCGCCGTTCATCGCCATTCTGACCAATATCGACGCCGAACACCTGGACCAATACAAGGGGGTCGAGGACATCCAGAAAGACTTCATCAAGTTCGCCAACAAGGTCCCCTTCTATTGCCCGATCATCCTCTGCCTTGACGACCCCCACCTGCAAAGCATCATCCCCCAGCTCGACCGGCGGCTCATCACCTACGGCTTTTCGACCCAGTCCGACATCTACGCCCGCGACCTGAATTTCTCGGGCTTTTCCAGCCGGTCCACGCTCCATTACAAAGGCCGGCAGCTGGGCAATCTTAAGCTCAACGTCCCCGGCAAACACATGATTTCCAACGCCATGGCCGCCGTGGCCGTCGGCCTCGATCTCGACATTCCGCCCGCTCTCATTCTCGAAGCCCTGGAAAGCTACACGGGGACGGGCCGGCGCTTCGAACTCAAAGGTGAGCCCGGCGGGATCATGGTCGTCGAGGACTACGGCCACCACCCCACCGAAATCAAGGCCACCCTGGACGGGGCCAAGCGCGGCTGGGAACGCCGTCTCGTGGCCGTTTTCCAGCCCCATCGTTTCACCCGGACTTTCCATCTCATGGACGACTTCGCCCGGGCCTTCAACCAGGCCGACGTCCTCGTTCTGACCGAGATCTACCCGGCCGGCGAGACACCCATCCCCGGCGTCACGGGCAAGGCGCTTTACGATGAAATCGTCCGCTTCGGCCACAAGGACACTCACTTCGAACCCGATTCGGCCGCCATCCCCGCCCGGCTCGAGAGGATCGTCCAGCGGGGCGACATCGTCATCGTCCTGGGCGCGGGCAACATCAACCGGATCATCCCCGATCTCCTCCGCAGACTGGAGGAGAAAGCATGAACTATACCCCTTCCGCGACACCCGATTCGGTCCGCTTTCAACGCGGCGCAGGCCGGGCTCCGATCAGGAAGCCCGGGAAAAAAAGAGCTTTGCGCATGGTCCATGTCCTGCTTATTCTGGGCGGAGCGGCCTTACTCTTCTTGGCCGCCTACAAAGCCTATGCCTTCGTCATCACCTGGCCCAAGCTCGCCGTGCAGGATATTCGCGTCGCCTGCACCGATCCCCGGGTTCAGGGGCTGGTCTCCGCGGCCGCCGCGACGGCTCGCGGAGGAAATCTGATTCTTCTCGACATGGACCGGGTCCGCCGGGATATCGAGGCCGTTTCCTGGGTTAAGGAAGCCCGCATCCGCAAGATTTTCCCCGCCGCCCTGGCCGTGGAAGCGGTCCCCCGCCGGCCTGCCGCTCTAGTCGAACGGGAAGCCGTCCTCCTCATCGACGATGAAGGCCGGGTGATCGAATCCACCTCGCGCGAAGCGCGACCCGATCTGCCGCTTTTCGTCGACGAAGGACGATTTCTGGGCGGCTTTAAGGACAAGATCAGACAGGCGTTCGCCTGTCTGGCCGACCTCGCCCCCGGAATTCGGGATCGGGTGGACGTCATCGACGTCAGCGTCCCGTATGACCTCGTTCTGCGGCTTCGAGGCTCGGCGACGCGGCTCCGGCTGGGGGATGATCTGTACGGCTTCCGGACGGCGGTTTATCTCGAAGGAAAGGACCGCTGGGAGCGGGAATTCGGCGAACTTGATTCGGTCATCCTGTGGCTCGCCGATCGGATCGTGCTCCAGCCGATGCACCCGGCGGCGGACGCCGGGAGCCGCAAAACGGTCGTTAAGGAGACTCCATAATGGCTAAAAACGGACATGTCGTCGGCATCGACATCGGGACCAAGAAAGCGACCGTCCTCATCGGAACCCTCGGGGAGGACCGCAAGATCGAAGTCATCGGCATCGGCACGGCCGAATCCCACGGGCTGCGAAAGGGGGTGGTCATCAATCTGGACGCCACCTCGGACGCCATCCGCAAAGCCCAGAACGAGGCCGAGCTTATGGCCGGAGTCAAGATCAATTCGGCATTTATCGGCGTTTCCGGCGCCCATATCAAAAGCTTCAACAGCCGTGGCGTCATCGCCGTCTCGGGGAAAAACCGTGTCATTTCGCGTGACGACATGCGCCGGGCCATCGAACAGTCCAAAGCCGTCGCCATTCCTCCCGACCGGGAGATCCTCCATGTCATTCCCCAGGAATACGTCGTCGACGAGACGGACGGGATCAAAGAACCGGAGGGGATGAAGGGCATCAAGCTGGAGGTCAACGTCCACATCGTGACCGGGGCCGTCATGCTCATCCAGAACCTGCGGACGTGCGTCGAGCGGGCCGGTATCGAGATCGAGGGAGTTGTTCTCAATCAGATCGCCACCAGCACCGCCGTTTTGAACCACGACGAGATGGAGCTCGGCGTCGGTCTGATCGATATCGGGGCGGGAACGACCGAAGTGGCCATCTTCGAGCGGGGCAGCTTGTGGTATACATCGGTCATTCCTCTCGGCGGGGATAATTTCACCAACGACATCGCCGTCGGCCTCCGTACGGCCATCCCCGATGCCGAAAAGATCAAGCGAAAATACGGCTGCGTGATCGCTCCCGCCGGCGACGAACAGGAGACCATTGAAGTGCCCTCGGTAAGCGGCCGCAAGCCGCGGGTGCTGTCGCGCCAGCTCCTGGCCGAAATCATCCAGCCGCGGGCGGAGGAAATTTTCCGGCTCGTGGATACCGACATCAAGCGCATGGGCTACGAGAAGTCGCTCAACTCGGGTCTCGTCTTGACCGGCGGAACGGCCCTTCTGGAAGGCTTGGAAGAGACGGCCGAGGAAATCTTCGACCTGCGGGTCCGGCGGGGGGTTCCCGTCGGATTGGGCGGGCTTATGGACCGCATCCGGACGCCCGAATACTCGACGGCCGTGGGGATTTTACTCCATGCCCGCGAAGTCCTGGCCGAAACCGGCGGGTCTAAAATCGGCGGCGGATCATTCTGGGACCGGCTAAAAGCCTTGGTCAAAGGGGAATAGGAGGCATCATGAAGACGGAATCGCCAGGCAAAATGCGTTTTCATCTGGTCGAGGAATCGCTCGGCGCCAAGATCAGGGTCATCGGCATCGGCGGAGGGGGCGGCAATGCCCTCAACCGGATGATCGCGGCCGGGATCGAGGGCGTGGATTTCATCGCCGTCAACACCGACATGCAGGCGCTCAACGGAAGCAAGGCGCCGACCCGCATCCAGATCGGAGAGCAGACCATGCGCGGGTTGGGCTCGGGCGGCCGGCCCGAGGCGGGCAAACAGGCGGCTATGGAAGATACCGAGAAGCTCATCGAGATCCTGGAGGGCTCGGACATGGTTTTCCTGACCGCCGGGCTGGGCGGCGGCACGGGCACGGGCGCCACCCCGATCATCGCCAATTTGGCCGCGGAGCTCGATATTCTGGCCATCGCCATCTGCACGCTCCCTTTCGAGTTCGAAGGCCGGGTGCGGGCTAAACAAGCCCTGGCCGGCCTCGACGAACTGCGCAACGCCGTAGACACGGTCATCGCCATCCCCAACGAGCGGCTTCTCCAGGCCGTGACCCAGGGGACTTACGTCGAGGAGGGCTTCAAGGTCGCCGACGACGTCCTGCGCCAGGCCGTTCAGGGCGTTTCCGACCTGATCACCAAGCCGGGCCTCATCAACCTCGATTTCGCCGACGTCAAATCCATCATGAAGGGCATGGGCATGGCCTACATCGGCATGGGCATCGCCTCGGGAGAAAACCGGGCCGCCGAAGCGGCCAACAAAGCCATCTGCAGCCCCCTGCTTATCGATACCTCGATCGAGGGCGCCCGGGGCGTTCTCATTAACATTACCGGCGGCAAGGACTTGACCCTTCACGAAGTATCCCGGGCCAGCCAGCTCGTCCACAAACTGGCACACCCCGAGGCCAATATCATTTTCGGGACGGTCATCGATCCGTCGATGAAAGACCAGGTTAAGGTCACGGTCATCGCCACGGGATTCGACCTGGCCGCAACCGCCGTCGATGAGTTCAGCGAAGCGGCACCTTCTTTCCAAGGCCGGCAAACCCAATTTTTCCGCAAAACACCGCCCCCCGTTCCGGTACGAAACGAAACGCCGCCGTTCGAGTTCGTCCCCCAAGCCATCCGGACGCGTCTCGGACGGCCGACGCCCTGGCCCGAAGTCCCGAAAGAGAATCCGCCCGCGCCCCGGCCGCAGACCTCCGCCGCAGCCTCGGACCCCCATGGGGACCGGAAATGGGAGGCCTTCGAAGAACCATCCTACATCCGGGCAAAGCACAGTCAGTTCCGTAAATACCCGTCATGATCAAGGCTGATTGTGTCGTTTCCGGCTGCCGTCAGCTTCTGACCTGCGGCGGGCCCCTACCCAAACGCGGCGCCGCGCTGCGCGACGTCGGGCTGATCGAAAACGGCTGGCTCGCCGGACGCACAGGAAGCATCGTTTTCGCGGGGACCGAAGCGGAATTCCGCCATTCGGTCGAGACGGAGCCGGGAGCGGTCCAGATGGATGCGGCCGGACTCATCGCCTTTCCCGGATTCGTCGATTCCCACACTCATCTCCCCTTTGCCGGCAGTCGACAGGATGAGTTCGCCCTGCGGATCCAGGGCTGGACCTATCGACAATTGGCCGAACGGGGTATGGGTATCCGCTCCACGGTCCGGGCCACTCGAGCAGCCTCGAAGGAGGAATTAAAAAGCCTTTGTCTGAAGCGGCTCGACGCCATGCTTCTCCACGGAACGACGACGGCCGAAGCCAAGAGCGGCTACGGGCTGAACCTGGAGGACGAAATCAAACAGCTCGAGGCCGTGATAGAGGCCGGACGCGAGCACCCGGTCGATGTCATCCCGACCTTCATGGGCGCCCACGAAGTGCCCGACGAATACCGTGGACGCAAGGATGAATATATCGAGCTTCTTATTCATGAAGTCCTGCCCCGGGTTCAAACGAAAAGCCTGGCCCGGTTTTTCGACATCTTCTGCGAACAAGGCGTGTTTTCCGTCGAAGAAACGGAAAGGCTGGCTGCGGCGGCCGCGGCGGCCGGATTGGGAATCAAGATCCACGCCGACGAATTCGTCCCTCTCGGCGGAGCGGAGCTGGCCGCGCGCCTGGGCGCCGTTTCGGCCGAACACCTGATCACGGTCACCGATGCCGGCATCGCCGCCCTGGCCGCCAGCGACACCGCGGCCATCCTCCTTCCCCACGTTCCGTTCTTTCTCCTGCAGAGCCAAACCGCCCCGGCCCGACGCCTGGTCGAAGCGGGAGCCGTCGTCGCCCTGGCCTCGGATTTCAACCCGGGAAGCTCGATGACCGAAAACATGCAATTCATCATCCAACTGGGGGTTTTCCTTCTGCGCTTGACCATCGAGGAGGCGATCAATGCCGCTACGGCCAACGGCGCTTACGCCCTGCGCCTGCACGACCGGGTCGGGAGCCTGGAACCCGGCAAGGCCATGGACGTCGTTCTCTGCGACATCCCGTCCTACGAATCGCTCGTCTATCACACCGGTGTAAATTCCGTCAAATACGTGCTCAAGAACGGCCGGGTCGTCATTAAAGAGGGCCGGTCCGTCCCTTCCCCTTAGCCCCATTTCCCATTCTTCCCATTTCATCGGGGCGTCCCGCAAGGGGCGCCCCGAACTTTTCTCAGCGGCGGCCGGAGCCCCTGGTTCTATCTGGGGATCCGCTTCCGCCGCCCGAGCCTGTCTTTTAACTCCAAAGCTTCAGCCCGGTTTCCGGGTCCTCGAGGCGAACGAGGCTTTCAGCCAGCGGCTCGACCGCGATCTCGCACGTGACCAGGACCTCTCCCTCTCGAAAGTGCCCGGCCCAAGCCACAAAATCCGAGTCGCCCAGGACGGCATGGGCATGGACGAACGGCTTGTCTTCGAGAAGGGTGACGTTTCCACTGAGTGAGGCGATTTCATAATCCCCGGCCAGGGTTCGGAATCGATAAGCCTTATCCGCTACGTCGAAAAACCCAAGTTCGGGATTCCGGCAGGTGCCGATGCCGGAGAACGTCGCTCCGGAGATCTTCAAGTTCGTGCAGAAAGCCGTCAGCGCCCGGATGATCATTTCGCCGGGATCAAGCCTCAGGATCCAGCGGCCGCCGTTCGCTCTCCCCAGCATTCGTCCTCTCCGCTCAGGCCAAGCCGCGGCTCTTGTTTTTCCAGAAAAAGTAGAACGGCAGGCCGAGCAGGATGATGGCCAGTCCGAACATGGCGTTCTTGAACTGGCTGAGAAGCGAGCTGACGGCGATGAACATAGAAGCCAGGATGAAGATGATCGGAGTCACGGGATAACCCCACGTCTTGTAGGGACGGGGCATATCGGGTTTCTTTCGGCGCAGAATGATGACCGCCGCGACCGTCAATCCGAAAAAGAGCCATTGCCCGAACACGACATAAGTAAACAACTGCTCGAACGTCCCGGTCAGGCTGAGGATGGCGCTCCAGACCCCGATGGCGATGATGGAGACATGGGGAGTCAGGTATTTGGGATGGACGGCGGCGATCTTCTTGAAAAATAGCCCGTCCTTGGCCATGGCGAAATAAACGCGGGGCGAACAGAGGAAATTCTGATTGGTCGCGCCGGCGATGGAGAACAGGATGATGAACGAGATGACCGAGGCCCCGACCCCGCCGACGACCTTATACATGGCATCGGCGGCGATGCGGTCGGACTGGGCGATTCCCGACGCCGGGATGACATAGAGGTAGGCCAACTGGGCGATGATGTAAAGCACCACACAGGATACGCTCCCGATAAGAATGCCCAGAGGCAGGTTGCGCTGGGGATTTTTGGTCTCGCCGGCGCTGTAGGTGGCCGCTTCCCAGCCTTTATAGGCCCACAGGGAAGCGATCAAGGCGACACCGAACGGACCCAGAAGGCCGACTGACAGTTTTCCCGCGGGTTGGACGAAATTGGCCGTACTGCCATTCTTGGCGAAGATGAAAATGACCGCGCATACGCCGACCAGCCCGACGAACTTGATGATGGTCAGAAAATTCTGCAGGTTGGCCCCGGCGCGCACGCCGACGAGATTGACCGCCATTAGGAACAGGATGAAAACGACCGAGACGAGCTTCTGAGCAACCGGGGAAAGGGCCACGAAATGGGTCAGGTATTTCGACGAAAAGGCTACCGTCAAGGTGGCGATGGCCCCCGAATCGATGACCAGAAAGAGGGTCCAACCGAAGAGGAAGGCCACGGCCGAACCGTAAGCCTCGCGCAGATAGACATAGACTCCGCCCGCGTCGGGCATGGCCGCCCCCAGTTCGCCGAACGACAGGGCGCCGAAAAAGCTGAGGATGCCGCCGACGGCCCAGACGGCCATCATCAGAAGCGGCGCCTGCACCTCGCGGGCGATGTCCTTGGGCACGAGAAAGATTCCCGACCCGATGACGCCGCCGATGACGATGCTGACGATATCCCAGAGACCCAGAACGCGGGGGAGGCTTCGACCCTGTGTTTCCATGCCGGATAGATTAGCGGAATTCACGGCCTAACGCCAGAAAAAAAGCAATTATGCTATCATACGAAGGATCTTCGGCCCGGGAGCGGATTTTATGGAATCCTTGAAAGAGCTTTATCGCATCGGACACGGCCCGTCGAGCAGCCATACCATGGGCCCGCGCCGGGCGGCCGAAATGTTCCTCGAGCGCGAGCCCTCCGCCGGAGCCTATCGGATTACTCTTTTCGGCAGCCTGGCCGCGACGGGCAAAGGCCATCTGACCCACGAAGCCCTCAGGGACGCCTTCGCCGGCCGATCCTTGAATATCGAAGCCCGGCCCAACGAATTCCTCCCCCGTCACCCCAACGCCCTGAGGTTCGAGGCCCTGGACCCGGACGGCGCGGTCCGGCGGACGTGGACCGCCTACAGCATCGGCGGCGGAAAGGTCGTCGATGATTCTCCGGCCACAGAGGCCGTCCGGATCTATCCCTTCGCCGGCATGGACGAGATCCTGGCCCACTGCGAGCGGAACGGCCGACAGCTTTGGGAGGTCGTCCAGGAATTCGAAGAGCCCGCCCTCTGGGATTATCTGGCCGAGGTCTGGCGGGTCATGAAAGACGCCGTCCGCCGAGGCCTAAAAAGCGACGGAACCCTGCCCGGTGTGCTCAAGCTGCCCCGCAAAGCCTATGCCACGCTGATGAAAGCCAAGACCTTCGGCGGTTCGACCAAGCGCCGGGCATATCTGTTCGCCTACGCCCTGGCCGTCTCCGAGGAGAACGCCGCGGGAGGCCTGATCGTCACGGCGCCCACCTGCGGCGCAGCCGGAGTCGTCCCGGCCGTCCTGATGTATTTGCAGAAAGAATATCGTTTCAACGACGCCGAAATCATCAAAGCCCTGGCCGCGGCCGGCCTGATCGGGACGATCGTCAAGCAAAACGCCTCGATTTCCGGGGCCGAACTCGGCTGTCAAGCCGAGATCGGCGTCGCCTGCGCCATGGCCGGCGGGGCGGCCAGCCAGCTTTTCGGAGGATCGTTCCACCAGGTCGAGTACTCGGCCGAAATGGGCATCGAGCACCATCTGGGTTTGACTTGTGATCCCGTCGCCGGTCTCGTCCAGATCCCCTGCATCGAACGCAACGTCTTCGCCGCCTCGCGCGCCCTCAACCACCACACCTACGCCCTGCTCTCGGACGGCCGCCACCGCATCAGCTTCGACGAAGTTATCGAAGCCATGAAACAGACCGGCCGGGACATGTCCTCGAAATACAGGGAAACCTCCCGGGGCGGTTTGGCCGTGGTGGAAAAAGTCCCGGAGTGACTCAGTATTACCGGTCCATGGCCCAGTACTGGATGGCCTCGCTCTAGACCTCTTTTCTTCCGCCAGGCGGACAGTTATCCGACCCGCCTTCGGGAACGGCGCATCTCCGGCTTTCGTCAGGACGAATCCCGGCCGCAACCCGGCCGCCCCGGCGGGCGAATCGGGCGCCACGGAAACGAAAACGATGCACTGGTCGGCGACGCCGAGGACGATTCCGGCCGGCGTCAGCCTGGCCTCGGGCCCGGATTTCGGGCTCCAGACCACTTGCGGGGGAAAAATGGCCAGGTGGCTCCGGCCCAGCTCGGCCAACATCTTGCCCAGAAGAGCGTGGAATTCGCCGCTTTTATCCACGCCGGTGATGAGAGGCTCATATTTCGCCCGGATGGCCGTCCAGTTCTTCCCGCCGAACGTCGCGTCATAATACTTGTCCCGGACGGTCTCCCAGACGAGCTCGAACGTCTCTTGGCGGAGGGCATCGGGAATCGATTCGTTCTCCTTGAACTTGTTGGCGGGATTCCATGTCTGGCCTGATTGGCCGGCGGTTTGCGGTTGGGCCAGGCCCGAAAAGGATATGGTCGAGAGAACCAGGATCAAGCCCGACCATGGGATTAAGTTTTTTTTCATATTTTTCCCTTTTTATTCGAACCGGTCTCCTTCTCTATTGCGACGAATAGGCCGCCGGCGTTTACACCGCAGGTTCGCCGGTCAATTATACCTATCCATGACCCGGTACTGAATCGCCTCGCACAGATCCAAAAACTTCTCCGCTTTGGCCCTGCCCTTCCCAAGCTCTGCGGTTCCCCCTGGTCGTTTGACCGCATTTTATTTTCCTGCTATACATTGAGCCACGAACTTTCATGGCCGATAAATTGCCGGTAGCCGATCTTCCCGACGAAACGATGATCTCCGTTTATAAAGAAAAAACGCCCCATGAGCGCCTCGAAATCTCTTTCGGATTGTGGTTATTCGCCCGGTCGCTCGTGAAGGCCGGCCTGAAAACATTTCATCCCGATTGGTCCGAACAAGCCATCGAAGAAGAAACCGCGAAGAGGATGTTGAATGCAGCCAAATGACCTTCTGCGACATGTCGTTCAATGTCTCGAAAAATGCGGAATTTCCTATTTTATCACCGGAGCCGTAGCGGGGATCGCCTACGGAGAACCCCGGTTAACGAACGATATCGACATCGTCGCCGATATTCAAGAACATCATGTTGCCGAGCTGAGAAAATGCTTTCCCGAAAGTGAATATTATTTTGATCCGGATTCGGCGTTGAAGGCGATCCGCCTGAAATCGCAATTCAATATTATTCATCCCTCCTCCGGTTTCAAGATCGACATGATGATCCCGACAAAACATCCTTTTGATCAAAGCCGTTTTGCGCGTATTCGCAGGTTGAAATCGGATCCGTCGAACGAGGCGAATTTCGCCTCGCCCGAAGATGTCATCCTCAAGAAGATGGAATACTATCGGGAAGGACGATCGGAAAAACATATTCGCGACATCTTGGGAATCCTGAAAGTTTCCGGTGATTTGATCGATTTTGAGTATCTGGCCCGGTGGGCGCTTGATCTCGGCTTGGATGAAATCTGGACGGCCGTTCGGAGCCGATTAGCCCCCCCATAAGTCCAAGTCCGAAAGCAGGGCCGGTTTTTTTTGTCAATAATACCGGTCCATGGCCCGGTATTGAATTGCCTCGCTCATGTGGGCCGTGGAAATCCTCTCTTCCCCCGCCAGATCGGCGATCGTCCGGGCCACCTTCAGCGACCGGTCGTAAGCCCGCGCGCTGAATCCCAGCTTCGTAAAACGTATCAAAAATTCATTTTCACTTCAGCGCGGCCAACCGCTTCGCGGCGTCTTTGACCTCGGGAAGATCCGGGTCGGCATCCTTCCAGATGGCCAGGAATTTCCGGTATTGCTCCATCGCCTTCTTATTCGCGCCCCTTTGTTCATACAGCATCGCCAGCCGGTAGTGATAGAGGGGGTGGATGAGCGTCCGCTGAACTTTTTTAGGATCGAAGGTGACCAGCCGTTCATATTCAGCGATCGCTTTGTCCATGTCTCCCTTCTTGACATAAGCGCGGGCCAGGGCATCCTTTTGAAACGGGATATTATAGCGATGAAAAGAATTTCCAATATCGCCGGGGGGTTTCCCCAGGGGCACAATCTTCTCCAGCACGGAGACGGCATTATCGACGAATCCTCCGGCGAGCAAAAACTCGCCCTGGAAATAATCGTAAAGGAAGGCGAATCGGGCTTGGTTGGCGGGACTGATCCTGACCAGGAGCGGCTTCATTTCCGCCAGGCTCGTTTTGGCCGCATCGAGCCGACCTTGCTTGATGTCGATCATTCCCAGAATAAATAGATAATAGGCTTTAGCATCCAAGGACGAAGCCGGAATGCTTTTCGAAGCGAAATCGTACCAGTTTTTGAGCAGCATCCGGCTCTGTTCGAATTCGCCTCGGTCGCCGCGGATCAAGCCCATCAATAATTCCGCTCGGGCTTTGCCCTCCGTATAACCCTGCGATCCTGCCAATTCCGCTGACTGCTGAAGATCGGAGAGGGCCTGGTTGAAGCGGCCGAGCCAGTAAAGGAAAAAGCTTCGCATGGACGATCCCTGTCCCTTCCATCCTAATGACGGGGCTTTGGCGATAAATTCGTCCACACAGTTCACGGCATTCGTGTAGTCCTCTTTAAAGGCATAGACATAGGCCAAAGAGCGAAAAGCCCCTACAAAATCGGGCTTTCGATACAGAACTTCCTTATATTTGGCAATGGCCTCGTCCAGATTCCCCATGCGATAGAAGAGCTCCGCCATGGAATCGATGGGGTTGACATCGTCGGGGGAAGATTCTGCGTATCGCTTCAAATAATCGATCGCTTTGTCGTATTGGCCCAAGTCGGCGTTGTCGAAGGCAATCACGTTCAGGGCATAGCCATACTTGGGGTCGAGGGCCAGCACTTTCTCCAATTCCGAAATTGCCAACTCCGTCTTATTTCCCTCCCTGAAGTAGAGCGCCAGCCTAAAGTGGGCTTCTTTTTCCTGGGGGTACTTTTGAACGATTTCTTCAAGGATGCGGAATCGCTTCTCGGGATCTTTCTCGACCGCTCCGGCATAGGCCTCTTCGATATAGAGTCTCTCCTTCTCGGCAGCCTTTCCCGAGAGAGCTTTCGCTTTTTCATAGGCCTCGACCCCGGCCCTTTGATTGCGGAGTGATCCCTGCGTCCGAGCCAGGTAAAGGTAAGCTTCCGCAAAATCGGCGTCGAGAGAGACGGCGTTCTCCAGAAGTTGCCGGGCCTGTTCATAATAGAGCTTTTCGTAGGCGTCTTTTCCCTTGAGGAAACTGTTGTAGGCTTCCATGGAGGATGTCGGCACATCGGGCGCGCCGGGCCGGGCCGCTTGGATCTTGCTCTCGGTTAGGCCCACGCCTCGGGAGATCTCTCGACTGAGCTCACCGATCTGCTTTTCGAGGATGCTCCGAATGCCTTCGCCCCGGGAGCTGGCGCTCTTCAGCAGGGCTTTAGATTCGACATCCAGAACCTTCACATCGGTGGCGAATATGTTTTCGGCTTTGACGAAACTGCCCACGACGATCGTCTCCACCCCGTCCTTGCGGCAGAGCTCGAAGCCCGATTCCTTGTCGATCGTTTCGGATCCGGCCTGGCCCATTTGGCGGAGGAGATCGTCCATCCGTTCCCACGTCATCACCCTGAGATAATTCGACTGCTCGAGGCTCGAGATGAGAAGATTCGGGATCGCCTTCTTCAGATAATCAAAGGTCTTATCGCCCGTCTGATTTTCGAAACTGATCACGGCGATGGAACGCCTCTGTTCGGGGCGGAGGCCGCTTTCCTTTTTAATAAAAACGAGCCAGACGGCTAAGGCGACGGCGAGCGCGGCCACGGCCAAAGCCGGAATGAGCATTTTCTTTGGGCCGAAGGTGACGGTGATCTGTCTGCCCGTGGTCGTCTTCCTTTTCGGGACGAGGCGTTCCGTGGTCGGGATGCCCTGTTCGATTTTCTCGAGCTCCAACCGCAGGTCTTCGGCCGAGCGATGCCGCTTGCCCCGATCTTTCTCCAAGCATCTCAGGATGAGCCGGCCGAGGTCCTCAGGGATCTGCGCGTTGATGTCCCTGGGGTCCTTCGGCATCTCGCTCTTGTGCTTGACGCCGACTGTAAAAGGCGTGTCGCCCTCGAACGGCACGCGCCCCGTCAACATTTCGTATAATATGATCCCCAATGAATAGACGTCCGACCGCTCATCGACATCCTTCCCTTCCACCTGCTCGGGGCTCATGTACTCGGGTGTCCCGATCATCATGCCCGCGCCCGTGATGCCCTTGGCCCGCAGGGACCTGGCGATCCCGAAATCCATAATCTTGGCGTTTCCATCCTTGTCGACCATGATATTGCCGGGCTTTAGATCCCGATGAACGACTCCCAGCCGGTGCGCTTCGGCCAGCCCGGCGCAGACCTGCTTGGCGATGGAAACCGCTTTCCCCGTGCTGAGCGGCGCCGCCCTGTGGATGAAACTCTTCAGATCCTCGCCCGGAACATATTCCATTGTGATGTAATAAACGCCCTTTTCCTCGTTGAGGTCATACATCCGGCAGACATTCCTGTGGGCGATCTCTCGGGCCAGCCGGAGCTCGTTCCGGAATCGCTCGATCGTTTTCCGGTCCGCGGCGATCTCCGATTTCACCAGCTTGAGGGCAACCTCCACGTCGATCTTCCTGTCCAAGGCCCTCAAGATCCTGCCCATTCCGCCTTTGCCGAGCTCTTCGATGATCTCGTACCGGCCGGCGAACAGAGTCCCCCGGCCAAGAATTTCCGGCGGAGTCTCCTGGGTTTTGGTCATGGAATCCTGAAGCGGCGTCCCGGGCAATCCTAACCGCGTTCCGCAGTCTGCGCAGAACTGCTTGGTCTCAGGATTCTCAATCTGACATTTCGGGCATGTGACGGCCACGGCTGCCCCCTTCCATTAGATGTGGCTCAAGATTATCAAGGAATCGGTAGCGCGTCAATCACAGGGCGAAGTCTGAGCTCAACAATGCCTTGATTATCAGGCTTTTGAAAGTCTCCGCCCCGGGATCTCAAGAAAGCGGGATCAATAGTATCGATCCATGGCCCGGTATTGAATGGCCTCGCTCAAGTGGGCCGTGGAAATCCTCTCTGCCCCCGCCAGATCGGCGATCGTCCGGGCCACTTTCAGCGACCGGTCGTAGGCCCTAGCGCTGAATCCCAGCTTCGTCACGGCCGCCTCGAGCAGCCTTTCGCCTTCCCCGTCGATGAGGCAGAAACTCTTTACCTCCCGGGTTCCCATGCGGGCGTTGGCGAAGATCCCGCCGCCCCGGAACCGCTCCACCTGGCGCCGCCGCGCCGCGGCCACCCGGCCCCGGATCGCTTCCGACCCCTCCCCTTCCAGCCGCGAGACGATGTCCCGGAACTTGACCGCCGGGACCTCGACCTGGATGTCGATGCGGTCGAGCAAAGGCCCGGAGATTTTGGCGTAGTACCGGCTGCGTTGATGATCGGTGCATTCGGCGTCCCGTCCGGCCGGACCGCGCAAGACGTCCTCGCAGGGTTGCGTTGCCCTTTTGCCATTTAACCTTAAATGCAAGGAAACCGGTTTCCAGGGAGAAATACCCTGATATTTGCCGAACGTGGGGCGATTGGATCAAGACCCGGAGGTTGGATTTGAGGCTCACCAAGCGCCAACTTTCCCTCAACCTTAATGTTTCGGACATCACGATATATCTCTGGGAGAGGAATAAAGTTGAGCCGTCCCTCGCCCAGATTCCGAAGATTATTGAGTTTTTAGGGAGGAATCCGTTCGAGGTAAACTCCGAAATCCTTGGAGACAGACTCAAGTCATACCGGCAGCTGAATGGCCTCTCTCAAAAGAAATTCGCTAGGCAGCTAGGAGTCGATTTTACGACTCTAGCCGGGTGGGAAAGAGGTAAACACCAGCCAACGAAACGCCTTCTGGATAAATGCCGCGAGTTATTTGAGCCTCAGCAAAAAAAACAATGAATTTCTTCTCATTTTTCTTTCTTCTGCCCAAGCATCAGCTAAAGGCTTCAACACAGCTCCAGAAACAACCGAAGTACTTAATGCTAATATTTGCCAAATAGATATACCGGGGACTAAATGAATTCCAACTAAGGCAGGAGCAACTTTAATCGCTGTTTTGAGTGTTTCACCGAACATCTTTTCCCATATTTCAATTTTTTGTTCTCTGATTCTTCCAACTTCAGGAATAATCTCCTTCTTTACGAGATCCTCCATCTCTTTTTTAAATTTCTCTGCCCAAGGCTCCGATATGACATTCGTTTCTAAACTTTGAATGTATGATCTAAACTTCGCTTTTAAATCAATACAAGCACTTTTATATTTCATTATTTCTCTTGCGGATTTTTTCTGGATCACAATTCTGGGAACGACTTCTGTAGCCACCTCCCATGACAACATGCTTATTTTATGATCTCCGCTAGAAGGAACTTTATACTCAACTGGATACTGGGCCATTCTTTTCAGCTTCATTCGGAGCAAGTCAATATACATTTCACTGCCACAAGAAGGAATTAGCTTCTTTTCCCCAGCTATAAAAAGAGTAGAATTCAGTCTCTCTGAACATATACTCGGGATACTTCTTTCATCCCGAAAAATAGGTGGACGTGTTCCGAATCCTTTTCCTTTAATAATGGATTTTTCAATTTGTGGAACAAATACCTTTAAATTTCGGCGTTTGATACAAAGATTAACAAATTCTATATCCGTCATATCCGCTTCAACGGCTGATTTTAGAGGGTGCCAATTATTTGGATCAGAATAAGCTGAATCTTCCAGCCCGGTTAATACATTTGTTTCTTCAAGTTCATCATATAATTCCATTAGCCTTTTTAAATAATCATCCCAGCAATCTGGCTCAGACGCATACATGATTGCATAATGGGCATCCTTTTTCGTTTTATATGAACCAGCTAGAACCGCGTCGTTCATAGAAAATCTTTTTGAAAGCTTAGTATGTCCTGGGTTGAGTCGAACATCTATCGGAAGAAAATATATTTTGTCGTATAGAAGGAGCAAGTATTTTAATTCTGCATCATCGAGGCATATTGTCTCTGGATAATAAAGAGCGCATAACTCATTCGACCTTATCGCCTCATTATTATTTCGACCGTTCATAGTGTCCTCCAACAATAAACAACGCTCTGTTCGTGCCGGGTGGGAGATAATGAAACATTCGGTCTCAAGACGATATATAAATCATCTTTCGATATATATCCCTTACTAAATAAATATTATGCTTCTTATTTTCAAAATAAATAAGTAATAGTACATTTGATCTTCAGAAAACCTCCTCCGCGCTTTTTCTATTCTGGTCGCCTCGTTCATAATGCCAATTAACACATCTTGGATCTTTGTTTTGTTTTCCCACACCTGACTTTCTTTTTTTAAAATGTTTATTTTCAATTGTTCATATTCAACTGCAAGTCTTCTATTCTCGACTTCTTTTTCCAGCGCTTTAAGCAATTCTGTTTCTGTCTTATATTTTGAATAATCAGTCTTTTTGTTCTCGTCATATTCATATTTTTTAAAATTATTTAAATCATTATTCAAGTGGTCGAGTTCGGTATTAATCTTAACAATAGCATCTTTTCGCTCAATGATTTCATAAGCACTATACGTCTTTTCTAAATATATAGACAACTCATTTAGAAAATCACGATAAACTTCAAACCTCGCCTTATTTGTTTTAAAGTAACAAATATTCTCTTTGCTAAAGATATCCATTTCATTTTTTATTCTGTTCAGCATAAATTCATTTCGATACTTTCGATCTTCCTTTAACTGTTTAATATCAATATCGTTCTCATCCTTCTCGCTCAATTTGCTAAAGTTATTCGCCTGATCGATATCAGCTTTAGTGTCCACTTCATCTATCAACTTAAGCTTATCCCGGAATTTCTCATATTCAGAAAAGATCGGATCATAAAATGATTCCTTTTGTTCTACGTTTTCTGATTTTGGATTAACTTTTCCTATTTGACTATAGACAAATATTAAAAGCAATAACAATCCAAGAGTACTTCCAAATAATATTAAAGCCTGTTTATTCCTATTTGCAAAAAACAATGGGGGTAGCAAGAGTATAATTAAGGCAAATAATTGAATGCCCCCTCCGAAGAGTATATAGAATACATAATTCTCAAAAAACATGAAAAGGAAGAAAAATATTTGAAGAGGAAACCCGAAAAAGATTTTTATAACCAAGACAAAGGTAATCGACTTCTTTACTGGAGAATTGATCCCAGCTGCATACAGAGCGATTAAAATGATAAATATGAGAGGGAGCGCAAATATTGCATCGAGGAATATCAAACCCGGTATCTTGAAAAGACTAAATTCAATCTTATCAATTAGTGTGGCGGAAATAATTAATATGATTGATTCATAAAAACAGAAATATCCTATTATTCTCTTCGTTCTTTCCTTCGCATCTAGCGCAATGAGGTTTTCAATAAATACTTTCGGTTGGGTATATATCTTTAGCGCATTGCGAAGCCAACTAAAAAATACATCAAAATGCTTAAAAAAGTTCAGAATGGTCTCTATAACATCGCTCATTTTGCGCTTCTTATAATATATGGCTTTTAATCAATTCTTTTCCTTCATCCTCTTCATGGCCTTAACTATTACATTCGCCACAGCTTCCCGTTTTGCCTTCTTCTCCTCTTCGCTGGCCACTTGGTATTGTACTTTAACCTTATACCCTCTCACTCTTTCTTCTTTTGTCAATCCTGCTGCCGCGTCTTCTTCGAGAAATTGCAGAAGCTCTTCAGGTTGGAAAAAGAACACTTTGCTCTGGTCAGCTCCGACAATATTCTTTTCCGCAAGGATTTTTATACTATTTAAGCTTTTTTTATCCGGGGTGCAAACGACTACTTTTTCATACCCGGCAGCCAGGCATTTCTGGATATTCTTTAATTCTTGATCCTCGGTCGAAGAAATTGATATTTCACAAGCGATTTTACGCCCGTTTCTTTCAAGACTGACATCCACCCTGCCCGTTCCGTCGAAAACCGGCAATTCAATTGTTGCCTTATAACCTTTATCCTCCGCAATTTTCTTTATAAGATTTTGAAGATACCGATGCTGAGAAATTGCCTTGTCCTTGGGCGGTTGTACTTCTGTTTTAGGCGGCAAGACAACGGCTGATTCATCAATAGCCTTTTCAATGGCCGGCAATCGTTCCTTCTTTGGAATTGGCTTAGCCGATACTCTATCTCTCTGATATAGCGGTTCTCCTCTGTAAGTCTTCGCCTTATCTTCAGTCTCTACTTCTCTCGCTCGGCACTCGGCATCGAGCTTTTCCCGTTCGACAAGATATTTACTGCCAAAAGGAATTGTTTTAAACCAGGCCAGATAATCATCCTCCGCCCGCCCTAATAATTCGACAAATACTTCATGGGCCGTCTCGATATAAGCCGTCTGGATGGGAATTACTCCGCCCTCGATCTTGTGCTTCACATAGCAGACTCTCGGCTCTAATGTCTGAAGCTCTTTGGTATGCTGTTCCCATTCTTCTCCCAAGCTCCAGTATCGAGGTTTCATACTGCTGACGGACTTCACTTCAAACCCAGAATATTCAAAAGCTTCCTTAGCGAGAATCGACGCATCATGGCGATTGAGCCGAAAATAGACTTGGATTCCGGCATTCCCCAAGATCAAGCTTCTCAATTCTTCAGGAATCTGAGCAAGTGTCTGATGGGCCATGATTAAGCTCAGGCCGTACTTTCTTGCCTCAGATAAAACGACGGAAAACGATTCACTGGCAAAATTCTGGAATTCGTCGATATAAAGATAGAATGGAGTTCGCTTCCTCTGTGGAACGTCCGACCTTGAAAAAGCGGCCATTTGGATCTGGGCCATAAGCAATGATCCAAGCAGGTCGGCCGAATCTTTCAGTTTTCCCTTATCGAGTTTGATCAAAAGGATTTTTCGGGAATCCATTGTCTCTCTGAGATTGAAAGAACTTTTCGTGGACGAAAAAATATGCCTAATTCTCTCGTCCGAGAAAAAGGCATTGATTTTGTTCATTACCGGCTCGATCCAAGTGATCTGGCTACGGTCGGTTATAGTATCGAACCTACGGAAATACTCTCTTGCCAAGGGATGACTGACCTTTTCTAAAACACCCTGCCGGACAGCCCGATGGCTCAGAAACGCTGGTATCTCAAGCAGCGTCAATCCGGCTTCCCCAAGAGCGATCAGAGAATTCCGAAGAAGGTCCTCCATCCTCACGCCCCAGGAGTCGGACCAGATTTTTCGGAAAGCGCAGATAAGTTCATTGGCCTGTTCCGCAAGAGGGACGCCAGGTATTTTCTCTAAAGGATTGAATGTCACCGTAAAAACGGGATCGGTGGGATCGATTAGGATAACTTTGTCCGTTATTTCGGGCTCGTCCGGGCTGTATTTCAGGATCAATAATCCTTTAACGTCCTCGATCAAGTCCCCGTGGGGATCAATAACCCCGAAGCCGTTACCTTTTTCGATATCCTGTTCGATCAGATATTCGAGGAATTTCGTCTTGCCGGTTCCCGTAGCGCCGACAACGTATAGATGGGTAGATCTGTCTTTTTCTGAGATTTTAGCGAGTTGGAATTCTTCTTTGTTCTCGGAATAATACCAACCGAGATTAAGAGTCTTATCGGATACTCGGACGGATTCGTTTGTTTCCTGATTTACGGACTCTTCGTCAGCGGCCTTTTGCTCTGTTTTTTCTTCAAGCGAGGCAGACTCGTTTTGCTCTTCGAAAAGCCGTATTCCTTTCTTTTTGAATAGTCCCATTCGCCTAGGGACATTCTACATAAAATAAAAAGAATTTTCCTTAAGAAATTCCCAGGAAGCCTTTTGTCCTACGATCGATTTTCGAGGCGTCCAATCCTTTGCCACTCATCATCTGCTCAACCGCTTCCAACATACAATGATGGACACACGTCACGTAGGCGGTCAAGTCTTGCTTATTGAAGAGATTAAGGTCATCAAGGCCCACGATTTTCCCCGCTCCTGGTATGAGAGAGGCTATCGTCTGCCAAACATCGGGCATATATGTCAGATACCAGGACACAAAGAGGCCGTCGCCGTAGTCATTCGCGTTGACATAGGCTTTAAAACACCCCAGTTTAAGATTTCGCCGGTCAGCGACAATTAGAAATTCCCTCGTTTCACCGAACGCGACTGGAGCCAGGCTGGGACCTACCTTGTCCTCTTTCAACTCGATAGAGGGAGCTTTAGAAATATTAATAAGATTTTTCGTTCTCGATATGACGTCATCTCTATTCCCTTGCGCTCCTCTAATCAACGCCGACCAATTGTCGAGGATTTCCGCCTTCCGCTCGGAAATAATGATAAGGACTCCGATGGCGCCCAAAGCCAAAAATAGCGCACCAATCTGCGTAGAAAATATGAGAAAGATAACTCCTAAAAGCAATAGTAAAAGAGTAATTGTTCTTTTCATTTTTTACCCCCCTTGATTTGATTTATCTCCAGTTCTATGGCCGGATAAAAAAGCTCGCTTTATAGTCTGGTTTCTTTAAACATAGAAACCCTCCTTTCTCAGATTTAGTCAGAGAGAGCCAAGAAAAAATGAATAAATCAACAAACCCCGACCAAAGCCTTAAGTATGTTGATTCTGCATTTCTATAGTTTTCTCTTTGTAACTATTGGCTCACTCGTTCTTGACGTCCGGATCTTGGATATCTGGCTGGACATCTGGTAAATCTGGAGATGTGTTGGACTCCGGATTTATGGGTCTCGGTTCGTCTTTCTTGGTAATTTTAACCGCAGATTTTCTAAATGTTTTTTTCCCTGGTTTGGGGATAGGGACTACTAATTCTTCGGCCTGGATGTTTTGGACCGTTACGATCTGTGATTTTTTTTCCTCGGGATTCTTATCTTCGATCTTTTTTTTCGATTGTTTTTCGGGCTGCTCGATATTCTTTGATGGCCGACCGGGTTTCCTGCCGGGTTTACGGCCAGGCTTTCCGGGCTTCCTGGTAGGTTTCTTGCCGGGTTTTCTTCCAGGTTTCCTGCCAGGACGGCCTCTTTTGCCCTTCTTGGCCTTCCTGGGCTTCTTTTTGAGGTCTGCCTTGATCTTCTCCAGGCTCTCCAGGAGAGTATTTATGAGCATTCTCTGCTCGTCCTGGAATTTGCCCCAAAGGATCTCTAATCTCTTTCTGCTCTTCTTAATTCTTTTCAAATCGCTCTTTATCCCGGCCATTATGGCCCTTAAAGGATCGGCCGCTTTTTCGGCTTCGGTTTTTCTTGGCCGTCCACGACGGGGCTTCTCAACCTGGGCCTCCTTGATTACTCGCGGCCTGCGGATCTTTTTTTTCATTCCGATCTCCTTTGTTTGATTTCGTATATCTTCAACCGATGAAGATATTCTTGATTCGTTCATCTTTAAGAAGTGATTCCCGGCTTCCCTCTAAGGCTATACTCCCTATCTCGAATACGTAACCTCTGTTGCATATTTCTAAAGCTTTCATAGCGTTTTGTTCAACTAAGAGAATACTCGTTCCCGTCTTATTAATTTCTTTGAGTTTGTTAAATACGATTTCAACATAATTAGGCGAGAGCCCAGAAGATGGTTCATCTAATAGAAGAAGCGATGGCTTAAGCATAAGCGCCCGGCCAATCGCCAGCATCTGCTGTTCGCCGGTCGAGAGTGTGCCAGCTTTTTGACTTTTTCTTTCTCGGAGGATAGGAAAAAGCCGCAAAACATTCTCCAGTCGATCTCGTATTAAGAGTTTTTCCTTTTGAGGGATGGTATACGCCCCCATTTCGAGGTTTTCCAGGACCGTCATAGTCGAGAATAGATGCCTTCCTTCCGGCACCAGCGAAAGCCCTTTCTTCACGAGTCTATCCGGGGTCATTCCTTTAATAGACTTTCCTTGATACGTAATCTCTCCAGAATTAATAGGAATAAGGCCACAGATAGCCTTTAATGCTGTTGACTTGCCAGCCCCATTCGGACCGATCATGGCCACAATCTCTCCCTCGTTCACATAAAAAGAGGCATTTTCTAATGCCCGGACAGTTCCGTAATTTAGGGATAGATTCCTGGCTTCAAATATCTTTTTCATATAATTGATTTTCCTAGATATGCGACTTGGACTTCTTTGTTGGTTCGGATCTCTTCTGGTTTTCCCTCCGCGATCTTTTTACCATGGTTTAATACGATAATTTTATCAGCGATACTCATAACCGATTGCATGTCATGCTCTATAAAAAGAATAGTCTTACCTTTGTCTTTTAACGCTTTTATATGATTCAACATTAATCTCTTCATTTCCGGGAATAGCCCGGCGGTCGGCTCATCGAGAAGCAAAAGCTCTGGATCGAGCGCTAGGGCTCGGGCTAATTCTAAAAGCTTCCGCTGACCATGGGAAAGCTCTTCCCCAAGCTTATCTATCTTTTCAATCAAGCCGACGAATTTCAATAGCTCTTCGGCTTTGAATTGATTAGCTTTATCCTCAGTCTTCATCTTTTTCGTTTGAAGCAGGGCAGCTAAGAAATTTTCGCCGGTTTCGTATTTAAAAGCCAGCATCACGTTATCTAAAACCGTTATTTGCGGGAAGAGTCGAATATTCTGGAATGTTCTACCAATGCCAAGACGAGCGATTTTATAGGGTTTAAGAGAAGTTACGTCTTTGTCTTTATAGATGATGCTCCCGCGATTCTTTTCTAAAAAGCCTGTGAGAACATTAAAAAGCGTCGTCTTTCCTGAGCCGTTCGGCCCAATTAACGCAACGATAGACTTCTCTTTGATCTCAAAGGAAAGATCGTCCAAAGCTATAATACCATCAAATTCTTTATTTAGATTATGGACTTCCAGGATATTCATAATTATTTAAACTTGTACTTTCCGATTAGTCCTTTCGGTCTAAAGATCATTATAACCACCAACAACAATCCATAAATCATCTGTCTCAGAGGCGCAGCGACCGAGCTTGGCAGGCCTATAAATCTTATAAGCTCGGGAAAGATCACAAGAACCATAGCCCCGACAATAGACCCGGGAAGACTTGCCATACCGCCAAAAACAACCATGAGCAGTACGGTAATGGATTCCATGGCCGTGAAGCTTGAAGGATCAATAAACGTTATGTAGTGCGCGTATAGACTTCCGGCAATGCCAGCGAAAAACGCGCCGACCATAAAGACAATAAGCTTATGCTTAACAATATTCTTGCCCATAGCTTCAGTAGCGATTTCATCTTCTCGGATTCCGGTTAAGACTCGGCCAAACGGTGACTTCGTAATATTCCGGATCGCGAAATAAGTGATACCGACGAATATTAAGACTAGGATCAAATATATCCAGACGTTGTTGAATTCGAGGCCAAAAAGAGAGAATGAAGGAATCCCTGGAAGTCCCATAGGGCCTCTAGTCAAAGAAACCCAGTTTTTTGCTACCGAATAAATGATTACTCCTAGACCGAAAGTGGCTAACGCCAGATAGTCCCCCTTAAGCCTTAAAGAGGGATACGATACTATGACTCCGAGAATAGCGGCAATAACAGCTCCGATCAGAAGTCCAATCCAGGGAGAGATCCCAAGGTTGAGAGCAAGCAGGCTTGAAGCGTACGCGCCGACAGCGGCAAAAGCGATATGGCCAAGAGCAGCAAGACCGGTATATCCGATAATCAGGTTAAGGCTCAAAGAGAGGATCGTATAGATTCCGGCGATTATTAAAATGTGGATCAGGTATTCCATAAATTAAACCTTCTCTTTGTCCGGCTTCACGTTCATGATACCCGAGGGCCTAAAGAGAAGGAATAGGATTAATACTCCAAAGGCGATAGCGTCTTTCCAGCCTGCTTGGATCTGCCAGACTCCCAGGTTTTCCGCTAGACCTAGGAACAGGCCGCCTAAAAGAGCCCCAGGGATGCTGCCAATACCTCCAATGATACAAGCTATAATTCCCTTTAAAACGGCGTTGAAGCCCATCGTCGGCTCAATGTTTGTTTCAAGAGATACCAGGATTCCTGCAACTCCGGCAAGAGCCGATCCTATAGCAAAGATGACGGTAATAATCTTTTCTGAGTTAATTCCCGATACCCCCGCTCCTATATTATCATCAGCAACCGCACGGATGGCTTTGCCAAGCTTTGTTTTTTGAATAAGTAACCATGTCATTAAGAATAATACCGTACTCGATACAATAATAAGAATTTGGATATCTGTGATTACTGCTCCAAAGAAATTATGCCCTTCAACCACTGGCCCCGTTCGTAGAGTCAATAACTGAGCGCCGAAGATGAGTTGGATAATGTTCTGGAGAAAAATAAAAACGCCGAAGGAAGCGAGAAGGAAAACTAAATTTGAAGCTTTGTTCTTGCGTAGTGGAAGATAAACGGATCTATCAATAAAAATACCTAATAGGGCAGTTATAATTATGGATATTAAAATACTTATAAAGGGATTGATCTTAAGATGAATAAGGAATGTGTATCCTAGATAAGCTCCGGTCGTGTAAACAACGCCATGGGCGAAGTGAAAATATTTAATCGTTTTGTAAATAACCGTAAATCCAAGAGCCAAACTTGAATAAATAAATCCTATGATTATGCTATTTGCTATTATTTGCATAATTATTGTTTAATCTTATTTCTTGTTTTCATACTCAATTGTATTTACAATTACTAAACGTATCTTCGTTATGCTCATGGTTTCTTTTCTGCTTTCCATTGATTCCATGTTTTTTCTATAGTCCATGCGTTTCGACTGCCATCAAATATGTACATCCCTTCTTCATTAAGCTTATTAAATAGATTTTTATGCTGCTTATATAATTCGAATGGCAACATCATTTTTTGTATTTGATCTACCACCCCCAGATATAAGGAATTTTTCCCGTTATGTTTTACTGCGATATTACCATCAAATATTGCATAATCATCCCATATAAATGCAGTTTCTCCTTCGTGTTGTATTTCTATATCGTTAATTTTGATATCAAGTCGTATTAAATTATCTATCAATTGATCAGGCTTGATTAATAATACTTGAACATTCGAATTATTTCTAAAAAAATCAGTTCGCCAATCATCGCGAACAAATTCATCTAATTCATTTTTATCTTTATCTAAAATAATAATCCGGATCTTGTTTTCTGTGGGAATCCTTAATTCGTTAACCAATCGCAAATATTCGATCTTTTCTTTTGAGGATAATATTGTCGCAGTCCCTAATTTTGAATCCGTATAAAACCAATTCAAAGTATATTCCGGTTTGAACCCACCTCTTAGTGTTGCACAAAAAGAGCCAACTGTTAGGGGGACTAATTCACTTAATTTACGTACATAATCTTTTTCATTCGCTCCAATAACTATTCCGCCAAAGTCTTTTGGCAACTGTTCGAATATACTGCTTAGCTTCGATATTTTCGGATCATTTACCATTATACTATTCGATAAGACTTTAGCATATTTCTGTAAAAATATCATTAACTCAGATAATTCTTTAAGCGTTTCTATATGTGCAGAGAGTGATACTTGATTAAGAGCATTTCTCGTTTCATATTCGGCCATAATATCAGCGATTTTCTTTATGAGAGCTGTAAAGAATGCTATTACAATACCCTCTAAGACCCAAAATATTAAGTTAGGAAAACTTATATTTTTTAAATCAAAAATAAAAGCAATTGTTATTACGAAACCAGCGATTATGAGAACTAAAACATAATCTTCCCTAATAATCTTCCAGAGAAATTCGGCCGCTTCCCTGAGCTTTCTCTTTCTTGGTTCAACTTTAGGAACATCATATTCAAATAGCGATAACGTCGTCATTATCTAACCCCCTTAACGTTTGTATCTATTTTAATATTTCAAGATCTATCGGTTCATTATTTTTAATAATCTTAATCACCATAGGTTTAATTACATCACCGTTTTTATCAAAAGTAATTATCCCCGAAGCACCCTGATATCCGCTAACTGAATATATATATTCTTTAATTAATGAAGGTTTTACTTGATTGGTTTCTTTTATCGCATCAGCGATTAAATAAATAATATCGTATCCTTCAGCAGCATATAGTTCAGGCTTAATGTCATATTCCCTTTCATATGATTTCGCAAATGACTCTTGTTTTGCGTTATCGGCTTTCGCAGAAAGTATATATATAACCCCTTCTGCAGTATTTCCTGCGACTTTTAATACGGTCGGGTCCTCGATCGCTTCTGTTTGAAGAAATAAGGGTTTGATTATCCCTAATTCCTTAATTTGTTTCAATATTTGAGCAGTATCGCTAAGATATGATATCAAAAGCAACGCCCCCGCATTACTTGCTTTGATTTTCGATAATTGAGTGCGCATATCGGAAGAGTTTTGATCGTATGATTCATCGAGGATTACCACCCCTCCAAGAGCCTCATAATTATTTTTAAACGAGATTCTGTTCCCTAGGCCCCCATCATTATTTATGTAAAGGATATCAACGTTGCGAATGTTCCGCTTTAGAAATAAGTATTTAGCAAATATTTTTCCTCGAAGAGCATCTGATGGAATTACGCGAAAAATATAATCTCCGGCATCAGTAAGTAAAGGGCTGGTCGATGCCGGACTAATTAAAAGAATATTGTTCTTTTCGGCAATTGGCGCGATTGCTAAAGTAGAACTACTGCAAGCTTCACCCATAACAATTTTAATATCTTTAATAGAAAAAAGCTTCTTGAACGCAGAAATACCAGTTTTAGGATCGCATTGACCATCCTCTATGACCAAACTCAGTCTTTTCCCTAAAACGCCGCCCTGCGCATTTATTTCTTTAACGGCTAATTCAGCTCCTTTCTTTGGGGGAATTCCCCATTGAGCATTCCCTCCAGTTAAGGGCAATATCACCCCAATCTTAATTTGCTCGGATTGCTTATTCGTTTGAATAATAATAAATATGATAGATAAAATGGCAAAGATTCCGATACCAGCAAAGATCAAATATTTTTTCATATTTTTATTCCCTCTTTCTTTATTGATTAGATATCAACCAAATACCTAGACAACATATGTCCTTTCTTTTGCTTATCTCATTTTATACTATCAAATCAAGGCTATAAGTCAAGGATCGTTTGCTTATTTTTCATACATCCTAAAGCTACAGCTTCTATTGCTCTCATATGGTAAGAATATTTCCGGGGTTTTACTCTATTCAGCTCATGTATGAGCATCGGGTATTCACCGATAATCTTCTCGGCTAGATTTCTTCTATTTGGTTTCTCGTCATTTAAGAAGAATCTCTCAATATCTTTTATCGAATTTTGATTGACCTTGACTTTTTTTCTTGTTGCCAAGATTTTAATCTTAGAAACCAGAAACTTCAAATTATTCGAGGAACGGGCCGGATGAAGTCTTTTTAGCGATATCACGTTAATATCATAAAGCTCGATGTACTCGATGATCGTCTCAATAATTCTCTTGGCCTTTTCATTTATCCATTTCCCACTAAAGGTCTTAACTCTCCAATCTAAGAGCTCTGTGTCATGAAATACCGCAAGCCCAAGGTACCGCGTGCCTGGATTTATTCCCAATATTCTTTTAACTATTCTGTTCATAACGCCTTAGAAGTTGTCGTATCGGTTTTAAATTATTAAAATCGTTGGTTCTGTTATTCTTATTATTTATTTTTATTTCTTTATTATTGTTTATGTGATCCTGTGCCACATACTGTGTGATCCGTCCGTCACATGGTGCGTGATTTAAAATCACATCTGGCTTCAAAAGAAAATAAAGGCATCGCCCCCTTAATCGCTTTACGCGTACAAGCCTATTCTTGGTCAACAGCTTAACTTTACGATTAACTGTCTCCCTACACAGGCCTATTCTTTCTGCAATTGTTTTTTGAGACGGAAAACAAGTTTGACTCTTGGAATTCGCATAAGAAGCCAAGACATTATAGACCGCAAGCCCTGTCGGCTTTAGAATATTGCCATATTGTTTCAAAATCGATTGGCTTATCCAATACCAATTCTTGTCATCTATTCGGCGAATATGATTATGGTTCTTGTAAATCATACCTTCAATAAAACTTCTTCCCCCAGACATGCTCGCAGATTATTTGAGCGACGAGACAAAGATTCCGCCTCATATCTTCAATGGATTTACGAGATAGTCTCCGCATTTTAAGAATGCGGCGATATTTTTCATATATATCGAGTCGTTTCTTTCTTCTAAGCATGCTTTCGTCTCAAACATTCTTCTCTCTCCATGATCTTTCTCTTAATCATCCGTACCAAGGGGAAAAACAATGCATCTATCAATACGCAATATATGCCCGCCAATCTGATCACATTCATCAAACTGGGTAGGCAGACGCCTTTCTCCCATCGGGAAATCATTCCCGCACTTCTAAGATCCAGGATCTCCGCGACCTCCTTTTGCTTCAGACCAACGGCTTTTCGATATCTTCTTAGATTATTCGGAATCTTTTTTTGCTCGACCTTTTTCATATCCTCCTTGATTAAGGATTATGGATTCAGAATACCGCCAAGAAAACGTTCGTACAAGACGTAAAAAATTGCCTTTTCAGGCAATTTATTTTATCGCAATGTGGAATATATCGATAAGAATATATATATTTTATTCTATATATTGTTTATTTGGTCATATTTATTATTATATTGACTATCGACAAAAGTTGAATACACGTTTTTAAAGAATCGACTGTGATTATTACTAGAAACCATCCTTTCAAATAATTCAATAAAATGATAATCCCACTTTTTTATGAGAACTTTCGTTCTAATATATTTAAACACAGAAATGATTTCTTCATTATTTGCTTGACCGGCAAGCCAATCTAGACTTTTAAGACAATTCTGTCCAAGTTTAAAATCTATATTTGAGATTTTTTTTAGCCTTGACGCAATAGCAATAGCTCTTATTGATTGAAGTTCTGGCTTTACCGCTTTAAAAAAATGATCTTCAACTAAGCCCTTATAGAAATCGTCGATCCATTCTTCACGTATAACAATTCTTTTTTCAGGCAAAATAAATGCGATTGCATTTATTCCGAAATCTACATTTTCCAAATATTTTTCCCAATAATCATTATCATATAGTTCGCTTGGGTCACTCTTGATTGTCCACATATCTAAATTATCAGCGTTTCCTAAACAAATATTCAATCCGCCAAACGTGTTCTGTTTGATATCTACATCAAACAACTTTACTTTCTCAAATATATTTGAGTATTCGCTTTCAACAATTGCAATATCTAAATCTCTCCACGGGCTTTCAGAAATTTCGCCTTTCGTCAATATCGCAACCAATACATCTCTAACAGCACCACCGATTATCGCGCAAGGCTTTATTCTACTTATATCTGACAGTATTTTATAATTGGATATTCTTTCGCTTAAGACCTTTTCGGCGTATTTAATAGCTTTCCTTATAAATATTTCGTTTTTCATATTTTGATCAACATATTACATTAGCTTGCCCATTAATTTAGAACAATATTCAACAAATCCGAACCACTTCGCTCTTCGTATGGCTTTATCCGGATTTGCTAAATATTCTATTCTTACGTTATTAATTTTTCTATATATTTCATCCGCAAAATTCTTGCCATGCTTCTCTTTCATAAATCTATTTGAAGCTACTAGATATATTATTTCGGATGTGTGCCAAATCCTTTTCCATGACTCTCCCTCTGCACGATAACCCAAAAGGGCATAGAAACGCGTTAGTGGAGGTTTTGCTAATATTGCGGTATTTATAGGCCACGTTTTAAGAACAGGAACAAGTTTTTCCCATGAAATCTTCCGAAATTCTGGGTGCCGGATTTTAATAAGTTCATTTCTAGCAAAATGTGAACTTTTTCCGCCAAAATGAAAAACAATATCAATCTTACTAATGTCTTCTTGAGGTCCTACTATTTCAACAATTGAATTCGCGACAGAATCAATGATAACTGGATATAATACATTCTTTGTATCTAAATGTCTTTGAAGATATGTTATTGCAGAAATGGGCAATATTGCTAAATCATATTCTTGTTCTTTTTCTATAATATCTTTACAAAAATAATTTGCCGAATCATACGCTATTGGTTCAAGATTATAGTCATCAATTATTTGATATGAATAAAGAAAAGCAGAAATGTTTCCCTTTGTTGCCACAAAACGAACAGGATGTGAAAAATCTTGAATGGATTTTTCGATTGGGATATCTTGCTTTGGATTTTCGCATTCAGCTTCGATAGATTCCTTTAATATTTTCGATATTTCTTCTTCTCTATTAAATGCTTCATTAATAAGAGCAATTTCGTTGATAGGAAAACTTCTCGTTTCTTTGATTATTTCTTTCCATTTATTCACTTCTTTTATCGCAGCTAGTAATCCAGAGAACGAGCCATATTTTTTACATATCTCGCTTAATTGATCTCTTATCCAAGCGTGTGCATAAATACCACGAGTGTCATATATAGAACATAATTGAACTGCACTTGCGCCGCCACCAAGTGAATCCAACATACTACCTATATCGACAATCCCTCCACTAGCAATTATCACTGGAATGTCGCATGGCTCTAAGCCTGAAGAATATATGGATTTAATTAAATTATATGTTTCCATAAAAAGATATTCACCTACTACAACGCCTTCACTCAATTCTTCAGGTTCTATCGCCGAATTTCTTGAGGGTGGAACTAACATTTTTCGCGAATTCGCTACAATGATACCAGTTTTGTTCTTTGCTAGCTTCTTTAGTAATTCAAGAAATCTATTCGTTTTAATTATTGGCGAAATTTCACGACTTATCTTTATGAATCTTGGCTTTCCAAAAAAAGTATTGCAATATCCTTCTATATCTGTTTCAATTTCATCTAGATATCGAAGAATGTCATCAATTCGAATTCCTCTCAAAGAATATTTCAAATTTAACTCAGTATAATCATATTTTGATTCATCAAGCTGTCTATGAATTTCTCTATAATTCTCTCCTTGTAATATGCTTACACCCAACTTGGTGTCGGGCAATATTTTTTCTACCTTTTCGAGCATATCGTACGTAGCTACGACATCCCACAGCTCTAATTCTTTGGGACCATCCGTATAGTTCGCGAATACCCTTTTATTCCAATCAACTAGCCGTCTTTGATTCCTCCGAAGTGTTATTATTTTATCTAAGCTTCCTCCATACCGCGCGGAAGTAGTTTTTAAGGTAAGAGCAGACGGAGAAAGATCGGCGAAATTTCTTATAGCTTGTAAGTCGGCTGTCCAATGAGAAGCCGCTACAAAAAAGGGATCTTTTAACTTAAGTGAAGGAAAAAGATCAACTGATAGATCCATTTCTTAACACTTCTTTAACGCTTCATATTATACATCATTATATCGAATGAAAATGTCAAATGCAAATAAATATGTTTTAAAAAGACCGAATCACAGATTATCCAACGTTTTAGAAATATCTCCTATCTTATTCATATTAATAGCAATAAGGCCGCTGATCATGATAACGCACTTTCTACTTTTTCTGCATAGCTCGCCGAAAACGGTTTGCCTCATCATCTAGACCTGCCTTTTGTAGGGCGTAGATCGCGTCTAAGACGAGCCGCTCGAGGTGTTGAATCTGAGCCTCTTTTTGAGAAATGGCTGCATCGTATCCGGTCCATTGACGAATGATGGCCCAGGAGGCCCGATATTCGTTAAGAAGCGGAAGGATATACTCATTCCCGGGTTGCGATGTTTTTTGAACCCATTCGCGTTCTGTCGATTCCACATTCATAAGGACGGTATTTGGCTCTGAGGCACATATTGCTTTTGCAAGCTCAAGAGCCTCGGCATAAGGGATATGCACTTTTCCAAAGCGATCGACATATGATTTTTCGGAAATATTTTTAGAACTGAAATTCGCCCGCTTTTTAATTCGATCTAGTACTTCAGAACAACCGGAAAGAACTCCTCTGTAAAAATGAAAATCATTTTCGCCTAATGATTCGAAGACCTGAGATAAAACATTTGCTATAGGGGAATCTTCCCTATAGCCTGCCTCTTCATTATTCTTCCGAAGTTGTCGCGATTTTTCTTCATCACGTAAGAAAGCTTTCCGATCCTTCCAACGAACGATCAATTGTTGCGATTCAACATAATCAATCAAACCGGGATTTGGGTCAATCCATTCAGCCTTCCATTTTTTTCCGCGAATATGCTCTATGATTTTAATATGCTGAATGGGTGCATCAGGACGTTTATCCTCCTTAAGCATATATTCTTTCCCTGCCTCTATATTCGATTTCTGCATGATCGCCTCCTTTTTGCAATTCTATTCCATATTGCTCGAAAAAATAAATCAATTAAAGAACGATTTAGTCTGTTCTATTAATTAATTCCTTTCCCCACTTTATAAATAAATCGGTTATAAATAGATTATCATCCTTGAATCTCTCTAATCTAATTAATTGTTCGAAAATGTCCTCTTTAGTGGGAGCGGGTGGACTCGAACCACCGAAGCCGTGAGGCGACAGATTTACAGTCTGTTGCAATAG
>CAZLAM010000135.1:0-40886 GCA_964557435.1 uncultured Eubacteriales bacterium
TCGTCCAGTTCTGGAGGGCCTGGGAGACCGGGCGGGCCAGTCCGACCGCCCCGATCCCGTAGAGGGCGCCGCTCAGGCCGCCGAGGGCCTGGGCCAGCGAAGGCAGGACGGCCAGAGCGAAGGACCGGGTCAGAAAGGACAGGGGATCGAGATAGCCGGCCAGATCGAGGCCGAGGAGGGCGCCGACCAGGACGACGACCAGGATGTAGTATTTCGTCGCCAAGCTGGCCTTGTCCTCGCGCGGCGGCTTGAGGAACTTCGTTTTCTTGAAGGCGAAGGAGGAGAACTGGTGGATGGCGCCGAGCGGGCAGACCCAGCCGCAGAAGACGCGGCCGAAGAGGATGGTCGCGGCGACCGTGATCAAGGCGAAAACGAAGGAGGCGTAGACGAGCCGCGCGGAGACGATCGTGACCAGGGCGAGGAGGGGATCGAAGTGGAAGAAGCGCTGGACGGTCGAGCCGATATAATCCTCGCCCGTGTAGCGGGCCCCGAGGAGGAGGACCAGGAAGAGGGCGAAGAAGGCCGCCTGGCTGGCCATCCGGACGAGCTCGAGCGCCCGGTGCTTCCTAGATCTTTCTTTTTTCAAGGCGGACCTTCCCGAGATCGAATTCGCCGAGCCCCCGCTCCCGGGCCAAGCCGAGATAGGGAAGATCGCGGGCCGGGATGTCGAAGAACGAGGCCGCCAGGGCGTCCACGGCCAAGGGGTCCGTGCCGGCGATCACGGTCTTGCGGAGCTCCGTGTCCGAGAGCCGGCCGCCCTGGGGGCCGTTGCGGACGAGGATGCGCCAGGCGTCGAGTACGGTCAGCGTCGGTTTGAAGAAAGCCTGCAGATCGACCATGGCCTTGTCCAGGTTCTGGTGGAGCTGATTGCGCGGGTCGCCGATCGATCCCAGCCAGTTTTTCATGCCCATTGTCACCCGGCACAGGCTGTGATGCTTGGCGATGGGCACGTTGATGAGCTTGTCGACTTCGATGAAATCCTGGATGACGTCCCAGTCTTTGAGCCATTCGCCCTTGATGGCCATCTTCTTGATCCGGCGGGCGTTGACGTATGGCACCTCGGCGCCGGCCTCCTTGGCCGCCGCTTGGATGCCCGACCGCAGGTAACAGCGTTGGGCCTGGTTGGTCGTGTTGTCCATAACGATGACCTTTTTGGCCCCGGCGCCGACGGCCAGCTCGACCAGCGCCTTGATGACTTCTGGATTGGTGCAGGCGGCCATCTCGGGCGTGCGGTCCCAGCCGATATTCGGCTTGATCATGACCGTATCGCCCTTGGCCACAAATTTACCCATCCCGCCCAGCGCTTCGATGGCCGCCTTGGTGATGGCGGCCGGAGATTCGCCCTGGACGAAGGCCAGGTCCGGAGAAGCGGCGGCCGCGGCGCGCCCAAAAAGCGCGGGACCCGCGCCCAGGACTAATCCGCCGGCCGTCATATCCTTTAGGAATGTTCGTCGGTCCATGCTGTCATCCTTTCCCCAGAGATTTGATGTAGGCCGCGATCCCGTCGTAGATTCCCTGGGCGGCCTTCTGGCGGTAGGACGAGGAGAGCAATCGGGCCGCTTCCTTGGGATTCGAAAGATGCGACACTTCGACGAGGACTGCCGGCATGGCGCTTCCGATGAGGACAAAAAACGGCCCGCCGCGCGTCCCCAGGTCCTTGATGTCAGAGATCGTCTGGGACATATATTGTACCAGATTCGCCTGGATTTTCTCAGCCAGTTCGCGGGATTCAATGACCCGGCTGGTTTCGACGATCTTCTTGATGATCTTTTCCATCTCCCCGATCGTTTTTGTCGTGGTGGCGTTTTCCCGGGCGGCCAGTTCGTTGACCCGCGGGTTCGGGCTGAAATTGAGAAAAAACGTCTCGATCCCCCGCCGCCTCGAATCGGAAAAAGCATTGGCGTGAATGGAGATGAACAAATCGGCTTTCTTCTGGTTCGCCAGCACAGTCCGGGTTTCGAGGGGGACGTGGATATCGGTCTCGCGGGTCAGAATGACTTCGATGTCCCGGCGCGCCTCCAGGAGGGCTTTGAGGCGCAGCGAAATATCCAATACGGCTTCCTTTTCAAGGTGACCTTGGGCGTCCACACAACCCGGATCGATTCCGCCGTGGCCGGGATCGAGGACGATCGTCCGCACTCCCAAGCCGAGTTGGCGGGCCATGGTGTACCCCGATTGGGACGGTTGGGCCGGCCGGGGCGGTTTGGACCCGTTCGGGGCGGCCGGCTGGTCGGACCCTTCCCGCGGAAAAATGTCAATGACGAGGCGGAACGGGTCCAGGACGTGGAAAACCTGGGTTCGTTTGATCCGGCTGAAGTTGACCGCGGCCGAGAGGCGGACGGTTGAGGGTGTTTTCTGGACGATGCGGACGGCGCCGATATAATCGCCGCCGGTCGGTACGAGATCGACTGGAACGATCGGGTTGAGCCGGGCCTGCAGGATATCCACGGTAATCATCCCCGTCTCGCGGGACTCGGCGGCAACGTATTCGCGGAGGACCCCGATATCGATGACGATACGGGTGAAATTCGGGTGGTTGTAATAGCGGAGGTTATAGACCTCGGCCCGCGAATCGGCTTGGCCGGGTGCGGAGGCGGGGCGGGCCATCGGCGCGGAAGAAGTCGCAGTCAAAACGGAAGCTAGGCCGGCCAGGAGAACGATGGCCGCCGGGATGCGACGGAGGGAGGACGGGCTGTGCATTTTTATCCGAGTTTAATTATCGCCTTTCCCGGCAATTTATCAACAATCCATGATCCGTTTAGGGAAGAAAATACAGTGCTCTTTCATTCTGTTTGGCCTGCGGTGCGGAAACCGGCCCGGCGGCTTCGGGTTTTTCACGCCGTTCCCTGCATCATCCTTCTCGCACCGTTTTTCCGACAGGAAAAACGGTGTCAAACATCCCTCGGCGCCAGGCCAGCGCCTGGTTCCCTCGAAGGACGACACGGGAAGGCTAAACCCTCGCGATTTCGCCGTGGCCGGTACCCCGCACCGCCTTTCCAACCCTCACAGAAAGGAAGAAACCCGAATGTAAAAAATACTTTTCGGCAACTAACGGCTAGTTCAAGCCCCGAATTTTTTGAGTTTTCCGGCGTGGCCGAGCATCAAAGGCATAGCGTAGAGCGAGGGGAAGCGGCCCAGGAGGCCCCGGGCGCACTCGCGCTCGGTGAACACGCCGATCTCATCGGGCAGGGCGGTTGCCGCGACGAGCAGGAACGGATTGGGGTGGAAAGAGTGCCCATGCATGAGCGCCGGTGTGGAATGGTCGGAGGTGACGACGAGCACGTCGGGCTTGAGCGCCTCGATCCGCGGAACGAAGGAGTCGATCTCCTCGATGGCCTTGACCTTGGCCTCGAAGTTGCCGTCCTCGCCCGCGGCGTCGGTCTTTTTAAAATGAATGTAGAAGAAGTCATGCTCGGTCCAATGCTTCTCCAGGGTCGAAAAAAGGTCATTCGTTTCGGCGCCCACGGGGTAGGCCTTCATGCCAATGAGCTTGGCCAAGCCCTTGTACATGGGGTAGTTGGCGATGGCCGCCGGGTTAAGGTTGTAGAGTTCCGGCATCTGCGGGATGGTGGGTTGGAGCGAGAAACCGCGCAAAAGCGCGGCGTTGGCCGTCGGCTCTCCCGCTAGAATTTTCACCACCTGGCCCAGGAAGGCGTTGACGACCAGCGCCGCTTGGTCCGAACCGGAGGATTCGGCCTGCGTCGGAACGGGCGGCCGGCCGTCCTTTTGCGGGTCGGCGTCGGTCAGGGAGTCGCCCAGGCCGTCGGCCCGGAAGCGGGCCACGAAACGATGCTCTTTACCCGGGAAAAGAGTGATCTCCGTGCCCGGCCGCCCGGCCAGGGCGGCGTTGAGCTTGAGGCACAGCCGCTCGCACTCACCGGTGGGGATGCGGCCGGCTCGGCGGTCGCTGATGAGGCCGTCCTTGAGGGTGGCGAAATTGCCGCGGGCGACGAGATCGCCCTGGCGGACTTCGACGTCTGAACCGAGGGCCTCGAGAATGCCGCGGCCGAGCTGGTAGCGGAGCGGATCGTAGCCGAACAACCCCAGGTGGGCCGGGCCGCTTCCGGGCGTGATGCCCATGAACACGGGGTCGGCGACACCGGCGCAGCCGCCGAGGGCCAGCCGGTCGAGGTTATGCGTTTGAGCGGTCTCGAGCTCGGTTTTGCCGTGGCGGGGGAGGCCGCCCAATCCGTCGATGACCAGCAGGACGATTTTGGAGTCGGTCGGTGTGGAAAGTTCGCGGGCCAGATTTTCCCAGTCCATGGAGTCCTCGCAGGGGTGGAATTCGCCCCTGATTATAGCATGGTTTTCATCTTGGCGCTGGGCATGGACACGGGTCAAGCGGCGATGGTACAATCCCCCCCTCGATCCGGAATCGACCCACTGAATATAGATCCATGGCCCCTCATTTCGTCCATTTGCACAACCATTCCGAGTACAGCGTTTTGGACGGAGCCGTCCGCATCGAAGCCCTGCCCAGGGCCGCCAAAAAGCACGGCATGGCCGCCGTAGCCCTGACCGACCACGGCAACCTGTTTGGGGGGGTTGCCTTCGTCAAAGCGGCCAAGGCCGAGGGAGTCAAGCCCATTCTCGGGTCCGAAGTCTACGTGGCTCCCCGCAGCCGTCACGAAAAAGAAGCCCGGGATCAGGACGCGGCCCATTACCATCTCGTCCTCCTCGTCCAGAACGAGAAGGGCTATCGAAACCTCTCCATCCTTCTGTCCAAAGCGTATATCGAGGGGTTTTATTATCGGCCCCGGATCGACAAAGAGCTTTTGGCCGCCCATAGCGAAGGGCTTATCGGCTTATCCGCTTGTCTCAAGGGCGAAGTCGCTTTTCTTCTGGGCAAGGGGCTTCCCGAAGCGGCCGAGAAAGCCGCCGCCGAGTACCGGGACATCTTCGGCCCGGAGGGCTATTACATCGAGCTCATGGACCACGGTCTGGCCCCGCAGAAAGACGTCAATCCTCAGCTCATCCGTCTGGCCCGTCGGATGGGCCTGCCGCTCGTGGCCACCAACGACGTCCATTATACGGAGAAAGACGACGCCGAAAGCCACGACGTCCTGCTCTGCATCCAGACCAACAAGAAGCAGAGCGACACCGACCGTATCAAATTCGGAACCCAGGAGTTCTACTTCAAGAGCGGCGCGGAGATGGCCCGTCTTTTTTCCGAGGTCCCGGAGGCTCTGGAAAACACCTTCCACATCGCTTCCCGATGCGAATACTCTTTTCCGACGAATGAGTATTTTCTGCCCCATTTCACGCCGCCGGACGGCCGGACGCTCCAGGAGTATTTCGAGGCGGTAGCCCGGGAAGGCTTCCAGGCCCGCCTGCGGACCCTGCAGCCCCGTTTCGAGAGGGGCGAATCGGCCCATGCGGTCAAGGAATACGAGGAGCGGTTCACCCGGGAGATCAAGCTGATCGAGGAAATGCGGTTCCAGGGTTATTTCCTGATCGTCTGGGATCTTCTCCGGACAGCCAGGGCCATGAACATCCCGGTCGGCCCCGGCCGTGGCTCGGCGGCGGGCAGCCTTTTGGCCTACAGTCTGGGAATTACCGACATCGACCCCCTCGAATACGACCTGCTCTTCGAGAGGTTTTTAAACCCCGAGCGCATCAGTCTGCCGGACATCGACATGGACTTTTGCGCCCGGCGCCGCGAGGAATTGATCCGCTACGTCCGCGAGCGTTACGGCGCGGACAACGTCAGCCAGATCATCACCTTCGGGACGATGGCCGCCCGGGCCGCCATCCGCGACGTCGGCCGCGTCCTGGAAATTCCCCTGCCCGAAGTGGACAAGATCGCCAAGATGATTCCCGTCGCCCCGGGCCAGGAAGTGACCATCCGGTCCGCCCTCAATGATGTTCCCCATCTCAAGGAGCTCTGCGACAAGAATCCCAAGATAGCCCGCCTTCTGTCGATCGCCCGGAAGGTCGAAGGCCAGGTCCGCCATCCGTCCATCCATGCCGCCGGCATCGTCATCACCCCCAAGCCGCTGACCGAGTTCGTCCCTCTTTACCAGTCGGTCAAAGGCGAGGTCACGACCCAATTCGCCATGAAGGATATCGAGGCCATCGGTCTTCTCAAAATGGACCTGCTCGGCCTGCGCAACCTGACTTTCATCCGCGAGGCGGTCGACCTCATCGAAAACGACACGGGCGTGCGGGTGGACGTCGACAACCTTCCCCTGGACGATCCGGCGACGTTCGCCCTGTTCCAGGCCGGCGCTACGGACGGCGTTTTCCAGTTCGAGAGCCGGGGCATGAAGGAACTCCTGCGGAATTACAAACCCGAGGAATTCCGCGACCTCATCGCCCTGAACGCCCTGTACCGGCCCGGCCCGCTCAAGAGCGGCATGACCACGGATTTCGTCAATCGCAAGCACCATCCCGAGCAGATCGTCTACGACATCCCCTCCCTCGAGCCCATCCTCAAGGAAACGCGCGGCCTCATCGTCTTCCAGGAACAGGTCATGAAGATCGCCACCGAACTGGCCGGGTTCACCCTGGGCCAGGCCGACCTTCTGCGGAAAGCCATGGGCAAGAAAAAACAGGACATCATGGCCGCCCAGAAAGAGGATTTTTTGGCCGGGGTCAAAAAAAAGGGCGTCGTGGCGGTGGGCAAAGCCGCCAAGCTGTTCGACCGGATCGCCATGTTCGCCGATTATGCTTTCAACAAATCGCACAGCGCGGCCTACGCCGCCTTAGCCTTCCAGACGGCCTACCTCAAGGCTCATTACCCGCGCCACTACATGGCCTCCCTGATCTCGTCGGAAGCCGAGCGCGGGGGCACGGCCCAGGTCATCAAGTACATCACCGAATGCAAGGCCATGGGGATTTCCGTCCTCCCGCCCGACATCAACGTTTCGGACTTCTCCTTTGTCGTGACCGGCGGCGAGATCCGCTTCGGCCTGTCGGCGGTCAAAAACGTCGGCGAGACGGCGGCTCGGGCGGTCATCCAGCTGCGCCGGGAGTGCGGGGCGTTCGGATCGCCGTTCGACGTCGTCCGCGAGGCCGATACGCGCGTCGTCAACCGCAAGGTCCTGGAAAGCCTGATCAAGGCCGGGGCTTTCGATTCGCTCGGCTTGCGCCGTTCCCAGTCTTTTCAGCTGGTCGACGCCATGATCCAGGTCAACCATGAAACTCAGAAGGCCAAGGCCGCCCGGCAGTCGCTTCTCTTCGGCGGGACCGAGGCCGAGACGCCCGAGATTTCGGCCGAGATCCGGGCCCTGCCCGAGTGGAATGAAGCGCTCTTGCTGTCCTATGAAAAAGAGGCCCTGGGTTTCTATATCACCGGCCATCCCCTGGCCGAGTCGGAAAAAACCCTCCGCCGCCTGGTCACCCATTTTGTCGTCGACCTGGACGAGGAGCGAGATTTCGGGGCCGAGGTGGCCCTGGCCGGGATCATTTCGGATTTTAAGAACCTCAAAACCAAGAAGGGCGATCAGATGTGCTCCTTCAGCCTTGAGGATCTGACCGGCCGGGCCGAAGTCGTTGTTTTCCCCGAACCTTTTCAGAAGTATTACGAGTTCATCCGCGACGACGGCAAGGTCTGGCTCAAGGGCAAATTCGTCGGCGAGGGCGAGGTTAAAAAAGTCCAGCTCACGGCCGTCATGCCGCTTGACGAAGCTCTGCAGAAGATGGCCAAGCGGGTCGTCTTGCGCGTATTCATGCCCGGCCTCGAACCGGCCATCCTCGAAGACCTCAAGATCATTCTGGAAAAGTACCCCGGAGAGTGCCCCCTTTACTTCGAGCTTCAAACACCCCTGGCCTCGCGTGTCGTGACCCAGTCGCCCGATTTCAAGGGTCTGATCCCCTCAGCCGCGGCGGCCAAGGAGTTGGAAGCCTTGTTGGGTGAAGATACTGTCATTGTGGAGTACTAAGGCCATGTCGATCAAAGTGCTTCTGGCCGACGGTTCGCCGGCTGCGGCGCGGGCCGTCGAGGCGGCTCTGCCCGGGCCCGAATTCGAGGTCCGCACCGTCGACGACGGGAGCAAGGCGGTTCTCGCGCTCGCCGATTTCCGCCCCGACGCCGTGCTGGCCGCGCAGGCGCTCCCCTTGCCGGGAGGCGTCGAGTTGGGGGCCGTCTTGCGCGAAAATCCGGCTCTCAAGGCGACGGCCTTGATCTTCCTTCAGGGTGTGGTCGAGCTGCTCGACGTCGGCCGACTGGCCGCCGTGGATCATGACGGTGTCGTCCGTAAACCCTTCGATTCGCGGTCGCTGGCGCGGCTCGTCCGCCAGGCTGTCGAGAGAAGGCGGGAACTTCCCTCTCTTCCGGAGGAGCCCGTCGTGGAAGCGCCGCCCGATCCGGTCGGGGAGCCGGGCGGCCCGCCCGAACGGATTACGACGTCGCTCGGTTTGGACGGGACGCCTCTCGAGCAGACGCTCCGCGGTCTGGTCCAAGAGGAAGTGGCCCGGACGTCGTGGGAGGCGCGGATGCGCGAAATCGCCGCCGCCGAATTCAAAAAACTCCTGGTCCATGAACTCCGCGAGGCGGACCCCAAGTCCGCCAAGCGGAATTGACGGACCGGCATGGACATCATCAGGCTGGCGTCCTGCGCCTCGACCAACGATGAAGCCAAGCGGCTGGCCCGGGAGGGCGCTCCCGAAGGAACGGTCGTCGCGGCCGCCGAACAGACGGCCGGCCGCGGAACGCAGGGACGCCCCTGGCATTCCGGGCGGGGTGAGGGCCTTTTTGTTTCGATCATCCTCCGCCCCCCGTTGCCGGCCATCGGGTTGTTGCCTCTGCTGGCCGCCGAGGCCGTCCGGGAGGCGGTTGAAACCGTGTCCGGAGTGAAGGCCGAAATCAAACGGCCGAACGACCTCGTCTGGGCCGGACGAAAATTGGGCGGAATCCTGTGCGAAAGCGGCTATGTCGGCGACCGGCTTACGTTCGCCGTTGTCGGCGTCGGGCTCAATATCGGGCAAAGCCGGGACGATTTCCCGGCCGAGCTTCGCCCGACCGCCGTTTCGATCGGGATGGCCGGGGGGACAACCCTCGATCCCGAATCTTTCCTCGTTCCCGTCGTAGCGGGTGTTTTGGCCCGGGCGCGGCGCTGATGCCGTTCGTCCGCGTCGGACTTCACTCTACTTCGCAGGATTCCACGGATGAGAGTCCATGAAGCTTCAGCGACGCGGGCGGCGTATGGATTTACCTAAAATTGCCGATAGAAGTTTTTTCTCTGCACTCATTTCCTATCGGCAATCCACGGATTAATCGAACCCGCGCACGATCCGGCGCATCTGTTGTATAATCACAACCGGGATTTGTCGGCGGCGGCAGGGGCGCGGGGCTTTGCCCGGGGATCCTCTTCCGCCGCCCAGGCCTGTCCCTTGATAAGGACACCGCCATGCTTATTGTTTTCGACATCGGCAACACAACGGGGGCTTCGGCGAGATGATGGCCGACGAAATCGAGGCCATCGGCAGCTACGAGCCGAACCTCGTCCTCGACGGCCTCCGCATCATCTACGAGCGTAACCGTTGATATATCAGGGGCAAGGCCCCGAACGGGGTCATGTTTGGGGTCAGGTCTTAACATATAACATTTGTCCATACTTCCAATGACCATCAGCATTTCCGTAAGCAATCACCCCTCCAAGGGAGGCCCAAGTTGAATTCCGGCCTATCGGATGAGGATCGCGCCAGGTACTTCCAGGAAATCTCCCGCGCCTTTATCGAGCGGAGAGGCGCCCCGTTTCTCCTTTCGTCCAGGGACATCGATCTTTTGTCTTCCTGGGAAAAAGCCGGACTTCCCCTATCCGTCGTCCTGGAAGGGATCGATCTTGCGTTCGAACCGGGGCCCGGCCGGAGCGGGGCTCGCGGCCGCGCCGTGACGCTGGCTTTTTGCCGTGCCCAGGTCGAGCGGGCGTTCGAACGCCATCGCGACCGGCGCGTCGGAAACGCCCGGAAAACGCCTCCGCCCACGGATAAACGTGAGCGGGCCCGGACGGCGCTGGAGTTGTTCCTGGCCGACTTGCCGGATGCCGTTCCGCTCCCCGTGATCGGGTTGAGCCGCGAAGCGCGGAAGATCCTGTCCGCTGATCCGGTTGACGCCGACGCGCTCGAGCGCCTCGACGCCCAAACCGAGGCGGCCCTTCTCGATTCCGCCGAAGCGGCCGAAGAGGGGCAAAGAGCCCAAGTTCGAGCCGGGGCCGGCGCCGAAAAAAATAGCGCGGCCGGGAACCCCGCCCGGACCCGGCTCGTCAAGTCCCTTCGCGAAAAATTCCGCGTTCCCTATTTCTCGCTTTTTTACTATTAGGAAAGGAAGCGGAGTCCTCCCATGAACCCAGAAACCCGCATTCTCGAGGCCCTTCGCCGCAACCGGCAGGGCCTGTCGGCATCCGATTTGTTTAAGGAATTGAAGGCGCCGCGAAAGGAACGGGGACGGATCGAGGGCCATTTGCGCGACCTCGAAGGCCGCGGCCTCATCCGCCGGGTCAAAAGCCGCTATCTCCTGCCTCTCGAATCCGACGTCGCCCGCGGCCGGTTCGAGACGGCCGGACGCGGTTTCGGATTTGTCGTCCCGGACGGGCGGGAAGTCGAGGACATCTATATCCCCGCGCGCTTGGCCAAAGGCGCGGTCAGCGGAGATACCGTCGAAGTCCTGTTTCAGGATAAAGGACGGAAAGGGCGGCCCGAGGGGAGGGTTGTGCGCATCCTCAAAAAAGAACGGAAACAACTGCTCGGGTTCTACACCGAGCAGTTCGGGCGTCCCCACATCACGGCCTTCGACAGCCCCCGGCTGGAGGAGGTCCCGCTTCATTCGCGCGGCGGGTTGTTTCCCGCGCCCGGTATGATCGTGGCTGCCGATCGCAGCACTATGACCTTGACCGAAGTGTTAGGCTCGCCGGACGACCCGGGCGTCGATACCAGCGTAGTCATCCGCCGCTACGGGCTGGCGTCCGAGTTCAGGCCCGAGATTCAAACCGATGCTGAAGCGGCGGCCGTGCGCGTCGACGACGAAGACGCGGCCCGCGTCGATCATCGCGGTTGGACCTCGTTCACTATTGACGGTGAAACCGCCCAAGACTTCGACGACGCCGTAAGCATCCGGTCCCTCGGCGGCGGGCGGCGCCTCCTGGGCGTTCATATCGCCGACGTCTCGCACTACGTCCGCCCGGGGACCGCGCTGGACTTGGAGGCCTACGCCCGCGCGACCAGCGTTTATTTCCCCGGCCGCACCCTGCCCATGCTGCCCGAACGGCTGTCGAACGACGTCTGCAGTCTGCGCCCTCGCCAAGACCGGCGGGCGTTTTCGGCCCTCCTCGAGATCGATGAATCCGGCCAAGTCGTCCGGGCCGAATTTCACCCTTCGCTCATCCGGACGGCCGAGCGCCTGACCTACACGGCGGTGTTCAAGGTCTTCGAGGGTGACGCGGAAGAGAGCCTCCGCCTGGCCCCGCTCGTCCCGGACCTCCTGGAAATGCGCGAGCTGGCCCGTCTCCTGCGGAACCGGCGCGTCGGCGAGGGCAGTCTGGATTTCGACCTCATTGAGCCCGAGCTCGTGTACGCCGAGGGCAAGCTCACCAGCGTGGCCGGGTTCGCCCAGAACGAAGCGCATAAGCTGATCGAGGAATTCATGGTTGCCGCCAACGTCGCCGTAGCGTCCCATTTAAGCAAACTCGAGATCCCCTCGATCTACCGCGTCCATGCCAAACCGGCAGAAGCCGACCTCGAAAAATTGCGCGAGATCTTGGCCCATTTCGGAGTCATGCTTCCCCCGGCGTCGGCGATCACTTCGTCCGATCTGCAGGCGGCGGTCCGGGCGGTGGATGGGAAAAAAGCCGAAAAGTTCGTCAATAATCAGATTCTCCGGGCCATGCGCCTGGCCGTCTATGCCGATGAGAACATCGGGCACTACGGGCTGGCGAAATCCGATTACACCCACTTCACTTCGCCCATCCGGCGCTATCCAGACCTTCTGGTCCACCGGATTCTCAAGGCGACGATGCGGGGCGCCCAGGCGGACGTCCCTCTGCTGGCCGCCGCTGCCGAAATCTGCTCCGAGCGCGAGCGCCGCGCCGATGCCGCCGAGAAAGAGCTGGTCGAGTGGCGCATCTTCCGCCTCCTCAAGGAAAAATTGGGGGAGGAGTTCAGCGGGATCGTCGCCGATATGAACCGGGCCGGATTGGTCGTGTCTCTGGACGAATACTTCGTCGACGGGCTCGTCCACTATGCCGACCTGGGCGGCGATTATTTTGCCCGTCGATCGCCGGCGGTCCTGGCCGGCCGACGGAGCGGACTCAAGTTCGAGTTGGGGCAGGAAATGCGGGTTATCCTGGCCGCCGTCGATCCGCTGCTTCGCCGTATGACCCTCGTCCCGGGGTCAGGTCTTAACATATAACATTTCCATAAAAATCCATCCGATAATTGAATATTTAGATGCTGGCCAAATTTTGTCAAACGAAATTCGTAGCTATCAAAATAATTCATCTAATAGCTCACAAAAAATGGAAATGTTATATGTTAAGACCTGACCCCCAAAAGACCCCCGAAATTTGATACAATAGCATCGGCGATACGAGGGATCCGATCCCAGAGGAACGAACCCATGCCGGCGCCCGTGAAAAAGACCGCCCCACGCACGAGGAAAACTTCTGCCTCTCCGAGCAAGAGCCGATCCGCCGGGCTGTCCGCGAAACCCTCTCCGTCGTTGCCTCTCCCCCCGCTTCCCCGCAACGCCGAGCCGTATCCCGATGATATGGTCAAGCTCGATGCCTTCGTCCGCGACCAGGGACTTCTCGGTCTCCGCGAGGAGGATCTCCTCGCCCGTTTGCCCCTCGATCCGGCCGTCCTTCAGTCGCTGGCCCAGCGCCTCGAGGAAGCCGGGCGCGTCCGTATCTTGTCTTTCGGACCCCTCTCCCTCGTGGCCAAGGATGCCGTCGATTTTCTGGGCGCCAAAATCGTGCCCTACGTCAAGAGCTTTCACACCACTCATCCCAAAGACGCCGGCCTGGACCTGGACCGGTTGGCCCGTCACTTCGACGTTCCACCTCCGATTCTCCGCCTGGCTCTGAAGACGCTCGTCCACGAAGGGCGGATCAAAATGGACGGTACGGTCTTCGCCCTGGCCGGATTCCAAAAAGCGCTTCCGCTGCGCGAGGAGAAGATGCTCGAACAGCTCGAAACGCTCTGTTTCGGCGGGGATTTCCGGGCCGTGTCGTTAAACGACATCCGCGAACAGTTCAACCTCACTCCGTCCAAGCTCGAGTCGATGCTGGCCCTGCTCATCGAGCGCCGCCGCGTCGTCCAGGGAAAGGAAGGATTCTACCTCCATGCCCGCTGGCTGGAGGAGCTCACCCAGAAGCTCCGTTCCCTGAACAAACGCGAAATGACCATCGCCGAATTTAAGGCCATCACCGGGCTCAGCCGCAAATTCGCCATTCCGCTCCTCGAACTTCTGGACGAGATGGGCGTTACCCGACGCCACGGCTCCATCCGTGAAATTCTGGGCGGCCCCAGGCCTGTCCCTTGACGGCCGGTGATAAATTCCACGGATCTAAACCCGAGGAGCTTCAGCCCTCTTCGCGAAATTCCCGCTCCGGGGACAAAAGCTCCTTCGACTGCGCGGGTATACTCCTCGTATCTAATATCCGAGGAGCTTCAGAACCACTTGTAAAAGCCGACGCCAAAGGTCAGTTTGTTGCGGAACGAGTCGGGCGGCGGGGGGCCGCCGGCGATGTAGCTGATTTGACGGACTCCGATAAACGGGCGGATCCCAATATCCCGGCCGAACGAGGCGAACGCCCTTCCTTCCGCTGTCCGTCGCTCGCCGTTGGCCTCCAGGCGGAATTCAGCGCCGATCGTTGTCGTCTTCCCCACCCGCCCGCCGGCCCCGAGCTTGATCCGCACGTCGTAGGCGAAGGCAAAATCGTATCCGGCGGCGATTTCAAACCGCACGGCTTCATCCAGCCGGTCGAAATCCGCCTGGTTGCGGAGAAGCAGCCCCGTGGATAGACTGGACCGGAAGCGCACCTCCTTGTCCACCGGCATATCGACGAAGTAGCGGGCATACCAGGAAACAAACAACCCTCCGGGGAGGGGCTTTTCGTACTCGGCACTCACCGCGTGAAGTATGCGGTCGGGCCAGAACTGGGCGAAAAAACCGTCGCCGCTGAGGAGCGGCGTCTGAAAATCGACGTCCAGCAGAAACCTCCGGTCGCCCTCCCGGATGAAATTGAGCCGGTAGGCCCCCGTCGCCAGGAGCTTATGCGCATTATAAAAAGGATAGATCCCGATCGCCGTGTCGAACCCGTCCACATAATCGTTGTCCACCCCTTCCGGCCGAAAGCGGATTCCCAGATAAGCCGTCGGCGCGAAACCGTAGTGGCGCGCGGCGCGGATGAATACATCCATGCTCGGGCTCAGGCCGACCGATAACCCGGCGTCATAGTAGATGGCCTCAAAATCAACCCATTTCCACTCGCTTTCGAAGGACAGCTCGGGCAGAAGGAACCGGGGCAGGTTGAAATCGAAGACCATCAGCCGATCGTAACCGGGGCTTCCCCCGATAAAAGGTCCAAACCCGGCGCCCAGCTCAACGCCGTCCGCCCGCACCCAGACCCGGCCGACGACCTCGTTGAGGTTGAGGACGTAGGGATTGGCGGTCGAGGTCAGGTGCCGGCAGAAGTGGTTGAGTGAAGCGTCGAAAGAGATCCCATCATCGATGCGCTTCTCGGTGCCGGCTTTGACCCAGTAATCGATCTCCCCGCCGAGCTTGCCGTTGATCCGCTGAAGGAAGTCGATCTCCAGCCAGGCCCGGCCTCCGCCGATAACGGCGAGCGGCCAGGAGAAATCGAATCGGGGCCGGTAGAATTTGCGCTGAAGCGAATCGATCCCGAATTCCGCCGTGATGGTCCCTCGCGAACGGGTCCACATCGCGGCATCCTTGTTCTCCGCGAAGGCGGTCGGGGAAAGCCCCCAAAGGATCACGGCGAACAGAACCGCAGCCCCCGGCCGCCGGCGGTTTGCCGAACGGCGCCCCACCGGTTTATCCCCCGCTCTTCTCTACTTCGTCTTCGCTTTCGGGGACGACTTCTTCCCGTTTCTTTTTGAGCGCCGCTTTGAGCTTGTCGGCGAGCATGCTGCCGAATCCTCCCCCAGTCGGCTTCGCGCCGCTGGCGGCCTGGACTTCTTCGCCTTCGGCCGCGGTTTCGGACGGAGTTTCGACGGCGATGTCTTCCTCGTCCTGTCCCGGAATCGTCGCTCCGAGCTCGGTCAGGATGTCCTCTTCGGCGTCTTTCATGGCGTGCAGAGCGTCCTTCTCCGATTCCTGTTCGGCGAACGATTCATTCAGGACGCGGCGTTCGCTCTTGCGGGTCTTGGGCCGCCGGTCGCTTTCGATCTTGATCTTCTTCTTGTCTTTCTCTTTCTTGGGCGGAATCCCGGCCGGCGTCGTCGGAAGCCTCGCTCCCCTGTCTATCGATAGGCCGGGTCTGCGGTCCATGTTGAGGGCGGCCAGCGCGGCGCGCCGGGCTTCCTCTTCGGGCGAGATTTCCATCTCCAGGGCGTCGGCGATGGCCACCTCGTCGATCGGCTCGGGATGTTCGGCATAGGAATCGGCCAAGGCCATTTCCTCCGGGGTGAGAATGACGGCGGGCGCGCCCTCGGCCGCTTCGGGGGCCGCTTCCAGGACGACGACTGCCTTGACCGGCGGTTCCGGGCGGAAGTAAAACTCACCTTTCTTCTTGTCCGATTTGATGAAGTCCGGCGTGTTCAGGAGTGTCGTTTCCACGTCCTCCTGAGTGGTGCGCTGGAGCAGGTCGACCAGGTGGTAGGCCCTCAGATAGTGAAGCGCCGAGCCGATCGAACGGATGCCGAACGTCTTGAAAACCATAATCAGGAGTTCGCGCAAATCTTTGCCTTCGCGCTCCGGGTAGAGGGCGACGAGCTTGGCCAACTGGTCGCGTTCGATGTAGATGATCTTGTTGGGCAGGGACATGGTCGGCGCTTCGCCCGCGTCGGCGAAGGCGTCCGCCGCCGCGTCGTAGGCCACTTTGGCCACGGATATCTTCTTCTTGGACTTCTTGAGCCAGAATTTGAAGCGGGCCGGGCCGGCCTTTTCCAGGGTCATACTGGTGCCCTGGGGGACGTTGGCCGCGGCGAAATAATCCTTGAGCCCCAGGAAATAGCCCAATTGGGGGAAGAAATAAGCGATGATGTTTTGTTTCTCTTCGGCGTTGGACAGGATGTATTCGCGCGAGTGGGCGAGTTCCTTGTTGAACCCCTTGGGGATCTTCACTCCGCCCGAGACGATCTCCCGCCAGCCCAGATAGACTTTGAGGGGAAATTCATGGAAGGGAGAGATGTCGATTTTATCGGCCGGGTCGATTTCGGGCGGCTTGGACTCGGGCGCCGCCAGGGCCAGGCCCTCGGGCAGGGAGTTCAGGACGCTTTTAAGGTGCCACTTGCCCCATTCGACGAACGACACCTGGACGAATTCCTTGCGGTGCTTGGTCTCGAGAAGATGGTTGAGCCACAGGCAGGTGATGTCGAACCGATCGCTCGACGGCTCGAGCCCGAAAAACGCCCGCACCAGATCGGCCGTGGCGACTGATTGCCGCGACTCGGTGATCAGAGTTTCGATGCCGTTGATCGTCGTATCCGGGACGACCGGCGGGTCGGCTTTGAGCTGCCAGCGGTCGCCCCAGGCGAAGAAGGCGGCCGATTTGATCAGGGCAGACCGCAGGGCCCGCTCCAGCATCTTGATGTCCCGTTCCGTCATCGGGAGCTCGGTGATCCGCGGGTCCGACTCCCGTCCCATGATCTTGGGCTCCGTCCCGGTCAGGCCGATGTTGGCGGGCAGGAGGACGAGGGTTTTGGTCTTGGCCATGTAGTCGACGTACTTGCGGAAAACGCCGCCGCCCGTATAGTCGACTTCCATCATCTCGCAGTTGAGGGTCTTGTCCACGGTCTTGCGGAGGACCCTCAGGATGACCGATCCCCGGAAAGTCTCGTACACCTTGGAGCCCACGGTCAGCTGTTCGTCGTACTCGTTGATGATCGAGTCGCCGACCTGATAGATGCAGGTCGGGTCGTAGATCTTGACCGTTTCCATCCGCTGGCCGGCGGTTTTGCGGAAAGCCAGCGTTTGGGTCAGTTCTTGAAGCGTGAACGGCCGCCTTGTTTGGCAGACTTCCGCCTCGATGAAAGCAAGATCGTCCGGGGTGACCAGGACGAGTGAGTTGTCCTTATCCATGGCTCTCTTTCTTTCCCATCAATGTTAACATAATCGCCTTTTGGATGTGCAGGCGGTTTTCGGCTTGGTCGAAAACGATGGCCCGGGGCGAATCGAAAACCGAAGCCGAGACTTCCTCCCCGCGATGGGCGGGCAAGCAGTGCATGAAGACGGCGTCGGCGTTGGCCTTGGCCATCAGGGCATCATTGACCTGATAGGGGGCGAAAATATTGATCCGGGCTTCTTTCTCGGTCTCTTGTCCCATCGAGGTCCAGACGTCGGTGTAAACGGCGTCGGCGCCCTTGACGGCGATCGCCGGGTCGTCGGTGATGACCAACTCGAAGCCCGTATCTCGGCCGTCTTCCCTGGCCCAGCGGACGATTTCGGGGTCGGGCTCGTAGCCCTTGGGCACGGCCACCCCCATCTTCGCCACGGCCTTGGCTGCCGCCAGCATCAGGCTGTGGCAGACGTTGTTGCCGTCGCCCGACCAGGCCAGCTTAAGGCTGCTGAGGCTCCCCTTGTGTTCCAGCAGGGTGAAGAAGTCGGCCATGGCCTGGCAGGGATGAAGGAGATCGGTCAAGGCGTTGATGACCGGTACAGACGAAGCTTTGGCCAGCTTGATGATATTGTCGTGAGCGAAGGTGCGGATCACAATCCCGTCCACCCAGCGCTCCAGGTTGTGGGCCACGTCCTCGACCGTCTCGCGCTTGCCCAGTTGAACCTCGTTGGGGCTGAGGTAAATGGCCTTACCGCCCAGCTCGATCATGCCGACCTCGAAGGTCATGCGGGTGCGCAGGGACGGCTTCTCGAAAATCATGGCCAGGACCTGATTTTTCAATTTTTTGCGGTAGTCGTCGGGATTGTCCTTGATGGCCTTGGTCAGGTCGAGCAGCTCGTGGAACTCGTACCGGCTGAGGTCATGGATGGAGATGAAATCCTTGTTCATGATCCGCTCCTTATAATGCGTGTGCCTGCGCGGCCCAGGAGGGCCGCCTTGAGGTGATTGGCGTCGGTGATCAGGACTTCCTTGCCCCCGGCGCGGATGTATTCGACGGCCGCCTTGATCTTGGGCCCCATCGAACCGGCCGGGAATTGGCCTTCCTGGAGATAACGCTCGGCTTCGTCGACGGTGATTTCCGGCAGTTCCCGCTGGTCGGGTTTGCCGAAATTGAAACAGACGCGATCGATGGCGGTCAGGATGATGAACAGGTCCACCCCGACCTCGCGGGCGATGAGGCTGGAGGCATAGTCCTTGTCGATGACCGCCTCGACGCCTTCGTAGAGCCCGCGGTTGTTGAGGATGACCGGGATGCCCCCGCCGCCCGCGGCGATGACGATGCGGCCGGCTTCAACCAGGTCTTTGATGACCCACTTGGCCACCACGTCGATGGGTTTGGGCGAGGCGACGACCTTGCGCCAGCCCCGTCCGGCGTCCTCGATCACCGTCCATTTCTTCTTGCGGGCCAGTTCCTGGGCCCGGAACTTGGTGTAATAAGGGCCGACGGGCTTGGTCGGCTTCTCGAAGGCCGGGTCGTTGCGGTCGACCAGGACCATGCTGACGATGGTCGTCACATCCTTGTCGATCGACCGGCGCCGCAGTTCGTTGGCTATCGCTCGCTCCAGCATGTAGCCCATCGAGCCTTCGGTCATGGCGTCGCAGAGGTCCAGCGTGTAGGGCGGTATCTTGTTGGCCGCCTCCTCCTGCTGGAGGAGTAGATTGCCAACCTGCGGGCCGTTCCCGTGGACGATGATGAGCTCGTAGCCCTTGGCCGCCACCCCCACCATGAGCTTGGCGGCCTTTTCGGCGTTGCGGACCTGCTCTTCCTGCAGACCTTTCTGGTCCTCGCGGAGCAAGGCATTGCCGCCGAAGGCAATAAGCGCCAGCCGTCTTTTTGCAGGGGCCATGTTCGTGGGTTACCGTTTAGAATTTCGCCAGCACGTCCTCGAGATTGGGCGAGCCGATTTCCTCCAGCTCATAGCCCACGGCCAGCATTTTCTGGCGGGGTTTGAACAGCCGGTTGAGGTCGATGGGGGTACCGCTGACGATAAGGTCGCAGTCGATCCGTTCGATGGTGGCGGCCAGCTCGCGGACCTGCTTTTCGCCGTAGCCCATGGCCGGCAGGACCTTTTCCAGGTGGTTGTATTTTTCGAAGGTCGACTTGATCGATCCGACGGCTCCCGGGCGCGGATCGACGATGGAAGCCGCGCCGAACTTCTGGGCGGCCACGTAGCCGGCGCCGAAGCTCATCCCGCCGTGGGTGACGGTCGGGCCGTCTTCGATCACCAGCACCCGTTTGCCCCGGATCTGTTCGCCGTTTTCGAGGACCAGGGCGGAGTTGGCCTTGATGACCACGGCGGCCGGGTTGATGCGGCGGATGTTGGCCATGACCTTCTCCACGTTCTCGGGAGAGGCCGTGTCCATTTTGTTCAGGACGATGACGCCGGCCCGGCGGAAATTGGTCTCGCCGGGATAATACAGCATCTCATGGCCCGGCCGGTGCGGATCGGCGACTACGATCTCCAGGTCGGATTTATAAAAGGGGAAGTCGTTGTTGCCGCCGTCCCAGAGGATGACGTCGGCTTCCTTCTCGGCTTCGCGGAGAATGGCCTCGTAATCGACGCCGGCGTAAATGATGATGCCCTTGACGATGTGGGGCTCGTACTCTTCCCGCTCTTCGATGGTGCATTCGTGCTTGTCCAGGTCGGCCAGCTCGGCGAAGCGCTGGACGCGCTGTTTGGCCAGGTCACCGTAGGGCATGGGATGGCGGATGGCGGCCACCCGGCGGCCCTTGGCCTTGAGGATGGCGGCGACTTTGCGCGTGGTCTGGCTCTTGCCGCAGCCGGTGCGCACGGCGCACACGGACACGACCGGCTTATCGCTCTTGACCATGGTGTCTTTGGGGCCGAGGAGGACGAAGGTGGCTCCGGCGGCCTGGACCTGGGAGGCCTTATGCATGACGTACTCGTGGGCGACGTCGCTGTAGGAGAAATAGACCTTGGTCACGGCGAATTTGCGGATCAGGGAGTCGAGCTCTTCCTCGGCGTAGATGGGGATGCCCTCGGGATAGAGCTTGCCGGCCAGGACGGCGGGGTACTTGCGGCCTTCGATGTCCGGAATCTGGGTGGCCGTGAAGGCAACGACTTGGAAATTGGGATTGTCGCGGAAATAGGTGTTGAAATTATGGAAATCCCGTCCTGCGGCGCCCATGATGATGACTTTTTTCATGCGAACAACTCCTTCCGTTTCTCCGGCAAATCTATATTTTTCAACAACAAAAACAGAGCGATTATACACCATTGGTGATTGGAGGGGCAAGACCTCTGCTTTTACGGGCCGGATGTGATATAATAAGCCGTACTGAAAGTCCACATTCCCCTGGAGAACAACCAACATGTGCGGCGTGCTAGGGCTCTGGGTCAACGACGATGCTTTCCCTTATCTTCATCAAGGCTTGATGGGGATCCAGCACCGGGGACAGGATTCCGCTGGAATCATCACCTATGACGGTCGGTTTCACACCAAGAAGGGCAACGGTCTGGTCCGGGACGTCTTTAAAGAAGAGCATCTCCATCGGCTGACCGGGCCGATCGGAATCGGGCACACCCGTTACCCGACGATCGGCGGGGGGCGGGGCGAGGATGCCCAGCCGTTCCAGCTCAATTCGCCTTTCGGCATCATCATGGCCCACAACGGCAATGTGGTTAATTACGCCGAGATCAAGAAAACGCTGTTCGAGACGCATCACCGCCTCCTAAACTCCGACTGCGACGTGGAGAGCATCCTCAATGTGTTCGCCCAGTCGCTGGAGGATCGGACCGCGACCGTCCTGGAGCCGCGCCACGTGTTCGAGGCGGTCCAGCGCGTTTACCGGACCGTGATCGGGAGCTATTCCGTCGTCGCCTACATCGCCGAGCAGGGGATGGTCGCTTTCCGCGACCCGTTCGGCATCAAGCCTCTGGTGTGGGGCGTCAAGAAGGGCGTCGGCAAGCCGGCCTTCGCCTTCGCCTCGGAAACGGTTTCGCTCAACCTGATGGGCTTCGGCGATATCCAAGACGTCGGCGCGGGCAGCGCCATCTTCATCGACCGCGACCGCAAAGTCCATATCGAAAAGCTGGCCGACAAGCCCCATTCGCCGTGCCTGTTCGAATGGGTTTATTTCGCCCGGCCCGACGCGTTCATCGACGACGCCAACGTTTATCGCGTCCGCGCCCATCTGGGCAGTCTGCTGGCCGAGGACATCCGCAAGCTTGAACTGCCCATCGATGTGGTCGTGCCCGTTCCGGACTCGGCGCGCGACGCGGCCATCGAGATCGCCCGCACGCTCAACCTGGCCTACCGCGAGGCCTTGGTCAAAAACCGGTATATCGGCCGGACCTTCATCATGCCCGGCCAGGAAGCCCGCCGGAACTCGGTGCATCTCAAGCTCAATCCCATCGTCCGCGAGTTCAAAGGCAAGGATGTTCTGCTCGTGGACGACAGCATCGTCCGCGGCACGACCTCGCGGGCCATCGTCGAGATGGTCCGGGAGTGCGGCGCCCGACATATTTATTTCGCCTCCACTTCACCCCCGCTGCGGCATCCCTGTGTTTACGGCATCGACATGCAGACGCGCACGGAATTCGTGGCCCGCAACCGCGACTTCGACCAGATCGCCGCTTTTATGGGGGCGGACAAAGTCATCTACCAGTCGTTGGACAACCTAAAGAAGGCCGTGCGGATGGAGAATCCCGAGCTGCGGAATTTCTGCGCCGCCTGCTTCGACGGCGAGTATATTACGGGGGATGTATCGGCGGAAATGCTCCAGTCGATCGAAGACGCGCGCCAGGGCGTGATCGAAAACCAGCTCGATCTGAAATACCAGAACGGGGTCAGGTCTTAACATATAACATTTCTCCTTTTTCCCTTTATTTCACTTCCTTTTTGCGCATTCTCCGGGCAAAAAACGGCTGTCTTTTCGGCCGAGTCGAGCGAAAATCCGGCTTCGATCCGCTTTACCAGCGATCTCAAATCGGGATGTTTGTTCAGCGTTTGGCCAAACCTTCTTGCGGACATGGTTACGGCGCCGTAATCCATTCCCCAGATTTCGCCGATTTCCTTCAGCCCCGCGGCGCAATGCTTTTTCATGAGATAAATGCCCATCGGCCGATACGGCCGGTCCCTTTTTTTCGCCCGGATTTCGGCTATGGGGAGCTTTACGATTGCGGACATAGAGGAGAGGATTTGTTCGGTGGAAATGGGATAGATTGATATTGAGTCGCGCAAATGTGCCGGATGCTCACGGCTGACGGATCGGGCGTTGATGAGCCCGCGAATTCGATCGATGTAGGTGTCGCTCCCCAAAGCGATTCCGCGATAGGAGTTTTTCAGGGGGTTTTCCATTCCCATCCGTTCGATGAGAAGCGAGCCGTACGCGTCGCGCGCGCTTCTGTCGGTTTCGCCGAAATAGCGCAGGACGCGGGATGGGTCGAGGCTTCGGACTTGAGGGCGTCGCATCCCCAGGTAATCTCGGCAGCTGCTCCAGGGGTAATCCTCCGGCTTGGGGACGATTTTCCAGCGGCACGGATTAAGGTGGATGTAGACTGACAGGGCCAGGGCGTAGCGTTCCTCCTCGACCAGGATGGACTTGAACCGGCCTTGAAAGACGACCCCGATCAGGTTGTATTTCGTCTTGAGCCAGTTTGAGTAGGAGCAATTGAGGTAGTGGAGGCTCTCCGAAAGGTTGGGTTTGGGGGTGCGCAGGAAAAGATGGTAGTGATTCGGCATCAGGCAATAGGCGTAACAAACCAGGGAGAATTTCTCGATCGTTTCATTTAGCTTGGATAGAAATACGAATCGGTCGCGGTCCTTGAAAAAGATGCTTTCGCGGCGATTGCCGCGCGCCGTGATGTGGTAGGTTGCGTCCGGAAAGGCGATGCGAAGCGGTCGGGCCATGGTTGGATCTCCATTTAGAGAGACGACGGAGACGGGATTTTTTCGCATTTCGATGCGGGCTTTTAAATAATCGGCGAGGAGGCGGACTTTGGTTCGGCAGTCATCTATGAAATTGGCAGACTTTGTGCTATGTTTAGCACCGATTTTTCGGAGTTTCCGGTCCCTAAGCCCGGCGGGCTTGGGCAGACCGACAAATGCTGTTAGGCCATTTTATTAAATGGGTTACAGGGAAATGCTCGATGTTAAGACCTGTCTCAAGATTCACGAACCGATTCTTGAGACGAGCCCTGAAAAAACCCAGGACACGACCCCCTTCGGGGGCCCGCACGGTGCTAGGCCTAAAGGCCTTGCCCCGCAAAAACCCCGGGACTTGCCCTGTAAAGCCAAGGGCATGCCCCTGAGATAGCATAAGCAAGGAGTGCGATATGAACGTACTGATCACCGGCATCACCGGATTCGCCGGGAGCCATCTGGCCGAATACATCCTGGCCGAGCACCCGGGCGTGAAAATCCACGGCATCGTCCGCTGGCGCAGTCGGATGGACAACATCGCCCATCTGGCCGGCAAGATCGAGCTCCACGAGGCCGACATCAAGGACATGATTTCGCTGCGCAAAACCCTGGAAGCGTCCCGCCCCGATAAAATATTCCACCTGGCCGCCCAAAGCTTCGTCCCCACCTCCTGGCGGCTTCCGGTCGAGACTTTCCAGATTAACTCAATCGGCCAGATCAACCTATTCGAGGCCATCCTGGCCCTCAAGCTCGATCCGCGCATCCAGATCGCCGGCTCGAGCGAAGAATACGGCTTGGTCCGCGCCGACGAGGTGCCGATGAAAGAGACCAATTACCTCCGGCCCCTTTCGCCTTACGCGGTGAGCAAAGTGGCTCAGGACCTTCTCGGTTACCAGTACTACAAGAGCTACGGTCTGCGGGCCATCCGCACACGCGGCTTCAACCACACCGGCCCGCGCCGCGGCGAAGTGTTCGTCACCTCGAACTTCGCCAAGCAGGTGGCCGAGATCGAGAAGGGCAAGCGTGAACCCGTCATCCATGTCGGCAACCTCGACGCCCAGCGCGACTTCACCGACGTGCGCGACATGGTCCGGGCCTACTGGCTGGCTACGGAAAAGGCTGAGGACGGCGACGTTTACAATATCGGAACGGGCAAAACGATTTCCATGCATGGGCTCCTGGACCTGTTGATGGGCATGAGCAAGGTCAAAGTGAGGGTCCAGGTCGATCCCGAGCGCTTGCGGCCGTCGGACGTGCAGATCCTGCAGGCCGACGCGACAAAATTCCGCAAACAGACGGGCTGGGCCCCGACCATCCCGTTCGAAAAGACTCTGCGCGACCTATTGGATTACTGGCGTGAGCGGGTATGATATATCTGGGGTCAGGTCTTAACATATAACATTTCTCTCTACATGAAGGCCAAAAAGTAACGATTGAATAATAAAAATGCAAGATTCAGTTGAACATTTGGAGAAATGTTAAATGTTAAGACCTGACCCCACTCGGCGGATATTCATCACCGGGGCGACGGGATTCGTCGGGCGGCACCTTCTTGCCCATTTGAACACCCGGATGCGCGGTGGTGCTTCGGCGCGGACCGAGATCTTCGGTTCGTGCTTCCCGGAACGTCCGGAACACTGCACCGACCTCTGCGATGCCGAACGCAACGTCCGCCTCGTCCACCTCGACCTTCGTGACGGCGGGGCCGTGGACGACGCCCTCAAGGCCATCCGGCCCGCCCGGATCTATCACCTGGCCTCGCTCTCGCAAGTGCGCTTGTCCTGGGAACGGCGGACCGAGGTCTTCGATACGAATCTCCGCGGAACTTACAACCTGTTTGAAGCTGTCCGTCTCAACGTGCCGGAAACCCGGATCCTGTTCATCAGCTCGTCGGACGTCTATGGGTTTCTCGCTCCGCGCCGGCGCCCTCTCCGTGAAGCGGATCATGGCCGGGTCGTCAGCCCGTACGCGTTCACCAAAAAAAGCGGCGAGCTCCTGAGCGAGTTCTACGCTCTTCAGGAGAAGATCCCGATCGTGATTGCCCGTCCCTTCCCGCATACCGGACCCGGCCAGACCGCGGATTTCGTCTGCTCGGACTGGGCACGCCAGATCGCCCTCATTGAAAAATACAAGGTTCGTCGGGAAACGCCCGCGCCCGATGCCGTCGTCAAAGGCGGGATCGAAGACAGGGAGCCCGGCCGGAAATCTGTCTCCTTCGGAGCCGCCGTGAACAATCCCGTTATCAGCGTCGGCAACCTGACTTTGCGGCGCGATTATTCAGATGTGCGGGATGTCGTCCGGGCTTACACGCTCCTGATGGCCAAGGGCCGCCCGGGCGAGATCTATAACGTTTGCTCCGGCCGGGCCCCGAGCCTGGAGAGCATCCTCAAGATACTGATCGGCTTGTCCCGCCGAAAAATCGAAATCGAAGTCGATCCCACGCGCGTGCGCAGAGTCGATATCCCCTGTCTGGCCGGGGACAACACAAAGCTGCGCGAAGCGACGGGCTGGTTGCCGCGGATCCCCCTCGAACGCACCCTGCGCGACCTGCTCGATTACTGGCGCGCCCACGTGTAATACGAACGGGGTCGTGTCCCGGGTTTTTACGGGTACGTCTCAAGATTCGGTTAACAAATCTTGAGGCAGGTCTTACAGTTCTATTTTAATCCAAACCCATATTGCTTTTTTCGCTAAAGATCCAAGTTTTTTGTGCAGTCTTTCTAAGAAGAATAAAAAAGTTCTTTCCAATAAAAGCAATCAATAGCTACGTAATTTGAGAAATGTTATATGTTAAGACCTGACCCCATCCGGGTTATTTCCGGTCTTTATAATACTGCTCGTAAAACGCCTTGTATTCGGCGCTTTTTTCTTTGATTTTCCGCCACCAGGCCTCGTTCTCGATATACCACCGCACCGTCCGCTCGAGGCCCTCCTCGAACGCGACCTGACGCCGCCACCCCAGGGCCTTGATCTTGCGGCAATTGACGGCATACCGGCGGTCATGCCCTAGCCGGTCCGGGACGAACTTGATGAGGTCCGCTTTCTTCCCCGCTAATTTAACGATTCTCTTGGCCACTTCGATATTTTCCCGCTCGTCGTTGGCCCCGATGTTGTAGGCCTCGCCCGCCTCGCCCCGCCCAATCACCGTCTCGATGGCCCGGCAGTTGTCTTCGACGTGCAGCCAGTCGCGCACATTCCGCCCCTTTCCGTAGAGCGGCAGGGGCCGGTCCTCCATGGCGTTGGTGGTGAACAGGGGGATGAATTTCTCCGGATATTGGAACGGGCCGTAGTTGTTGCTCGGCCGGACGATCAGAATGGGCGTTCCATAAGTTACATGAAAGGCGTGGGCCAGGCGGTCGGCCCCGACCTTGCTGGCCGAATACGGCGAGGACGGGTTGAGCGGCGCGGTCTCGCTGAAAAAGCCCTCGTCGCGGCTTCCGTACACTTCGTCGGTCGAGACGTGGAGAAAAAATTCGATTTGGGGCGCGTTACGCACGGCCTCGAGCAGAACGTAGGTCCCGTGGACGTCGGTCAGGACGAACTCGCCGCCGCTCAGGATCGAGCGGTCCACGTGCGTTTCAGCGGCGAAGTGGACGACCCCCTGGACATGCTGCAAAATGCCGCGGACGAGCGCGGCGTTCCGGATATCGCCCTGGATGAACTCGTGGCGGGTGTCACAGCCGAGGTCGGCCAGGTTGTCCAGGTTGCCGGCGTAAGTCAGCTTGTCCAGATTGACGATGCGGATATTCTTGTATTTATCCAGCAGATAGTGGATGAAGTTGCTGCCGATGAATCCGGCCCCGCCGGTGACCAGCAGGGACCTTCCGTCGAGCCGGCGTTCCGGGGCGGGAATCTCCGTGCCCGCGCCTGCACCTGCGCCGGGGCGGCCCGGCTTATTCGCCGCTTTCACTCTCGGTTTTTGTTTGTCTTCGCGGTGCGCCGCGGTTTTTTTCGTCGTTCTCATTCATTTCCTCTCCTTCAAAAAATTCTTTTCATCGATGCGTATCCCATATTAAGTTCGTATCCATCGCTCCGCAAAATCTTTCGCCGACTTACGCGCAACCATCACGATCGCAAGGAATCTTCCGCTTCCGCTTTCGCCGCTCACCCGTCTTTGCGCGTCCAGTCGTAGGGGATCGGGCCGCCGTGCGCGGGCAGGCGCGTCTCGTCGGGATGAGCGTAATCGTAGGCCTTGGTTGGAATATTGACGATGAACGCTTCCTCGACGCTGACGCACTTCCAGCCATGCTGGACGCCCTTGGGGACATGGACGAGCATCGGTTTGTGCTCGCCGATGAAGAATTCGTCGATGCGCCCGTGGGTGGGCGATCCGTCGCGACTGTCATAAAGGACGAGCTTGATCATGCCTTTGACGCAGCAGATATTGTCGTCCTGGGCGGCATGGCTGTGCCAGCCCTTGACCACACCCGGGTACGTCGTCGTCATGTAGACTTGGCCGAAGGCCTCGAAGATCTCGTCGTCGGCTCGCAGGATTTCCATCAGACGCCCGCGCTCGTCGGGAACCACTTTGAGGTTTTTTATCTTCACGCCGTCGATCATGGGATTCTCCTCATAGGCTGCGGGTTAGTGCTCGCCATCGAGTGAAATTTATCACAACCCCGGCCCCGCGGCAACGACATCGAAGGACTTCGAAGGAGGCAACCCAAAACCTCCGACAGGAGCAGGCGATCCGGATATCGTGCCGGGAAGAAAAGGCCTGTCGGCAATTTGCGGAGATAAGTTGCCAGTCGACGACAATAAATATATTCTACGGGGAGATGCGGCCGCCCGCAAATTTCCCGCCGATGCCAAAGGATCGCCGATGAAGATCGCCTCAGTCGTCGGGGCCCGGCCCCAGTTCATCAAAGCCGCTCCGGTCTGCCGCGCCCTGCGCCGCTCCGGACTCCACGCCGAAATCCTGATCCATACCGGCCAGCACTACGACCCGTCCATGTCGGATGTCTTCTTCAAAGAACTGGACATTCCCGCGCCCGATCATCACCTGGGCATCGGCTCGGCTTCCCACGGCGAGCAGACCGGGGCCATGCTGGCGGCCGTCGAGCGGATTCTTCTGGCCGAGCGGCCGGACGCCGTCCTCGTTTACGGCGATACGAATTCCACCCTGGCCGGGGCCCTGGCCGCGGCCAAGCTCTCGATTCCGACGGCTCACGTCGAAGCCGGTCTGCGCAGCTTCAACCGGCGCATGCCCGAGGAAATCAATCGCGTCGTGGCCGACCACCTTGCGGCGCTCCTCTTCTGCCCGTCCGAAAATGCCGCCGCTAATCTCGCCCGCGAGGGGATTACCGTCGGCGTGCATGTCGTCGGCGATGTCATGGCCGACGCACTGGAAGCGGTTGGTGCACGGGCCGCGGCGCGCTCCGCGATCCTGGAGCGCCTCGGCCTTCGTCAGGGAGGATTTCTGCTGGCTACGATCCATCGGGCCGAAAACACCGACGACCCCGTCCGCTTGCAAGCCATCCTGACGGCTTTCGCCGGGATCCCCGAAACAATCGTTTTTCCCGTCCACCCCCGCACCCGGAAAACGCTGGCCGCTCTCGGCGATCCTCACCTCGCGCTGCCCCGCCTGCGGATGATCGACCCGGTCGGGTATCTCGATATGGCCAGGCTCGAGCGGTCGGCTCGCCTGATTATGACCGACTCCGGCGGCGTGCAGAAAGAAGCCTACTGGCTGGGCGTTCCCTGCCTGACCCTGCGCGACGAAACCGAGTGGGTGGAGACTGTCGAGGCCGGCTGGAACCGGCTTGTCGGGGCCGACACAGAGGCCATCGTCGGGGCGGTCGCGGCCTTCCGCCCTCCCGCCGCCCGGCCGCCGCTTTATGGGGGCACCGGGGCGGCCGCCCGCATCGTCGAAATCCTGACGAAAAAGTAGGCGAATCGGGTGCGTTTTCCCGAATTCCGGCCCGTTTTCTGGTATAATGACGCCTCTCGTTTTCGGCCCGCGTGGGCCTCGTAGCCGCTACGCATCTTCACGGATCCCATAGGAGATGACATGAGTATACAAATAACCCCGCTCGGCGGGACGCTGAAACCACTCCTCGTCGCCGGCGCCGAACGCGTCGAATTGGTCGACCGTGCTCGCGCGCTTCCCCAAGTCCGTTTATCCTCGCGAGAGACATCGGACCTGATCATGATGGCCTCGGGCGCCTTCAGCCCGCTGGATGGTTTCATGGTCAAGCGCGACTACGACCCGGTCGTCGAGGGGATGCGCATGGCCGACGGCACGCTCTGGCCCATGCCTATCACCTGCGCCGTCACGTCCGAATTCGCCGCCGCCCTCAAGATCGGCGCCGACGTCGCCCTGATCGACGACGAAAGCGACGAACTCATGGGCATCCTCAACGTCATCGATAAGTACGGCTACGACAAGCGTCGCGAGGCCCGGCTCGTTTTCCGCACCGAAGACGAAAAGCATCCCGGCGTGACCAAGCTCTACGCTCAACCCGACACGCTTTTAGGCGGGCCGGTGCGCGTCCTCTCCGAAGGGCCCTATCCCGCCCTCTACGGCGCCGCCTACGCTCGACCGGCCGAGACGCGGGCCATTTTCGCCCAGCGCGGCTGGACGACCGTGGCCGCCTTCCAAACGCGAAACCCCATCCATCGCTCCCACGAATACTGCACCAAGATCGCCCTCGAGATCTGCGACGGCGTGCTTATTCACCCGCTCGTCGGCAAACTCAAATCCGACGACATCCCGGCCGACGTGCGCATGAAATGCTACGAGTCCCTGCTGGACGGCTATTATCCCAAGGACCGCGTCGCCCTCAAAGTTTACCCGATGGAAATGCGTTACGGCGGCCCGCGCGAAGCCGTACTCCACGCCGCTTTCCGCCAGAATTACGGCTGTACGCACATCATCATAGGCCGCGACCACGCCGGCGTGGGAAATTATTACGGGCCGTTCGACGCCCAGAAGATTTTCGAGGAGATTCCGGCCGGTGCACTGGCCATCAAACCGCTGAACATCGACTGGACGTTCTGGTGTTTCAAGTGTGGCGGTATGGCCTCGACCAAGACCTGCCCGCACTCGCCCGCCGACCGGCTGATGATCAGCGGGACGAAACTGCGCGAGATGCTGGCGGCGGGGGAGCTGCCTCCGGTCGAATTCAGCCGCCCCGAAGTCCTGAAAATCCTGATGGAATATTACAAGTCCATCTGATGTCAGGGGAGGGGTCAGGTCTTAACATATAACATTTCGCAAAATATTATTTTTTTTGCTGACTTTTTGTTTCAAAAAAAATAAAATTGACTTTGAATTCGTTTTTTTCCGATGATTACTGACATTTTATGGAAATGTTATATGTTAAGACCTGACCCCAAAGTGGTTGCGCGGCCACTCCGGCCCGCATATAATCGCCCATGGAATGAAAATCGATTGAGGTAGCTGGGGGCTCGTCATGACCGACAAAAAATTCACAGTTCACGAAAGCGCCTACGTCGACGACGACGTGGAGATTGGCGAGGGGACGAAAATCTGGCACTTTTCGCATGTCCAATCAGGCGCCCGCATCGGACGCGCCTGTATCTTGGGCCAGAACGTCAATATCGGCAACAATGTGACGATCGGTGACTTCGTCAAGATCCAGAACAACGTCTCGGTTTACGAGGGTGTCGTCCTCGAAAACTACGTCTTCTGCGGGCCGTCGATGGTCTTCACCAATGTCCCGGTTCCGCGCGGCAAGTATCCCCAAGTCGGCGCGCAATTCTATCGCCCCACCATCGTCCGTGAGGGAGCCTCGCTGGGCGCTAACTCGACCATTGTCTGCGGGCATTCGATCGGGCGCTATGCCTTTGTGGGCGCCGGCGCCGTCGTGACCAAGGACGTGCCCGATTTCGCTCTGGTCGTGGGCAACCCGGCCCGCATCGTCGGCTGGATGAGCGAAGCGGGCGAAAGGCTCCAGTTCGACAGGGAGGGGATCGCCCACTGCGAGCGCTCCAGGAAAACCTACCTCCTGGCCGACGGCCGTGTCACTGAAATATCAGGGGCAAGGTTTTAATGCATAGCCCCGTTTGGTGCCCCGTCAACTTCTTAACAATTACCATTTCTTTTTTTCAGTGAAAAACCTGACTTTAACAGGATATTTTTGACACTGCCGCCCCCTGCCCATTCATCTTCCTTGGTCGTAGATCCGCTTCGCGAGGTTGGTAGACACACGCCAGAAATCCGTTTTGTCCGAAAAGCGGTCAGGTCTTAACTTTTGACAGATTTAATCCGGTCTGCCTCAAGATTCGCGAACCGAATCTTGAGACTTGCCGGAAAAGCCAGCGGCATGACCCCTTTGACCCCTTCCTGTGTTTGTTTACAATAGATAACATATATGTTATTGTACGCGCATGGATTTCGGTTCTTTATTGAAATTGACTGGCACCATGCCGTGCTTTGATCTTCACCTGTTGGTTCAGGCGTTCGATGACCGGCGGGAGGTCATCCGGGTGCAACTCTCCCGCTGGATGAAACAGGGCAAGGTCATCGGCCTGCGTCGCGGGATTTATACCTTGGCCGAGATGTATCGGCGCACGCCTCTCGCGCCGCCCCCTCAGTCCCCTCTCCTCACGCCTCTCACACCGGCGGTACTGGCAAGCGAACTCTATCGGCCCTCCTACCTGAGCGGACTCTGGGCTTTGGCTTTTTACGACCTCATTCCGGAACGGGTGGTTTGGTTGACGAGCGTGACCGCTCGCCCTCCCCGGCGATTCGAGAACGCGTTCGGGGTTTTCGATTACCGGAACATCAAGCAGGAGTGCTTCTTCGGCTACCGGACGGAGTCCTACGGAGGCGTGAATATTGTGGTCGCGGAACCCGAAAAAGCGTTACTGGATCATTGGCACCTCACCCCCGGTGAATGGACCACCGCCCGTCTGGAGGAGATGCGCTATCAGCATATTGCGCTGGTTGGAGAAGCCCGGCTCAGGCAGTACGCCAATAGGTTCCGAAGCCCGCGCCTTGATCGGGCGGTCCAACGGTGGCTGGAACTTGCCGACGGTGAGGAAAAGGACATGGTGATGCTATGAAGGAGCAGGCCTTAGCGCTGATCAGCGGAGTGACGGATCCGGGGCAGGCCCTCAACCGGCTGCGTGAGTACCTGCAAACTCTCGTTCTTAGGTCGTTCCACGAATGCGAGGCATTCCGCTCCCTGGCTTTCGTTGGGGGTACGGCCCTGCGATTTTTGCACGGTCTGCCGCGCTTCTCGGAGGACCTGGACTTTTCAATGGTCTCCGTCGAGGGCTATGCCGGCCGGGAGTGGATGGCCAAGGTGAAGCGAGACCTGACGCTGGCCGGGTTTAATCCGGAGGTCACCTGGAACGATCGCCAGACGGTGCACACGGGGTGGGTGCGCCTGTCCGGGATTCTTCAGGAGGCGGGGCTGTCGGCGCGGCCGAATCAGAAACTCGCCATCAAAGTGGAAATTGACGTGCGTCCGCCGGCCGGCGGGCGTTGCGAACGCCGGCTTTTTACACGACACGTGACCTTCCTTCTCCAGCACTTTGACCTGCCGTCGCAGTTGGCGGGAAAACTTCACGCGGCCATCACCCGCAAGTATGCCAAGGGACGGGACTGGTACGATCTGATGTGGTACCTCTCCCAACGTCCGCCGGTGACGCCGAATCTGCCTCTCCTTCAGAACGCGCTGGACCAGACGCAGGGGGCCGGCCGCCACGACGCGTGGTCCTGGCGGGAGTTGGTGCGGGAGCGGATGGCGACTTTGGACATGCAAGCCGTTCGCGACGACGTCAGTCCCTTCCTGGAACGGCCGCAGGATGCCGCGCTGCTGACCCGCGACAACTTGGAGGGACTATTGCTGGGGTGATAAATCACTCTTGGGGGTCAGCTCTCGCCAGAAATGTTATATGTTAAGACCTGACCCCGTTCGGGGCCCCGTTCGGGGCCCCTAATCCTTTATGCCCAGCAGGTTCGAAGCGCTGCCGATGTTGCCCAGTCCGACCGAGAAGTTGAACTGGACGTCGGGTACATCGCGGAAGAAAAAGACTCTCATACTCGCCTTCAGGTCGAGGCACTGGAAATGATAGACGAAGTCCCCGGACGTGAAGAGAAGCTTCTTCTCGGTGATGTTGAAGTCGACTTCCCCGCGCGCTTCGAGGTTCAGCCTCGGGATCTTGGCCCCGCCGGTAAAGCTGACCTGATGGCGATCCCACAGGGACGTGAAGGAGATGGGAATATTGGCGACCTTGTATGGGCCCAAGAGCCAGGCGTTGATGCTCTTGAACCAGTTCACGTTCAGAAAAAAATCGTCCGTCGGCAATCCCAGGTTGGCCCCCAGTCTCAGGGTGGACAACATTTTATAGTAGGGATTATATCCGGCCGAGAAATCGACGCTGATCTTGGCCGTCGGATAGAACCGCAAGTAGCTCGAGATCTCGGAGAACCGCGGCGCCTCCCCGTCCACCCGGTAGTAGCTCAGCGGGCCTTGCTCGGGGGCCAAGTAGAAAATTTGATTGATCCCCAAGGTGAAAATTTCACGCGCCGGATTGGTCGAGCCCATACCGCCATCCTTCATGAACAGATGATTCGTCAGCCCGTAGGATAGCTGGTGGTAGCGGAAGAATCCCCCGATGCTGACGATCATGTCGCGATTGTCCACCAGGCTCTCGTACCGGTAGGACGCCGTGGGCTCGATGAGGTGTTTGACCGGATGATCGCTTTTCTGGCCGTATATCTTGAAAAACGAAGGCCCGGTAAGCGACACATTAAATCCGTAGTTGGTGGTCAGGAAGGGATCGTTCACGACCTGCCGCCCTCCTCCTCCCGCAAGTGTTTCATAGCGCTGCCAGAAGTAGTTGAAATTAGTATGAATCGAGGTGTCGACGCTCAGCCAAGGGGCCAGCGAAAAGGGGGCGCGCAAGACCGGCGAAAAGTTGAGGGTCTGCGTCCGCAGCTGGGTTCCGGTTTCGTATGCATCCTTCCAACCGTACTGCTGACGGCTGAATGACCCGCCGAACGAGAAATAAACCGGGCCGGCTAATTTCATGGTGAAAGAATTCAGGCTAACCTGCGGCAAGTACCGGGTTATGAGCGAGTTGTTGCCTCCCGGGAAGATCGTTTCGAACTGGGACGTCCGAACGCTCATGCTCAGAAAGGACCAGCTTTTAGTCAGAAAGACTTGGGAGCTCCGGTTGGCCACCGTCGCCCGCTGGAAGTTGTTGTCGAACTCGCGCAGGAAGTCGGTACTGCTCTGGTAATCGACGTTCGCCGTCAGGCCGAACCCGCCCGGCAGGCGCTGATTGTGGCTCCAGCGCACGATCAAGGCGTCCGGAGTCGGGACGCTCGCCGCAGTCGTCGTGCCCGTCGCCGTCGCTTCCGCCTTCTTGAAGGTGAAGTAGTACAGGCTCATTTGGCCGCCCGTCCCCTCGTTGAATATATAACGCCAGTCCGTCCCGCCGCCCACGCCCTTGCTCCCGTAATAATCGGCCTGAAAGGTGGCGTCCGCGTTGCGGGCGATGGCCCAGTAAAAGCTCTGGGACAAAATAATCCCTTTTCTTCCCGAGTATCCTAGCCCGGGCATCAGGAAACCCGTGGCCCTATCCTGGTTGAGGGGATAGCGCATATAAGGCCAGTAGAAAACCGGCACGCGTTTTATGGAAAATTTGGCCCCCCACATTTCGATGTATTCATCCTTCTTCAGGTTGGCCCTTGTGCAGGAAAACCGCCACAGGGGAACGGTTTGGGCGCAGGACGTAAATGACATCCGCTCCATGGCGTCGATGCCGTCCTTGCGCACCAGCGAGTCGGCCTGGAAGAAAAACGTCGGCTGGAGGAGGCCGAAGGCCTTCTTGAGGTTGCCCTGGGCCGTGTCCAGGTTGAATTCGAGGCTTTCGGCGTTGATGACCTCGTCGGCCGGCGTGTAAGGCGGCGGGGCGGAGGGGTCCGTCGGATTCGTTGTCGCCGGGTTTGCCGGGGTTCCGCCCGCCGCGTTTTTTTCTGGATTGACGATATGCAGAACTACTTTCCCAATGGCCAGCACATCCTTGGTTTTGGTTTCGATTTCGACGTGTTCGGCGAACAGGGTGATGCCGGGGTAACGGACCTCGACGTTTCCATCGGCCAGAATCTTATCGCCCAAGCGTTCCCAGCGCTGGGCTTTGACGATGATGTCGCCCACGCGGGCGGTGACCCCCTGCCCGGCGGCTTGTCCGCGGACGCCTCCGCATATAAGGAGGGTCAAGGCGATGAGCGCAATGATGCGGCGGTCTATCATGGGCTTCTCTTTTGTACCATACCGCCGCCGATTCATCAATTTTGCCCGCCTCCCCCTGGAACTGTCACATCACGGGTGGTACACTAATTTTATAGAAGGAGCGAACACATGAAAAAGTTCAATAATTTATCGATCATAGCAAAGTGTCTAATCATTTTGATTGCTTTAATTATTGTATTCACATTATCAATGATCGCCGTGTTTTGTATTTCATCGGAAAAGATGACAAGCAACGCAACGGATGCCATAAAATATATCGAAAACAGCGAAGGCATATATCCAAAAATATTTTATAACAATGAATCTTGCACACTTGATAATTTCACAGAAAGAACAATGCTCCAAAGGGTTAGCAATAATAATGACCTGAATGTATTGGAAAATGCCATGTCATGCGGAGGCTATAGCAGATATTGGCATGGATATTTGGTGTTCTTGAAACCCATGCTATGCTTCTTGTCATATATCCAAATCCGCATAGTAATACTTTTTGTCTATGCGATATTATTGTTCAGCCTTTTTTTTCTGTTGGCGCAGAAATTCAATTTTCCTACGGCCTTGTTTTTTCTGATTAGCATGCTTTGCGTTAAGGCTTTTATTATTCCGGCATCACTTCAATTTGTTTCCGTTTTCAACATCATGTTTATTTTTTGTATTTGGTTGCTAACGGCTTATGACAAGAATCAAAACGACAATAAAATGCTCGTTTTTTTCTTGGTAATCGGGTCGATAACCAGTTTTATTGATTTATTAACCGCACCACTCATTACATTGGGCATTCCTCTAATCATCTATTTATTGCTATCCATTCAAAACCAAAAATCTTTTGGTTTCATGTCCGGAATAAAAAAGCTATTTTTAACTTCATTGTCTTGGTGTATCGGGTATGGGGCAACGTGGATCGCTAAATGGTTGATCGGATCTGCCATCCTGCAACAAAATGTACTTGCGGATGCATTTTCTACGGGAAGCTTCCGTATGTTTGGCAATGAAAAATATCCTTTGGATCGATATAGGGTGATGGCCAAGAATATTTATAATTTACTTGGATTATACGATACAATCCTGTGCGGACTGTGTGTCGTGATATTTATTGTCTGGATAGCCCTTGTGTGTCGTTATAAAAAACCGTGGGCGGAATGTAAGAAGTTCGTTCCGATCGCTATCACATCCGTTTTTCCGTATATTTGGTATAACGTAATGGCCAGTCATAGCCAGATCCATCATTGGTTTACGTACCGCGCGCAAATTATTACTTTATTTGCGGTATTGGTTGCTATGTATAATTGTATAAATATTTCAAAGTTAAGGAATCAATGGAGCAATCGAAGATTATCAAAAAAGCAGCCAAACGTAAAATATTGTGATGAAGAAAATGTTTGAGATTCCGGCAAAGTCTTATGGCCGTTACTTCACAGGCGGCACACTTTTGGCGACCGCTCCCTTGAGAATCAGACCTCTTTTGTGACATAATCTTCGCCAATCGTTTCTCCTGATCGATTCGATACATCGGAGGCCCGGTATGCCCGCTCTAAAAGTGAAGATGTCTCGCCGTACCCCCGCCCGCGCGGCTGCCCATACTCATCCTCATGACCATCCGCATATACTCCCGCACGTGACCGCCGCTACTCACGCTCACCCTCATACTCCCGCTTCCGCCCCCTCTACCTCCTCCACGCCCTCCGAGCACCGCGCCCTGTCCTCCCTGAACGTCCTCTATATCGGCGCCGGGTTTGTCGGCGCCTGTTCGGCCGCCGTCTCCGCCGACTCCGGCCATCGCACACTCGTTTATGATATCGACGAGCGCCGCGTGGCCATGCTCGGATCCGGCGACCGCGATACCATCGAGACCTGTCTCTTCGAGGAAGGCCTGGGCGATCTCCTCGTCCGCAGCCGCGACCGCATCGAATTCACCTCCGCCTACCGCAAGGTCGAGCGCTTTCTCGACGCCTGCGACGCCGTTTTCATGTGTCTCCCCACCCCCGAAGTCGGCGAAACGGGTGCCTCCGACCTCTCCTTTTATTACGCCGCCGCCGAGCGCCTGGCCCGTTCTCTCGTCCGCCGCAACGCCGGCCGCCAATCCCGCTATATCGTCATCGTCAATAAAAGCACGGTCCCCATCGACATGGTCGACCGCACCGCCGAGATCCTCAAAAAAAACCGCGTCCGCAACTTCGGCGTCGTCTCCAACCCGGAGTTCCTCGTTGAAGGCAAAGCCGTCTCCGGGGCCCTCAAGCCCGATCGGGTCATCATAGGCGCCTGGGAGGCTCGCGACTTCGACGTCATGCGTCGCGTCTATCAGCGTTTTGTCAGCGCTCCCGGGGTCAATTACATCGAAGTCAACCCCAAGGAAGCGGCTGCCGGCAAGCTTCTGGCCAATTTCACCCTGCTCAGCAAATTGGCCGTCTGCTTCGACGTCATCGGGCGTACCTGCGAGGCTTTTCCCGACCTGGGCTTCGAAAACATCCGCCGCATCCTCTCTTCCGACCCTCGCATCGGCTCTTGGGGCCTCTACAACAGCCTCTACGCCGGCGGCTCCTGCCTGATCAAGGACACCCGCTCCCTCGCTGCCCAGCTCCAGGAAGCGGGCAAATCCCCCCTCCTCGTCCGTGAGACCTACCTGGCCAACCGCCGCCAGCTCGAGGGTTTTTTAGCCCGGGCCGAATCCGAAGCCGGCTTCGTGTGGAAAAGCCGTTCCGTGGCCCTCCTGGGCGCCGCCTTCAAGCGCAGTACCAACGATGTCCGCCACTCTCCCGGCCTGGACATCGTGCCCGCCCTCCTGGAGAAAGGCGTCCGCGAGTTCCGGATTTACGATCCCGCGGCCATGGAATCGTTCCGGAAAATCCACCCCCCTTCCAACCGGGTGCGGTATTTCCCGTCCGAGGCCAAGGCCATTGCCGGCGCGGACGCCGTCATTATCGCCGCCGACTGGCCCCAATTCCGCGGCCTCGGCGATCTGCTTCGCGGTTTATCCAAGCGCCCTCTCATCATGGATGGCCGGCGCATGCTCCCGCATCTCTATAAAGACCTGCAAAACTCCGGCTTTGATATCATCGCCGTCGGCTCACCGTTTCAACCGGCGATCAAGTATTAAGAAATGACTTGCCCCAAAATCATTTCGAAATCGAAGAGGGCGCGCTGGATGCGTATTCTTGTCGAATCCGGCCGCTTTTCGGCCAGGGCCGGAATTTCTAAAAAGCGAAGTGGCGGCGGATAAGTGAATGATTTCGGCCATCTTGGCTCCTCTGAATCTAGGAGAGGAGCCCACGATGGCGAGGGCTAAACGGTTGTTTATCATTATATGGAGTATTGCTAGTGCTATGCTCGGTGGGCAAAACTTTGCACCCGACGATGAGGATGGCGCACAAGGTGGGGGGAAAAAATTGGAGGCTATTGTACCGGGAGTTCAACTTTAATGCGTCGCCGCTCCCAAAATCCCTACCGACCCCCCAACTCCAGCATGGCTCTTTCTGGGATTATTTTGGTGGCTGCCTAAACCTGCTCAAGGGAATCATCTCCCTCCCGCCCACCTCCTCGAGAAAGGGGCCATTTCCGTTTAGCTTTCGCAGATCTCAAAGAAATTCTTTTTCTCAACCCTGAAATGCGATAGACTATTCGAGGGAAAAAAGGAATTTCCTCTTAAAGAAACAAAGCCATGATGGCCTTTCGTTCGCGGAGGTGTTCATCGCAAACGTTTCTCTTCGCCTTGTTTATCATGATTGTCCTCAAAGGCAAGGGGTCGGCTCAGGGGTTGCGTATCGTGGGACCGGGGAGCCGAGCGAGCAGTTTGGGTGAGGCTTTCACGGCATTAGCGGATGATGCGAGTGCGATTTACTGGAATCCGGCGGGGCTGACAGGAGCCCAACGACGAGAAATTAGCCTGTCATGTGAAGAGAGTTATTCCTGGAAAACGATGCGACTGCGCATGGCATCATGGGGAAACGAGCGGCGGCCGGACATTGAGAGTCGGGCGTCGCGGAACACCCTAGGATTCGGGTTGGTCGGCGTTGTCATTCCATTTGGAAAAGGATGGGTTGGCGGCTTTGGCGTGTATCATCCCGTCAACTCTGAAACCCGTTGGAGCGGCACCGATCTCTCGCCCCTGACCGCGAACCGACCGGATATCCAATGGTCAGGTCGGGTCGGGATTACGTCTATCTCTACCGCCTTGGCTTATCGGATCGATGAGCATTTCGCTATCGGAGCTTCCTTGATATTGAATGCTGGGAGGTTTGGTTTCAACCGGTATGGCGGGAATTTTTTGGCGCCTTTTCCCGATCCTCCCTATTTTCAAGAGATCGATCTTGGCCAATATGCGGAAAGTACGACGGGCTGGGGGGTCGGAGCCACCCTCGGCCTCCTGTTCCGGCCCAGTGACCGTTTCAGCATTGGGGTCGTTTTTCGGACGCCGAGCAAGATCCGATTCCGAGGTGAAGCGAGCATGGAAGGATTCCCCGTCCTGAGCATGACCCTGCGAAGAAACATCGAGAATGCTTGCGCCATTCGTAAGGACATTGAGTGGCCGATGAATGCAAGCGCGGGGATAACCGGAAAGCCGATCAAGGCCCTAATGATAACGGCGGATCTCGAATGGACGCGCTGGTCCAGTCTGCCGGCGATCCAGACCGTGTATCAAAACGCCGATTGGACCTCCTACATGAGCGAACGGGACAATGATCAGATGCCGATGTTCGTGCGGGACGCCCTCCAGTTCAAGCTCGGGGCGGAAGTCAGCTTCCGGACGTGGGCGATCCGGGTTGGGTTTAACACGGATCCTTCTCCTGCTCCAAATAGCGTGGTCAATTCCTTATTTCCGAATCGAGCGGCGTTCTTTGTTTCCACTGGCGCAAGCGTTAAGCTTCCCCCTTTCAGGGTGGACGCTTTCATGAGATACCGGATACCAGCAATGCTTTCGCAGGAACTCACAGAAATGCCTTCTGCACCTCCCTCAACAAGGACGATTTGGGACTTTCGGCTCCTCGGGCTGTACGAAGAAAAATCCCTCGCCTTGGGTTTGACCGTGAGCCGTGCCTTCTGACTCGCTTTCAAAGCGCTTTGATCTAACGGATTATGCTCTGGTTCGACGGTTATCTATCGGCTAACCACCCCTCCTCGGTCATCGCCTGGCGCGATCCCAGCTCGAGAAGGCGATCAAAATCATCCTCCCGAAGATCAGGAAGAACCCCCTGAGCTTTCCTGGCACCCAAGCCTGTCCAAAACATTAAGGGGGAGTGCCCTAGGCCGGTTCCCCAATCAAAATAAACCGTAAATTAGAAGTGTATCGCGGCCGGAAGCGCGCTTCAGCGGTTTGCAATTTTCCAAAAAGTATCCGTCACCTCCCGCAGAAAATCATAAGAATATGTCGTGCTCATCCCCCCGTTCATGTACCACACCACGTTTTGCCCGGTCGAGTAATTCCGCCACAGGATGTCGATCTTCCCATCCCCGTTGAAATCCCCCGCCCCTTCAATCTTCCAATTCAGATCCGTCACCGTCGGCAGATATAAAAATCCTGTGTCCGTGATACAGT
>CAZLAM010000136.1:0-64459 GCA_964557435.1 uncultured Eubacteriales bacterium
CCGCGAGATTGTGCCTTGTCGAGCCAGGGACCGGATAAACTCCGAGCCGGGGATGAGGTCGCCATAGGAGGTTGCTTGGTGGGGGTACATACCCCCTATCCTACCTTCCTAGGGTGTCCACCATGTATCTGGCCTAGCACAGCCCGGTCGTTCTGCGTCCCCTCCTTGATTCCGAGGCCCAAATGCGGAGCAAGAAGGAGCGGCGTCTTTCGGTAGCGGGGCGTTTTCGTTCGGACCAAATATTTATCCCGAAACCGCCCCATCCGACGGCCACTCACTTTCAGATAATCGGCCGGGATTCGGCCAATACGGATATCGGGACGGCCTCAACTCGATCATGTAAAGGATAAGAGCGATCCCCGGGATAGATCACAATCAGGCGTTCGAGATCGAGGTCTTCCAACGCGATTTTCATCGAGGGCGTCAATTTCGGAGCATCCATTCTTTTGCATTCAAAGCCGTACCGGCGGCCGTCTTTCATCGCCAGGAGATCCAGTTCGGCGCCGGTATGAGTACGCCAGAAGTAAACTTCTTCCGGTCGAGCGGCTTTAATGACTTCCTCGATCGCATATCCTTCCCAGGACGCGCCGGATTTAGGATGGAAGAGAAGATCCTTTTCCGTCCGAATGCCCAGCAACTGATGGAGAAGGCCGGAATCACGGAAATAGACTTTGGGCGCCTTGACCTGTCTTTTTTTTACATTGGCGAACCACGGTTGGAGCTGGCGAATCATATAGACGCCCTCCAATAAATCAAGATAGCGACGGGCCGTGCTTTGATCGACGCCGAGCGAGCGGGCGGCTTCGGCCGCATTCCAGATCTGTCCGTGGTAATGAGCCAGCATCATCCAGAATCGCAAAAGCGACGGACCCGGGATTCGGATTCCGTATTGGGGAAGATCCCTTTCCAAAAGGGTCAGAACGAAATTTTTCCTCCATATCCAGCTTGCGTCCTCGGATCTCGCGAGAAAAGACGGCGGAAATCCCCCTCGGCGCCAGTGACGGGTCATGGTCTTCGAGCCCGTCTCGGACAATCCAAAACCGGATATCGTTACCGTTTCCAAGCGTCCGGCCAGCGTCTCCGACGAACCATGCTTCAGGTCGGGCGAGGCGCTCCCCAGAATGAGGAATCTTGCCGGCAGGGGTTTGCGGTCGGCCAGGACGCGCAAGAGCGGATAGAGATCAGGCCGGCGTTGGATTTCGTCGATCACGACGATTCCTTTCAATTCTTTCAACACGGTCATCGGCTGTTCCAGGCCGGCCAGACCGATCGGATCCTCCAAGTCGAAATAATTCGGGGAATCCGAGGGAACGATCCCTCGGGCTAACGTCGTTTTTCCGCTTTGACGCGGCCCCATCAGGGCGACGACGCGGGAGCGCTTCAGCGCTTCCCGGATTCGGGCGACAACATCGCGCCGTTCGATCATGAATCAAGCTTACCATGAAAATACAGGATGTCAAGCCGTAATTACATGATGTTACAGGCGCGCGAAAATCAAACCGGACGACCCTTCGTCGTTGCCCCACAGGGGCTGCTCCATTTTATGGAAAAGAACATTTTCCGATGGCGAACTGCGGGAGATTACTTCATGAAAGTCGGATTGCGGGTTTCATCATCCGGCACCGAAACAAGTGTGGTCCTTGAAATTACTGAAATTTAAAGGATCGAGGGCAGCACCCGCGCCGGCCCGGCCGGATCAGCCTTTCACGGCGAACGAAAAATGCTGCTGGGCCATCACCCACCGGCCGTCCCTCTTTTCCAGAACGCCCGTCCAGCGGGTGTTTTCCCAGCTCGCGGGCTTGCCCTTATACTCGTTGATGTCGTCGAGGAGGCAGAAAAACCAGGCTACTTCGCCGGATTTGGAGAGCATGATTTTCAAGTCTTTGATTTCATACCGAATCGCCTTGAAATCGGGGCTCATCCAAAACGTTTCCGCCTTCATGAAATCGGCGAATCCCTTGACGACCGCGCCGTCCGGGTGGACTTCGAGAAAATCCGCGTCGTTGGCGATGACGCCGTAGAGGAGTTGAAGATCTTTGTTTTTGGCCCAGCCGATGCAGTCGCGGATGGATTTTTCGATCGAGGCGAATTCACTCCCGCTGGCCGCGCCGGTCTGGCCGGCAGCGCCCGCCGACGGCCGCCAAACCAAGGCCAGAACCAAACCGAGACAAGGAATTAGGATCGCCGAAAGCTTTTTCATGTTTCCTCCTTTGAGAGATCCATCCGGAAGCGTTTGATCGAGGGAAATCCGTCTTCGGGCCGGACGAGGCTGTAGATCTTGTCGTTCTTGAATTGATAGATCCGTTGATCGATCTTGATTTGCTTCAGATAAATTCCCTCGGGCGAAAAGACATCGTAGGTGTAGCCTTTCGCTCCCTCGCTTCGGTGCAATTCGAGCCAGAGATTGTTCCCGTCGTCGAAGACGATCGTCCTGGCGAGCGCCGGGAGCGTCTTTTTCTGGCCGACTTGACCCGTATACCGGGGGTTCTTGAGGGGCGTAAATTCCCGTCCGAAAGTGAATTCGATCTTGCTATCCGTCCCATAAGCGCTCAAGCGGTAGATCTCGTTGAAACCCCCGTAGAACTTGCCCTGGAGATTGACGTTCCAGATGATCATGTAAAGCCCTCCGCTGCTTATAACGCCGCCCCCGCTCATGGCCTTCATGACCATCGTCTCGCCCAGGAAGTCGGTGAGATGAACCAGGTCCTTCCCCGAATCGTCCGTTCGGAAAAGGCTGGTGATGTAAGGAATCTCCCGAGATTCCGTTGATAATTTGGGTTCTTCGACCGATCCCCACTTCGCTAGGTAGAGCCTGTTCTGGGCGTCGACGGCCAGGCTGCGGAAATAGTCTTTGAAAGGAAAGCTGGACAGATATCGCCCTTCATTCGACAGGAAAGTGACCCGCCGCTGTCCTCCGTCCAGGATGCAGATCCGGCCGTCCGTCATCAAGGCGAAAAAGGCCGGCGTTCCAAACTCGCCCGGCCCCTGGCCGCTCCGGCTGATCGTCCGGAGAAAACGGCCCTGTCCGTCATAGACTTTAATATGCATGTCCCCCCAATCCATGACGTAGACGCGGCCTTGATCGTCGACCTTGAGATCGAGCGGTTTGTTCAACATCGCCGTATCCGGCTGGGCCTCTTCGCCGCAGGACATTTCCTCGGTGAGCTTGGCGTTAAAACGTCCGTCCCTCGGATAGTCGGGGTTCGTGATCGTTTTCACCCCGTCCTGAACCAAGGTCACGACGGGGTAGGCTTTCTGATACACGGGGAAGGCGGCCGATACCGCTAGGAATATCCCCCACAGAAGCGAATCGAAGGATTTTGTACGTTTCATAGAATCCTCCCTCTTGGGATACGCCACTTTGACGATAGACGTTTATTTTGGATAGGAATTTTTTCCGCGGCCTCGCGAATTCCCTCGCCGGACGATGGACTTATTCTCCCCATTGTACCGGAACAATATAACCGGCCGGTCAGCATAGTCAAGGGACGAGCCTTCGGCTCGCCACTCACCCGTGGCCTGAAACCACGAGCGAGTACTGCAGAAATTCCCCCGGGCAAGCCCGGGGCCTTGGTCGCTGTCAATAACCGCGAATAGAGCTGCGAAAACCGCGCTCGCGGGGCACAGCCGGACAAGAAACCCCGGCGCACCGGCTGAAAGCGGCGCTTCGCAGTCCTCGATGAGGTTACTGAATTAGGGACGATAGACTCCCGCTCCATTCTGATCATCGAATTCTAGAATTATTCCCCACTCGCCTCGGCCGCCTACGCCGCGCTGGTTAAGGGTCAGGTTCAAGGCTGTTCAAGGCTTGACACTGGAAGCCCCTAACGTACCCCCTGGGCGAAAGCAATCCAATTATGAGATTATGGAAAAAATTGTCTTTGTGGCGCAAAAAAGAAAGCCCGGTCGTTCTGCGCCCCCGCCTTGCTTCCGAGGCCCAAACGCGGTACAAGAAGGTGCGGCGTTTTTGGGGGTCGCGGAAGAGGCGTACTCCCCGGATTCCGGTCTCCGATAATCGATCGGGAAGGGCGAGCGGATTCCATGGCCACTCCAGTCCCAGCCAAGCTCAAGCGGATCAACCGGCAGATGAGGATGACCGGTCCGATGGTGACCCTATCCGTCGGCGTCATCGTACCGGTCTTTCTCTCGACCTCGGCCGGTATTTTATTGTTGATACTCGGCCGATCCTCCATCAGTCTTTTGTTCGGCATCCTGGTCGTCTGTTTTACTTCGGCCGCCATCGGAGGGGCAGTCGTGGTGGCCGTCCTGCTGGGACGCCGCGCCCGCCTGGCCCGCCTCCAGGCCGATTTGCTGGCCAATGTCTCCCACGAGCTGCGCACTCCTCTAGCCGCCGTTCGGATGTACACCGAATCACTCTTGAGCGGGCTGCTGAAGGACGACCCGGTGAGGACCGAGGAGAGTCTGCGCCTTATCCTTCAGCAAACGGAATGGCTGGATTCGATGATCGATCGGGTCCTGACTTGGCGCATGGCCGCCCGGGATCGCGACGTCCTCGATATGCAGACGGGCTCCATCCGGCCGGCGGTGGAGGAAGCCGTGCTTCGTTTCACCCGAATGACACCTCCGGCCGAGGCCGGTCTGTCGGTCGAAATCGGCACCGCGCTTCCCGTTCGGCATGACCGGCAGGCGATCGGTGAAATCGTCCTGAATCTTCTCGTCAATGCCTACAAATACACCGGCCGGGACAAAAAGATCAGCCTGAAGGCTTTCGACGAGGACGGGCGCGTCGCCATCGCGGTCCGGGACAACGGCATCGGTATTCCTCGGCCGGCCCTGAAGAAAATCTTCGATCCGTTTTACCGGGTGGAAACCAGTCTGCGGAGCAAAGCGCCCGGCGCCGGTTTGGGATTGGCGATTGTCCGGCATGTGGTGAAATTGCATGCCGGGGAGATCTCCGTGGAGTCCGAGACGGGCCAAGGGAGTCTCTTCGTCATTCGTCTGCCCGCCGTACAAGTGGACGCTCCCCAATGATGATGCCATCCGGAAAACGGCCCGCGGAAGCGGGCCGCGAGACCGTCCTGGTGATCGAGGACGATCGGGCCCTGCGGCGCGGACTGGCCATGAATTTCGAGCTGCGCGGGTACCGAGTCCTGACGGCCGCCGACGGCGACGAGGGAATGAAGCTGGCCTTCGATGCCGGCCCGGACCTGATCGTCCTCGATATCATGATGCCGGGTTACAGCGGTCTGGACATCCTGTCCGAACTGAGGGACAAGGGCCGGGATGTCCCGATTTTGATCCTATCGGCCCGCGGCTCGACCGACAGCAAGATCGAAGGATTGGGACTGGGGGCCGATGACTATCTGGCCAAGCCGTTTGAGTTGTCCGAGCTGTTCGCCCGCGTGGAAGCCCTGCTGCGGCGGCGGCGGGCGGAAAAGCGGAAGAATCTCCAGTGGGTTTTCGGGGACTTGGTCATCGATCCTCCCGGACGCGAAGTAACGCTCGGGGGGCGAAAAATCGAGCTTTCAGCTAAGGAATTCGACCTTTTAGCCTTGCTGGCCGGTTCCCCCGGAAAGGCGTTCCGGCGGGACGACATCCTCGATCGGATCTGGGGATTCGGGTTCGAAGGCACCGCCCGCACCGTGGACAATTTCATCCTGAGTCTTAGGCACAAAATCGAAGCGGATCCTTCCTCGCCGGTCCTCATTAAAACCGTCCGTCGCGTCGGGTATAAATTCAATATCTAAGCCTTCTGGCCGTTGGTCAGCTTGGACTCCGTCCATTCCCTCGAACGTCTTGACCCGACCAAGCACTCCGCCTTTGCAAACAGCTCGGCCCCGGCTATAATGGAGCCTGGATTTTTGACGGCTCAAACCCGGTTGCGACGCTCTGAGAAGGAGTTACTCGTGAAAAAAATAATTCTCGTCGCCCTTGCATTCTTCATCGGCGGAGCCGTCATCCCGGTCCCGTCGCTTCAGACTCAAACACTCCCTCCGATTTTTGAAGGGCCGATCCTCATCACCTCGGCCGGACAAAGCGCCGAAGTCCAACTGGCCGCGGTCCTGTGCAAGAAGGCCGAGCTCGACGCCGTCCTGGTCAAAGCGGCGGAAGCGAAGGACCTGGCCGGCCGGAAAACCCTGCTCCTCGTCCTCGGCGCCAGCATGAAAGGCCTGGGGGCGGCCGGCCTGGATGTGGAAAAGGAAAAAGGCCGGGTTAAAACCCTGCTGGCTGAAGCCAAGGCCAAAGGCATCCCCGTCCTGGCCATGCACTTGGGCGGCGAATCCCGGCGCGGAGAACTCACCGACGCCATGGCGGCGGAATACCTGCCCTCGGCCAGGATGGTGATCGTCGTCAAGTCGGGAAACAAAGACGGCCTATTCACTAATATCTGCAAGGACAATGGGCTTGTCCTCCAGGAAGTAGACAAGACCCTGGATGCGGTCGGCCCGCTCAAAAGCGCGTTCAAGAAATAATTCATGTCCGAACCGCTGATCCTCCTGCTGATGACGGCGGTCTTCATCGTCCTGACCGTTTCCGTCAAGCTCCCCCTGGGCCTCAGCTTGGCCGCGGCCGCCCTGGCCGGAGCGCTCGCCGACGGGCACGGATTCGCCCTGCGTCATCTCGTGGAGGGCGCCTTCGGCTTCTTCGACATCATCCTCATCATCGCCACGGCCATGATCTACATGAAAGTGCTCCAGGCTTCCGGGCTTCTGGACGGCTTGACGGCCTCGCTTCTGCGGACGTTTCACGGGTCAAAATCCGGACTCCTCCTCACGGCCATGCTCCTCCTGATGTTCCCGGGCATGATCACCGGCTCCTCGCTGGCCGCGGTGCTCAGCACCGGCCCCCTCGTCGCCCCCGTCTTGATGAAACTCGGCTTGCCGAGGCTCAAGACAGCCGCTTTCCTGGCCACGGGAGCCATCCTGGGCATGATCGCGCCTCCGGTCAACATCCTGGTCATGATCATGGGGGCCGGAGTGGACATGCCCTATGTCGGGTTTACCGTTCCGCTTCTGGTCATCGTCGTGCCCCTGGCCGTCATCCTGGCCCTGGGACTCGGATGGCGCAACATCCGTCCGGTGAGCGCCGAGGAAATGCGCGCCCTCCTGCCGGCCTTCGACGGAAAGCGTTACGGATTCCGGCTTTATATCCCGCTCCTCCTGGTTCTGCTGCTCCTCGTCCTGCAAAACCTCCGCGTTCCCGGCGTTTCCGAGCTGGGCCTGCCGGCGGTATTCATGATCGGCAGCCTGGCCGGGATAGCAACCGGGCGGCGCTTCAATTTTTTCCGAGCTACCCAGGCTGCGATTGGTGAAGCCCTGCCGATTCTGTCGATCCTGGCCGGGGTCGGGATGTTCATTCAGGTCATGACCTTGACGGGAGCCCGCGGCTTCGCCGTTCTGACCTTCTTATCCCTTCCGCCCGCGCTTCTCTACGCCGGGATCGGGCTGGGCATGCCGCTTTTTGGCGGCGTCTCGGCCTTCGGCTCGGCCTCCGTCCTGGGCGTTCCGTTTCTGCTCGCCCTGGTCAACCAAAACGCCCTGATCACGGCCGCGGCGCTGTCGGCCATCGTCGGCGTCGGCGACCTGATGCCGCCGGCGGCCATGGCGGCCCGGTTTTCAGCCCAGGTCGTGGGCGAAAAAGATCTGGGCAAAGTGCTGCGCGCCTGCCTCGTCCCGGCGCTCCTCATCCTGGCCATGGGCCTCGGCGTTCTTGTCTTGACCCCGTTTCTGGACAAGCTGATTTAATGATGAAATTCATCTACCTCCTCATCGTCTTCTACGTGACCATCCATCTGGTCTGGGCTCTCTTCCGGGAACGGAAATTCTGGAAACAGGCGGCTATCGTCCTGGTCCTCGTACTTTTCGGACTGCGTCTTTTCCTCATCCAATAAGGCCCGCTCATGAATCACCCTCCGAAGACGCCTCCCGTCGGAACACCGGGAATACAGGATCCTTTTCCGCCGCCCCAAAGAAAAATCTCTGGGGCTATTTTCTGGCTGGCCGCGGCGGCGGCGATCGGCGCTCTGGCCGGGCGGGACTTCCTGAACCAGCGGGAAAGCGAAGTCCTTTTTCCCTCGCCCGGTTTGACCGTCCGCCGTCTGCTTAGCGATTATTTTCCGCCGCTCCGAAATACGCCCGGCGACACGGAGGTGTTCGTCTTCGCCGGCGCCCGTGCCGGAGGCCGCATTCTTGTTCTCGGCGGGTCCCATCCCAACGAGCCGGCCGGGTTCGTCGCCTCGGTCGTACTGGTTGAAAATCTGCGGGTCGCGGCCGGAACCTTTATCGTTGTACCCCAGGCCAACCGGAGCGGATTCACACACAGCGATCCCCAGGAAGGAAGTCCCCAGCGCTTCACCCTCGATTCCCCGTCGGGCCGGAGATGGTTCCGCCTCGGTTCCCGCGTCACCAACCCGGTCCATCAATGGCCCGACCCGATCCTCTATGTGAACCCCGGGGGCCAGGCGCTGGCCGGCATCGAAGCTCGGAACCTCAATCGCGCTTATCCCGGCAAGCCCGCCGGCACGCTGACCGAGCGGGTGGCTTTCGCCGTCACGGAACTCATCCGACGGGAGAAAATCGACCTCGGCATCGACCTCCACGAATCGGCGCCCGAGTATCCGGTCATCAACGCCATCGTCTTCAACGAAAGCGCGGCCGAGACGGCCGCCCTGGCCCAGATGGAACTCGACGGCGAAGGTCTCGAGTTCCGGCTTGAGGCGTCGCCGCCCAACCTGCGCGGATTGTCCCATCGCGAATGGGGGGAAGCGTCCGGGATCAAAGCCGTTCTGCTGGAAACCCCCAACGCTTCCCACGGCCGCCTGAAAGGAAAGACTTCGGCGGCGCTCATCGTGGACGGCAAGGATAAATACTATGAGCGGGCGGCCAAGCTGGGCCGCTTGTTCGTCCCCTACGGGCCCGAAGGCATCCCTCTCCGGGACCGCGTCGCCCGTCACGTGGCCGGGATCTCCGCTCTCCTCAAAAGCCTGGCCGAGCTCGATCCGGACAAAGAGGTCCGCTTCGAAGGCCTCCCCACGGCCTCGGACATCCGGAGGCGCGGCATCGGGGCTTTCCTCCGCTGAGGCCCCTTCCGTCCGGCCAGGGCTCGGACAGGGTTCGTTCGGCCCGAAAACAGGAAGCTTCGAGAAGCCCGGACTCAATACCCGTAAGTGCAAATTCCATCACTATTTAGCATTGACAAACAGCGGCTGTTCGGTTAGACTTACGAATCGTTTTTTCCCGATCATGAAAACAATAGCAACAAACGTATCGGACCCCTTTACCGGCGGCCGCCGTGTCCGTCCCCGCTTCCCCGTCCCGCTCGTCCTGCTCTACGGAGCATCGATCATAGGCCTCTCGGAAGGAGCCGGTGCTTCATCCGAGGCCGTCGAAGACGCTGTGCGCACGTTCGAACAGACCTTCGCACGGAAATCACAACAACAGGAGAACCGATCCCCGTGTCTGAAATGACCAAACCCAAGGAAGAAAAAATGTCCATGGAGGACTACGAGCACCTTCTGGACAAGTACCAGTTCACCCAGCAGGAAGCCGCTCCCGGCAAAATCGTCAAGGGCCGCGTAATCAAAGTCACCTCCACCCATATTCTGCTCGATATCGGCATGAAATCAGAAGGCCTGATCCCTATCGAGGAATTTACCGAAAGCGCCGATTCCGCGCTTCCCAAGCCCGGAGACGAGATCGATTCCGTCATGGAGCGAAACGACCGCCGGGAGGGATACTTCATTCTTTCCAAGAGGAAAGCCGACGCCGAAAAAGCCCTGGACACTCTGGAGAAAGCCCACGGCAGCGGCGCCATCGTCAGCGGCAAGGTCGTCGAACGGGCCCGGAACGGATTTACCGTCAACGTCGGTATGCTCGCGTTCATGCCCGAGTCGCACGCCGACGTGCGGCCGATCAAGGACCCCGACAAGCTCATCGGCCAGACCTTCAATTTCAAGGTCATCCGCTTCGACCGCAAGACCGAGAACGCCGTCGTGTCGCGCAAACTCGTCCTCATGGACGAGCGCGAGACACGGAAACGGAAGGTGTTCGGGACCATCGAAAAAGGCCAGAAGGTCCCCGGGCATGTCCGCTCCCTGACCAGCTTCGGCGCCTTTGTCGACATCGGCGGAGTCGAAGGCCTCCTCCACATCTCCGACCTGACCTGGGGCAAAATCGGCCATCCCCAGGAAGTTCTCCAGGTCGGCCAGGAGATCGAGGTCATCGTCCTCGACTTCAACGAAAAGGACGAGAAGATCTCGCTCGGGTATAAACAGCTCACCCCGAACCCTTGGTCCAATATCGCCGAGAAGTTCAAGGCCGGAGACAAGATCACGGGCAAGGTCACCTCGCTGACCGACTTCGGCGCTTTCGTCGAGCTGGAGAAGGGTGTGGAGGGACTGGTCCACATCTCCGACCTGACCTGGTCGCGTAAAATGATCCACCCCAAGAAGCTCCTCAAGCTGGGCGACGAGGTCACCGTCAGCATCCTGGAGGTCAATCCGACTTCCAAGCGGATCAGCCTCGGCCTCAAGCAGGCTTCGCCCCATCCCTTGGAGACTTTCAAGGACAAGCACAACCCCGGCACCAAGGTCCACGGCAAGATCACCAGCATCACCGATTTCGGCGCCTTCCTGGAGGTCGAGCCGGGGATCGAGGGATTGATCCACATCTCCGACATCTCCTGGGAAAAGATCAAACACCCTTCGGCCAAGCTCAAAGTCGGCCAGGAGACGGACGCCGTCATCCTGGGCATCGACGTGGACAAGCAGAAGGTCTCCCTGGGCCTGAAACAGCTCGACGGCGACATCTGGGAGGACTTCTACGGCCGCCAGAAAGTCGGCGACCTGGTCAACGTCCGGATCGTCCGCATCGCCGAATTCGGCGTCTTCGCCGAAATTTTACCCGGAATCGAAGGCGTCGTCTTCAACTCCGAGATTGACGAGCGCAAGATCGAGAACCCGGCCGAGGTGGTCAAGGTCGGCGAAGAGAAACAGGCCAAGATCATCAAGCTCAACTCCAAAGATAAGAAGATCTCCCTGAGCTTCCGTCAAGCGCAGATGGACTTGCAGAAACAGGACTATCTGCGCTACCAGGACAACCAGGGCGACCGGCTGACTTTCGGCGACCTCATCCGCGTGCAGCTGAACAAGAACCTGGCCGCAGCCGTCAAACCCGCCGCTCCGGCCGTCGAGGAGATGAAATCCGAGGAAAAATCCGATGATTAAAGCCGACCTCATCAACCGGATCAGCAAAGAGCTGAACATCCCCAAACAGGAGGCCGAGAACGGCGTCAACCTGTTTTTCGACACAATCAAGGACGCCATCCTGAAAGGCGAGGAGATCGAAGTCCGGGGTTTTGGTTCCTTCCGATTCCGGCACCGCCCCTCCCGTTCGGGCCGCAATCCGCGCACGGGAGACCCGGTCAAGGTCCCGCCCAAGAAGGTCCTGTATTTCAAACCGAGCAAGCTCCTCAAGGAGCTCATCAACAAGGAATGAGATACATCACGGCGCCCTGGAGGGCCGCGTACGTGCGGAACATCAGAGCCCAGAAAGGCTGTGCCTTCTGCCGTGCGGCCGAGTCCCTCGACGACGCCGCCGCTCACGTGCTCTTCCGCGGACGCCGGGTCTTCGTCCTTCTCAACAAGTATCCCTACCAGCCGGGCCACCTGATGATCGCCCCTTTTGAACACACCGCCGCCTTCGAGGATGCGCCCAGGACGGTGACGGCCGAAATGTCCGCTCTCCTGCAACGGGCCCTGAAAGTCCTCCGGATCGCCTATGAACCGCACGGCTTCAACACGGGCATGAACCTGGGCCGCAGCGCCGGCGCCGGTATCATCAGCCACTTTCACCTTCATGCGGTTCCCCGCTGGACGGGCGATTCCAACTTCATGCCCATCGTCGGCCGGACCAAGGTTGTCATCGAAGACCTCGACGCGACTTATGCCCGGCTCCACCCCCTGTTCGCCGGCCGCCGCGGAAAATCCCCCCGATAACGTTACATTCCGATTGAGGTAATCCATGCTGAAAACCATGCGTCGCAACGTGAAATCGCTCAAACCCGTCCTTTGGTTCGTCGTCGCCGCGTTCATCGTTTCCATCTTCGTCATCTGGGGCGGCTCGGGCCGCCTGGGCGAGGGCGGAGCGGCCGGGACGGTGGCCGCCATCGGCCGGCAGAAAATCTCTTCGGAAGCGTTCCTCGGCGCCCTGCGCAACCGGATCGAGTCGCTCAAGAAGGAGATGAAGGACATCGACCGCAGTTTCATCGAACAGCTCAACCTCCCCCAGCAAGTCCTCGAACAGCTCATCGAGCAGCAGCTCATCTTCGACGTGGCCAAACGGCTCGGCATCAAGGCCTCGGACGCCGAACTTCGGGACCGGATCGTCAATCTGCCCGGCCTTCAGCGGGACGGCAAATTCGTCGGCTACGATGAGTACAAGCAGGTCCTGGGCTATAACCGCATCCCCATCAGCCAGTTCGAGAACGGAATCCGCCAGGAGATCATCCTGACCAAAACCGTCCAATCCCTCACCGCAGGCGTCGTGATGACCCCGGACGAGGTCTGGTCCAATTACCAGAAAACCAAAGACTCGGCCAAGATCGAGTACCTGACCCTGGAAAACGGCAAAGTCGAACCGGGCAAGACGCCGACGGAGGCCGAGGTAAGAGCTTATTTCGACGCCCACAAGGATGCCTATAAGATCCCCGAGCGCCGCGAAGCAGCTTATGTCTTCCTCAAGAACGACGACCTGAAGAAGGAAGTCGAGCTGTCCGAAGCCGATATGGCCAAGTACTACGAAGACAACAAAGCCCAATTTCAAAACCCCGAACAGATCAAAATCAGCCGGATCTACATCCCCTTCGCCGGAAGAGACAAAGCCCTGGCTGCGGCCGAGGCCAAAAACGTCCAAACCCGCCTCGGCAACGGGGAGGATTTCGCCGGGCTGGCCAAGGCGTTCTCCAAAGACGACAAGGCCAAAGACGGGGGCGACTGGGGGCAGTCCGACTGGCGCTCCCTGGACAAGAAAGAGCAGGACGCGATCGTCAAACTCGAGGCCGGCAAGACGTCGGACCCGGTCGAGTTGACGGACGGAATCGCCATCCTTAAAGTCACCCAAAAGGACGCCTCTTCGACGACGCCGCTCGATTCGGCCAAACCGCGCATCCGCTCCATCCTGCAGGATCAGAAAGCGCGCGAATTGGCCGGCCAGCGCGGAACCAAGCTGGAGAAGGACGCCAAGAAAGCCAAAAACCTGGACACCGCGGCCAAAGCGGCCAATTTCAAGGTGGAGATGTCCGGCTTGCTCAAAAGCGGCGATCCCCTGGGCGATATCGACCCCTCGGGCTCGATCAGCACGGCGCTCTTCGGCCTTAAAGACAAGGAAATTTCCGCTCCCCTCTATACCTACGGCGGGGTCGGATTGGCCGAACTCCGCAAGATCGAAGCGCCTCGGGCGGCGACATTCGAGGAAGTCAAGACCGCCGTCGAGACCGACGTCCTGGCCGCTCGCAAGAAAGACAAGGCCCTGGCCGTCATTAAAGAAGTCCGGGCCAAGCTGACCGATAAAAACTGGGAAGACCTGGCCGCCAAATACAAGCTCGAGCTCAAGACCGTGGACGACCACAAAAAAGAGCAGTATCTGGGCGTTATCGGCGAGAGCGCCGAAGTCGACAAGCTGGCCTTCAGCTTGCCCCTCAAGGAAATAAGCGAACCGGTCGGATTCGAAGCCGGGTATGCCCTCCTGCGGGTGCTGGACCGCAAACAAGCTTCGAAAGAAGATTTCGAAAAAGACAAAGCGGCCGAGACGAACGCGCTTCTTGAACAGAAGAAGAACAAGTTCCTCCAGGCTTATCTGGCCAAGCTGCGGACGGAAAAAGACGTCAAGGTCCGCTACGACGCTTTCCTCAAAGTGACGCAGGACGTCCTGTCCCGCTACGAGAAAGCCACCGGCAACTGAGCAGCGGCGCCGACCGAGGAAATTAAACCCATTCGACTCCCCGCTTTGCAGTCCTCAATCGCGAAGCGAATGAGGGCGGGCTGAACCCTATAAAAACCATAGGACTTGCCAGGCAGGGCCCGGGGTGTATCCTACAAAAACCGTAGGACTTGCCCGCCAAGCCCGGGGCATGTCCAGGGTTAATACTGAGCGGCGCTATCCTCCGGAACATCGGGGCGGACGAAACCGGACGCCGTCCCGCTGAAATGAGGCGCCGGCGGAGAATTCGGATTACTCGGAATCTTCGGGGAATCGGTATCCGCAAACATCCCGGGTGTGATGCTCTTTCTTATTCAGGGGGTATTTAGTGCAGGTGTAGGGTTTGATTTTTTGGATTCCGCATATCGATTTGCCCTCGTCGTCGTATTTGAGAAAGAGGCAATCCGCCATGAACTTACAGCAAGCGCCGCAGCGATGGCATTCGCCGTCTCGACTTTTATCGCGCGGCTTTAAATAGACAAAAAGCTGCCTAATTTTATGGTAGTAGTTATATTTCATTCCGAAAACCATTTTTTTCATGAAGAAAAGCAGTATAGTGCGAAGCGCTACTCGAAATCAAGATCAGGGCAGGCTGGGGTGGGCCTTTGGGGAGCGTTTCCCCATGGCCAGGCGGTCCGGCCTTAATTGCGGAAAGTGAACGAAATGTTGATGTTCCCGTAGATGTGGCCGCGCTTTTCGGTCTCGAACTGGCGGCTCCCGAAGATATACCCATAACTGAATTTCAGGCGCTTGAAGCGCACCGCGAAGCCAGCCGTGATCTCACTCCGGAAGGGGAATTTTTCGACGCGCGGACCACCGCCGAAGGTGTTGCCGTCCAGAAAGATATCGCGCAGGACGGCGTAGCCCTCCGCGGCCAGGAATCCATATATCCCCCGCTCCTCGAAAAGGGAGTCGCTGTCGGCTCCCGGCTGGATGCGAGCCGATCCAAAATCCCTCGGCAGGTTCCATCCCGCCCGCGCCTCGATTCCGAAATGGCCGGCCGTCCAGGCATTGGACAGTGATGCGCCGGCATGGACGATAACGTCCTCGCCGAAGCCGGAATCACGCCGGACAAGCAGGGCTTTTTCCTTGTGGTCGTAGGCGATTCCGAGCACGGGCTCGTCCCGAAGCTGATGGGCCCAACCCCGCGGCGGGATAAAACCGAAGATTTTGTGCCACAGCCGCTGGGTATCGCCGGCCAATGAATGCGGACCGACAAGGCCGAGGTTGAGCTCGAGCGTGTCCATCGAGTCGGCGTCCCGGGCATGGAAACCCAGCCCGAAATAGGTGTAACCGGCATAGGGTCGTTCTCCGGCCGCGACCTCGGTCCTGTTGATATCGTCGGGCGTGTAAATGCTTTGCCCCAGGAAGACCGAGAGGTACCGCCGGGCGCGCGCCGGCGGGAGGGGCGGGAGTCTTCGGCTCAGATAGTCGAGCCAGCGGGGAAGCTTCAGAGGAGCGCCGGGCCGGCCGAGCTCGGGCGTGACCCAGACGGCTTTAGCGCCGTTGGTATAGCGACGATCGGTGCCGGCAAAGAGGTCGTTGTCGACGAGGAGGCTGAAGACGCCGGAGGGAGACTTTCGAGTGTCTTCCAGCGCCTCCCGAGGGAACGCGGCCGCGGCCTCCACGAAAAGCGCGACCGCCGGGGCCGCGAACAAGGCTAAGCAGGCCCGTACAATAGTCCGTTTCATCTCCCTTGTATCTTAGTCCCCGAGCTTTGGCGGCGTCAATCCGGGTTTCGAACCTTTTGAGTTTTGAGGATCTCTTCCATTTTGCGGGTGAGAGCGGGGTCATGGTCGAAGCGACGGCGGCCCGGGCCCCGATCTCGTTTTCCTCCATACCAAATGGAAGAGCACCATTTTTGAAGGGCCCTATACATCGTTTGCAAACGCCGCCGAAATTCCGTATTCTGGGGCGGAACCAAGGAGAGGCCATTATGACAAGCAAGGAACGAGTCCTGGCCGCGCTGAACCACAAGGAGCCCGACCGGGTTCCCGTTGATTTCGGGGCTACGGCGGTCACCGGACTTCACGTCAAAATCGTCGGCGCCCTGCGCGCCCATTACGGCTTGGCCCCCGGACCGGTCAAGGTCCATGAACCTTACCAGATGCTCGGCCTGGTCGAAGAGGACCTCAAGCAAGCGCTCGAACTGGACATTAACGGCGTCTTTCCGCCTGAAACCATGTTCGGCTTCCGCAACGAGAACTGGAAACCCTGGCGGTTGGACGATGGAACCGAAGTCCTCATCTCCGGAAATTTTGAGACGATGCGAGACTCGGCCGGCGACACGCTTGTTTTCCCCAAAGGCGACCGCAGCGCCCCGCCGTCAGGCCGCCTGCCCAAGGACGGCTTCTTCTTCGATACCATCGTCCGCCAGCCTCCTCTCGACGAGAGCGCCCTCGATCCGGCGGACAACCTGGAAGAATTCGGCCCGATTTCCCCGGCCGACCTCGATCATTTCGACCACGCCACCCGCGAGGCCGCCTCTTCCGGCCGGGCCGTCATGGCCACCTTCGGCGGTCTGGCCTTCGGCGACATCGCCCTTGTCCCCGCCCCTTTTCTCAAACACCCCAAAGGTATCCGCGACATCGAGGAATGGTACGTCTCCACGCTGACCCGCCGGCCGCTCCTTCATGAAATCTTCGAGGCCCAGACCGAAATCGCCCTAGCCAATCTGGACAAGATCCGGGCCCGCGTCGGCGGACGGGTGGACGCGGTCTTCGTCTGCGGCACCGACTTCGGGACCCAGCAATCGACGTTCTGTTCGGTGGACACATTCCGGTCGCTCTACCAGCCCTATTACGCCAGGATCAACGCTTGGATCCATAAAAACACGCCCTGGAAAACCTTCAAACACTCCTGCGGCGCGGTGGAATCCCTGATTCCCTCGATTATCGAAGCCGGGTTCGACATCCTCAACCCCGTCCAGGTTTCGGCGGCGGGAATGGAAGCTGAAAAACTCAAGTCCAAGTACGGCCGCGACCTCGTCTTCTGGGGCGGCGGCATCGACACCCAGAAAACACTCATGTTCGGCCGCCCGGCCGAGATCCGCGACGAGGTCCGCCGCCGGCTCGAACTGTTCGGGAAAGGCGGCGGGTTCATCTTCAATTCCGTTCACAACATCCAGGCCAACGTCCCCGGTGCCAACGTCGTGGCCCTGTTCGACGCGCTCCGGGAATTCAATCGGTAAAGGCGGCATGCAGTCCCCCGCCGTCGTGAGGCAACCATGAAATCGAAAGGGTACGTCCTTTACGTTTCCGTCATCGCCGCTCTGGGCGGCCTGCTGTTCGGATTCGACACCGCCATCATCGCCGGGGCGACCCGGTTCCTGAAGGAGCGGTTCGCCCTCTCCGCCTTCGGCGAGGGACTGGCCGTCAGCATCGTCCTGGTCGGCTGCATGGCCGGCGCAGCCATCGCCGGATCGGTCAGCGACCGGCTGGGCCGGCGCCGGTTCATGCTCATTTCGGCCGTGCTCTTTTTTATCTCGGCCATCGGTTGCGCCATCCCCCAAAACCTGGTCCAATTCCTGGCCTTCCGGTTCATCGGCGGGCTGGCCATCGGTTCGGCCTCGATCGTCTCGCCGCTTTACATTTCCGAAGTCGCGCCGCCCCGGATCCGGGGCGCCCTGGTCTCGGTTAACCAACTGGCCATCGTCACCGGCATCCTGTTGTCCTATTTTGCCAGCTGGGCGCTCGTCGGCGCCGGCGCCTCCAATTGGCGCTGGATGTTCGCCACCGGCGCCCTGCCCGCGGTCGTCTTCTTTGGTTTCGTCCTGGGCGTACCGGAAAGCCCCCGCTGGCTGGTCAAGCAGGGCCGGGAAGGAGAAGCCCTCGGCATCCTGGAACGGCTGAACGGTCCCGAAATCGCGGCGGTCGAAGCCCGCGCCATCAAGGAGGCGCTGGCCATGGAGGGAGGCTCGATCAGGGAGCTTTTCAAACCCGGCCTGCGCACCGCTCTCGGAATCGGCGTCTTCCTGGCCGTTTTCCAGCAGGTCACCGGCATAAACGCCGTGATTTATTACGCCCCCCGGTTCTTCGAAGCGGCCGGAATCGCCCGCACCTCGGCCATCTTCCAATCCGCCATCATCGGGCTGGTCAACGTCCTCTTTACCCTCGTCGCCATCGCCCTGGTCGACCGGCTCGGCCGCAAGCCGCTCCTTCTGGCCGGATCGGCGGGGATGGGATTGTCGTTCATCCTGCTCGGGGCGGCCTTCAAGTTCCAGCTGTTTTCAGGCGGTCTCGTCCTTCTCTTCACCCTTCTCTACGTCGCTTTTTTCGCCATGACCCTGGGGCCGGTCGTCTGGGTGGTCATCGCCGAGATCTTCCCCACTCGAGTGCGGGGACGGGCCATGGCCATGGCCACGGTTTCCCTATGGCTGGCCGATTTCGTCGTGTCGCTGACCTTCCCGGTCATCGCCGACCGGCTGCACGAGTCGTTCGCCTTCTGGCTCTACGCGGCGATGTGCGCGATCAACTTCGTCTTCATCGCCGTCTTCCTGCCGGAAACCAAAGGAAAAAGCCTGGAGGAGATCGAACGGCGCTGGATTAAGAACTGATCACTTCATGACGACGACGGTCTGATTCAGTGAAGGAGCGGTGACGGGAAAGAAGACGGTCTTGTCGCCCGTCCGCACCCGGATGAAATACTCGAAGTCCGCCGTCGCCGCCGTCCGGGAGACGCGATACACGCTCCGGGCGACCTTTTCCAAGGGAACGATTTTATATTCGCCCTTCCCCATGTTGCGCCAATGCAGCTCGGCTTCGATCACCGGGTCCGGCGACAGGATGATGACTTTCAGGGACAACGATTCACCGGTCTCGACACCCGTGCGCACGGTCGGGACGACGATCCGGGCCGGGCCGGCGTAGGCCGCGTCGAGCTCGACGGAGGGCGGAAGCTCGGCACCCAAGATCGCCTTCAACTCTTGGCCGGGCTTTTCGATGGCGTCGGGCAAAAGGTGCTGCTCCCAGTTGGCGATCGTCCCCAGCTCGCCCGTGTTGCTCACGGTGGCGGCCAGGTTTCCCAGAATCGTCCGCAGGGATTTGACCATTTCCGTCCTTTTGGGGACCAGCGTTTCCCGGGCCGCCGTGACGCGGGCCGGCCCGACCGCTATCGATTTCACTTTTTCCAGGGCCGCATTGTATTCCGCCCACAGACACTGGAACCGGGCGGTTTCGCGCATGATCTCGAAATTCTTGAGCCAGTAATCGAACCGCTCCAGCGAACCGGCGCCCCGGATACGCGGCCGCCAAGCGGCCAATTCATCCGCAAAGGCATAGGAGCCGGCCGTTTCCGCCCACGGCCGCGGGTCGGGCCGTATGCCGCCGGGTCCGTCGGTCCAATTGACCGGCAGGGGGAGTTTGCCGTCCAGGCGGGCGAAAAGTCCGGCGATCTCGGCGCCCGCGGGCCGGCCGAACTGGTTCCGGGCCCAATCGAGATAAAAGTCTTCGACGGCCAGGGAACGCGGAGTTTCGGGCCAGTCCCCATCGTAGTCAAGGACCTTCGGACCGCCGCAATTGATTTTTTTCCCGAACGCCGTTCCGGCCGCGGTCATTCCCTCGACGACAAGCCCGGCAATCGAGGGGTAGTGGATGCGGTCCCCGAAATCGATGGCCAGCCGGCCGCCCCGGACTTCCACGTTGCGGAAATCGAGGTCGAAAGGTTTATACCGGCCGGCGCGCCCGAAGATATCCACGGCTTCAGCGGCCCGCCGACCCTGGAGGAAGATGTCGAAAACGCGGGCTCCCCGGCGGTCGAACTCGGTCTCGCAAAACTGGAGAGCGACTTTATAGATCCCGTCGGGGACGAGAATGCGGTATCCGAAAACGCGGTCGCGGACGTCCCGGTAGATGGCCTTGGCCCCGGCGCCGGGCATGGTCTTTTCGGGCGCCTGGACAAACCGTCCGTTGACCGGTCCGACCAGATCGGCGAAGTTCAGCGCCGGCATGTTCCAGCTCTGGTCCCAAGCCGCCCGGGCCAGGGCTTGGACGTTGGGTGACAGGATGCGGGTACGCCAATGGATTCCCAGCAATCCATCACAGCCGAAGCCGCGGGCGTCCACCGCGTCGCGACGCATGCGGCCGGCCCACAACTGCGGCGAGGTCAATGCGGGGTCGTCCTCCATCCAGGGGATGGCCCATTTCGACCGGCCGGAAATCCGGGCGAAAGCGGGATCGACGGGCGCCTTCCCCACTTCCCGATTGATGCAGCTGGCGGCAACTTCCTTGGGCAGGACCTCGTCGAACAGCGTCCGCCGGCTGGGCGGCCCCAGGACCCAACCGCAGGTGGCCAGGGAAAACGAAGCGGCAACGTCCTTGGCGGCTTGAACGGCCATGGCCAGGTCGGTCGTCACCGCCTTGACGGCTTCGTCCGAGGCGTCCGACCAGGTCCAGTTTTCGGACGTCCAGAACCAGTAGTAATCGATGGGGTAGGCGGCGGCAAGGCGCTTGAACATCCCGGCATAAAGCGCCCGGACGGTCCGGGGGTCCTTGGGATCCTGTCCCTGCTTCCGGAGACGCTCCTGAACGAGGGCGGGGATCGTCAGCGGCGTTTCCGTCCCGACGCAGGTCTTGATCCCCAGGTTCCGGGCCAGCGTAAAGGCGCTCCGCAGCATCGCCGCGGCGCGGTTGAACAGCTCATTGGAATCCTCGGGCGAGGCCGGCTCGGGCATCAGCCCGGACATGACTTCGGGGCCGAAGTCATCGCTTTCGAACAGCTCCGCCGACCCCGAATGAAAACCGCTCGTCGGCTTGGGTTTATACCCCCAATTATGCGACCCCGGATTCGACCTTCGAGTATTCTGCCAGCTCGACGGATAGGAAAAAGTCACGCGCCCGTTCTCCCCGAAATCCTCGGCCGCGCCGATCCAAACGGCGGGCTCGGCGTTGGGGTTTTTCTCGGGGTAAGTGTGCAGGCCGAAAAAGTTCATTTTCAACTTGGGGAGCTGGCCGAGCACGGCCTTATAGGTGTCTTCGTTCCACCAGTCCGGTCCCTCGGCGAAGTCGTGGAACGGCTGGATGCCGCGGAGGGAGAACAGCGGACGCCCGGTTTCGTCCAGGTCGGGGAAATGGAATTCCGATTGTTCATCCGGGACGATATCGCCCTCAAGCCCGAAACGAACGCCGATTTTTTCGGCCAGGGCATAAGCGCCGTAAAGAACCCCCGCTCCCTCGCCGCCCGAAATCCAAAGGAATTTTTTCCGCCCCTTGACCAGGGTTTTCAGCCAATAATCTTCGGGACCCAGCCGGGGCAATCGTTCCGGCGGGACGCTCTCGAACCCGGCCGAAGCGGCGTTTTCCCCAAGCCAGGGGCGCCCGCCTCCACAAATAATGATCCCCTCCGCCCGGACCTCCTTAGGCGATCCAATGGCGATGACGTTGGACAGGCTTCCCGTCGTCAGGTAAAGATAGCGCCGTATCTCGGCGGCGGCTAAACGCTCGAGCGGCGAAGCTTGCTCGGAAATATAGACGGCAGGGGGTTTGATCTTCGCCGAACAACCGAAAAGTGCAACGAAAAGACCGAGAAGGAATAGATTTTTTTTGAGGTTCATGGGATCTGCCTCCGATGGGCTCATTCTAATCAGAGCTATGGTCGATTGCAACGCCGCGGCCGGAGAAAAGCCGGAGAGCGGAAGGCAAGGACCACTCCGGCTAGGACCGAATGAGAGTCATGAACAGGGACTGGACGCGATCTGCGAGGGCTTTCGTCAAGCACTCGACGTTTTCCTCCAGGCTACCGCCGAGATAGTCACGGGCGAACAGCGGCTCGCCGATGACGATGCGGATCGTCCCCGGAATGAGCCACGGCCATTGGCTGCCGAATATGGCCAGCGGGGTGACCGGAACATGCAGGTTGTCGTTTTCGAGCATATGACAGGCGATCAGGGCCGTGCCGTGTCCGAACGGCCGGATATACGGGTTCGGCCCCTTGGGATCGACCCTCCCGCGTCCCTGCAGGGAGACGAGGGCCCGGCCCCGGCGCATATAATCTTCGCACTTTTCGATGGCTTCGCGTTTACTGCCGTTGAGGTTGACGGGGATGGTCCCGACGCGGGCGATGTTGGCGGAGATATAATCGACGAACAGGAAAAAATAAGGTTTGAGGAAGAAGTTGAGGAGCAGGCCCGTCCGACCCATATGCCGGTGGAGGTGTTTGCGGACCAGGGCGCTGAATTCGGGCCTGGTGAAGAGCAGCTGATTGGCATTGAAGAACAAAGGCCGGGAGGCGATCCTGAATAATACCGCCACGTCCTTATAGCTTCCGCAATGATTGCCGATGATGATGGAGGGCCCTTTGCGGACGAAATTATCGGCGCCCCGGACGTCGATCTTTTTCCCGGCTAGGGCGAACCGGCAGATACGCTCGATCATGGGCAGGAACCGCCGGTATTCGGCTTCATGATCGATTTCGGGACGGAATTTCCGCATGATCGTTTTGGATTCCCCGTTATTTTAAACAGAAGGCTCCGGCTTGTAAATGAAAAAACGCCGTGCTATTTTAGCTCCGCCTATTTAAATTCATCCCGATTATGAATAAACCGTCTTATTTTCCGCCGCCCTCCCCCGGGGAGGACCGGAAACGCGAGGACGCCGTGACTTCCAAAAACACCGCCGCCGGAGACCGCCGGCCGCCTGCTCTGGGCGTTTCGTTCCTGCCGCTCATCGTCATGGCCCTCCTTCTCGGGGTGGGCTATGGGATTTACAAAATCAAACCCCAGGTCCTGCTCCTGACCGCCGCCTTCTTCACCGGCGGGCTCGGATTCCTGCTCAAGTTCTCCTGGAAAGAGATGGAGCGGGGCGTTGTCGAAAGCATCCGTAAAGCCCTGCCGGCCATTCTCATCATGCTTTGCGTCGGGGTGATGATCGGAACCTGGATGGCCGCCGGAACGATCCCGATGATCGTTTATTTCGGGCTCAAGCTCATCTCGCCGCAATTTTTCCTCGTCACCGCCTGCCTCGTCTGCAGCATCACGGCCCTGGCCACCGGAACGTCCTGGGGTACGATCGGCACTATCGGAGTCGCCTTCATCGGTATCGCCATGGGGCTCGGCATTCCCCTGGGCTTGACGGCGGGGGCGATCGTGGCCGGGGCTTATTTCGGCGACAAGATGTCGCCCTTCTCCGACATCCCCAACCTGGCCGCGGTGACGGCCGGGGCCAACCTGTTCGACCATATCAAACACATGATGTGGTCGGCCGTACCCGGGTGGTTCCTCAGCCTGGCCGTCTATTTCATCATCGGCTTGCGGTACCGGGGCCGGACGATCGATTCTCCGGGCATGACTATGATCCTGGATACTCTGCGGCGGAGCTTCCGCTTCAACGTCCTGCTTCTCCTGCCCATGCTGCTCGTCTTTTACCTGGCCTTCACCAAACGCCCGATCATCCCGGGCATGCTGCTGTCCTCGGCGCTGGCGGCCGGGTTGGCCGTGATTTTCCAGGGGGATTCGCTGGTCCTGATCGCCCAGTCCGTGAACACGGGCTATCCCGCCCATACCGGCATCGAGGCCGTGGACAAGCTCCTCTCGCGCGGCGGGCTCATGAGCATGATGGAAACCCAGCTCGTCGCCTTCACCGCCTTCGCCTTCGGCGGCATCATGCAGGCGACGGGGATGCTGGCAGTCATCCTGGACAAGGTCATGGTCCTGGCCCGAAAGGTCGGAAGCCTGGTCCTGGTGACGATCGGCTCGTGCGTCGTGACGGCGGTGGTGACGGGAAGCTCGTATTTAGCGGTCATTCTCCCCGGAGAGCTTCTGGCGCCGGCCTACCGGAAAAAAGAGTTGGCCGCCAAAAATCTATCCCGGATCATCGACGAATGCGGCGGGATCATTGTCCCCCTCGTCCCCTGGAGCATGGCTGGCGTCTACATCACCGGCGCGCTGGGGGTGCCCGTTTTGGCCTACCTGCCATGGGCCATCGGCAATTACGCGGCCATCGCCATCCTGGCCCTTTACGGGTTCACGAAGTTCACCATGGCGCCCCGGGTCCGCGACGACGAGACGCAAGCGGGATCCTGATCCCCCGCCTCAATCCGCATCGTCGTTCGTCCCCATCGCTTTGTTGAACTTCTCGCGCGCTTTCTTAATCTTTTCCTGTTCCAGCGCGGCGGTGGCCTCGAACTTGGTCGCCAGACCGTCCTTTTTTTCTTTTTCCCTGGCCATGAGCCCGTCAAACGACTCTTTCTTCCGCGCCCCTTTTTCCGTCTTCAAGACACGCTTGGCCTCCCCGTCCACCCAGATCACCGTTCCGCAATGCGGACAAATAATTTCAAAAACATTGTCGCCCATGCTTTTAATTTAACAGAAAAGCGGCGCTTTCCGCAAATTAAACCCATTCGACGCGGCGCTTTTGTCCTAATTTATGAATTAGGATTGGCGCCGCAAATGTATCACTCGTCTTTACCGGCCGGCTTCGCGATGCGGTGCTTCTTGAGGAGTTTGAACAGACCCTGCCGCGACAATCCCAGTTCTTCGGCGGTCCGGGCCTTGTTGAATTCGTATTTCTCCAGCGCCTGGCGGAGAAAGCGGCTCACGAAGTCGGCCTTGGCTTGGGCGAAAGTGCTATAGGCCGTCCCTCCTGCCGTTTCGCGGTGGGGGTTGAGCTTGGGCGAGAGATGCTCGGGGCAAACCCGGCCGTCCTCTCCGCACAGGATCACCGCCCGCTGAATCTCGTTCTGAAGTTCGCGCACATTCCCCGGCCAGGCGTAACGGGACATAAGATCGAACGCGGCCGGGGCGAAGTCCACCGGCGGCCGGCCCATCTCGACGCTGTAGCGCTCGGCGAAAAGGCGGAGAAGAACAAAAAGATCGTCCCGTCGCTCGCGGAGCGGGGGCAACTCGATGACGATGATCTTGAGCCGATAGTAAAGGTCCTCGCGGAAGCGTCCCGCTTCGATCTCCCGCTCCAGGTCCTTGTTGGTGGCGCTCAGAAACCGAGCCTCGATACGGCGCATCCGGGTCTCGCCGACCCGGCGGATTTCCCTTTCCTGGAGGACGCGGAGAAGCTTGGCCTGGAGCGACGGCGACAGATCGCCGATTTCATCCAGGAAGAACGTTCCGCCCCCGGCTTCCTCGATGAGGCCGGGCTTGTCCCGGAGCGCCCCGGTGAAGGCTCCGCGGGCATGGCCGAAGAGTTCACTCTCCAAGAGAGGCTCGGGGATGGCCGAGCAGTTCACGGCCACGAAAGGCCGCGCGGCCCTCGTCCCGCGGCGGTGGATTTCGCGGGCGATCAGTTCCTTGCCGGTGCCGCTTTCGCCGACGATCAGGATGGGAGCGTCCAGGTCCTTGACCTTGTCGACAAGGGCCAGTATGCGGACGAATGGTCCGTTGCCTACCGCCAGGATTTCGCCGTTTTCTTGCATCGATCGCCGTATGTCCCATCGGTGTCAGGCCCCATGCTCGAACACATCCGCGACATAAGGGAGGACGCTCGGCCGGACCGTTTTTCTCACCCGGAGGGGGGCGACGAGGCGCCGCGGGAACGGAATTCCGCCAGGACCGTCCATCGGCGTCCAAAGCTCACTTCTCCGCAGCGGGCGACGGACCTGACCGTAGTACAGTTTTTCCGGCTAGACAGCGTTGCCGCATGCGTTTTCCCGCTCGAAGAGAAAAGTGTCATACGATCGGGCGATCGCCGGGTTGGCCAACCGCGCCGTTTTCCGGAACCCGGTCAGCGCCGGCCTCCGCCCAAGATGCCGCCCATAATGCCGCGCATGATGGAGCGTCCGATCTGACTGCCCATCGACCGGACGGCGCTCTTGGCCATGGACTCGAACATCGTTTCGCGCGGCCGTCCGGCGGCGGGACGCCGTTCCGGGGGCGCTTCGGGCCGGGGAGCGGGCTCCTCGCGCGGCCGGTTCACGGGGGCCGGCGGGGGTTCCGGAGGCACGGCCATCCGTTCGGCCCGCGACTTCAACATCTCGAAAGCCGATTCACGGTCGACCAAGCGTTCATAATGGCCGAACAGAACGGACCCGGTGAGGATCTGCCGTCGGACATCGGGAGCAAGCGGGCCGATCTGGCTTTTCGGCGGCATGATGAAGGCGCGCTCGACGATCCCGGGCTGTCCCTTGTCGTCGAGGAAGGAGACCAGGGCTTCACCCACGGCCAGCTCGCTGATGGCTTTTTCGACATCGAGCTTGGGATTGGACCGGAGCGTCTGGGCGGCCGTGCGGACGGCCTTCTGATCCCGCGGGGTGAAAGCGCGAAGGGCGTGCTGAATACGGTTGCCCAGCTGGCCGAGGACGATATCGGGGACATCCAGCGGGTTTTGAGTAACGAAATAAACGCCGACTCCCTTGGACCGGATAAGACGGATGATTTGTTCGATTTTCTGGAGAAGCGCGTCGGGCGCGTCGGTGAATAATAGATGGGCCTCGTCGAAGAAGAAAACAAGCTTGGGCTTGTCCAGATCGCCGACTTCGGGCAGGCGTTCATAAAGCTCGGCCAGCATCCACAGCAGGAAGGTGGCATACATTTTTGGCTGCAGCATTAGCTTGTCGGCGGCCAGGATGTTGATCATCCCACGCCCCTGGGAGTCGGTCTGGAGAAAATCGTCCAGGTCGAGGGCTGGCTCGCCGAAGAGCTTGTCGGCACCCTGCGAGTCGAGGTCGAGGAGCGAGCGCTGAATGGCGCCGATCGAGGCCGCGGAAACGCGGCCGTACTGGGTATTGAACTGGGCGGCATTGTCCCCGACATACTGGAGCATGGCCCGCAGGTCCTTGGCGTCGAGAAGCAGCCAGCCGTTGTCGTCGGCCACCTTGAACACGATCGTCAGGACGCCGCCTTGAACGTCGTTCAGGTTGAACAGACGGCCCAGGAGGAGCGGCCCCATTTCGCTGATCGTCGTACGGACGGGATGGCCCTGTTCGCCGTAAACATCCCACAACGCGGCCGGGCTTCCGGCAAAATTGAAACCGCTCAATTTCAGGAGTTTTATGCGCTCCTGAATCTTGGGCACGGCTGAACCGGGACGGCCGATCCCGGCCAGGTCGCCCTTGACGTCGGCCATGAAAACGGGCACTCCGATGGAGCTGAAATTCTCGGCCATAACCTGGAGGGAAACGGTTTTTCCCGTTCCCGTGGCTCCGGCGATCAGGCCATGACGATTGGCCATCCGGGGCTGGAGATATATTTCCTTCGAACCCTTGGCGATTAAAAGTCCGGCGGTTTCATTCATGGTCCCTTCCTTTCGGGATATTTATAACCCAATCCGGGGTTCGGCTCAAGGATGGAAAAAACGATTAACATTTGGGACAGGCGGGGGGTATACTCTATCGTGAAATGAATGAACGGGAGAAAGCTTTGATCGAGCGGATTCTGGCCGGCGACGCGGCGGCCTTCGAGCCGTTGGTCACGCCCTACCGGGCGGCGATCATGTCCCTGGCCGTTCGCATCGTCCGCAATCCGGAAGACGCCCGGGAAGTGGCCCAGGAAACGCTTCTCCGAGCTTACCGCTATCTTCGCAGCTGCGACCTCGAATTCGGGTTCCGCAACTGGCTCTACCAGATCGCCGTCAACACCGCCCGCTCCTTCCACAAGCGTCGCGGGGACAGGGAATTCGGGATGAACGAACTGGGCCGGAATCTGGTCGAGTCGACACCGGCCGAATATCCGGAGGCGCGGCTGGAGCGGACCGAGTTCCGGACCCGCCTCTTAGACTGCCTGCACGGCCTTTCGGCCAGGGAGCGCGAAGTTTTTCTCTTGCGGGAGATCGAAGAGCGAAACGTCGCCGAGACGGCGCGCATCCTCGGCTGCTCGTCGATTTCGGTCCGGGTCCATTTGAACGCGGCGCGGCGCAAAGTCCGCGATCGTTACCTGGAGCGATATCCCAGGCCGGGAGGATACCGATGCTGAACCGTCGCCGGGAGAAAGAAATGTTGTCCATCCTGGACGAAATCAAACTCTGGGCGCGTACGGACGACGGACCCGGCTGGAGCGAAACGGAATGGGGAGAATTGATGGCCCGCGCCGTCGCCCAACAACCGGCACCCGCCGAACCGGCCGGCCGGCCTTATCTCCGTCCGGTTTTTTCGGCCGCCGTCATTCTTCTGGCCACCCTCGGGGGAGCGTTTTTTCTTCTCCGCAATAACCCCCCGGCCGTTTCCCCTGGAGATTACAGGGCGGGTGAAATGCTCCCGGCCGACCCGGCCCAGCTGGTCCCTCCGACCGAGCTCCACAGTCTCCGTCAACCGGTGTCCGAAGATACGCCGGTCTTCACCTGGGTCTCGCCCGGGACGGGCCTCAAAATCATCTGGTTTTTCAATGAAACAATGGCCGTTGTTTCCGACTCGCCCGGAGTCGTCGCCGCGGAGCGGCCCCCCGTCGGGGCCATCGACGCCAAGCCGGCCGAGCTCCAGTTCGCCATTCAGCTGGTCATGGGGAGCGGGACGGCCGGAGTTAAGGACGAGGAGGAGCCGGGGAATGATCCCGTCATCCGGGAGCTGCGAACCGTCCTCAAATATAAAACTTTTACCGCTCTCGACGAGGCCGTTGTGCGGACGGACAAGAGCGAACGAGTCCTGGTCGTCCTGGGCCGGAGCGGGGAATACGAGCTTTTTCTCCAGCCGAACTTTGTCCTTGAGGAAAAAACGGAGACCCTCCCTTGCCAAGTCCGCCTGCGAAAGATCGTTCCGCTTCCCTCGAGCGCCGGTTCGGCCCGAAGCATGGAACCCGACCTCATCAGCGCGTCCCTGGGACTTAATCCAAGCGGAAAAACGGTTATTGGCGTTTCCCGGAGCGACGGGGACAAAGGCCTCATCCTGATCTTCTCGGGCCGAACGATCAGGTGATTTTTTCCAGAATCTTGACCCGCTTGGCGACATCCCGGTACTTGGAGTTCCGGGCCCTGCCCCGGCGGAATTGTCCCAGCGCGGCCGTGTTGTCCCCTACCAATCTTCCTTACATGCTCCATCATCTCAAGCGATGCCGGCGAGATTGAACCGTCCTCATACATCAACAGGTTGAAGCTCACTGCCATTTTGCGTTCCATTGCATTCCTGACAAGAACCTCAAGTTTTTCCTTTGTATATACCGGAGGAGTGATTATGGTCTCCGGCTGATAGATGCCCCAGTCGGGGCTATCCATGACGAAGCAGGCAAATCCCTGTAATCCTTTCTGAGGACCATGGTCCACAATACTGTTTCCACCCTTCGAACCGGTGCCGTTTATGCCCTTATCACTCCCCTCTCCGAAAAAGAAATCCTGCAATTCCGTGAATCTTGGCATAACCCATGAATTAACGGCACGATGGGCGACATCGGCTCGATCGAGCGGTAAACCGGCGCCCGGGGTCTTGAGCGCTCTTTAATACTCCCATATAATAGTTAGGTGGGGTTATCGGGGCTGTAATGCGGCCGCGATCCGGCCCGGGCAAAAAGAAAATTCCTATAATGTTAAAGTGATATCACCATACCAAAGCGTTCATGGAGGATTTTTATGAAAGCCATTATCTATACAAAATATGGCCCGCCGGAAGTCCTTCAACTCAAAGAGGTGGAAAAACCAGCTCCCCAAGACAACGAGGTTCTCATAAAAATACATGCAGCGACTGTCAATCGAACTGACTGCGGATTTCGAAAACCAGAATATGGGTTTATTGTTCGCTTTTTCAGTGGGCTTTTTAGACCTAAAAAAAACATATTGGGCAGTGAGTTTGCCGGGGAGATTGAAGCCATCGGCAAGGACGTCAAAACATTTAAACGGGGCGATCAGGTTTTTGGATTAAGCACAGGCAATTTTGGAACCCATGCGGAATACATTTGTATCCCCGAAAAAGGCTCAATCACAATTAAGCCAACCCATATGTCCTACGAAGAGGCGGCCGCCGTCTGTGACGGACTCATGCTGGCAATGACATACATCAGGAAAATTAATTTTCAGAAATCAAAAAAAATCCTAATCAATGGAGCCTCTGGGTCTATTGGTTCCGCATGTGTACAACTGGCTAAATATTATGGCGCAATAATCACGGGAGTTTGCAATACAAAAAATATAGAATTAGTGAAATCACTTGGTGCAGAAAAAATAATAGACTATACAAAAGACGATTTTACAAGAAATGGCCGATGGTATGATGTCGTTATCGATGCGGTCGGCAAAAGTTCATACTTTCGTTGTAAAAAATTGCTAAAACCAGGTGGGGTATATTTTTCAACGGATCTTGGATTCTTGGCCCAGAATATTTTTTTAGCCCTATGGACACCAATTTTCTGCAGTAAAAAAGCAAAGTTTCCGATCCCCAAAGATAGTAAAAAGGATATAGTATTTTTCAAAGAACTTATCGAGGCGGGAAAGTATAAGGCCGTTATTGATAGACGTTACCCCCTGGAAAAGATTATCGAGGCCACCAAGTATGTCGAATCAGGGCAAAAGACAGGAAATGTTGTAATAACAATTTTATAAAATTGTGAAAGGGGTGGCTTTTATGCGAGAGCTGATGACACTTATGGCCCTGCTGTTGGTGACGGCGTGCGCTTCGCCGCCCGCAGTGGTTCAGACAACGGGCAGCGAGGGCCGACCGCCGATCATCGACATGCACTTGCACGCATACAGCTTGGCCGACGGATCTGCCCCACCGGAGAATCCGGTAACCGGGCGACCGTCCACTTCCCGAACAACCGCGGAACTTCGCCAAGCATCGCTGGCGGCGCTGGCGCGCTACAACATCATCAAAGCCTGCACCAGCGGTCCGCCGGAAACGGTCGCCCAGTGGCATGCGGCGGCGCCGGCTCGTGTGCTGGTCGGCGTGTATGTCGACGAGAATAACCCGCTGCCCGACCTGTCCACGCTCCGAGCTGACATTCTAGCGAGGCGCGTACATATCCTCGGCGAGCTCGTCCTTCAGCACTTGGGCATGGCCCCGAACGATCCGCGGCTGGAACCATATTACGCGCTGGCCGAAGAGATGGACATCCCCGTTGCTATCCATACGGGCATCGGCCCCCCCGGAACACCCTATCTTCCCGGTCTCCAGGGTTTCCGTGTGACCCTGGGGAATCCGGCTCTCGTCGAGGATGTGCTCGTCCATCATCCGCGTCTACGCGTATACCTGATGCATGGGGGTGCTCCCTACCTACAGGAGACGAAGGCCATCCTGTCGGTGTATCCGCAGGTTTATCTGGATCTCGCGACGATTAATTGGATCCTGCCTCGCCGGGAGTTCCACAACTATCTCCACGAGCTCATGGCGGCGGGATTCGGCAAGCGGCTGCTTTTCGGTTCGGATCAGATGTTCTGGCCCGAAGCTATTGGAATGGCAATCGAGGGAATCGAATCGGCCTCGTTCCTGTCAGAACAGGAAAAGCGCGACATCTTCTACAACAATGCCGTCCGCTTCCTCAAGATCGAAGGGAAGTAACGCTCGAACTTCCGCGCAAGACCGGGGCTGCCGAACAACAGCCTATAGAGGCAGGCGCTTCGCGCCACCGCCGATGCTGGGCGTTATGTGGACATTCCGCAACGGCAGGCTGACCCTATGAGGCTGCTTGGAGGGTGATCGCGCGGCAGGTCAACACGTTGCTGATTAGAAAATGGTGGGCGATAGAGGACTTGAACTTCTGGCTTCTACAGCGGCCGGGGCCCCGGTCTTGCCAGGACCGGGGGTCCACTTCCGCCGGCGAACATATCAGGTAATTTTTTCCAGAATTTTGACCCGCTTGGCGACATCCCTGTACTTGGAGTTCCAGGCCCTGACCCGGCGGAACTGCCCCAGCGCGGCCGTGTTGTCGTTCAAATCCTCCAGGAGATCGGCACGTTCATATGTCAGGGCGTAATCGGCGTCCGAGCCCTGATCCGCTACCCGCAAGGCTTCGTCGGTCCAGCGCAGAGCTTCGCGGAAGTTCTTTTTCCGCCGGAAAGCCTGACCGATCAGGCCGTAGCAATCCGCCGTCCGGGCGGGATCCTGGGCGGCCAGCTCGAACTCGGCCACGGCTTCGTCCAGGAGTCCCTGCTCCAGAAAAGCCACACCGAGGTTGTAATGCGCCTCGTGATTCGTCCGTTCGATCTGCTCCTCGATTTGCCGTTTGAATTCGCCTACGATCTCGACCAATCCTTTTTCGATAACGGAAGTGCTGGATTTGACCTGCTTATAAAAGGCCGCTTCGATAGCATCGAGTTCTTCCCTGATACGGGCGCTCAAGTCGGGATAGACATGGGTTGGAGCGCGGCCGGGGCTCGTCGCCGTCAAATCGGAACCGTCGAAAATCTCCTCCAGAGAGACCGTATCGGATTCCATCGCTTCGGGAATCGACCGGAGGGGTTTGTTCCGGCTGTCCTCGGCCGCCAGACGCTCGACGATCGTGGATAATGCCTCCGGAGATGCCGGCGCCGGTTCCACGGCGATCCGCTCCAGCTTTTCGACGATCCGGGAATCCTCGGGATAAAGGGCCCGAAGGTTCTCCATGATCCGGCGGGCATTGCGGAGAAGGCCCTGCTCAATATAGAGATCCGCCTTGGTCAAGTTGGTCTGGATGATATCCTGGTCTTTTTGAGGAAGCACGTTCATCCGGGGAAGCGCCGCCTCCGGTTCCGTTCCGGATTCACCGCGAACGGTTCGCCATTCCGCCTGCACGTCCTTATCGCCGGGAGACATCTCGGCAAGTTCCCGGAGCGTCCGGCGACGCAGGTCTTCGAAGCCCGGCCGGCGTGCTTCGTTCCGCAGGGCGCGGAGAACCGTCTCCAGGTGCCGGACCCGGCCGCCGCGGCGGAAAAGAAAGGCGATTTTCTCCAGGCTCGGAATGTGGGATGGATAGGCCAGGATAATGAGCCCCAGCAGGCCGATGGCTTTATCGTCCTTGGATTTGCTGATCAGGGCGACAACGAGCGGCTCTATAAGAACGTAAGCTTTGTCGGGTTGCCCGCCCCGAAGCTCCAGGACGCTCAGCTTGGCCCTGGCGTCGGCGCGGTCGGGATCCTCTTTGAGAAACCGCTCGAAAACTTCGCGCGCTTCGGCGTTCTGCAGATTTTCGAGATAAAGGTCGCCCAGCAGGGTGGACAGCTCAGGAAGGTTCCCGTGCCGCTGCACGCTTTCCTCGACCATGGTGATGGCCGACTCGGTCCGTTTGGCCCGTTTTAAAACCCGAGCCAGATTGGCCAGCGTCCGGAAGTCGCCGTCGTTCAGTTTCAGGGCTTCCTGCAAAACACGGCCGGCCTCGGCCTCTTCGCCCCGGACCAAGAGAAGGTCGGCGGTATCATTGAGCTCCGCCGAGGCGCGGTCGGACTGGCCGGTCTTGACCATGAGACCGGCCAGCTTGAGCCGCGAATCGACGTCGGAGCGGTCCAGCTTGATCAGCTTTTCGTAGAGAGCGGTCTGGCCCCGGACGTCGTTTTCCGCATCGAAGGATAGGAGGGCCTTCCCGTACTGGACTTTAGCCTCGCCGGAGAACCCCAGGAGACTATAGAGATCGCCCAGCTTGACTTGGGTCTCGACATCGGAGGGCGATAGTTTGTGGATGCGTTTGCACACGGCCAGGGCCTGGGATATGGCCCCCTGTCTTTCCAGGGCGGCGACGTTGGCCCGGAAAATTTTGACGGCCTGATCCTCGCGTCCCAGCTGGACGCAGAGATCGCCGATGATGCTGCGGATGGGGATATCCAGGGCCGTACCTTCAAGCAGTTTTTCGTATTCGGCCACGGCTTCGCTGAGCCGGCCGGACCGGACCAGTCGCTCGGCGGCATCGGCGGATTTGGGGCGGTCGGTTTTTCCATTCATTAGAACAGTGTCCGCTCCAATTGTAATGCAAAGCTTCGGCGGTGAAAAGGGGTAGGGCCCAAGACCTCAAGAGCTTGATAGTGCCCTCGCGTCCCGTACCCCTTGTGCCGCTCCAAGCCGTACCCCTCATAAAGCCCGGCGCAGAAGACCAGCAACTCGTCGCGAAGCACCTTGGCGGCGATCGAAGCGGCGGCGATCGACGTCGAGATCCGGTCCCCGCCCGGGAGGGGTCGTTGGGGAAAGGGGAAATCGCGGAGGAAAACGCCGTCGACAAGAACAAGGTCGGGGGAAAGCGCAAGCGCCGCGACGGCGCGGCGCATGGCCGCCTGCGAAGCCCGGAAAACATTGAGCCGGTCGACTTCTCCGCTTACGCTCCATCCGATGCCGACCCTCGTCTCCGCGGCGATGCGGCAAACGAGCTCCGCCCTCCGGCGGGGGGAGAGCAGTTTGGAATCGTTGGTTTGACGGACCCAATCCGGCGGTTCACCGAGGATCAGGGAGCGGGGAAAGACGACGGCGGCGGCCACGACCGGACCGCACAGCGCGCCGCGGCCGACCTCATCGACGCCGGCGACGCACTGAAGCCCCCCTTCAATACAGGACCTCTCAATGGAGAAATCCGCCACGGCGGGGCCGCTCGCTCCGGGGGCGCTCAGCGCTGGTCGCCGCGGAGGCGGGCCGCTTTGCCCTTGAGCTCGCGGAGATAATAAAGCTTGGCCCGGCGGACCTTGGTCTGGCGGACGACCTCGATCTTGCGGATGGATTTGGATTGGACGGGGAAGACGCGTTCGACACCCACGCCGAAGGAGATCTTGCGGACGGTGAAGGTCTCGCTCAGGCCGCGGCCGCGCTTGGCGATGACATCTCCCTGGAAGATCTGGACGCGTTCTTTCTCGCCTTCCCGGATAAGGACATGGACCTTGATCGTATCGCCGACGCTGAAGGGCGCGACATCCTTGTTGATATACTTGTCTTCGACAAGCTGAAGATTGTTCATGGTTCGTTCCTTTCCTTATGGCCGTGGGCCAGAATATGTCGTTCCTCGGGCGTCAACTCGCGCTGGGCCAGAAGGTCGGGGCGGCGGCGCGCCGTCTTCTCCAGCGCTTTCCGCCGGCGCCAGGTATCGATCTTCTTGTGATCGCCGGAAAACAGGACCGCGGGAACTTTCATCCCCCGGAAATCGCGGGGGCGGGTGTAATGAGGAAAATCCAAACGGCCTTCGACGAATGAATCGTGCCGGACCGAAGCCTCTTTGCCGACGACGCCGGGCACGAAACGGGATACGGCGTCGACGATGACCATAGCCGGGATCTCGCCTCCGGTCAGAACATAGTCGCCGATCGAAACCTCGTCCGTGGCCAGGCGCTCCCCGACCCGCTCATCGACGCCCTCATAGCGGCCGCAGATGAGCACGACCTGGTCGTTGCGGGCCATTTCCGCCGCCATCCGGCCGTCAAAGGGACGGCCTTGGGGCGAAAGAAGATAGACGGGCGCGTCCGCCGTCGTCCGCACGGCCTCGACCGCGGCAAAGACGGGCTCGGGCTTGAAAACCATGCCTTCCTCGCCGCCGAACGGGCGGTCGTCGACCTGGCGATGCTTGTCCGTCGTAAAGTCCCGCAAATCGTGCACCTTGACCTCGATCATTCCTTTCCGGATCGCTTTCTGGACGACTCCCCCGGAAAAGACGTCCTTGAACATCTCGGGGAAGATCGTAATTATATCAAATCTCATTCAAGTCCAAAAGACCGTCGGGCGGATCGATGACGATCCGCTTGGCGGCCGTGTCGATCACCGGGCAGACGGTCGAGCAGAACGGGATGAGCAATTCGCGGCCGCCCGCCGCCCGTTCGACGACGAGAACAACCGACCCTCCCGCCTCCAGGACATCGGCCACGCGGCCGAGGTCGGCGCCCTCAAGCGTTGAAACCACGCATCCTTGAAGATCGTCTACGAAATGCCGGTCTTCGCCCAAGGGCTCGAGGCTTGCCTCGGACACCAGAATATCCGACCCGGAAAGCGCCTCCGCTTCGCCGATCGTGTCCACGCCCTGAAGCTTCAGGATATGGGCATTTTTATGAGGATGAAAGGATTCGACCGCGTAAGCACGGGCATTCCCCCGCCGGTTCAGAAAAACTTCCAAAAAAAAACCGCCGGAAGCCCCTCCGTCTCCAGGCGGATCTTGAGCTCCCCCGTCCGCCCTTGACTCCCGACGACCCTGCCGATGCTCTTCAACTCAGCCTTTTTCGATGATTTCGAGGTTGTAGCGGCGTTTGAGCTTCATGCCCGCGGCGCCCAGGATAATGCGGATAGCCCGGGCTGTGCGGCCCTGCTTGCCGATGACCTTGCCCAAGTCCTCGGGGGCGACCTTCAACTCGAGGATGGTGGTCTGTTCACCGTCGAGGACGGATACGACAACTTTGTCCGGCTGGTCGACGAGCGCCCGGGCGATCAATTCAACGAGTTCCTTCACGGGGGACCTCCTTCAGTTGTAAAGTCTAGGGATCAAGCCGTTTTGGATTTTTTCGAAGCTTTGGCGACTTTCGTGAGGAGGGACTGGACGGTCTCCGACGGTTTCGCGCCCTTGGCGATCCAAGCGTTGGCCTTGGCCAAGTCGACCTTGATCTTGGGAGGCTCAATGGTGGGGTCGTAATAACCGAGCAATTCTTTGACCCTGCTCTCGCGAGGCCGCTCGGAATCCACGACTACAATCCGATAGGAGGGCCGGTTCTTGGACCCAATTCTGGTCAGACGCAGTGACATCATGGTAAGTTAATCCATTCTATTGAAATGAGTTAAGAATATAGCGGAAAACGCGGCCCAAGTCAACGGAAAAATCGCCCCGCCCGGAGGCGATCATCGCTTGTATTTTCAATAGGATAATTAAACCCATTCGACTCCCCAGGCTCGGCTTCCGCCCCGGCGGTTCGACGACGGGGTTGCAGTCCTCATTCGCGAAGCGAATTAGGGCAGGCTTTGCAGTCCTCATTCGCGAAGCGAATTAGGGCAGGCTTTGCAGTCCTCATTCGCGAAGCGAATTAGGGCGGGCTAAACCCCGGGGTATATTCAGGGTTAATACTGAGCGGCGCTTTTTTCCCCGATTTAAAAATCGGGGTTTGGCGCCGCGAACGTATCAACGGCCCATCCGGCCCAGCATCTTCTTGAACGTTCCGCCCTTCATCATCCTCTGCATTTCCTGGAATTGTTTGAGGAGTTGATTGACCTCGTGCAAGGGCCGGCCGCTGCCGCGGGCGATCCGCTGGCGGCGGCTTCCGTTGATGATCTTGGGATCATCGCGCTCCTCGGCCGTCATGGAACCGATAATGGCTTCGAAATAAACGAGCTTGCGGTCATCGACCTGGGTCGCAGCCAGCTTCTTGAACGAACCGGTTCCGGGCAGGTGGGCAAGAAGGCCGGACAGCGATCCCATCTTTTTGAGCTGGCCGAGCTGTTTGCGGAAATCGTCCAGGGTGAACTCGGCCCTCCGCAGTTTGCGGGCCATTTCCTCGGTTTCCTTAAGGTCAGCCACTTCCTCGGCTTTTTCGATCAGGCCGAGCATGTCGCCCATTCCCAGGATGCGCGAAGCCATGCGGTCGGGATGAAAGACTTCGAGCTTGTCGGATTTCTCGCCGACACCAACGAACTTGATCGGCTTGCCGGTGACGGAGACGACCGACAGGGCCGCCCCGCCTCGGGCGTCTCCATCGAGCTTGGTCAGGATGATCGAAGTAATCCCGATTCGTTCGGCGAAAGCCTGAGCGCTTTTGACCGCGTCCTGTCCGGTCATGGCGTCGCCGACGTAGATCGTTTCGACGGGGTCGAGGATGGTCTTGACCAGCTTGAGCTCATCCATGAGCGCATCGTCGACATGGAGACGGCCGGCTGTATCGACGAGCAGGAGGTCGTGGCCGCGGTTTTTCGTCTCGCGGATGAGTTCGCGCAGGGCTTCGCCGGGATCGGTCATCTTGGCCGCAGTCATTTCATAGAACGGCAGGTGAAGCGAACCGGCGATGATCTTGAGCTGGTCCTGAGCGGCGGCGCGCTTGAGATCAAAGGAAACGAGCAAGGGGTGCCGGCCCCGCCCGAGGGCCCACTTGGCCAACTTGCCCGTCGTGGTCGTCTTGCCCGAACCCTGCAAGCCGACCAGCATGAAGATCGACGGCGGGTGCCCGGAGAATTGGAGGGGCTTATCCGATCCGCCGAGGACGGCCGTTAGCTCGTCCCGGACGATCTTGATGACCTGCTGGGCGGGCGTCAGGCTGGCCAGGACGTCCCGGTGGAGCGCCTTCTCCTTGATCCGGGCTTCAAAATCCTTGACCACCTTGTAATTGACGTCGGCCTCGAGGAAGGCCATACGAATCATCTTGAGCGCCTCACCCATGTTTTTTTCGGTGACCTGGCCCTCGCCCTTGAGGAACCGGGTCATTTTTTGGAGGCGTTCGGAGAGTTGGTCGAACATGGCGACGAGGCTTTTGGCTTATTTTCCGGCCGGATTCCGCTTTTTGATGCTCCGGACTATTCCGCCGGAGCTGACGGTCTCGACTTTCGTTTCGAAGTCGGAACGAGCGGTCATAAAATCCCAGTATTCGCGCGTCCAGCCCCGGCCGCGGCCGGCGATATTATGGACGGCGATACATCCGCCTGTGCTCATCTTGGCCAATAGCGCCTTGGCATACTCGAGATTCCATTCCTTGTCGGCGTCCAGGAACACAAAATCGAACGGACCGTCGAGTTGGGGGACAAGCACATGACCGTCTCCGAGACGAGCGTCGATCCAATCCGCCAATCCGGCCTCCCGGAAATTCCTGACCGCCTCGGCATGGCGGCCCTCGTCGATCTCGATGGTGATCAGCTTGCCGCCGGTTTTGTGGAGAGCCCAGGCGATCCAGATTCCCGAGTGGCCGGTGGATGTTCCAACCTCCAGGGCGCGTTTATATCCCCGCGCGACGATCAAGTCGTAGAGGATTTTGCCGTCCTCCGCGGGAACATTGAGGTCATGCCAGCGGCCCCGGCGGGCATCGAGAAACGCGCGGACCTTGGCGTCGATGTCCGGAGCACTCTGCGGGCCGGAAAAAATCTTGCCGCCGGCCAGGCCGAGACCGCCCGCCGTCAGGACCGCGAGAAGAATTAAACCCATTCGACTCCACGGGCTGAAGCCCGGGGTATCTCCAGGGTTAATACTGAGCGGCGCTATGTACCCCGATTTAAAAATCGGGGTTTGGCGCCGCGAACGTATAATCGATGTTTTCCGAATCGGCATGATGCGCCCCTTGATAGCCAGGATAAAAACACGGAAGCGCTATTTTATACCAAGCCCCCGTCATTACGAAATCCCTCACATTGACATGAATTTTTGGAGGAGGCCCGCAAATTATTGAACTGGCGGGAAGGAATTGCTAGACTGGTCCTATGTTCGGAAAGCCCATCCCCCTCCTTCTGGTTTTAGCCCTGGCCGGGCCCGTCCTGGCGCTCGAGCCGCCGACCCGGGCGGAGATCGAGCAATACCGGCGCAACGGCACTTTCGCCGCCCGTCTCCAAAACGCCCTGGCCTTCGGCAACCATCTCACCGATCCGCGACTCGTCCGCAATCTGCGGACCCGGCTCGAGCGAAGAGAGAAGGGAAGGGATCCGGCGGGACCGGGCCATCCGCTGAACGACCTGTCTCTTCCCTCCGGCCGCCAAAGCGGCCTGCCGGCCAAAGGCAACGTCAAAGTCTTCGCCCTCCTCATCGATTTCCCGGATTATCCGGCCGTGAATTCCGCCCCCGTGATCGCGTCCAAGCTTTTCGGCGACGGCGACGCCGGGTATCCCTATGAGAGCCTGCGCAATTACTACAGACGCTCGTCCTACAATATGCTCGAGATCGGGGGCGCTACGCTCGGCTGGTACAGAGCGCCCTACCCCCGCGCGGGCATGGCCATGACCTCCGCCGCCCGCCAAGCCCTGATCATGGAGGCGTTGACCCATTTCGACAGCCTGGGTCACGATTTCGCTCCCTATGACAACGACAGCAACGGGGCCATCGATTATTTCATCGTCGTCTGGGCCGGCCCGAACAACGGCTGGGGCAACTTCTGGTGGGGTTATCAGACGACGTTCACGGACCCGAGTTTCCAGCTCGACGGCAAGCGGTTCTATTATGCGAAATATTCCTGGCAATGGGAGTCCCGCAACTGGCCGGGCCTCTATGACCAGATCGTGGTCATGCACGAGACGGGTCACGCCCTGGGCCTCCCCGATTACTACGACTACGACGCCGCGGTGGGACCGCGCGGCGGCGTGGGCGGCCTGGACATGATGGATGCCAACCGCGGAGACCACAACTGTTTCAGCAAAATGCTCCTGGATTGGATAACACCCGAAGCCTTCAACTTCGGCACGCGGGGATTCGCGCTGGGCGCATCGGGCGCATCCCCGAACGCCCTGCTGGCCATGCCTGAATTCGACCCGGCCAAACCCTTCGACGAGTTCTTCATGATCCAGAATCGAACCCGGACCGCCAACGATGCCGCACTTTCCGCGGACGGGCTGGTCGTCTGGCATGTCGACGCCCGCTTGAACACGGCCGGGACCAACTTCAAATACGATAACTCCTATACTGAGCATAAGCTCCTCCGGCTCATGGAGGCGGACGGACTGGAACAGATCGAGAGAGGGCAGGCCTATAATCCGGCGGATTATTTCAACGCCGGAAGCACTTTCTCCCCGGCCACCACCCCCGACAGCAACCGCTACGACGGCACCGCCCCCGGCCTGACCCTCTGCGACATCGGGCCGGCCGGGGCGACGATGGCATTGAACACCGACATCCATTACACGCTCCTTCAACCGGAGGCGGGCTCCATCACCCGCTTGGAAAGCGATTTCGTTTTCTTCCGCGAGTTCATCAATAAATTGACCTGGGTGCCGAACTCCCGGAACCGGACGGAAGTCGTCAAGTACCGAATCTGGAAGAAGCCGAAGTCTTCCGGTAACGACGCCTATGTCTATCTGGCCGATGCGAAAGCGCAGGCCAATCCCGTCTTCGAACATCGCGGCCTGAAGAAGGACGACACCTTCACCTACCGGATCATCGCCGTGGACAAGAACGGCGTCGAAAGCGCGGCGCTGGAGGTGGGACAGTGAGCCGCCGACTCGCCGTCCTTCTCGCTGTGACGCTGGGGCTGACTTCGGCCGTCTCCGCCCTTACCATCCGGCTGGGCGGCGCTTTCGGAACGCGGGTCCTCAACGACGCCAAGATTCGGGATGCCTACGGCACGGGAGTGGCCTATTCCGCGGGCGCCGAGTTCGGCTTCGGGCGCGGTTGGACGGCCGGACTCTCTTTCGAGAGCGGCCGGACGCTGACCGGCAAACTCGGCTTGTCCGCATCAAACGCGCAATTCGGCCTGTGGGGATTGGATTTCACCGCGGGTTACGAACTGCGACTGAGAAAGTTCGGCTTTTTCATCCGGGCGGGTTACGGGCTTTACCATTACCGCCAGACGGTCGAGTACGAGTATGTTCAGGACTATAAAGTCGACGCTTTGGCCTCGACCCTCGTCGCCATCGCGGGGCTCAAGTATTATCCCTGGAATTTCCTGTATCTTTCGGCCGGGGCCAAGTTCGTCCCGCTCAAAGTCAAACCTTATGATCAGACCGTGGACCTGGGCGGTTGGCGTTTCGCCGGAGGCCTGGGCTTGGCCTTCGATTTCTGATCTTGCCATCCGGCGTCGTCCGCGGCGATCGCAAAAACTGGACCCGCTTTGGCCAATGGGGCTATAATGAAGTTGATCACTTCCATTTTGTGCGGGGAAGCGGGCCAATAAAGCTATTCCCATGAAGCTCCTTAAAATCGGCATCTCCGGGGTGCGCGGGATCGTCGGCGAATCAGTGACTCCCAAATTGGTCCTGGACTTCGCCTCGGCCTTCGGCGCCTTTGTCGACGGAAAGCCCGTGATCCTGGGACGCGATACCCGGATTCACGGCCCCATGCTCCGGGCCGCCTGCGTCTCGGCTCTGTTGGCCGCGGGAAGCGATGTCCTCGACCTCGGCGTTTGTCCGACGCCCATCCTCCAGAAGGCCGTCCGGGAGCTCCGGGCCGGCGGCGGCCTTTCGATCACGGCCGGCCACAACGACATTCAGTGGAACGCCCTGACCTTCATCGGCCCCGAGGGGGCCTACCTCAACCCGTTTCAGGGCGCCGAAATGCTCGACCTCTATCACCTCGGGCGTTTCCGGAGCGCCGACACGGACAATCTGGGCCGGCTTGAAACCGACCTTAGCGCGGCCGACCGGTACTTCACCGCCCTGGCCGCATTCCTCGACGTCGAAGCCGTCCGCCGAGCCCGCTTCAAGGTCGTCATCGACGCCTGCGCCGGTGCGGGGGCGCCCTATCTCCGGTCATTCGCCGACGCTCTCGGGTTTGACCTCATTCCGCTCAATGACGAGCCCTATGGATTTTTTCCCCATGACCCCGAACCCCGGCCGCGCAACGCCCAGCAGACCGTGTCCATCGTCAAGGTCATCGGCGCCGACGCGGGTTTTCTCCTCAACAGCGACGTCGGCCGCGTCTCTCTGGTCAGCGAGAGGGGCGAAAGCCTGTCCGAGGAATTCACCTTCCCGCTCGTGGCCGACGCCTACCTGACCCGCCGTTGCGGACCCGTAGTGACGAACTACTCCACCTCGCGCATGATCGAAGATGTGGCCAGGGCCCGCCGCTGTCCGCTGGTGCGGACCAAGGTCGGGCAATCCCACGCCATCCACGCTCTTCTGCTGGAGTCGGCCGTCCTGGCCGGCGAGGGCAGCGGCGGCGTGGCCATCCCCGACTTCCAGCCCGCCTTCGACGGCTTCCTGACCATGGGCTTCATCCTGGAAACACTGGCCAGGACCGGCAAGCGCTTATCGGCTTTGATCGGCGATCTTCCCCGCTACCACATCGTCAAGGAAAAGATCTACTGCCCTCCGTCCAGGATCCACAGCGTCGTGGATGAGGTCAAAGCGCTCCTCGGCGGGCAGGCCGTGGACACGGGCGACGGCTGGCGCGTCGAGGACCGGAACGGCTGGGTTCAGGTCCGGATGTCCGGAACCGAACCCATGGTCCGCATCATCGTCGAGGACCGCTCCCGTGAGCGGGCCCGCACCAAGGCCGATCGGGTCCTCCATGAACTGGAGTCTCTGGCCCGATGAAAACGAAAACGACCCTCAAGATTTCCATATCCGGCGCCCGGGGCATTGTCGGCGACAGCCTCACCCCCCAGCTCGCCGCAACGCTGGCCCTGGCCTTCGGGACTTACATCGGGGGCGGCACCGTGCTGGTCGGACGGGACACCCGCCGGTCGGGCATAATGCTGGGCCAAGCGGTCACAGCCGGACTTTTGGCCGTCGGCTGCCGGCCCGTGGATGTCGGCGTTTGCGCCATCCCCTCGTTCCTCTTTCTGACCAAGGCCCGGAAAGCGGCGGGCGGGATCGCCGTCACGGCCAGCCACAACCCCAAACAATGGAACGGGTTGAAGTTCATCTCCGGAGACGGCCTCTACCTCACCCCCCACCAGACCGAGGAATACCTGGATATCTACCATCAGGGGGAATTCGATTTCGTTTCTCCCGGCCGGTATCGTCTGCCCGAGGCGTTCGACGACGCCAGTGAGCCCCATCTCCGAAAAATTTTGTCTTTATTCGACGCCGACAAGATCCGCCGCCGGAAACTTCGCGTCGCCCTCGACTGCAACAACGGCGCGGGGGCGGTGATGGCCCCGCGTCTTCTCCGTGAGCTGGGCTGTGAAGTCGTCCCCCTCTACATCGACCCTCACGGCGAATTCGCCCATGATCCGGAGCCTTTGCCGGAAAACATCGCCGCGATCTGCCGGGCCGTCCGCGAATCGAAGGCCGACATCGGGTTCGTCCAGGACGCCGACGCCGACCGGCTGGCCATCGTCAACGAGAAAGGCGAACCGCTGGGCGAGGAGTTGACCCTGGCCCTGGCCGTCCGCCATGTGCTCGGCAAAAGAAAAGGCTCGATCGTCTGCAACCTGTCCTCCTCGCGCATCATCGACGACCTCGCCGCCGTCCACGGAGTCAAAGTTTTCCGGACCCGGATCGGAGAGATCAACGTCGTGGAGAAGCTCCTGGCCGCGGTCCCCAAGGCCGTCATCGGAGGCGAAGGCAACGGTGGTGTCATCGATCCGCTCGTTCATCCCTGCCGGGACAGCTTCACGGCTATGGCTCTCATCCTCGAATCGCTGGCGGAAACGGGAAAAACGATCTCCGCCCTCCAGCGCACCCTGCCCCGCTATGCGCTGGTCAAGGCCAAGATCGAGGGGTCGGCCGAGCAGGCCCACCGGCTGATCGGAATCCTCAAGAAAAAGTACGAGGAGGGCGGCCGCATCGATTTGACCGATGGTCTCAAGGTCGATTTCGCCGACCATTGGATTCACATCCGACCGTCGAACACAGAACCCATCATCCGCGTCATGGCCGAGGCCAAAACCGAGGCCAAAGCCGAAGCCGCTCTGAACATCCTGAAAGACGCCATCGAAGCCGCCCGCAAGAAGCTTTAAGCGCGCCGCGAGACGCCGAACGACCCCGACGCAAAGGAGTTGGCCCCATGCCCAAACCGCAACCCGAAAAAACCAAGAAGAGCGCCGCCCGGCCTCCCATTGGCCGGCCGCCCGCTCCTTTCACCGTCATCCGGGCCGGAACCATCCTGACGCCCGAAACCTCCATCCCGGACGGGGCGATCCTGGTCCGGGGCCAGCGGATCGCGGCTCTCGGACCCTACCCCCGGATCATGGCCGCGGTCCGCCGCCACCATGACCGTTCCCGCCGGTTTATTCTGGAAGTCCACGATCACCGCGGACTGATCGCCGCGCCCGGGTTCATCGACGTCCATCAGCACGGCGGCGGCGGTGCGGATTATATGGACGGCACACCCGACGCCGTCCGGACGGTAGTGCGGACCCACACCAAAGCCGGCACGACGACGATCATCCCCACACTCATGACCGCCCCGCGGGAGGCGATTCTCAAAGCCGTCGCCGCGATCGACGCCGTCCGGCCCCGCGGGCGCCGCGGATCGAAGCCCGCCGGCCAACCGGCCGGCGCCGACATTCCCGGGCTCCATCTGGAAGGCCCCTTTCTAGCCCGGGACAAGCGGGGCGCCCAACCGGCAAAGCACGTCCGTCCCTTTGCCGCCGACGAAATCCGGGCCATCCTCAAAACCTCCAAAACACCGGTCCGGATAGTCACGCTGGCGCCCGAACTTCCCGGAGCGGCCGCTTTCATTCGTTTTCTGACGGGGAAAGGCATCATCGCCGCGGCCGGACATTCAGCGGCCGGTTTTGAGGAAGCCCTCCATGGTTTCGAGGCCGGGATCAGCCACGGGACCCATCTCTTCAACGCCATGAGTGGATTCGGCCACCGCGAACCGGGACTGGCGGGAGCTCTTCTCCTGAACGACGAAGCCTCGGTCGAGCTGATCGCCGACGGATACCATTTGCACCCGGCCACGATTTTCCTGACCCTGGCGGCCAAGCCGCCGGAAAAGGTCCTGCTCGTCACCGACGCCACCCGGCCCGCGGGGATCGGAAAAACGCCGCTCCGGACCAAGGACGGAAAACTTTTCGGCAGCGCGCTGACCTTGATTCAAGCCGTCCGCAACGTTATCGCTTGGAGCGGCTGGCCTCTGGCCGACGTGCTCCCCTTGGTCACGACGAATCCGGCCCGTTTTCTCGGTCTGGATCGCCGCAAAGGCCGGCTGGCGCCTGGCTTCGACGCCGATGTTGTCCTGCTGGACGCCTCGCTGGGCGTCCGGGCGGTGTACTGCGGCGGCCGCCGAGCCGACCGGATAGCGAGCACTTGAATTTTCCCCCCGTCGACAGGACGGCCGAACCGCCTTCGAGCCGTTTGATACGTTCGCCGGCGGCCGGGGGTCCACTTCCGCCGTACTCCTGCGTGGATACAAACCACGGGAGAGTGAGCCGAAGGCTCGACCCTTGACGGCGGCTGGGACTCCGAGCGTGCTCGGTGAGTCGAATGGGTTTGTTACTGTCGATTCGGATGGCTGATAAACCGTCGCTGCCCTTGAAGGAAAACTCAAAAGCCGTTCTATTGTTTCGCCGACACGAGGGCGAACCGAGCCCGGACTCAGAAGTAAAAACCGAGTGAAACGCCGACGGCCATGGAATTGAAGAGATTGTCAAAGGGCGTGAACATGTAGGCGGCCAAACGGAGATTGTCTCCTTTGAATCCCGCATTGAGCTTGAGGGAAAAATCGGCGGACGGAGACCCGGGAATATCGGACCCGAGAAGGAACCATTTGGAAATTCCGCCGCCGAAGAACAAGCTCGCGAATTCGACGTTCAGCAAGACAGCGGGGGCCAGGATGAAAGAGCCGAATTTGAAGTTGTGGACGACCATGGTCGCCTCGGGGCTGAGCGAAAGATGGGGACCGAGATAGATATCCAAAGTCGCGCCGGCCGTCCAGAAGAACGGGTCGAAAGAGAACGAAGAGTCGGTGATCGTCCCGAAATTGAGTGACAGAAAAGATTGAGCCGAAGCGGGTTTCGCCCCGACAAAAGCCAACCCAGCCAAGAGGAGAAGTACGACTGTCAATTTTTTCATACTTTGTCTCCTTTTATTAACTGGAAGAATCCGCCTTGTTTAATAATCAAGTATTTGCCCCTATAAGTCAACACCATTCAATTGAACCCATTTGACTCCCCGGGCTGAACCCTATTAAAACCATAGGACTTGCCGGGCAAGGCCCGGGGTATAATATGGGTTAATACTGAGCGGCGCTTTGCACCCCGATTTAAAAAACGGGGTTTTGCGCCGCAAATGTATAAAGATATAACGCTAATCCACACTCCCAACCTTGACACCTCCCCCCTTCTGCTGGTAAGGTAGGAAAGCGTAGCTCTGTGGAAATCTTGAAAAATGAACAAAATTAAACCCATTTGACTCCCCGGGCTGAAGCCCGGGGTATAATATGGGTTAATACTGAGCGGCGCTTTGTACCCCGATTTAAAAAACGGGGTTTTGCGCCGCAAATGTATAAAAGAGATATCCAAATCTCCCGAGGAGAAATGCATGGCTCCCAAGATTGATTTCGAAGAGGTCAACAAGATCGTCAAACTGCTCGAGGACCGCAATCTGGCCGAATTCGAGCTGGAGATCGAAGGCTTCAAAATCAAACTCAGCCGCAACGCCCAAGTCATCTACTCTCCTATGAACCAGCAGCAGGCCAACGGCTACACGCCCGCCGCCCGGAATGAGAACGGAGGAGCGATGCCGGCCGTCGTCGAACCCAAGAGCAATATCCATTATGTCACCTCGCCGATCGTCGGCACGCTTTATCGAGCCCCCTCGCCCAGCTCCCCCCCCTTCTGCGACATCGGCGATGTGGTCAAGAAAAAGCAGACGCTTTGCATCGTCGAAGCCATGAAGCTCATGAACGAAATCGAGTGCGATATGGACGGCACGATCAAGGAGATTTTCGTCGAGAACGGCAAGCCGGTTGAGTTCGGGCAGAGGCTTTTCGCCGTCATTCCAAACGCCTGAGGCCTCATGTTTTCGAAGATTCTGATCGCCAACCGCGGTGAGATCGCCCTGCGGGTCATCCGGGCCGCCCGGGAGTTGGGCATCAAGACCGTCGCCGTGTATTCCGAGAGCGACCGCCATTCCCTTCATGTCATGCTGGCCGACGAGAAATACTGCATCGGCCCGGCCCGAGCTCAGGACAGCTACCTCAACATCCCCAACCTTCTCAGCGTGGCCGAGATCAGCAAGGCCGACGCCGTGCATCCCGGCTACGGCTTCCTGGCCGAAAATGCCCGCTTCGCCGAAATCTGCGAAACGTCGGGCCTCACCTTCATCGGCCCCCCGGCCTCGATTATCCGCATGATGGGCGACAAGAACCGGGCCCGCCAGGAAATGGCCAAGGTCAAGCTTCCCCTCATCCCCGGCTCCGACAAGATCCTCGAAGACGCGGCCGAGGCCAAACTCGTAGCCCAGAAGATCGGCTACCCGGTCATCATCAAGGCCTCCGCGGGCGGCGGCGGTAAAGGCATGCGCATCTGCCGCAACCAGGTCCACCTGGCAGAGCAGTTCCCCATCGCCCAGAACGAAGCCAAGAACGCTTTCGGCGATCCGTCGCTTTATATCGAAAAATACATCGTCGGTGCCCATCATATCGAGATCCAGATAATCGGCGGGAAGAAGGGCGAAGTGATCACCTTCGGTGAGCGCGAATGCTCGGTCCAGCGCAAATACCAGAAGGTCATCGAGGAAACTCCCTCGCCGTTCGTAGACGACCGCCTGCGCAAACGGATGATGAAGGCCGTCGAGGACGCCGCCAAACACATCGGTTATGAGAGCCTGGGAACGTTCGAGTTCCTGGTCGACGAGGACAAGAAGTTCTTTTTCATGGAAACCAACACCCGCGTCCAGGTCGAGCATCCCATCACCGAGATCATCTACAACATCAACCTGGTCAAGGCTCAGATCCGCGTGGCGGCGGGGGAGAAGCTCAATTTCCCGGGCGAGCTGGAGATGCGCGGCCACGCCATCGAATGCCGCATCAATGCCGAAGACCCGACCACGTTCGCCCCTTCGCCCGGCAAGATCGAGTTCCTCGTCCTCCCCGGAGGCGAAGGCATCCGGGTCGATTCGGCGGCTTACGGCGGCTGGCAGATCCCGCCCGACTACGACTCGCTGGTGGCCAAGATCATCGCCTACGCTCCGACGCGATACCTGGCCATCAAGAAGATGCAGACGGCGCTGGAGATGACGACCATCGTGGGGATTAAGACCAATATCCCGCTCCATCTGGCCATCCTGTCCAACACGGACTTCATCGAAGGGAACTACGACACCCAGTTCCTGGAGAAGTTCCTAGCCAAGAAAGCCAACGGCGGCGCCTAGGCCGTCTTTCTATAAACCGCCACGATCAATTTTCCATCGTTGTCGCCGGTCGCATTTTCGTTGACGGACAGAAGCAGGCGCCCGGCTTCAGCGATGATCACCCGGGCTTGTTTGCCGATCGGAAAGCGCTCCCCGAACCGGCGTTCGGATTTTTCCTTGGTCCGTTTGTCCTCGACGACCTCGACCCGGGTTAGGACCATGCCGATGAGACAGCCCAGGTTCTGGTCGGTCAGGGGTTGCTGCATCGTCTTCAGTATCAGACCCTCCGGCCCGCACGTCGCAACGGGATTGTCCTTCTGGATCGAAATCAAACCTTCGGCCTCAAAGTAGTATTCCTCGCCCGGCTTGACCTCGATCCCGGTATCCGTCCAGGCGGCGCTTCCGTTGTGCTCGATGGTTTTAACCAGCTCGAAACCTTCCGGGGCGGAGGCCTTTGGAGTCGGCGCGATTTCCTGAGCTCGGCCGGGAAGCGTTCCCAGAGTGAAAAAAAGAAGTCCCGCCGCCATCCAGGCGAAGGCCGCCCGGGGTGAAAACAACGGACTCCACCGCACCGGTCGGTCCAACTGGAAAATTAAACCCATTCGACTCCCCGGGCTGAAGCCCGGGGTATATCCAGGGTTAATACTGAGCGGCGCGAAAGCCATCTTTTAAACCGATTTCAAGACGCCGAGCATCGTCTCGTGGATCCGCCCGTTGCTGGCGCAGACCTGGGGACGGTAAATGTCGATGGGCCGCCCCTCGAAATCCGTGATGAGCCCGCCCGCCTCGCGCACGATGACCGCCCCAGCCGCCGTGTCCCAAGGGTTGAGCTTGAACTCCCAGAACCCGTCCAGCCGGCCGCAGGCGACAAAGCAGAGGTCCAGGGCGGCCGATCCGCACCGCCGGATGCCCTGGGCGCGCAGGATCAGGCGCTCGTGCTCGGCGATGTTGCAGCGGGTCGTCCAGACGTCGTACGAGAATCCCGTCGCCAGCAGAGACCGGCCCAGGACGGCCGTTTCCGAGACGCGGATGGGGTTCCCGTTGTGAAACGCCCCCCCGCCCGCTTCGGCCCAGAAGACATCCCCGGTCATAGGGTTGTTCACGACGCCGCAGACAAGACTTCCGGCTCGCTCGAGGCCGATCGAAACGGCAAAGAAGGGGAATCGATGGGCGAAGTTGGTCGTCCCGTCTAGAGGGTCGAACACCCATCTATACTCGCCTCCCCGGATCTCCTTGAGCCCTTCCTCGGCCAGGAAATCATGATCGGGGAAAGCGGTTGAAAGGCGATCAAAAAGCAGGGTCTGGGCGGCGGTATCGGCCTCGGTAACGAGGTTGATTTCGCCCTTAAATCGAACTTCGGTGGTCTGAAAATACTTTTCGCGGAGCAGGGCTCCAGCCTCCAGAGCCGCCGCGCGGGCGGTGGTTAGAAAACCCGAATATTCGCTCATACCTCAACTATGATAACATAACTCGGCCCGACCCCAGGCGCGAACTTTTACGCCACCCGAGCCAAACTTTTTGCCTTGGAGGCCGTATTAAGCTATGATTTGTGCCCTTTTGGAGAGACGTTTGCCATGAAGAAAAAAACGATCATCATCGCGGCCGTGGTCATCATCATCATCGGGTTGATCATCGCCATGAACTTGAATTCCAAACGCGAAAAGCCGATCAAGACCACGGTCGACAAGGTCAAAAAAACCGACCTGACCTCAATCATCTCGGCCTCCGGCGAAATCAAGCCGAAGAAAAACATCAACATCAGCGCTCAGATCCCGGGCCGCATCCTGAAAATCGGGGTCGTCGAGGGCCAGGAGGTCAAGCGGGGCGATTTCCTGCTCAAGCTCGACTCCTCCCAATACGAGGCCAACGCCGAGCGCGACCGGGCCTTCATCCAATCGACCAAGACGGAAGAAATCAAGGCTGAAGCCACTACCAAGCGGAGTTTGGATTCCTACCAGAGACAGAAAAACCTCTACGACAACGAGCTCATCTCCAAGGAGCTGCTGGAGCAGGCCAAGGTCCAGCTCGATATAGCCGAGGCCTCCTCCAAAGCCATCAGTTTTCAGATCGATCAAGCCCAGGCCTCGCTCAAAAGCTCGCTCGATAACCTGGCTAAAACCGTCTTCTCCGCCCCGATCGACGGGATCATCACCAGCCTCCGCATCGAAGAAGGCGAAGTGGCCATCATCGGCACCATGAACAACCCCGGGACCGTCCTCATGACGATCGCCGACCTGTCGGTCATGGAAGTCGAGGTTGAAGTGGACGAGACCGACGTCATCGGCGTCGTTCTGGGGCAGACGGCCGACGTCCGCGTGGACGCCTTCCCCGACCGGGTTTTCGAGGGCAAAGTGACCGAGATCGGCAGCTCAGCCCTCCAGAAGACTGGGGTTTCCGCCGCTGCGGCCCAGGAGTCCAAGGACTTCAAGGTCGTCATCACTCTGGACGACCCGCGGCTTCTCAAGCCCGGGCTGTCGGCCTCGGCCGACATTATATCGGCGGAGAAGAAGAATGTTCTGGCCGTACCCATCTCCGCCCTCGTGACCCGTGAGAAAAAAGACGCCCAGGGCGAAAAGATCAAGAAAGACAAAAAAGTCGTTGAGGAGGAAGGGCTGTATATCATCGAGAACGGCCGGGTCCGGTTCGTCGCCGTGGAGAAAGGGATCACGGGCGAATTGGAGATCGAAATCATCTCCGGACTCAAAGAGGGCCAGGAGGTCGTCGTCGGTCCTTATGACGTCCTTCGCCTGCTCAAGGACGGGGACCTGATCAAGCCCGACACCAAGACCGAAGTCAAGAAATGAGCGCCGCCAACGAAATCCTTATCAAGGTCGAGGACCTCGGCAAGGTCTATGACCTGGGCAAAGCCCAAGTCAAAGCCCTCTGCGGAGTGAGCTTCGAGATCCGCCGGGGCGAACTCGTCTCGATCATGGGGCCGTCCGGGTCGGGCAAGAGCACCCTGATGAACCTGATCGGTTGTCTGGATACGCCTACGGACGGAAAGTACTACCTGAACGGCAAGCTGGTCAGCCGCATGACCGAGGACGAACTGGCCGAGATCCGCAATCGCGAGATCGGGTTCGTCTTTCAGGTGTTCAACCTCCTGCCGCGGGCCACGGCCTTCCGCAATGTCGAACTGCCCCTCATCTACAAAGGCACCCGGAAAAAGGACCGTGAGAAGCGGGTCCGCGCCGCGCTGGCCCAGGTCGATATGACCGAGCGCATGGAGCATCGCCCCCCGGAGCTGTCCGGCGGCGAGCGCCAGCGCGTGGCCATCGCCCGGGCCCTGGTCAACGAGCCCTCTCTGATTCTGGCCGACGAACCGACGGGAAACTTGGATTCCAAGACCGGCCAGGAAATCCTGAATCTCTTCCACGCCCTTCATGCCAAAGGCAACACCATCATTCTCGTCACGCATGACCGGGACGTGGCCGACCAGACCGAACGGATCCTATTCATCCGCGACGGACGCCTGGAGCGCGAGGAGCGCAAAACGGGGGTCAGGTCTTAACATATAACATTCGGCTTTTCCTTTATGTAAACAAAGGAAAAATCGAATGTTATATGTTAAGACCTGACCCCTTCCTGTTTTTATGTTAAATTAAGAGTATGGGCGATGTCCTTCCGCGCGATGGATCGTTTTCCGAAAATCCGTTTGCCTGCGTCTTGTTCGGCCTCTGGCGCGCCGAGGCGACCGGTCAACTGACCATTGAAACCGGCGAAGCGGAAAAATTCCTCCATCTTCAGAGCGGCGATGTCGTCGTCGAACGCAAAGGCCTGTCACTGAAGGATTTTCTCGGCGCCTTGGCCAAAAAACGGGTTCTGACCTCCGAGCAGGTCCGCCAATGCGCCCGGACGGCCCGTTCGGACGGAATCTCTCTCCTCAAAGCCGTGAGTGAATTGGGGTACCTGTCGCCCCTTCCGCTGTGGAATCTTCTCGAATCGTTCTACGCCCGCCGTCTTTTTCCCTTATTTGATCGAGAGGACGGGAATTGGACCTTCGATCCCGGCGCCGGCCTTCCCGTCCGCGAACGGATCGGCCTCATTCCCGGCCAAGAGCTCATCCTACAGGGCATTCGCCAGATGCAGAATCCAGCGGTCTTCGAGCGCTTCCTGCCCGAGGACCGCGCTCCGATCCGGGTCTGCGCTCCGGCACATATGCATAAAATCGCCTGGGAACCGCACGAGCGCTACGCCCTCCAGGTCGTCGGCAGCGTGCCCAATTTGAAGTCGTTCTTCGAAGCGACGGAACTCAGCCTCAAGGAAGCCAGGAAAATACTATTCGGCTTTTTCGCCTTGGGCATCCTATCCCCGGCCGAAAGCCGGTCGCCGTCTCCGGGCCGTCCCGGGAGCGCACCCGAGAGCAACCGCCGGGCCCTCGAGTCCCTCAACGAAAAATGCGCCTTCCTGTACCGGTACGTGACGAAAGAGATCGGCCCCCTCGGTCGGACGATCGTGGCCCGGGCGATCGAAGAGATCAAGCCGGGATTGGGAACTCTTTTTCAAAAAACAACCCTTCTGCCTGACGGACACATCGAAGCAGATCCCGCCCTTCGGCCGGATTCGGGCCATTTTCCCGACGAGATGCTCGCAGCCATGATCAGGGGATACGAGGAAATCCTTCTGGCCGAGATTCAGGCCGTTAGAAAAACCCTGGGGGTCCGCCACGAATCCGCTCTGGTCCAAGCCCTGGAGAAGGTCGGATGACCATCAATCGACGTCAACTCCTGGCCTTTCTCATTCTCCTGACTCTTCTGGCCGCCTATGCGCTCATCAGACTCTTCGCCTGAGGCTCCCCCCCTCATCGTCATCGTCGGCCCCACCGCCGTCGGCAAGACCGGCCTGTCCATAACGCTGGCCGAGCGCTTCAATGGTGAGGTCATCAACTGCGATTCCAGGCAGGTTTACCGGCGCTTCGACATCGGCACGGACAAGCCCGGCGCCGAAGACCGCCGCCGCCGTCCCCATCATCTCATCGATATCATCGACGGAAAGGATCAGTTCACGGCGGCCGATTTCGCCGTAAAAGCCGCCCTGGCCATCGCCGACATCACCGCCAGGGGAAAACTGCCGCTGGTCGCCGGTGGTACGGGTCTTTACATCAAGGCCCTTCTGGACGGGTTATTCCCGGGGCCCGCCCGGGACGAGAGGGTCCGGACAGCCCTCGAAGAAGAAGCCCGCCGGGAAGGTCTCGAGTCGCTCTTCACCAAACTCCAAACGCTCGACCCGGAGTACGCGGCCAAGATCGGACCGCACGACCGCATCCGCATCGTCCGAGCTCTCGAGGTCCAAGCCGTAACCGGATCCCCGCTATCGACGCATTTCCGCGCCACCGCCGGATTCGTCCCGGGATATCGGACCATCCGAGTCGGTCTGCGGCTCGAGCGTCAGGCGCTCTGCCGGCGGATCGACGAACGCGTCGATGGGATGTTCGAACGCGGCCTCGCGGATGAAGTCCGGATGCTGCTCCGGTCCGGTCTCGATGGGACGGAGCCGCCCTTCAAAGCCCTGGGGTACAAACACGTCCTCCGGGTCCTGCGGGGAGAGCTGACCGCCGCCGAGGCCGCCGCCCTGACCAAAATCGATACCCGGCGCTACGCCAAAAGGCAGATGACCTGGTTCCGCAAAATGGCCGGGTTCCACTGGTTCGACGCCGGATCTCCCGAAGCCGTGGCCGCTTTCATCCACAAACAATTGGGGTAATTATGGAAAAAGCCATTCTCGTCGCGCTGGCCCGAAACGCCAAACAAAAGCTGGAAACCGAGGATTTCCTCGAGGAGTTGGCCGGGCTGGTCAAGGCGGCCGGCGCCGCCGTCGTCGATAAGGTCATCCAGGTCCGGCCATCGATCAGCCCGAAAACCTACATCGGCGAAGGCAAGGTCGAGGAGCTCGGCTGGCTCGTCGAGGACAAGAACGCCGATCTCGTCGTCTTCGACAACAACCTCAAGCCGACTCAGGGGCGGAACCTGGAAAAAGCGCTCGGCGTCCGTGTCATCGACCGGACCCAGGTCATCTTGGATATTTTCGCCCGCCGGGCCAGAACGAGCGAGGGCAAGCTCCAGGTCGAGCTGGCCCAATTGAACTATCTCCTGCCCCGGCTCGTCGGCCAGAGCAGCCATCTATCGCGACTGGGCGGCGGCATCGGAACGCGCGGCCCGGGCGAAACAAAGCTGGAGGTCGACCGCCGGCGCATCGAGCTCCGCATCGCCAGGATCAAGAAGGAAATCGCCGGGCTGCAGAAGCGCCGCTTCGGACAAAGACAAAGCCGCCGCAAAAGCCTCATCCCGCTCGTTTCGCTTGTCGGCTACACAAGCGTCGGCAAATCGACCCTTTTCAACCGCCTGGCCCGCGAGACGACATGGACGTCTCCCCAGCTTTTCGCCACTCTCGACCCTCTCGTTCGCCGGGCTCATTTCTCCGACGGACTGACCTACTTTCTCAGCGACACCGTCGGCTTTGTCCGGAAACTGCCCCTGGAGCTGGTGGCCTCCTTCAAGGCCACGTTGGAGGAAGTCCAGCAATCAGATGTCATCCTTCATGTTATCGACCTCCACACGGCCGAATCGAACGACCAAGCCGAGGCCGTCGTCAAAATCCTATCCGAGATCGAGGCCGGGGACATCCCCCGCCTGGACGTATTCAATAAAATCGACCTCCTGCCCGACAAGGATTCCCGGCTGGCCCGCAACGACGCCCCCGGCGAAAACGGCGTCTTCATCTCCGCCGCAACGGGCGACGGGCTGGAGGCCCTCCAGCGGCGGCTCCGCGCGCTCGTCTATCGCGACCTGAAACGTTTCGACCTGCGCATTCCACGCCATCGGGCCGACCTGGTCGAGTCGCTGGCCCACTGGGCACTGGTCTTGAAAAAGCAGGAGGTCGCGGATTATTATATCTTGCAGGTAATGGCCGATCCGAAGGGCATGATCCCGTATCTGCCCTTCATAAAGAGCGGCCAAGGAGAGTCGTGATGAAAAAACAGGTTCTCCTGATCGCGGCCTTGGCGGCCGGGCTGACCGCTTGTCTGACGACTCCAGTCGTGCGGCCGTCCATCCACATCGAACCGTCGGTCGCGGCGGCGGGGCTTTCGCTCGACGACCGGATCGCCATCCAGGAGGCCTGGAACTTCATCCGCGAGGGGCGGACGGACAAGGCTGAAAAAATATTCGCCCGACTGAACGCGGCCAACCCCTTCGTCGCCGCGGGTTATGGCTATATCGCCCTTATCGCCGGCAACCTGGCCTCGGCCGAGGACTACCTCGAACGCTCCCTGGAGATTATGCCGGACCTGACGGTTTCCTATCTCGGACTCGGTCAGGTCTATCGGAAATCGGGACAGGACGACCAAGCCTACAAGATGTTTCTCGAAGCTCTCAAACGCGATCCCGAAAATGAGTTTGCCAAGTCCGAGGCCGACAGCCTGGCCGCCGATCTGACCGAGCTGGCTTTGAACGATGCCCGCCGGGCCGAGGCCGCCGGCGAGACCGAACAGAGCAAGGGAGCTTACCTGAGGGCGCTCGAGTACTCGCCCAAGCTCCGGGGCGCCCATATTGCCTTGGCCCGCATTTTCATCCGGGACAAGGATTTTCATTCGGCTTTTCTGCACCTGAAGGCCGTCGGCTCCGAGGAGCTTGCCGATAAGAGCCTTCTGCGCGAGTTCGCCGACGCCCTCTTCCAATCCGGACAATGGTCGCGGAGCCTGGAAATCTACGAACAGATCGTTTCTATCGACCCTCAAGAAAAAACAGCCAAGGACCGCATCGAACATATTAAGAACCGTCTGGGCGTGGTCGAGCTGCCCGACCAATACGGAGAAATCGGAGCGATAGCGGCGATCGCCAAGGAGGACGTAGCCGCCCTGATCGGCGTCCTGTTCCGGGAAGTACTGATCGAACTCAACCCCAAGCCGCAGATCCTCGTCGACATCACCATGTCCTGGGCCCAGAGGTATATCGTCAAGGTGGCCGCCCTCGAAATCATGGAAGTCTATTCCAACCACACTTTCCAGCCCAAGAAGACGATCAACCGGGCCGAATTGGCCCAGGTCGTCATACGGCTGGTCAACATCCTCAAGAAAAACGGCTTCAAAATCCTGCCCCAGATCCCCCTCGAACGAATCCAGATCGCCGACGTCCCCGCCGAACACTTTTATCATCTGTCGATCTCCCAGGCGGTCGCTTACCAACTCATGCCTCTCGGCCAGGACCGGGCTTTCAAACCCGAACTTCCGGTCTCGGGGCGCGAGGCGATCAGGATTTTCAGCCTCCTGGCGGATTGGATCAAATCGGAGATGAGGCCTGCAGCATGAATGAATCGAAGACGGACGAGCTGCGGTCCGACATCCTGACCGTTCCCAACTTGATCAGCGCGTTCCGCATTTTACTCGTCCCGGTTTTCCTCTGGTCCATCCTCAACCGGCGGTCCTCCGAGGCTTTGATCATCTTTTTCATCGCCGGCATCAGCGATTTTCTGGACGGATTGACGGCCCGGTTGTTCCACGCCCGGTCCAAACTGGGAATGATCCTCGATCCGGCGGGAGACAAATTTCTGCTGGCGGTTTCCACCATCGCGCTGACCATTCGATCCCTGGCCACCCCCAACGCGATTCCGATCGGACTGACCTTGCTTATCTTCGGCCGCGACCTGCTCATCGTCATCGGCGCTCTCATCGCCTTCCTGAGCTGGCGGCAGACGTCGTTCCCCCCTTCGTTTATTGGGAAATTCAGCACGGCTTTCCAGCTCGGAACGGTCTTTCTGGTTCTGCTCCTCAATCATCTTCACATCGCCCCCGGCTGGCTGAATTGGTTTTTCGGAGCGACGGCCGTCCTGACCGTCGGATCGGGAGTCGATTATTTCCGCTACGGATTGCGCGTCCTGCGTGAACGCCGGCGGACATGACCGCTACTTGACGCTCTTATCGATGAACCCGCCGCGGAGCGTCTTCCACAGAATCCGGATGTCCAGCATAAGGGACCAGTTCTGGATGTAGTAGAAGTCGTGCTCCAGCCGCTTCTCGATCGAGGTTTCCTGACGCAGGCCATGGATCTGGGCCCAGCCGGTCAACCCAGCCTTGACCTTGTGCCGGAGCATATACTTGGGGATATTTTCGGTGAATTCCCGGACAAACTCCGGCCGCTCGGCCCGGGGTCCGACCAAGCTCATCTCGCCCTTGAACACGTTGACAAGCTGGGGCAGCTCATCGATGCTGAACTTGCGGAGGAAACGGCCGACGGGGGTTACCCTAGGATCATCGGCCAGGCACATCTGCGGGCCATCCTTTTCGGCGTTGCAAATCATCGTCCTGAACTTGTGGATATTGAACGATTTTCCGTCTCCGCCCAGTCGTTCCTGGTGATAGAACACGGGGCCTTGGGAAGTCAGTTTGATGAGGACGGCGATGATCAGGAAAAACGGCGAGAGAAGGACCAGCCCTAATCCCGCGGCGGCGATATCAGTCAGGCGCTTGATCACCTTTCCGGCCCCCTCCAGCGGCACTTCATCGACGGAGATGACGGGAAAACCATCCAGGTCGTGGGTTTTGGCTTTGAGGGTCAGGAGCTGGAAGAGGTCGGGGATCAGCCGGAGATTGACCGGGTATTTATTGACGATCTGGAAAGTATCCAGGATTTTGGCATAATTGGAGAGGTCGAGGGCGACATAGACTTCGTCGATGCCCTCGGCCTCGATGACCGGCCCGATCTCGGCTATCGACCCCAGCACGGGAAGACCGCCATCGATTTCGATCGTGCCGCCTTTCGGCCGGTCATCGGCCAGAAATCCCTTAACGACGAACCCGAGGTCTTTGTAGGCGACAAGCTTCTGGGCCACCGCCAGACCCATTTCGCCGGCCCCGACGACGATGACGTTCCGCAGGTTCAAGCCGCGGGCATAGCGGCGGTTCAAGAAATAATAAATCTGGTTGCGGAGAAAGGAGATGGTAAAGACGACGGCGACGAAATAAACGGCCAGGAAAACGCGTGACAATTTGATCAAGGGGATGCCCAGGAAAACCGCGTTGCCGGGGCTGTAAGCCTCGAAGTAGCTCAGAATAAGCATGACCATAACGATGGACGCCCCGGCATTCATGGTGATAAAAAGAAAATCGTCGATTTTGGTCCGCCGTAACCGGCTTTTATAAAACCCCTGAAGGGTGAAAATCCCCAGGTGGGCGGCCAGGAGAAGCGGCAGGAGGACGAGGTAGGAGGACAGCTTGGGCACACCCTTGGCCGGATCAACCGGGATGATGTAAGCATAAAAACGGAACAGATACGTGTAGATGAACGACAGAGCAATGGCCAGCGCATCGCTCAAGACGAAAATACCCGCCAAGCGAGCCCGGTGTTTGGAGATCACGGCAGTCCTTTGAAATTCCGCCACTGGAGATTGAGGGTTTCGCGGAAGCGGCTCAGAAAGCGTTCGCGGGAGAAATTGAGCGCTTGATCTCGGGCGGCCGATCCATTTAAAGCCAACCCTTCGACTTTGTCAAGCGCGCCCAAAAGGCCGGACACGGTCGGAGATTCGAAGAACAGGCCCGTTTTTCCGGACAGAACGGTCTCTGTCGCTCCTCCCCGGCCATAGGCGACAACGGGGGTTCCGCAGGCTTGGGCTTCGACTACGGAAATGCCGAAATCCTCCTCGCCGGGCAAAACATAAAGGCGGGCGTTCCGGTACAGATCGCGGAGGGTTTCACCGTCGAGGGCGCCGAGAAATTCGACATTGGCCCGGGCCGAGGCCTTGAGCGGCTTGTAGTCCGGGCCGTCCCCGACGATCTTGAGCGGCCGGCCCAGCTGATTATAGGCCGCGACCGCAAGATCGACCATTTTGTAGGGGACGAGGGCCGTGACGATGAGGTCGTAAGCCCGGCTCGGCTCCCTCTCCCCGGGAGTGAAAAATCCGGTGTCGACGGGAGGAGGAATGACTTCGGCCGTCCGCCGGTAGTATTTCCAGATGCGGCGGGCTACGGCGCCCGCATTAGCGACGAAATGGTCCACCCGGGCCGCGGAGGTCACATCCCACATGCGAAGATGGTGGATCATGGGCGGGATGAGGCACCGGGAAAAGGGGCCGAGTTTTTGCGGCCCGAAATAGGAGTGATACTGGTTCCAGGCATAGCGGACGGGAGAATGGACGTAAGAAACATGGAGCGCGTCGGGGTGGGGAATGATCCCCTTGGCCACGCAATGAGAACTGGAGATGACCAGGTCATAAGCCTGAAGGTCGAATAATTCGGCCGCCAAAGGATAGAGGGGCAAGTAGGTGCGGTAATGCCTTTTCAGAAAAGGCATTCGCTGGAGGAAGCTCGTCCGGATATCCCGGCCCTCGATTTCCTCGGCCTGGCTTTTGGGAAAGTGGAAAAGAGTAAAGATGGGAGCCTTCGGAAAGAGCTCGGCCAGGGCTTCCAGGACCTTCTCTCCCCCTCGACGGCCGGTCAGCCAATCGTGGACCAGAGCAACCTTTAAATTTTCCATATCAAGATGATTATATGGAGGGGGGTCGGCTAAAGTCAATTTAGCGTCACCCTAACCACGGACGGTTTTTCTGGCTATACGGAGTTGTCGCAGGCGATTTCTAGCTTAAGAAGAAATTTTTCCTGCCGTCAGAGAGCCGCCCGATAGACCTCTTCGTAGGCGCGGACCATCCGGTCCAGTCCGAAGCGCGGCGGGATCTCGGCCCGGGCGCACGCGGCGAGCCGGGCGGATAGAGCGGGATCGTCAAGCAGGCGATTGACGGCCGAGGCGATGGCCGCGGGGTCCCCCGGATCGACGAGGAGCCCCGTTTGGCCGGCGGAGACGATTTCCCGGTTTCCGTCAATGTCCGTGGCCACGATGGGCTTGCCCAGGGCGGCGGCTTCGATGAGGACCAGCGGCAGTCCTTCCCAAAGCGAGGGAAGGACGAAGACATCGAACAGGGAGAGAAGCTCGCGGGCGTCGGAGCGTTCACCCAGCATGGCGAAACGGCGGTCCAGTCCGAGCTTTTTGGCCTCCGCCCTCAACTTGGCCTCGAGTCCACCGCCTCCGACGACGACGATGTGGGCTTCGGGATGGCTGTCGCGCAGGGCCACCGCGGCCCGCACAAAATGGATGACGCCTTTCTGCCGATGGAGCCGGGCGACCGTACCGATGAGGGGTGGACGGAGGTTGAGCCGCGACCATGCTTCCCCGGCCTTGACCCGGAATTCTTCGGTCTCCAAACGGGAAACGTCCGCCCCGTTGAGGACAAGCTTCAGTTTGGCGTCCGGCGCCAGCCGCCGCTTTTTCGCTTTGGCCAGGTCGCCTTCCGAAACAAGGACGACGGTGTCCGTGAATCGCGAACAATACCTTTCCAGCGCGGCATAAACCAGCCGCAGGGCGGGGTTGCGGTAATGGAGATAATGGATTCCGTGGATCGTGTGGACGACTGCGCGGATCTTCGCCCGACGAGCCGCCAGCCTACCATACAGGCCGGCGACGCCGCCGTGGGTGTGAAGGACGTCGGGAGGATCCCGGCGGAGATTGTCGGTGATCGTCCCGACAATGCCACGACTCATCTTTTTCCCGAACGGCAGGGTCCGGAACAGAAAGCCCAGGCGCCGGGCTTCGTCCTCCAGCGGACCGCCTCCCTGGGCGGCGATCGAGACATCGAATTTATCCCGGTCGAGGCCTCGGGCCAGGGACAGCAAAATGGCCTGCCCACCGCCAAAAAACGGACGGTCGATCATCTGGAGAACGCGGATGCGGTTCATCTTCATTGACTCTTTTTTCTAAGGAGCGTCTTGTACTTGAGTTTCAGGACACGCCCGTCCTCATCCCGAAAAGCGCCGCGCACGGCCGCCGCCGCCAGGGAAATCCGCAAGGACCATCGAAGAAGGCCGTTCGAAAAGCGCGAGGCATGCTTGGCATAGTAACGGAGTTGGCTTTGCCGATATTCCAACCGGGAGCTTCTTGCCCGGGACGACGTCGTAGCCCCGCCTTGGTGGAGGACGCGGGCGCCCGGCTCGAAGACTAAACGCCAACCGGCGGCCCGGATGCGGCGGCAGAGGTCGATGTCCTCGAAATAAATGAAAAAATCCTCGTCGAATCCGCCCGCCCGATCGACCGCGTCGCGCCGGGCCAGGAGGCAGGCCGCGCTAAGCCAACCCGTGACCAGCGGGGATCGGCGGCGGGGCAGGGCGCGCTTGTAATAGGGATTGAGAACGGCTTTCTGCCATAGCTGGCCGAAGAAGGTCACGGAGCGGCCGAAGGAAACTTGATGCGCGCCGGAGGGATGGATGAGGGCCGGACCGCATCCCCCGATCCCCGGATCGGCGTCGAGCGTCCCGATCAAGCGGCGGACCGAACCCGGCCCGGGGACGGTATCGGTGTTCAGGAACATCAACAGCTCCCCCCCGCTCGCCCGGATGGCCTGGTTGTTGGCCCGCGAAAACCCGACATTGTCCCGGTTGGCGATAACGCGGACGGAGGGGAAGCCGGCGGACAGGAGGTCCTGACTGCCGTCCGTCGAGGCGTTGTCCACGACGATGATTTCGCCGTCGATCCCGGCCAGCTCGGAGGTCAGCGCGGTCAGGCAGGGACCCAGATGTGCGGCGTCATTGAAATCGACCAGGATCACGGAGAGCTTCATACCGACTGCTCCGGGGCGCATTCCGTGATGATGGCCTCCACGCGACGGACTTGCTCGTCCAGCCGGAATTCCGTCGCCACAGTCCTTCGGCCGCTTTCGGCCAGACGGCGCGCGAACGCCGGATCGGCCAGGACGCGGCGGATTCCATCGGCCAGGGCCTCCGGGTCACCGGACGTCACCAGGACTCCATTTTCTCCGTCCCTGACGATTTCCGGCAAACCGCCCGCCTTCACGGCGACAACGGGAGTGCCGGCGGCCATAGCGTCGAGGGCTGCGCGGCCGAAGGATTCGACCGTCGAGGCGACGACGAGAACGCTCAGGACCCCGAGCCAATCGGCCAAATCGGGCCGGTATCCCGTAAACACCACCCGATCTCCCAGGCCGGTCTCGGCGGCGATCCGCGACAGGGAATCGGCGTAATCCGCGTCGCGGACTTCGCCGGCGACGAGCACCTTCAAGCGCGGAAAATCCCGCCTCAGCCGCGCGGCGGCCAGAATGGCTTCGCGCTGGCCTTTCCCGGCATACAGTTTGCCCACGATCCCCAGGACCGGATCGCCCGGCCCGAGGCCGAATTCCCGGCGCAGGGCGGCCTGGCGGGAAACATCCTCCGGTTTCGGTTCGAATCCGTTATAAACGAGGACTGTTTTCTCTGAGGCCGGAAAGGCCGAAGCGCAAAAACGCGAGTTGACGATCACCCGGCTGGACCGGTCCAGGATGAAGCGGGTAAGGCGGCGAGCGCCGCAGAGATGGAACAAGTGGGCGGCCGGGCCGCCGAGCATCTCGTGAACGGCCCAAACATGCGGCAGGCCGGCCCGCCTGGCCGCCATGGCGCCGGCCGATACGGCGGCCGAATTGGAAAAGACCAAGTCGATCCGCCCGTCCCGGATCAGCCGGAAAAGCCGTGCGGCGCAACGCCGGTTCACGGCCCAGGCGGCCGGTTGCCGCCACAAGCGCGAACGGTCGCTGATCCACCAGACAAGCGGCGAGCGCGAAGTGTCGATTCCGGTCGCCCGCGCCGCGTCCTCCAAACGCCCGGGGGAGGGGACGATCAACAAGGGTTCGATTTTCGTCCGGTCCAACCCTTGAAGCGTTTCCAGGAGCCACAGTTCGGCCCCGTTGAGCTCGGAGGTATGCGAGACGAACAGGACGCGGATCATGGCCGCCCCACGATCAAACGGTAGAAGGCCAAGGTAGCGGCAGCCGTTTTTGTCCATTCAAAGTCTTGGGAACGCCGTTGGCCCTTGTCCCGGAGATCCCGGCGCAGACCGTCGTCTCGGAGAAGGCGAACGATCGCCCCGGCCATAGCTCCGGCATCCTGCGGGTCGAAATAGAGCGCCGCGTCGCCGCCGATTTCGGGCAGGGCGGAAACGCCCGACACGGCCGCCGGCAAACCGCAGGCCATGGCCTCGAGCAGAGGCAGGCCGAAGCCCTCACCCAACGAAGGAAACACGAGCACCGTGGCGGACGCATAGAGCGCCCGGACGTCCTCGTCGGGCCGATAACCGGCCAGGCGGACGCTTCCCTCCAAGCCGTGCCGGCGGATGGCGTCCAGAAGGGCGTCATGATCGCCGCCGCGCCGTCCGACGATGACGAGCGGAACGGCATGCTCCCGGCCATGGACAAGGGCCAGCGCCTCGATCAGCCGGGGAAGATTCTTGCGCGGTTCGGTCGCCCCGACGAAAAGAATAAACTCCCCGGACAGATCGAGTTCGCGGCGCAGAGAAGCGACCCGTGACGGATCGGCGGGCCGGCGGAAGGGTTCGCTCAACCCGAGCGGAGTAACCCGAATTTTTTCCTCGGGCAGGCCGAAGCGGTCCGCGATTCCTCGCTTGCTGAATTCGCTGATGGTAATGACGCCGTCGGCCCGGCGCAGGGCGCCCGCCGTCCGGCGCAGAAATTTCCGGCGCGCCTCCCGGTCGGCCTTCCCGGGTTCTTCCATGAAAAAAAGGTCGCATACGGTGACGATGGTCTTCCCGCGGGTAGGCAGGGGCAGGGGGGTGGCCGAATGGGTCAGGTCCATCCGGGCGCCGACGACGCGGTCGAAGGAGGGGAATCCCAAGTCCTGCCACATCGCGTTGACCGCCCGGACGGGCCATTTCCGGTCCAGGAATCTTTTTCGGGCGAAGGGGGGTATTTTGTCCGGCGGAAAACGGTCCTTCCAGGAGGCCGAGAAGAGGAAAAATTCGTCCTCGGCGTCGAGCCGGGCCATCTCCCACAAAAGATTTTTCAGGTAGACGCCGACGCCCGTTTCTTCCCGCAGAAAGGGCCGAAGATCGAAACCGATGCGCATTTTTCGTAAATGTATGCCATCCGTCCAGGCAAGTCAAACCAAGCCGCCGGACCAG
>CAZLAM010000137.1:0-161596 GCA_964557435.1 uncultured Eubacteriales bacterium
GTGGCCTCTGATGGACTATCTTTGAACAGCTTTTCGAGGTCATCCCGAAGCAATATCGAGAAAGGTGGATTAAGCTTCACGTCTACAATCGCTCGTTCCCGAACCTCTATCCGTTCAAAGACGGCCTTTAAGAGACTCTTCTTGTGTTGATAATCTAATCGCTCATGGAGATAAGAAAGCGAACTGCTGACGACGATAGCTTTATCAAGGAAATCCAGCGGATCTTTGTAATTGACTTCAAACTGACTCAACCTCGCTTCCGCTTCTCGGCGTTTTTCTTGATACTTCTTCAGCATCGTTTCATACGTTTCACGGCCCACCCTACCGTCTAACATTTCATCTACAAGCTTCATTTCTTTGTTTTCTGAATCCCCTATCGCTTTCTTTAGGGTTTTAATTTCTTTATCCGCAATCTGCTGCCTTTTTTGAGCTATCTGTTCCATTTCCGCTTTTAGTAACTCCAAGAGCTTTTTCGGAGCCTGTAATCTCCGATAGAGGGCTTCAAGCTGGTTATCCAGCAATTGGACTGGCGCATAAGGTTCATCGCATTTATCATTATTCATATTTGGAAGACAACGATAATAACTTCCCCTGGGATGGATTTCTCCGGTCAACTTTTGGCCGCAGGATTGACAATATGCGACTCCCCTTAGAAGAAACTCCAACTTTCCTTTTTCTCCGGAATTTACTCTTCGCCTTTTTAGGACCTCTTGAACACGGTAAAATAATTCGGGCGTGATTATCGGATCATGCTTACCACGATATTCTTTTCCCTTCCATTCGAGTTTTCCTATATAGAACCTTCTTTGGAGAAGCGTCTTTATAAATTCGGGGCTGTATCTCTTACTATAAGCCGTTATTAGACCACGATCATTCATTTCGTTCGAAAGGGTTCTCAGGGAGTAATTTCCAGTCGCGAATAGTTCAAATGCCTGTCTTACCAGAGTTGCCTTATTGGGATCAGGTATATGCTTTATTCGATCGTTGGTCTCTTCTTTGATCCCAACATATCCTAAGGGTGGTTTATGCGGCCATTCCCCCTGCCTTAGCTTTTCCGAGTGCGATTTCTTGATTTCTTCGCCCAGATTTGCGCTGTACCATTCGGATATACTGGCAATGATATTTTCTAATAGATTGCCTACAGGATTATCGTCAAACGGTTCCGATACGGAGATCAGCCTTATTCCCTTTTGCTTGAGTATTGCTTTTATGGTTGCGTAGTCGATAAGGTTTCGTGCTAGACGATCAATCTTATGTACGATAACGGCGTCAATGTTTTTATTTTCTTTACATTGCTCAATAAGTTTCTTTAGTTCCGGTCGATTGGCCGTTCTCGCCGATTCTCCTTCGTCAACAAAATGGCCGGCGACTTTCCAACCGTTTCGTTTCGCATACTCCCGCATAGCCTCGATCTGGGCCGGGATCGATAAATCTTTTTGCGCTTGTTTGTCCGTGGATACACGGGCGTAGAGAAGACAATTCATACTTTATTATCATTTTCAATATTCTCTATTATTTTTTCGATATTTTCATTGTGTTGCTAATCCGTATTTTTTCTCTCTTTTTTTGAATGCAGCTTCACCGCCTTCTAATACGTTATATATAATTTTCTTCATTATCGGATTTTCGATCGATCCTTGACAGAAATTCGTACCATTTTTTTCTACGTTTAGAGCGGTTACCAATTCGGAATCGCCTATTACAACAATATTCGCATTATGAGTACAAATAATTATTTGCCGATTCGATTTATTTGATTGAAGTATTTCAATCACTCGTTCCGTAATATACTTCGAATCCAAGTGTTCTTCGGGTTGATCAATAATTAATGGGTAATCTCCCGATTGCATTATCATCTCAATCACGGTCCCGCACCGCTCACCGAATGACATACTATCTTTGCCCAATACTTTTCCTTTGAACTTGATTACATTTATTGTCCTTTCTGCAAATTCTTCAAGTCTCATAATTAGGGTATCTCGCAATATCTGCGTTTCACCTCTTTCGAAATACCATCGCATATTTTCTTCTTTTCCCATGCTTTTTACGACCGGTGGTAGCTTCTTCTCTTTCAAATATTCTATAATTTTCGTTATTTGAAATTTCTTTATCTCGACTAATTCCGATATTATTTCTCCTATATAATTTTCTCTAACCGGCGAAACAACATTATAGTATTTCTTGATAATGTTTTTTGTATCCATATCACTTTCTACAAATTGCACTTTTATCCATTCCGTTAATATATTCGTTGTATCGTACCATTCTATTTTAATATCGGTTTTGGCATAGGCCTTATTAAATTCTGCATTTATCTTATCATTTTCGATTTTCCACTCTTCATAAGCACTTTTCAGCTTAATATTTTGGGCAACACGTTTTGTTTTCATCAATTCATATTCATTTATTTTGGTTTCGCAACTACGTAATTGTTCATTTACAAGGCTTAATCTTTTAGTTTTTTTATCATATTCAATTTGATTTATATTAATTCCGCACTTCTCGCTATATTTAATAAATTCTCCTTTTAGGTCTTTCTCCTCTTTTAAAATATCATTGTATTCTTTGGATTGCCTAATATGCTCTACAATTTTTTCGGAATGCTTTATAATGCTTGTAAGTTCCGATTTATTATCTGAATAGTATTTACTTATCTCGGTATATATTTCTTTGTCCTTAAAAATGTTTAATATCTTCTGTTTTTCTGGCAATACAGACGTACTTATCTTCGCAGCCGCATCCTTCAATATGTCAATAAACCTACTTATGTTTTCGATTAGAGAATTAACTAATTGGATAATTTCTCTATTCTTTCTAATCCGCTGAACGATACTTTTATATTCTTCGCTTTTTAGCTTTTCAAAATACTCTTCTATTTGCTTTTTCTCTGTATTGTATTTCTTCTTCTCAATCTCAACGTCTATTCTTGATAAGTAACTGAGGCGTATCTGCGCAAGTTCGCCCTTTAATTTATCAATTGTTTTCGCTAATCCATTAAGATGATTTGATTCAATTTTGCCTCTGATATACTCATCAAGATTTTCCTTTTTATCTGCAATTTGCTCGATTTTGCCTTGAGCCCAATATTCTATGTTTAATGGAGGACTGTAAAACGGATCTTGATACTCGCTTATATTTCGCTCTATAATTTGAGGCTCATTTTCGCCGATTTGATATTTTATTTCGACACTTAATTTTGGAAATCTCCTTGATAAATATTGAATTAGGGGTATTTTATCATTTTTCTTTGAGTCCTTTTGATGCAGGTCAAATATATAACTCAACATTTCAACCAAAACTGTTTTTCCCGATCCTCTCGAACCAATGATATTAGTTAAATTAGGACTAAAAAATATTTCTTCAGTCATATTAATTGGAGGAAATTCATCTTTATCTTTTTGGCTTTCGTATTCCTTCCAGCCTTTTAACCTAATAGATAATATCCGAGGGAATAGATAGCTAATCGGCCTTTCTTGTATTGCAACTCTTAATTTTGGCTCATAAGTTATCTGCTTCAATCCCTCACAAGTCGGATCGGCTTTGATCCATGAGTACTTTTTACCAATATCCTTCAGTGCATGGCTGTCAGATCCGATTATGGAAGGTTTTCCGAATTCCTTTAAATAAAATTCTTTTTCCTCTAAATTTGCATCGTTCCAGTTAGACAACTCACATACATCGATATATTTTTTCATCAATGATCTTTTCGTATGTCCCAAAGTATTGAGTAATTCATACTTATCTTCGGATTGCGCGTGTTTCATCTCGGTTTCTATACCGCTACTCTTCAGGCCTGCATGAACTATTGTTATCCCTCCTAATTGTCTAATTTGATCCGCTGCCTTTTCAAAATTTACTACTATTTCTAAACGACCTCTTGATATACATTCTGCGTCGCTCGATTTCTCGCCTAATGCAGCCTTACCAGCGCTCCTTATATCTGTATCACTACAATCAATTTTAGATAAAAGATTTTGCTTCAAATAAGCGGAATCGATTTTGTTCCCATCTTTATCCTTATCTGGGAAAACCCCAATCACGTGAACTGATTTATTTCCCTTATCGGTTCGCAACTCTATGCCGGGTAGAAAGTATATTTCTATTTTTTCTTGCTTCTTTATTTCGGTCTTTTCTCGGTATTCATCAATGTTATCAACATTACAGTGATCAGTAATTGCAAATACCGAAATTTCATTTTCGATTATTTTATCGATAATATTATCGACTGATCCTGCTTCCGAATGAATATGAAGATCCCATTTACACCATATGGAACCACTCGTGAAAGAATTATTAGATTCCATGAGCATCACCCTTAAGTTAATTTTTATACTATTAAAAATAGTAGCACAACAAAAATAATTTGTAAAATAAGAAGAAAAAGGAAGCAGGTTGGCCCGCTTCCTTGTTTTGTGTTTTAAAGAGCTAATTCCCCTTCCACGTCTTGCAATTCTCGCGGTACTCGCAGTCCTTGCACATGAAACTGGTTTTCGGAAAAAAGACGCGCTGCTCGATTCCTTTAAGGATATGTCCGGCCAGGAAGTAGAGCCTCTGGTAGTCGTCCTTATTTCGCGTTGTCTCCATCGAGATCAGCTTCGGCTTCTTGGATTTGACGAAGTTGATGATTTTCAGAGACTTAGGCGGTTTCCGGCTGATCCTTTCGAAAGCATAACTGTAGATTGTCAGCTGGAGGTGATTTTCGACTTCCTGCAAGTCCATGGTCTGAGCCGAGGTCTTGAATTCCGTGATCGTATCGTCTTCCTCGATCAGATCGATCACCCCTTCAAGTTCGATTGCGGCGCTATGGCCGTTCTCGGGATTGATGAGCGGGACGGAAAACGGAATCTCCGTTCCTTTGACCGTCTTTCCCGGAAGCTCGAAATACTGGGCCAGCATTTCCTTTCCCAAGACCAGAAGCCTCATCTCCTCTTCCCCTTCCTTCAAGCGAATCTCGTTTTCCGTCTTCATGCTGTACCAGTCCGCGTCAAAAATCTTGTGCAGCCGGTCGATCGTCACCCCGTTTCCATTCATCATCTGTTTGTGATACCAGGAGAGAGCGGAATGAATGGCGCTTCCAAAAGCCAGTCCTGAAGATTTGAAGCGTTTCGGGATCGCGTCAATGTACTGAAATTTGTACTTAAGACTACAGAGCTGATAAAGATTGATCTGAGAGCTAGAGAGGTATGGCGTCATGGTTTTTTCCTTTGGACTCTTCCAGCAAACGCTCGATCATCTTTGAAGCTTCGAACTTCGTGACCTCTCTCAGAGAATCGACCTGGAAGAGTTCCTTGAGTTTGGCATAGCCTTGATCGTTCTCGTAGCCTTTCTCGGCCATGATTCTGAATAGAAACCGCTTCTGGGCATCAGTCATCGGGGGATTTTCGGATGACGAGCCGTTGTTCTGAGGTTTGGCATTGTTTGCGTCCGGTTTCGGGCTTTCTTTGGCCTTCGGCTGATCCTCTGAAGCTATCTCTTCGTAGAGATAGAAAACGAGGATAACCTTTCCGTCCGCAGTCCTGAGTTCCAACCGCCTTGCTTTGTCCTTCACGTTTTTTCTCCTTTGTTTTTAAAGATCTACTTTCAGTTTAGCGCGCTGACAAAGACAAACAAGGCGGGAGAAATTGCCAGAATAGCGAATTATTCCTGTCTTTTATTCAATTTATTGGGGGCTTATGATGAAGATATATGGAGAATTCTCAGAAAAATAATCATGTCACTTCCTTTGCCATAACCGATTATCGCGACATCAGAAAACTGTTCGGCATTAAACAGAAAAACCGGCGAGGTCATATGTACATTATCGGCAAGACCGGAACCGGAAAATCTACGTTAATCGAAACGATGACAATCTCGGATATCAAAAACGGATATGGCGTGGCCTTAATCGATCCTCATGGCGACATGGCCGAAGAAATTCTGGATTACATTCCCAAGGAAAGGATCAAAGATGTCATCTATTTCAATCCAGCGGACTTGGAAAACCCCATAGCATTCAATCCTCTGGAAAAAGTACCGAAAGATTTCCATCATTTGGTCGCCTCGGGGATCGTATCGACATTTAAGAAAATCTGGTCTGAGTCCTGGGGACCGCGATTAGAACATATTCTTAGACATGCACTTCTTTCGCTTCTCGAATACCCAAACAGCACGCTTCTGGACTTACCGAAGCTTCTCACGGATAAAGATTTCCGGAAGAACGTTCTCACCTACATCACCCATCCCCAGGTCAGAGAATTCTGGTTTTCGGAATTTGAGAAATATTCAGCCTGGCTCAAATCCGAAGCCGTATCCCCCATTCTTAATAAAATTGGTCAGTTCTTAATCAGCATCCCTCTTAGAAACATTGTCGGTCAAAAAGAAAATACGTTTAATGTCCGCCAAGCGATGGATGAAGGCAAGATTCTCATTGTCAACTTAGCCAAAGGCAAGATCGGAGAGGATAACAGCTCTCTCCTCGGTGCTTTGATCGTAACCAAGATTCAATTGGCCGCTCTTAGCCGAGCGAATATTCTAGAAGAAGACAGAAGACCGTTCTATCTCTTTGTGGACGAAATCCACAGCTTCATCACTCTCACCTTTGCCGATATTCTGTCTGAGGCTCGTAAATACGGCCTAAACCTCGTCCTTGCCCATCAATACATTGAACAGCTTGACGAAAGAATCCGGGCCGCGATCTTTGGCAATGTCGGGACGATCATTTCTTTCAGGATAGGCGCTGAGGACGCGAAGTACTTAGCCCAGGAATTCGCGCCTGTATTCAATGAGGAAGATTTAATCAAGCTCCCGAATTTCCATATCTATATCAAGCTCATGATCGACGGAGTAACTTCGCAGCCTTTCAGCGCGATGACGGTTAAACTCAGGCAAATAAACACGTCTCATAAAAATGAAATAATCGATTTTTCAAGGAAGCAATATACAAGGTCGAGAAGCGTTGTAGAACAAAAAATACTTTATCAGCCGTATCATCTTCATAATTCAAATGGTCAGCAATTATCTTTCTGAAACTAAATCCTTTCTTTTGCCCAATGAACAGATTGTTTTTCAAGCCAATCCGCATTGGCTGTTTCTCCTCATCTCTATGGGCCAGATATTTCTATTTTTCTTCCTATACTATTTCTTCGCTTGCCCGTTTCTTGGGTTTATGGCCCACGCCTTGGAACACTACTGCTATTTTGCGACTTTACTAATTCTGATTTTCATAAGTCTTGTCTTTTATCTGGATTGGAAATTCAACCGTCTCTATCTGACGAATTTCAGGCTTATCAAAGAACGCGGCATCATCGGCAAGCGGTATATGTCTGTCCGATTGGCGAATATCGAAGACATAACTTGCACCTTCGGCATTTTGGGAAGAATCCTGGGCTATGGCGATTTAGCAATTGAATCGGCCGGAACTCATGGACAAATGGTATTCAAGGGAATCCCAAAGCCTATAAGAATGAAAACTCTCATCGAGAGATGGAGGTTTTATTCGGACGTTAGGCGATAAAGCACCTTAAAGCTCTTTCTATTCAAATATATCCTCTCTGCCAACATTTTTCAAAACCAAGGAGGAACCTATGAATCTTCAGACTCTGATCGAGGAATTGGAAACCCAAAAGCCGCTGAAGTGGGACAAGAAACTCAGCGCCGCGCAAATCGCAATGGTTCTGGCCGAAAACACTCCCATTTTCAGGCTACCCGGCGAAGAACTCTTTTCTATCGCCAAATCCTGCCACACCCAGATCGCCGAAAAGCTCGAAATCCCGCTCAAGTACTACCACAAAATGGAGGAATCCGCGCCTGAACTGCTCGTCTCGAACGTCAACACCTGGCTCCGAAAGAATGGAAAAGACGTTTTCATCCGGGGTCTTGGCGATTCAGTCCGGGCGTTCCTCAGCGACCGCTACCGGGTAATCGACCATCTGGACGTACTTCTCTGCGCGCTGAACGAGCTTCAAGCCCACGATGCCGAAATCGAGGACTGCTATCTCTCGGAGATAGAGATGAACATCAAAGTGAAAAGCGTAAAGCTCAGGGACTTCGTTCGGCACAAAGACGATCTGATCATGGGCGGGATCTTCATTACGAATTCCGAAACCGGCCACAAAGCTCTTCGGGTGGAACCAAGATTGTTCCGGGTCAAATGCTCAAACGGGATGATCGTGGAAGAACTGGTCACGCGAGAAATTCATATCGGGAACGGAGACGAGATTTCAGACGAGATTGTATATCTCTCCCTTCGCCGCTCAATCCGGGAGCTGTTCAGCAGATTCGGAGAAATCGTTCTGCTTCTCCGAGAGTCCACGGAAGCCAAGATCAGAAACCCCCAGAAAGTGATCCAGAACGTGGTTGATCAGTACAAGCTCAGCGAAGCCCAGAAAGCGAACATCCTCATGGCCTTCGGCGCGGAGCCGGAATTCGACCAGTATGGAATCGCTAACGCGGTCACTCTAGCCGCTCAAAAGGAAGAAACCTGGGAGAAAAACGTGGAACTCGAACGCCTGGGCGGCAAATTGGTTGCTCTTCCCATGGAAGAGTTTAAAGCTCTGGACGAGCTATAAATCGGTTCTTTTGTTCTTTATAAGCCCGTGTTTATATAAGCAGAGAGGACAAGGAGACGCAACTGCGTCTCCTTTTTTTCTGAACAGAATATTGGAAGATACTTAAAAATTGTTCACTAAGGTATTAGTGGCTTAAACATTAGTGGCTAAGTCTATAACCAGTATAGTGTTTTAATAGTCCCAGAATTAACTAACGATTTGTAATATTTCGCTAATTACGTTTGGCTTCCAAACAATTCCCACCTCTATCCCGGATTCGCATATCTCTCTACCTGAATAAATTCCAAGGAATTTCACTGCATTGCCAATCACGTTGCCGTTGGATGTTTGATAGATGCTCACTCTCTTGGCAATAACCGGAGATCCCGACATGCCGCTCTTAGTGGTCGCATCAATTAAAAAGGCAGGCTTCCCATTCCAATCAATGTCTATATCAGAAGCAATATGACCTGTCTTCCAAATAGGAAAGTAAACATGAGATGTTAAGCCTCCCGGAAATCCGATTATGCTGACCGCTTCTGAGGGATAGACCATTAAGTCGAAGTCAGCTAAGGCTAAATCTATGTCATGTAAACTAGTCTTTGCCATTGGGCTTAATGGAACAGCCACTACATCCACTTCTATGCCCCGGGGATGCTCTAGCCATAATTTATTCCCAGCCTCATCGATTAGCCTTATTTCGTTTTGTACCCATTGTCCTAATGAGGGGCCGTGGAACCAGACCTTTAAAATGTTGGGGTCAGATGCTCCGGCAACGAGCGCCTGATTATTATTAGGATTTCGACCTGTAACGACGTGCCAATTTGTAATCAAATAATACAAGGCATTTTTCTTAACAAGAAAACCTGTGGCTACTCCGATTCCAATGCTTTCTCGAAAAGTTTCTAAATATAGCGGCTTCGCCGAAAATTCGTCGATCACTATAGGCATAATTAATTCCTCTTATAACCAAGGACCATTAATAACAACAATCAAGATGATCCTTGTTTTTTCTTGATCTGGGCATCATAGTATCTTCTGAATTCGTAAATAAATAATTCCTCATCTGTCGAATAATCACGGCCTAATTGAGGTTTAATGCTCATTCTAACTCGCCCATAGTCCGGTAAGTTCTCTAAATATTCTTCAACCTTCATTATTGCCTTGTATGTTATTTGAATAAAATATTCTTCAGTATCGTTATCTTTATTCTCAATTTGAATGACGTCACCTGGCTTTAAGAAACAATATTTTCCCTCTGCTTCAAAGAGCGTATCTAGTTTGTACTCTTTGAATTCTTTGTAGCTTTCCGCGCTCAATATAATTTTTTTTGTTTTATAAATCTTCCCCGTTTTTTGTTTTCCGATTTTTTCAGAAAATAACTTTATTCGTTTATAATCATCACCCAATTCTTCTTCTTTATTACCGATTTTTAATATTTGTACAGTTCCCGCAAATGGGCCTTTTCTATTGTCGAAGTCAACATAGATATGAGGATAATAGTTTAATAGATCTCCTTTTTCATCGACCGCTGCAATATCAGCGTATTTTACTAGACCATCTATACAAAAATGTCCTTTGTTTTTTCTTGGGAGAGATTCCCATACTTTAAAAACTTGGCCATGCACTTCGGAACGTTTTGTATACTCATCAGTATCTTCATGATCATCCCGAACAGAATCATAAGCTTCAAAATAATCCCATTCCTTCTTCTCAAAATCTATATAAGCAAAATACTCACGAATATGGCAAAAGGTGCCAAGCGGATGATTGCTGAAAGCCGCGTATTTTTTCCATCGAGGCTTAGTAGCAAAATCCTTATATTTATTCTTATAAGGATAATTTGTATCTTTTAAGTCTCTCAAAAGTATTTCTTTATAGAAATCATCTCCTTCACCGAGCAATCGGAAGAGCTTATTCTTTACGCTAATTATGGATTTTATCTCAGTAGACCTTGATCTGCGCTTACTTACGAGCGATATTCCAAAGAAAGTGAATAGGATACGATCGTTTTTAGGCTGATGCAGCATATCCTCTAATTCGGCTTTGCCCCATAAGTAATATTCCATTACCCCCTTATTCCGCATTTCTTCGTGAAAGACATCGTAAGCCTCTTTCGAGAAATTTGCAGTAGCAGCCAAAATATATCCATAAGGAGGACTGCTCGAATCTATGTCAGAAATTATCTCTGTAATTTTTTTGGGGCCTATTTCTTTCTCCCGCTTGGCTTGAATCATCCATAGATTGCCTTCCATAGGAAGCACAACTTCGGTCTCAGCGCCGCTTTCGTCTTCCTCATGAGAAGCAACCTCTATCTTTTCGTAAGCCCGAATATCAAAACCCTCGTCGCTTCCGCTCCTGCCTGTCGCCTCTATGCTTTGCCAATCTTTGTAATCATAGGTCAGCTCGCGCAGCATATCTTCAAAACGATGAGGATCTAAATCTTCAAAGTGAATAGGCCCAAATGTCCTAGTTACCTTAGGCTTTTCTGTCATAGTAATCCAACCCCATAAAGACAATTCCTACTTACATTTAGATACTATCATAGAATATTCGGTAATAATAATATCAAGGAAGCAGAGTTGTCTACTTTCTTTTTTTGAAAAGGAAAAAACTAGTCGATCTGCTTGATCTGGCTTTCGAGCATATCTAAAGCGTCTTGCTGCCAGATGTACGCGCCGCAAGACCCATTTGCAACGACTAAACAGAAAATCGCTCCCTGAATTAATTCTTGCGTTTGATAACCTGTCTGAAATGGATAGGGATGGGCTTTAACAGCTTCGCCGACTGAGATGCCCAATGGATCGATTTTAATCAATATTTTTGTCTTTGAGAATTATTAACCATTCCTGCGTCTATATCTATGAGGCGCAACATTCCGCTTCCAAGCGGTCACTCTCTCAGCCGGGAGGCCGGGAAGAAACCGGCCTCCTGCCGCCTCATTTATTAAATTCATTCTGATCCGGATATTTCCGAACGAATTTTATTAATACAATCAATCGGGGATCTTTTTAATTGATGCTCCCATAGACGAATTGTTTTCCAATTCCGCAAACGTAGGTTTTTAATATTTTGTTTGTCGCGTTCTATATTCTTTGTAATCTTATCTTTCCAATATTTTTTATTTGTTAGAGGCATCCTGAAACAACTCGGACAGCCATGCCAAAAGCACCCATCCACAAAAATAGCAACTCTCTCTCTTAAAAAAATGAAATCAGGCTTGCCTGGCAAATCGAATGCTTGAACCTTCCATCCCCGAAGGCCAGCTTGGATTAAATATGGCCGCAACCGCCATTCCGTAGAACGGTTTCCTGTTGAGCGCACTGCTGCCATTGTGCGAGATCGCGTAAGAGGATCGAATTTATCCACTTTGAAGCCAATTATTTATTATTGAGACTAGTCCAGGTTTTATAACAAGGAGAAAGGATATTTTCATCAATCCATGATATGGCAGGCACACAAACAGCATCGCCAAGGCCGAATATCGATTTATTAATGTCATTAGGCAAATTATAGCTATCGGGAACCCCTTGAAGCCGAGCATATTCCCTTGGCGTCATCCAACGAACGAAATACTCTCCTTGGCCCGCTTTCAAAACGATCTGTTTGCTAGATCCTCCCCGAGGAGTTCTGAGACAACCTGAAACCCCGTCGTTTCTTAATTCGGCCATAGATCCTTCAGCGCGTATCCTTCTATAAATAGTGCCATAAGAGTATTTTTCCGAATTCATCATTTGTCGCAGTTTCTCAATATTGCGCTTGCTCATCTGTGAGTACGTTTTTTCCTTCTTCTCCTTTGGCCACCATAATTCGGAAGAATTTGGAATATCTTCCATTATTTCATTTATGTTGTTGTGACGTTTTGATAGGGGCGGCAGCGAAAATGCGGCCCATGGTAAACTTCTATTTCTTTCGATGGTTGTTAAAACGTTGTTAGTTCTTATTGCGCTCTGACCGTCAATAATCGCCTTCCATCGACTTAGAGCGGTCCGATCATCTTTAGGAATCATTATCGAAAGGGACATTTCTTTTTTAGCGCCGAAAATAAATACTCTTGGTCTGCTTTGAGGGATGAAATGAATCGCGTTCAGTTCGATCAAATCGAGCATATAGCCTAAAGAAGCAAGCTCAGATAAAACTATTTCGACATCTTTGCCATCATTAGCAGTCAACAGGCCGACTACATTTTCAACCATCACCAGAGGAGGAATTCTTTTAGTTCGTTTAAGCCCTCTAAGAATTTTTGAAAAAGCATAAAATGTTCCTGATTGTTCTCCCTGTAATCCTTTGCGTGCGCCCGCCACCGACAAATCAGTGCAGGGGAAAGAAGCCGTTGCCAAGAAAGCGTTTCCTGGGAGCTCCGAAGAACGGACTTTCCAGATATCTTTTAAAGAGAAAGATTGGTTTGGAAAATTAAGTTCATAGATTTCATTTTTGGCCTCATCAATGTCATTGGCCCAAAGGCATGCCCATCCGCCTGGCCTTAGACCCAAGTGAACAAGGCCTATACCCGCAAAAAACTCATAAAATGATTTCTTCAACTCAATCCTGTCATTCTTTTGAGATAATTATATGATACTTATAGTCGTCTTAATAATCAATATCTATTTTTCCCCTCGCAGTAAAGAGATAAAGGGGTTATGCCCAAAAGATCTCTTTTTTGTAGTAACGTCAACTCTTCCATTTGATATCAAATAATCTTTCACGCGAATATATGCGATCCATATGTCATAGAAGACTATCTTGTCCTCACGAAAACCCCAAGTGATTCCGAGATGAAGACCTGGATGGGCTCCATGCGCATCAACTTTGATTCGCGTCCCTTGGTTCGTTTTTATCTCGCATCCATCCGGCGCGTTGCTTGGAAAAGGCGATCTGGGATTTTTTAAACACGGCCCACTAATGGGAATATCTCGTTTTTGGAAAGAAAGAAACGAATAATCAAATCCGGCCAGAACGAGATCCGGATATATGGAACCGCCTGTTTCTCGAATTAAGCCATTCAGCCCTTGTTTAGATAACAGAAAGCGTTTAACTTCAGCGCTTATTTGTTGGCTTTCTAAATTTGGGATTGCACAGCAACTTCTTAATCCGAGATCTCGGCATTTATCTAAAAGCGCTCTATAATCTTTTGCCTCCTGAGCATCTTTATCCGCGATCCGAGTAACAGTTTTATCAAAAAGCTCGTGATTGAGATATTTCCGAAGTTCGATAGGGCTATTGAACGGCTTTAAACATTCTTCGACAAGAACGGGGGCTATCTCGACGAGCTTTGGCAATAATATCGCAACCGCTTCGTTAACACGCGGGTTCCAATCATACCCTCTTGGCCCAAGACTTTTTAACTCATCGATGGCGTCTTGTGATCCTAGTTGTCCTAGAATGTACGTTTCTACTTTTGTCAGGACTTTTTTTCGGTCGTCGAACGTCATTATGCACCCCTTCAGCGTCAAGATCGTTAAAATTGAGCAGATCGGATGGGGTGATTCGAAGCGCTTCGGCTAACTTCGCGATGTTAATTAAAGAGATATTTCGTTCGCCTCTCTCCACGCTTCCAACATAAGTCCGGTCCAAATCGCAAGCTAAAGCAAGTTCTTCTTGGGACAGGCCCAGGTTCATGCGCGATCGCCGCACATTTCTACCGAATCGCCGCTTTAGATCATCCATCCGACTCCGCTCAACACTCTAGCGGTATGGTAGATAATATGTTGCATTTGAGTCCACGGACTATAAGTATCTATATATTATTGAGTACTTTTGTGATCAGTCTCCAAGCCAGTTCTGTCGCCTCAGCATCTTTTCAAATTTTAAGCCCCACCATCGATAGCGGCCCCACGGGGCAAAGCGCTTATCAACGAAGCGCCCCACATCCCGGCATTTATGATTTTTTAAAATATAGCCAGAGACTTCCGAATCGACGGGTATCTTATAGAAATATCCGGCCAGGATCAGCAAATGGGTTCGAGCATAAGGACCAAAGCCTTTGAGCTGTGCGACCTTCTTATACGCCTCATCATAAGACATCGATTTTTCTTCCAAGTTCGCTAAATTGGAATCAAGCATAAAGGATTCCGAAAGCATCTTCAGGTACTCCGCCCTATAGCCGATCGGCATCTTTGTTTTAAGACTATCGCGGCTCTCTGCGGCTATATATGAAGGGTGAGGGAAAGGATATCTTCCGCTTGGCGAAGGGATAGAAAATGTGGAAGAACATATCTTTTCGCACATCCTCCGAGTCAGCGCCCAAGAACAATTCGTCGTAAACAAAGTTTTTGCCGCGTCCTCCCAAAGTGTTGCGCCGCGCAGAAGACGGCCCGCCCCCTTTCGCAGGAGCTTTGGATACGGGCCGCCAATTCTTAAGGCAGTCTTGAAAAGCTCTTTTGTTTCCTCTTTCAAGCCGAGAATCCGAGCCACCGTAGCATCAAGATTTTTTATAATATCTTTCGTGATATTCTTTTCAGAGTAGATAGTAGCTTCGATAAAGCGCTTATCTTGCTGAATCGAAATATCGAAGGCTTCGCTATCAATAAGAAGAGCAAATTCCAATCGGCTGCACTTTTCATCCCAGGAGAACGGAGCAAGATTGACCCAGCCGTGCGTATGGCAGGTTAAAAAAAGATCGTACCACTTAGGGCATGGATATTTTCTATGTACTTTAAACAAATTTCATCCTTATGAATTGCTTTCTTAATATATCTGTTGCAAATCTATTCTTCAATATCAGCCGCTCTTCTCAATCTGCTCTGGACTAATTAAGAATTATATATGAATTGTTCATATCATCACATGCCCGCTAGCAATAAGCGCTATTACTTTATGGAAATCCAATCTGGCTTCATGTAAAATTAGATGATACAGGGTCATTCAAATGCTAAGATTAAAAAGCTAAAAGGATTATTCCCAAGATGATAGGCGAAACATATTTTAAAAAAGGACTTACTGAAGAGTTCTTTAACTACTCTCCAATAAAGTATTTTAAGGGACAAGGCATACTATCTGATGAATTTAATAAATTTCTTGTCGAATGGGAATTAAATGTTTTAATAACCGGGAACACATTCTTAGTGCTATCTAGCGACTCAGTTATATTTGATAATTCCAGCGGCATACATTTTAAAGAATGGATGTTAATTGGAGAGACCGACCTCGGGGCAAGGATTATCGCGACAAATGTAATTATTCATAGAGCTACGATCGGAGATAATACAAATTCAAAGGACAACACTTATTATTGTGATTTTAAACTTATGGACATAATTCAAAGAGAATCCGCTCCAATAGACGCGATATTATGTTTTGTCCATAATTATAATTTTTCTGGACGGAACTTCTCCTGTAATATTGCAGATCACATTTTTAATTTCTTTCAATATAATAAAAACGAAGAGCTGATCGATTTATATAAAAAGGGAATGATCAACAAATCTTTCTTATCTGTAATTAGCACTTCGCTTCATGCGGGTGATAATATAGAATTAATAATCAATAAAATAGATAATATCATGTACTTAATAAGTCTTTTTTCTCTAAACATGTCAGTCGTTTCAATCATCAATCTTTATAATAACGGCAATATTATTGGCCACAAGATTCGCAATCTAAATTTATTTCCTTACACAATGTCCAAGGCAATAATTGACAACTTCTATATTAAAGAAGGGACCAAAAATGCCCTTGAACAATGTTATGACGGCTTTTGTAATTTAGAAACTTCGCTTCACTTAAAGACGTTTATTAATGGCTTAATTGCGATGATGCTTCAACCCTATATCGATTTAAGATTCGCTATTTTGTTTGTGTCCTACGAGTTTCTTCTTTCTAATTTCCTTTTATTTAAAGGTCTCATAAAAGAAGACATTGAAAAAATGAATCTTCAACAAAAACTTTATAAAATTAACGAATATTTAAAATTTATTCCTAGCAACTTATTGAAAGACGATCTAAGAGAGAAAATAAGAAATCCTCTCTTTCATCAAGGTCTTATACCTTTTATGAGTTCTGAAGATATTTATTTCTTTTTCAAGAAATACTGGGAACTATTAATTCAAATAATATTAAAAATATTAAGCTATACGGGCAAATATTTAGAACCGGATTCCAATACTCTAAAAATAGTCCCATAATTCTGAACGAATTAAATCTCTGTCAATTTAATTCCGCATAATTAGAAATATGAACAATGATTAAATCTGATTATTAGCTGGTGTGAAGAATAATAGTTGTAACCGGGTTAATCGATATTTTTACCGAATATTATCTTTTTGCTTATAGAGCCTATCTTCTCTCGGCTTATCGTATAACCTCTTTCCGAAACTCGATCTAAGGTATGAAGGGAAAATTTATTTAATAACTCCTTTTTATTCCTATCGAACTCTGAACAAAGATAAGTCTGCGAGTATTTTCTCAAGAGAACAAGCTCTGGATCGGATTTTAGAACAAGGAAATATTTTTGGTTTTTAGCGGATATTGCGCCAATCGAAAATGAGATATATGTGAATGAAATAAGAAAGAAAACCACCTGAAAAGATTTATAGCCGACTCGTTTTATTATCACATCTCCGATACCTTCCTCGTAATGTTTAGTATCGTCTTTATATTGTTGTTCTACTTTCTTCCAATAACCCTTAATATTCTTATACCTGGTAAGGGGGATGACAAGATCGGTGATAATACATAAAAAGGCTGCAAAGATAACCCACGGTAGCGTGACTTTCCAAATGTCAAACGCAATAGTCGGCAGAAAACTGATGCCCATAAAATAGAGATATTTCAGAATTTTAATAGCAACGGCTTTCCCATGAATTATTAATTTATAAATAATATCTGACAAGCCCAGCAAAAAAGTTGAGGCGAAATACAAGAATGCGCTGATCTTAGCTAATGCAGAAAGATTTACTTCAATAAATGTAGTGGGAATGCCCAATCTAATAAAATATCCATATTCAAAAGCAAATAAAAGGATATATCCATATATTGGAATTAGAAAAATAACAAGAGATTCAGATAAAATGTTTTTCTTAGCCTTCTCGTTTTCCATTGCCCTCTATTCCTTGGAATGGTTCTTGTGATAATCATAATAAAGAATACATCCATAGTCTACAGAGACTTAGCAATTTGTGATAAACTTTTCGAAGATTAGTCGGGAAGACGCGATCATGGACAAAGACAAGCCCGTCGGCATTTGGATTCGAGTCTCGACCGAAGACCAGGCCAGGGGCGAAAGCCCGGAGCATCACGAGAAGCGCGCCCGGTACTATGCCGAATCTAAAGGCTGGCAAATAAAAGAAATCTATCATTTGGAGGCAGTCTCTGGAGGATATCTCGAAACCCCGTAAACGTTCTGGCATGGCACGGCGGATAAAAAGACGCATACGCATCTCCACCCTTTTATCAACCATCACTGTTTTTTTCTATCATTTTTCTATTCCTTATTTCCCTTAATTGTTGATGAGCTTTGACAAAATCAAAACAGTTCATTCCATAATCCGGAATAAACAATTTCATATCTCTATTTCGTTTTCGTATTTCGCTTTCTGCTTCTTCGATAATTCTTTTAATATTTTCAAAATAAGCAAGATTATCTCGTTTTCGAACAATCTTTTTAGAAATTTCGTGATAGTACAAGAATTCTTTTGGCTTAAAGTATTCAAAACCTCTTCCGCCCAGAAGTTCCTTGGGGAAATATTTTTTTTGTAAATATATATCTGCCGTCATATGATCACCGATGTCCATCCCGATTTCCAAAAATCCGACTATATCGTTATATTTCCAGGGCGGCCACATCCATATTCTCTCCCATGATCTTTTATCTGATTCACTGCGTTGTTCGAACGGAATATCCCTCGGCCCCATTATGCGTTTTTTCTCTTTTTCTACATAAATGTTATGTCTTTTATGATATTCGTCACGCGAATAATGATGAATCGGCAAGGAAAAAAACGAATATATTAGTGTGCCCATGTTTGCCACAATAAAAGGTTTATTTCATTCTTTTGAGAATTTTCTTTCCTTTTTCCTGTCTTACATATATGAGGCGTTACTTTCTCATTTCCAACGGGTATTTTCAAATTAGGAGGTCGAGATTTCGTCTTCGGCCTCCCCCGCCTTATTTCTTCTTATAAAAGGATTCCATCCTCCTTTTCGCTTTCTTCAACTTCTTCTCCCTTGGGATTATGCTCAATCCACCTCCTAATTAAAAATAGATTTATACAACCCGCTAAGTTAACGGCGAATTCAGCCAAATTTTTATGCACTTTCGTTGACTCCGATCCTTGCCCGTGGGCTCTGGCTGGTAAATTTCGTTCTTTCACCGCTCCTAATGATAACTTTTCGAAATGACCTAAGAATTCTTCATAATACGAAGGAATCATTCCGGATTTTATTATTCTATCAAGCAAACCTCCGAATGTAAGATGCTCGTCAGTACCCAAGCAAGTCTTCATAACACTTTCAACAGATTTATGAGCATTAATTATCGCTTCTTTAGTTTGCCCATCCATAAGAAAAGATATCGCATCGTTAAATTCATCAAGCGCTCCGATGACAGAATGCTCTTTCAAGAGACATTGTGTCTTAGCAACGATTTCATCGTGAACATACTCTGAATCGACCAGGATTATAGTCCCGTTCACTATTCGCCAAGGAGAATTATGAATTTCGAAAAGAGAATTTAATTCTTTCTCACATTCGTTGGCTTTCATATTTTCGGCATGATCATACCATGCTTCTATGAGGTCAAATACTCTAGCCGGATATCCGCTTTTTATGAGGCCGTTTAGATTTGTTGGAACTAATTTACTGTCGTCATCATAAGCAAATAATTGTTCTTCTCCATAAAACGTTTTTAACGTTTCTTCAGTCTTTAAGAAAGTATCATTCTCTTCGTTATCATATCCACCCCAACTTGAAAACCTATTTAATGTTCGCTGAAGTGTAACCCTTAATCGAAGTGGAATATATGGCTTCAGCCTTTTTTCTCTTAAAGCTTCTTCATGGCGTTTTGTGAAGTAATATCTCACATGATTTCCCCTTATTTTAAATCGCGCTTATATTTATTGAGTTTTCATGATTGAATCGATATAAGGTATTGTTTAACTTTTTCGGATAAATCAAATACATATTTCGGAATTGAATTATAATATTTCTCTAAATCAATTTTTCTTGCGTCAATCTCATTCCCACTATCGCTTGACCAAACGGCAAATCCGGAAAGCTCGTTATCGACAATGCTACCATGTTTTATAGCATTACATAAGCATCTTAGCTCGTTTATCTCATTGAACTCAGTAATATTTTCGGGAATAATGCCCATTTGTTTTATTGTCTTTATAAAATGTTTATGCTTGCTCAATTCTCTAAGAAATTCATTCCTCTTTTCATCAGATGCGTTACTTAATGTCCATAACAAAAGTCGCTTGGTTATCGTCTCAACAATAATCTTCAATTTAACGACTATTAAAAATCTACACACATCTTCAACTTCTACAATCTGAAGAAGATCATCATTAAGCGCATCTATATAATTGTCAAATTCGTATTCGGATTCAAATTCTTCAATTTTTAAATCACGCTTATATTTATCAATTCTACTGCTTTCGTTGATCGTACCTTGTCTGACAAGACCTTCAAGTTCTTTTACACTATCTATCTCTATTCTGACCAATTCTCTAAACAATTCAGCTCTCGGCAAATTCGGTTCATTCCGAAATATGCTTTTCATTTATCAGCTTCTTTATTGTTCGTCTTAGAGTACGCTTGCCATAAATTCCACCCTTTTATATTATTATGTCATAATATTAGCTGAAAATGAACGATTCAAAGCCCGTAGGTATTTGGATTCGGGTCTCGACCGAAGACCAAGCCAGGGGCGAAAGCCCGGAGCATCACGAAAAACGCGCCCGATACTATGCCGAATCCAAGGGCTGGGAAATCAAAGAGGTTTATCACCTGGAGGCGGTCAGCGGGAAGACTGTCTTCGGCCATCCCGAGACCCAAAAGATGCTCGGGCATATCAAATCCGGTCATATCACCGGATTAATCTTTTCCAAACTGGCCCGGCTGGCCCGGAACACCAAAGAACTCCTGGAATTCGCTGATATCTTCAGGCAATGCAAAGCAGACCTCATCTCCCTTCAAGAGGCGATCGACACCTCTTCCCCGGCAGGAAGGCTTTTCTATACGATGATTGCGGCCATGGCCCAATGGGAAAGGGAGGAAATCTCCGATCGGGTTGCGGCGTCCGTCCCAATCCGGGCCAAACTCGGAAAACCCCTTGGAGGCCAAGCTGCCTTTGGCTATCAGTGGAAAGACAAGCAGTTTATTACTGATCCCAAGGAAGTTCCGGTCCGAAAGCTCATCTATGAGCTGTTCTTGGAGCATCAAAGAAAGAAAACCGTAGCCAAACTTCTCAATGAGTCCGGATACCGCACCAGAAACGGCTCTAAATGGTCAGATACGACCGTAGGAAGGCTTATAAGGGATACCACGGCAAAAGGGCTTCGTCGGGCCAATTGGACCAAAGGACCCCCGGAAAAAGACAAAAAACGGGTTATTAAACCAGAAGACGCCTGGGTGTTCAGTCAGATCGAGCCGATTATTACCGAAGAACTCTGGGATAAGTGTAATTCCATAATGGACGACCAGGAAAAATCCAGCAAGAAGCCAACGAAAAAGACAGTTCAGCTTTTTGCCGGATACGTCCGATGCGTCTGTAGCAATCGGATGTACGTCCCTTCGAACTCCCCCAAGTACGTCTGCTGGAAATGCCGGAACAAGATCGGAACAACCGACTTGGAAGATATCTTTCATCACCAGCTAAAGAATTTCTTTTTCTCGACAACGGAGATTACAAACTATCTAAACCAAGCAGATCAAGTCATCAAAGAGAAGGAAGAGCTTCTAAAAACCGTCCGGGATGAAAAGAAGAAGATCGAACAGGATATGGATAAGATGTCTCGGGCTTATACAAGCGGAGAGATATCCATCGAAGGCTTCGGGCGATTCTATAAACCCTTGGAAGAAAGGCTGAAGCAAATAAACAGCCAAATCCCTGAAATCCAGGGAGAGATAGACTTTCTGAAGATCCAATACCTTTCTTCAGATCAGATTTTTAATGAAGCTAAAGATCTTTATTCTCGTTGGCCTCAGCTTACTCCTGGAGAGAAGCGTAAGATTATTGAAAACATTACAGAAAAGATCGTTATCGGGAATGAAGATGTGGCCATTCACCTGACGTATCTTCCCTCATCCTTCGAATTGATGGCAAAAGGGCAACATAACGTCAGGGATTCATGGCCGCGACAAGCATGAACGCCGACGGGAAAACCGCCGTCATAGCCACGCGGGCCACGGTCACCCGGCCGTCCTCAACAGGCTGGCGAAGGGCCTCCAGAGCATCGCGTTCAAATTCCGGCAGTTCATCCATGAACAGCACGCCGTGATGGGCCAGGCTGACCTCGCCAGGCCGCGGGACGAGGCCTCCGCCGATGAGCGCCGCGTCGGAAATGGTATGGTGCGGCGAACGGAACGGACGCTCCGCGACGGGGCCTTTATCCCTCAACAGCCCCGCCGCACTGTAGATCTGGGTCGCCTCGATGATCTCGTCGAAGGTCATGGCCGGCAGGATGGACGGAAGACGGCGGGCCAGCATGGTTTTGCCCGAACCGGGCGGGCCGATGAGCAGGATGTTGTGAGCACCGGCCGCCGCCACTTCGAGGGCCCGCTTGACCTGGTGCTGGCCTTTGACGTCCTTGAAGTCCACATCCGAAGGCGGCTGCTCAAAGAGCGAAGCCCTATCGAATGTGGACGGATCGATGCCGCCTTCGCCACGAAACAGTTTGACGACCTGGACGAGATCATCAAGAGTAAAAATGTCAACCCCCTCGACCAGGGTGGCCTCGCGGGCATTGGCTCGGGGCACAATGATGGCCCGAAATCCTTTTTTCCGGGCTAGAAGAGCCGAAGATAAAACGCCCTTGACCGGCTTGAGACGCCCATCCAGGGCCAACTCGCCCAGGATCAGAAAATCCGGGAAGCGGTCGTTCGGGACGACGCCGATATAAGCCAAATGGCCGAGAGCGATGGGCAGGTCGAAAGCCGGCCCTTCCTTGCGCCGGTCGGCCGGAGCCAGGTTGACCGTCACCCGGCGCGGAGGGAAATCATAGCCCAGGTTTTTAAGCGCGGCCTTGACCCGTTCCTTGCTCTCCCGCACCGAGGCATCGGGCAAGCCGACAACGGTATAGTTGGGCAAGCCGGGGCCGATATCGACCTCGACATCGACGACATAGGCATCGATCCCTTGCAGGGCGGCGCTCGATGTTTTGAACAGCATCCGTTCGTCCCTTATAAGAGACGAAGGAGAAGGGCGGTTTATATCAAATCGGGCTCGGTTTTAACCCCGGCGGTGGAATCACGGCCGGTTTGGGGGCCGAGAACCTTTTCCCGGACCCTGGGCACGGTCAGGCGGGAAATCGCTTTCAGCGTCTCAAACACGCCCCGTCCGGAGACGGCCGCGGCCTCGATGGCCGGCAACCCGCGCGGGTTGAGCAGGTTGTTAAGCGTTTCTACTGGAATGAGATTGTCCAAATCGCGCTTGTTGTATTGGAAAACCAGGGGAACCTGGTTGAGGTCGATTTTCTGGTCCTGGAAGTTCCGCCGCAATCCTTCCAGAGAATCCAGGTTGGCGTCGAGAAGAGGAACCTGGGAATCGGCGACGAAAACGATGCCGTCCGTACCCACCAAGACGTTCTTCCGGGAGGCCTCGTAGTAAACCTGCCCGGCCACGGTCATGAGTTGGAGATGGACCTTGAAATATCCGATATATCCGGCCTTGATGGGAAGAAGGTCAAAGAAAAAAGTCCGTTCGGTGTTGGTCTCCAAACTGATCAACTCGCCCCGCGCCTGGGGATCGATTTTGCGGTGAATCAGCTTGAGGTTTGTAGTTTTCCCCGAAAGGCCCGGACCATAATAGACGATTTTTATGGTTAGGGTGTTTGTTGTGTAGTTGATGAAGGCCATGAGATCAATGTCTTAAAGAGTATAACATATTTCTCCAAGACGCGCTCCCAAGTGTAGTTTTTCCGGACATAGGCAAATCCGTTTCGTCCCAAAGCCTGGTTCAAACGGTCGTCCCGGACCAAGAGGTCCAGGGCCACGGAAAACTCTTCCGGCGTGGCATAAAAGAGTCCGGCGTTCCCCTCGAGGCAATGCCGCTTGAGAGGCTCCGTCGAGGCCTGGACGAGAAGAGGCGTTTTAACGGCCAATGATTCCAGGGCGGCCATACACAAGCTTTCGAAATGGCTGGGATGGACGGTGGCCCGGGCCAAGGCCATGGCCGCGGTCTTTTCCTCGGCCGGAACAAACCCCAGGTAATGGATACGCGGATGGATCGGCAGCGGCATGAGAAGGCTGCCGATCAGGAGAAGCCGCAAATCGGGATAGGCGGAGGAAGCCCGGACGAAATTGTCGATCAATTCCCCGCACCCCTTGCCCGTTTCGATCCGTCCCGCGTAAAGGATATACGGAGAAAGTTCCCGGTACTTGGAGGCGATCGGCAAATTCTCGGGGTTTTCGGGGATCTCCACGCCGACCCCCACGATATCCTGATATTTTCCCTCGAAGGAAAACCGCCGGGCGAGCATGTCGCGCTCGGCCGCGGTATTGAACATGAAGGCCGACGGACGCCCGAAGACCTCTTTCATAAGCTCCAAGTAGAGAGCCGGCTCGTCATGGGCCGTGGGGACGAGGATGGCCGGACCCGGGACGGCCTTGAGCCCCCAGTACGTGTTGTAATAGAGATAGGTGAAAAAAACCCAGTGGTCAGGCTGACCCGCATCCCGTTCGATGGCCCGGATGAGGGCGGGGCTGAACGGGCCTTGACGCTCCATCCACTCGAATTCATCCCGCGCCGAATGGGGATTGAAGAAAATCCAGTCCGAGAATTTATTGAAGGACTCGATGTCGCGGGGTTTGTCGACGGGGTAGCGGCGGACGATGACCCCGTTGATGACGGATTCGCCGGCAGGGTATTCGGAAGCCCAGGTGACGTAATCCTTGGCCGTGGTCGTATACACCGTGCATTCATATCCCAACGCGGCGAGGCGCTCCGCGATCAGGGCGCAATGAAGCTCGGACCCGCCCATGGCCTCGGCGCCGTAGCGTTGGATGACAAAAGCGATTTTCATGGCCGCCCTAGATTATCTCCCGGAGGCGGTCAAGGAGAAAAGATTGGCGCGGAAACGATTTGAACCGGGACAACTCGAGGCGTCCCGCGACGACGAGCCGGTTCCGCAAGTCCACGTCCCGGGCGACGATCCGGATCAGTTCGGCCGTTTTGTCGGGTCTCCAGCTGCGGAGGAGGATTCCCGCCCGGCCGAGTGTCCCGGGAACGGCGGTCGAGTCCAGGGCGATCACAGGCAGGTCGAAAATCATGCTTTCGATGAGAGGCAGGCAGAAACCCTCATGTTCGCTCAGCGACAGGAAGACATCTGAAGCCCGATACAGGGCCGCCAGCTCGGCGTCGGGAACATGGCCCAGGAATTGAATTTCCTGGGGGTTGAGATAAAACTCGTCGGCCATGCGGACGCAAGCCTCAAAGTAACGGGGAAAGGTTCGGGTCTTGCCGACGACGATGAGCCGGACCAGAGGAGAGATGAATTTCTTGAAGAAAAAGACCGTCTTGATCAAGTGTTCGATGCGTTTGTTGGGCGCCACGCGCCCGACGAACAGGATGTTCACCCGCTCGTCGCGGAAGAGGTCGAAAGCGAATCGGCTGACGGGTTTTTCGTACTTGGCGAAATCGATATACAGGGGAAAAACGAAGGAGCGGCGATAACCCATTTCCTCGAGCTCGAGACGATTGAACTCGGAATCGGCCAGGGCCAGGTCGGCGACGTCCTTGAGCGAATGGAGTTCCTGCCGGCCGAGGCGGGTCAAGCGGGCGATTTCCGGGTCGTGGGTGACGAAAAAATGGGGCGGGGTGATGTTGTGATGAAGGACCGCTTTCTTGCCCGGCATGAGACGCAGAGCCTCGGTCAGGGGCGAAGCCATGGCGAAGTGAAGGATGGTCAGGTCGCGGGCGGACGGTGTCGGAAAATCACGGAAGAGGCGGCTGGAGCTCTCCAGGCCGCGGTCCCGGTCCAGGCAATAGATTTCTGATTCATATCCGGAGGCCCGAAAAAATGACCGCAGTTCGAAGGCCTCATCGCCGATAGCGTCGCCCCGGTGGAAAGCCGGGACCAGCTGGTCAATTCTCATGGCCGGCGGACCCGCTCCAAGTGCTCGAGAAGGATCCGGCCGACATTGTTGCGGGAGTATTTGGCCAAGGCCTTGACTTGGCCGGCGACGATCCCGGACTTGAATTTTTCGTCCGTGATGATCCTGTCGATGAGGGCGGCCGTCCCGGTAAAATCCTTCCGGCGAAGAAGAATCCCGCCTCCGTTCATCGTCTCCTCGACGGCCCCGGCGGCCAAGGCGATGACCGGAATCTTTTGGGCGAAGCTCTCCAGCAACGGAACGCCGAAGCCTTCGTGCTCGCTCAGGCTGAGATAGACATGGGCCGCCCGATAGCAAGCCAGAAGTTCGGGAAAGCTCGTATGGCCGGTGAAATAGACATCCTTGAGCCCGAGACGGAGGACGAAGTCCTGAAGTCCGGCCAAATAGCGTTCCTGGCCGCGGTAATCGCCGGCCAGAATGAGCTGCGAGTCGGGATTGAACACTTTCTGGTAATAGTGAAAGACTTTCAGGATGTCCTCGGGCCGCTTGTTGGGAATGACCCGTCCGACGAACAGGAGGGTGGTCTTCCCGGTGTCGAGGAGGCGGCTCATGACCGGATCGGCCCGGCCGTCGAACTTGGCGAAATCGATCAGCAGGGGCAGGACGCCGGTCGTCTTGAAGCCGACGGCCTCCAGTTCGCGCCGGTTGAAATCCGAATCGCCCAGGGCCAGGTCGACCTTGTCGGCAAAGAGGTTGAGCTCCAGCCGGCCTTTGTAACATTCCCGGGCCAGGATGCGGTTGTTGTCGAGGAAGAAATCATGGGGAGTAATGTTATGGTAGATCATGATCTTCCGGTCGGGGACGCGGAAGGCCATCTTGGAAACGGGCGAGCCGATGGAAAAATGAAACAAAACGATGTTGTTGGGGGCGGAGGTGCGGCGGTATTCGCGATAGTCCTTGATATGCTTGGCCGAATGGGGGTCGTAGCCGTGGACGAAAATCTCGGAGACATGGCCCTGTTCGCGCAGGACCGAGCGAATTTCGAGCATCTCGTCCGAAATGGCGTCGCCGGAAGAGAGAGAGGTGGCGAATTGATGGACGTTCATTCCGGAAACACCCGCTCCTCGACGGCCCGCTCCCTTCGGGTCAGGAATTCCACGTCTTTTTCCAGAAGCCGAAGTCTGCTCTTCAAAGCGTCATGTTCGATGCGGAGCTTGGTCAGCTCGATGACCAGGTTGTGGTTGAACATATGGAGAAGCTTGATGTATTCGACGCTCCGGGCGGAGGGAGGGACGAGCTCGTCGATCCGCCGGTTCGTCCCGTCAAGACTCTTGACCACGGCCGCCACTTCCTGATGCACGGGCAGGGCCAGGATGCGCATCAGGGGGAACAACGGTTTCAGAAATCGCGCAGCCATCCCCTTCAGCCTCGGTTTCAGGCCCCTTCCCGACGGAGCCGGTGATAACGGCGCAGGGGAAGATTCTTCCACCGAGGAGGGCTTGGAGCGGGCGGCGGCAGCCGCCTTGATGCGCTCTCCGATCTCGGCCACATCAATATGGTCATAATCGATTTCGACGCCGTCTTGATCCCCTTTCGGGCCGGGTTTGTTGTCCATGATCTCTCCGTCGCGGTCGCAATCCATTGTATGTTAAGAAAATCGGGGACACAACCTCTTTTCCGCGACGGCGGCAGGGGACCTGAGCTATCGGGAGATCCCGGAACAACAGAATCGCGCCCAGACCGTGCCTGTCATCCGGCCGAACCCCCCCCCAGTACACTCCTCCTCCCAACCATCCCTAGAGGGCCTACCGTAATCGTTTTTCGAACGTTTCCTCAGAGAGACCCTAGATGATGAGCAAAGCGGAATTATTCACGTTGCCTTGACGGCGCGGGGACTCGGGTTGACACAACCCGCCGCCCGGAGCTATATTGCAGGCCGCCTCCATGAACGACACAAATATTTTGGAAAAATGGAAAACAGCTCCCGACGTGGACGAGATCATGGCTTATATCCGGAGGCGGATCGACGATCGCCGCCGGGGCGGCGTCCTGTATGAGGATGAAATCCGGTCCGAAGCTTCCCTGTGGCTGACCGAGGTCCTGATCGAACGGGCCTACGGGGAGTCCGGTCTTCAGCACTATCTCGACACCCTGGGCGACTGGCGCATGCAGCTCCATCCCAATTTCACCACCCATCGCGGACCGGTCGGGCGGCTCTTCGTCTGGGTCAAAAAACGCCTCCTTCACCCCCCTCTGCGCTGGATCGTCGAACAGGTCGAGGCCAACGCCTGGCGCCAGGACCGGCTGAATATCCAGCTTTTAAGCCTGCTCGAGGAAACGGCCTGGGAGATCGGCCGGCTCAAGTCCCGACTCTCCCGTCTGGAGCGCGAAGCCGATGACCGGAGCGGCAAAAGGCCGAATCTCCAATGAAAATCGCTTTCGTCATCCACCGCTACGGCGCCGATATCGTCGGCGGGAGCGAATACCATTGCCGCCGCATCGCCGAGCGGCTGGCCGAGAACAACAAGGTTGAAGTCCTGACCACCACGGCCAGCGATTATGTCACCTGGAAGGACGGGTATCCCCCCGGCTTGGAGACCATCAACGGCGTCACGGTCCGCCGGTTCCCGATCAAATCCCGGAGAAACCTGGTCCGTTTCCGGGAGGTTTCCGACCGCTGTTTCTACGACCGCAACCACACTCAAGAGGACGAGCGCGAATGGGTCCGGGCCAATGGTCCGGAAACGCCCGAACTCATCCACTTCATCCGCCAAAACAAATCCGATTACGATGTTTTCATCTTCTATAGTTTCCGGTATTACACGGCCTATTTCGGCCTGTTGGAGGTCCCGGAGAAGGCCATCCTGGCGCCCACGGCCGAGGAAGATCCGGCCATTCATCTGACGATTTTCGCCGATTACTTCAACCTGGCGGCCGGACTTCTTTTTCTGACGCCCGAGGAGCGGGAACTGGTGGGCAAGGCCGCGCACGGGACTCTTCCGCCGAGCGAGATCATCGGATTCGCCGTGGACGGACCCGCCGACCTCGACCCGGCGGCGTTTCGGCGGAAGCATGGGCTTCGCGGCCCCTTTCTTCTTTATGTCGGAAGGATCGACCGCAATAAAGGCTGCGACGGGATGTTCCGCTACTTTCAGGAATACTTGAAGCGCAAATCCCACGACATCGATCTCGTCCTGGGCGGATCGGCGGCGCTGCCCATCCCCGACCATCCCCGGATCAAATATCTTGGTTTTCTCACCGACCGGGAAAAATTCGAGGCTTTGGCCGCTTGCGAATTGCTGGTCATGCCGTCTCCTTACGAAAGCCTCAGCATTGTCGTCCTGGAAGCCTGGAGGTCGGCCCAGGCGACCCTGGTCAACGGGTTGTGCAAGGTCCTGCGCGGCCAGAGCCGGAGGAGCGGCGGCGGGCTTTATTTCGACAATTTTACGGAATTCTGCGAAGGCCTGGATTTTCTGATCGAAAATCCGGATATCCGCGCCGCCATGGGACGGTCCGGACAAACCTGGCTGCGGAACAATTTCGAATGGATTCACATCCTGGGCAAGATCGAAGCCCTGATCGGCCGGACGATCAAACCCCGCTGACCGGCCCGGATTCGCGAAATCCCGGTTCAGGTTCCCTTTTTCGGCCCAAAAAGGAAGTTTTCATAGACGCTTTGGACATCCTGGATATCGGGCAACGGACGCAGGCGCATCTCGATCATCTCCTCGACATCACGGTCGGTCAGAAGGCCGAGGGATTTTTTTTCGGCCAGGACGCGGCGGATATCGTCTTCCAGACGGTCGATTTCGGCATCATCCAGGCTTTTGATCGTCAGCCATTCGGCCATATCGATTCCTCCTTCGCCTTCCGGGCGGCTAACGGATATACCCCAAAGCGCGCAGTTGGTCCTCGAGGGCTTTGTCGAACTTCCCCTTGGATTCGTCCTTGCGGGGGATGAGGAGGGCGAATTTCCGGGCTTGCTCGAGGAGCGCGCGGACCTGCGGGGCCAGGTCGGGGCGATCGGCTAGATTCCGAGTCTCCCCCGGATCGGCGTGTAAATCGAAAAACTCGATGGCTCCCGGAGCGGGGGGTTTCGTCTTGTAAAAAGCCCACTGTTCCTCGGTAAAGGGCTGATTGAGGATGATTTTTAGGCGTCCTTCGTTGGTGGCCACGCGCTGGGGAATAATGATTCCGGCCGCATCCTCGGCCAACTCAGCCGAAAAAATACGATCGGCCTTTTCCCTTCCCTCCAGAACGGACCGCAGGCTCCGTCCGTTGATCGATAGCCCATCGAGAGAAACATCCGCCGCATCCAGGATCGTAGGCATGATGTCGGTTACACGGACGAGGGGAGTGTATCGGCGGCCCCGGTATTCCGAGCCGGGCATTTTGAGGATAAGCGGAATGCGGATGAGCTCGTCAAAGACGCTGTGCGTATGGTTCCATCCGCCGTGATCGTAGAATTCCTCGCCGTGATCGCTGGTGACGACGATCAGCGTCCGATCATAGAGGCCCAGACGCCGGAGTTCATCGATAATGGGCTTGATCAGGGTATCGTCCGTATACCGAACACCGGCATCGTAAAGCCCAATCACGTGGGTTCGTTCAGCCGCAGTCAGGGCGCCGAAGGCCCCCGCCCGTCCGCCCAAGTCTTTGCTGAATTCGAAACTCCTCCACCAGGGATCGTCCCGGGTGAACTTTTCGATATACGCGTTGGGGCTCTTGTAAGGACAATGGACCTGGTAGGTGTGGACGAACAGGAAGAACGGGCGGTCGTTGTGCGCTTCGATCCAGGCGACGGCGTCCTTCCCTCCTTCTTCGGCTAATCGAGGGTCGACAAGGTCGGCCTGGTTCATAGCGTAACTGTCGAAGCCCTTGGCGAACCCGAAGGAGGCGTTGACGAACCCGGCTCCGGTCACGGCCCCGGTGGCATAGCCTCGCTCCCTCATCTTTTCGGCCAGGGTCGGAACGCGGGGATCGAGCTTGTCCTTCTCATAATAGACCCGATGGCGGACGTTATTGAGGCCGGTCAGCATGGACACATGTGCCGGGAGGGTCCAGGGCGCCGTGGAATAAACGTTCTCGAAGACGGCCCCGTCCGCGGCCAGAGAGTCGATGGCGGGCGAAACGGGCTTGGGATAACCGTAAGATCCCAAGTGATCCGGGCGCAGGGTGTCGATGGAGATAAGGACCACGTTCGGAGCCTTCGAATCGGGAACGGTAAAGACGGGATTGTACCAAAATGAAAAAGCGTTCCGGGTTCCGGCCGTAAGGAGAGTAATTGTCCCTTCCTTCTTAAGAGCCGGAACGGCGATTCGATGCTGGGATTGGTTGAGCGTCCGCGACTCTTTGGGGGCGGGCGGGGATAAGTGGCGATCAAAAATAACTTTCTTATGTCCCTCGGATTCGAGGATGACCAGAAAACTGACGCCGGCGGCGTTCTCGGATACCGAACCCGCCAGGCCAATGGAATTGTTGTCCCGGATGATCCCGATGCCCAGATCGATCGTCCCGCCCGCTCCGGGCGCCCAGGAATACCGGTATTCGCTCCGGGGAGGGGCGAACAAAATGTCGATCTCGATAAGGCCGAGATTGAGCTTTCGCTTGGCCCCCAAGGCCGCTTCTCCGCGCCCGGCCTCCGGCATGAGGATGGAGTCGATCGGAAAGGCCCGTTCGCCTAAAGCCATCCAAGCGGTTTCCCTCAGGGGGCTTTCCATAACCCCGGCATCGGTCAGTTTGTCGATGAACCGATACGAATGAATCCCGTCCTTTTCCCCCCGGGCGCAGGCTCCTCCGACCAGGAGCCCAACCGCTATAAGAGCCGCGGCCGGAAAGAATTGGAAGCCGGTTCTTTTTTTCACGGAAAACATTGTATCATTTTGACGGGGAGAGCGGAAACTCATATAGTGGGGCGAAGGACGAACAGGAACTGCCATGGACATCAAAAAACGCGTTCGGATCGGAGTCATCGGCGGAGCCAGGCCCGAGCCGCCCTTCGAGATCATCGCCCGCGAAGTCGGCCGACGGATCGCCGAGGCGGGAGCGGTTCTCGTTTGCGGAGGTCTTCGCGGCATCATGCTGGCAGCCGCCCAGGGGGCCAAGGAAGCGGGCGGGCTGACCATCGGCATCCTGCCCGGCAACGACCGTGGCGAGGCCAACCGGTTCATCGACGTGGCCGTGGCGACCGGCTTGGGCTACACCAGGAATTCCCTGGTGGCGATGAACGCCGACGCCCTCATCGCCGTGGATGGAGAGTACGGGACTCTCAGCGAAATCGCCTACGGCCGCATTTTCGGAAAACCCGTCTTCGGTTTGGGGACGTGGGACGTCAAGGGTGTGACGGCTGTTTCCACTCCCGAAGAGGCGGTGCGCTCGGCCCTGTCCGCGGTCACCGGGATGAAGGATGAAAAATTATAAAATCACCTTGAGCTACGACGGTACGGATTATTGCGGCTGGCAGATCCAACCCCGCTTGCGGACGATCCAGGGAACCCTCCAGGAAACTCTGGCCCGACTGGGCGGCCAGGAAATCTGCGTTCACGGCGCCGGACGGACGGACGCGGGCGTGCATGCCATGGGCCAAACGGCGAATTTCAAGGCCGAACTTAAGCTGGGCGACACGGAGCTTTTCAAGGCCATGAATGCCATCCTCCCTGCCGATATCCGGGTCCTCTCGCTCGAAATGGCCCCGCCGGGTTTTCATTCCCGGAGGAACGCCCGGGCCAAAACGTATCGATACCGGATCATCACGACATCCGTCATCAGCCCGTTCGATCTTCGCTTCGCCCTCCATCACCCCTATCCTCTGCATATCAAACGCCTGCGCGACGCGGCCCGGCTGTTTGTCCGAACGGGAGATTTTTCGGGTTTTTCCTCCAACAAGGACCGCTCCCCCGTGCGTCGCGTGACCCGGTCGGAGTGGTGGAAAAAAGGGGATGAACTCATTTATACGATCCAAGCCGACGGGTTCCTCCGCTACATGGTCCGGACAATCGTCGGGACTCTCCTGGAGGTCGGCCGCGGCCGTATCCCGGTCGACAGAATCGATGAGATTTTCACCCGGGGGGAAAGGACGGCCGACTCCCCGACCGCTCCGGCCAAAGGGCTCTGCCTGGTCGAGATCGATTACTGAAGAGCAAGAAAAGAGCGGATCCTACTCCATGGTCAGTCCGAGAACCAGGGCATCCTCCAGCGGGTTGGTGTAATAATCCTTCCGGATACCGAGAAAAACGAATCCCAACTTTTTTTCGTAGAGCGTCCGGGCGGCGGCGTTCGAGGCTCGCACTTCCAGGACGGCGTGAGTCCCCCCGCTCTGCCGCGCCTCGGCCAAAGCCTCCCACATCATCCGTTCGCCCAGGCGGCGGCCGCGATAATCGGGGTGGACGGCCACGTTGTTGATCTGGACTTCGTCTTGGATGAGCCAATAGAGGACATACCCGAGGACGGTCGATCCGTCTTTATCGATGGCGACGAGGGGAAACGACAGGCCTTCATTTTGAATCTCGCCCCGGAAAGTGGCTTCGGGCCAGGGGTTGGAGAATGATTGTCGTTCGATGGACAGGACCCCGGGGAGGTCCGCATAGCGCATCCGGCGAAGTGAAAAATCCGGCGTCGGGGAATCGGTCATGGTCTAGCGGCCTTCCTCGGCCTGGGATCTCCGATAGTAAAGCGGCTCGATAGCCGATGAATCCACCCCCCCCCCGGAGCGCAGTATATCCAAACCCACTCGGCCGACTTCGGCGGCCAGAAACGTCGATCGCGAGGAAAAGGCCCCTTTTTCCCCCAACAGCGATTGGATCCGTCGGCGGCACAGTTCGACCCCTGAACCGGCGAAAAGGATATTCCGCCGGACCGGAAGCAGCTTCAGGAAATCCTCAGGCGCGTAGGCGCCCGGAGGGACGATGGGACGAATCCGGGAACCCTCCCCCGTCTCGAAAAGCGCGGCGTAAACCTCGCCCTTCTTGGCATCGAGCATCGGACAGACAAGCCGGACTCCCCTGTCTCCATGTTTCCAGGCCAGGGCTAAAAGCGAGGAAACCATGGCGGCCGGTTTCCCCGAGGCAAAAGCGAAGGATTTGATCGTACTCAGTCCTATTCTCAACCCGGTGAAGGAACCCGGCCCGGGAGAGACGGCGAAACCATCCAGGTCCTTCAAGTCGAGTCCCTCCGCCTGCAGGAGAAAATCGATCGACGGGAGCAGGCGGGAGGAATGCGTGGAGACCGTTTCCAGCCCGATTTCGCCCCGGACGCGATCATCCTCGAGAAGGGCCACCGAGCCGCTGGGGGTCGTCGTGTCAACGGCGAGAATGCGCATCGGAGTATTCCTTCTTGGTTGTTCGTCACGAACCGCTTTCCGTAGCGGCCGAGCGATCTCACGGGGCGATCGTTTTGGCATAGGCGAACAGGTCGCCGGCGCGATAGATCTCGAATTGCACCCGGCTCATGGGCTCGACGTCGAGCACCGCGCCGCGAGTCAGGTTTCGGCCCCGTCCCGGCTCGACTTCGAGCTCGATTTCGTCGCCCGACCGCAGAGCCCCGTCCAGGACGAGCCTTTCCAGACCGCGGCCCCGCATGATGGGAAAACCCGAATTGACGGCGTTACGAAAATAAATGGCCGAAAAAGAAGGCGCCAGGACGGCGGCGGTCTTCAGGGCGATGAAACAATCGACGGCCTGCTGGCGCGACGACCCGGCTCCGAAGTTGCGGCCGGCCACGACAATGTCCCCCGGTCGGACTTTTCGGGGAAAATCCTTCCATCCGTCCAGATTGCCCAAGGCCAGGGGACCCATCAACGCGAGGTCGGTGATGTGGAGATGGGCGTTGTGGAAAATCTGATCCGTATCGATATCCTCGATGAGTCTTCCGTTCGGGCCCGTCAGGACCCAGGCCCGGCCGCGAACGATGGGAGTGGCCATGTCAAATATCCTCCGGTCCGCAGATTTCGCCCCGCAGGCACGAGGCGGCCACGACGGCCGGACCGGCCAGATAGACCGGCCCCAGCCCCTGCTTGCCGGGAAAATTGCGGTTGCCCGTGCTGATTTCGACTTCGCCTTTGCCGGTCAATCCGGCGTGTCCTTCGGCGCAGCCGCCGCATCCGGGATTGAGGATAATAGCCCCGGCCGCGAACAAGTCGGCCAGAATGCCCCGGGCTAGGAGTTCCTCGTAGACGCGGCGGGTGGCCGGAACGACTTTAAGCATGACGCCCGGGCGGATCTTGCAGCCGCGGAGTACCGCCGCCGCCCGTTCAAAATCCTCCGTCCGGCCGTTGGTGCAGGAGCCGATGAAACCGGAGTCGATGCGGACGCCGCGGACATCGGCCGCGGATTTCACCGTGTTGGGAGACGGCGGCAGAGCTACCTGGGGCGGAAGCCCGTCGATATCGAGCTCGATAATTTCGGCATAGACCGCATCCCGATCGGGGAGGATCTCTCCCCCTTCGGGAATGAAGCCGATGATCCCGGCCATTTCGGTGACCATGCTGCAGAGCGTAATCCGTCCAGCCAGGCCGAGTGAAGCGACGGCCTGGCCGTAGAACTCGGCCGAGCGCAGGGCGATTCTCTTCGTCCCAAGTTCGCGGCACAGGAACAAGGCCAGGTCTTTGGCCTCGGCGGCGGGAGAGGGCTTGCCGCGAAGCACGACTTTAACGCTTTCCGGGACCTCGAACCAGGTTTTGCCGGTCTTGAAGCCGAAGGCGATGTCGATATCCCCCATGCCCTGGCCGAACGAACCCACGGCGCCGAGGATATTCATATGGCTGTCGGTTCCGACCACGGTCGAACCGGCCCTGGCCAATCCCTCCTCGATCAGGACATGGGAGCCGATGCCGCGATCGACATCAAAGACGCGCAGGCCGTGCCGGCGGGCAAAATCCCGGCAGGCCTGTTGATTATCGGCATACTTGAGAGTACAAGCGGGAGCGCACAGGTCGAAGGTAAAGAATGTCCGGGCAACGTCGGCCAGCGGGGATTCGCCGTACTCCCGCACATAGTTCTTGACCACGTTGGGCCCGCCGAAATCCCGGGCCGAACGCACGTCCAAGTCGAGCCAGACGATCCGGCCCGGCGCGACCGCCTGGGCCGAACGGCCCTGGATGATCTTTTCGATAACCGTTTGGCCCACGATCGGCCTCCCTTCAGAGTTTATCCGCAACGGCCAGTCCCATCTCCAGAGTGGTGGACTTGCCGCCCAGGTCGTAAGTCCGCACGCGCCCCTCGCGGATGACTTCAGCCACGGCGCCTTCGAGAACGGCCGCCTTGCCCGACTCGCCCAGCCACTCCAGCATCAGCTTGGCGGCCAGGAACGTGGCGATCGGGTTGACCTTGTACAGGCCCGCGTATTTGGGCGCCGAGCCGTGGGTCGGCTCGAAAACGCCGTAAGAATCGCCGATGTTGCCCGCCGCGGCGAATCCCAGCCCGCCCACAAGCTGGGCGGCCAGGTCGGAAATGATGTCGCCGAAGAGGTTCTCGGCCACCAGGACATCGTAGTCGAAGGGATTCTTGAGCAGCCACATACACATGGCGTCGATGTTGGCGTCCTTGGCCTGGATGTCGGGATAATCCTTGGCCACCTCGCGGAAAACCCGCAGCATGAGGCCGCCGGTCTCGCGCAAAACGTTGGGCTTCTCGACGACGGTCACCGAACGGCGGTTGGCTTGGCGGGCGAACTCAAAGGCGGCCCGGCAGATCCGCCGGCAACCCTGGCGGGTCATGATACGGGTGGATAAGGCGATTTCTTCAGCGGGAACATTCAGGAACGGTTTCATCTTAGGATGGATGGAGAGCGCCTCCCGGACGGCCTGCGGCAGGGGCAGGAACTCGACGCCGGCGTACATCCCCTCGGTGTTCTCCCGGAAGATGACCAGATCGATCCCGTCGCGGTAATTCAAGGGATTACCGGGGTAGGCTTTGCAGGGGCGCAGGTTGGAATAAAGGTCGAATTCCTGGCGCAGGCGGACGATTGGGCTGAAGTAGCTGAGGCCTTTCCCGCGCAGAGAGGGATCCAACTCGGCCGCCGCGTCCTCCTTGGGTTTGGAGGTGATGGCCCCGAACAGGCAGACATCGGTTTCTTTGAGCATCCGGGTCGTCCGGTCCGGGAGGGCGTTCCCTTCCCGACACCAGAATTCCCAGCCGATGTCGCCGTAGATGTATTCGGCGTCGAGGCCGATTTTCCTCAGGACGATGAGTGCGGCTTCGACGACTTCTTGGCCGACCCCGTCTCCGGGGAGAATGGCGATGCGGTACTTCGACATAGCAGACTCCTTGGACAGGAATGAAAGAACGTCGATTATCTTATCCGCGGCGCAGGCGGAGGTCAACCGCGAAACGCCGTGCCAAAATTGCCATCCGAAGTGAACGAGGAATTCCGGAGCAGAAAATATCCCTCGGCAATTTTAAGCGCGTTCCTAAGGCGTCGAGAGCTTCTTTTTGGTCCACTCCAACAACCCGCCCGCCCTGACGATTCCCATCACCGACTCGGGCAAAGGAAAGAAGGTGAAGACGCGTTCGCCGCAATTGATGCGCCCGGCCGGAAAATCGATCTCGATCTCATCCCCGGTCCGCAAGGCGTCGGGCGCATCAAGCGATTGCAGGACGGCCAGGCCGAGATTGATGGCGTTGCGGAAGTAGATCCGCGAGAACGACTTGGCCACGACGGCCTGGACGCCGGCGTAGCGCAAGCAGGCCGCCGCCTGTTCGCGCGAACTGCCGCAGCCGAAATTCCGGCCGGCCACGACGACATCACCCGGCTTAACGTTCGGACCGAATGTCGGATCGAGGTCTTCGAGAGCCAGCTTGGCCATCTCGGCCGGTTCCAGCTGTTGGTAAGTATATTTCCCGGCATAAAGGACGTCGGTGTTGACGTCGTCTCCGTATTTCCAGACGCGGCCTTTGCTCATAGGTATGTTCTCGGATCGGCGATCATCCCCTCCAGGGCCGAGGCGGCCACCGTGGCGGGCGAAGCCAGATAAATCTCGGAATCGCGGCCGCCCATGCGGCCCCTGAAGTTGCGGTTGGACGTGCCGACGACGACTTCTCCGGGCGCCAGAAGTCCCTCGTGGGCGCCCAGACAAGGCCCGCAGCCGGGATTGAGGATGACGCCGCCGGCCTCGGACAGCGTCTCGAGAAAACCGGCTTTCATCGCCTCGACATAAACGGAGCGAGAGGCGGGAAGGATGAGCAGGCGGATATGGGGATGGACTTTTTTCCCCCGCAGGATGCGGGCCGCGATTTCCAGGTCTTCCAGACGGCCGTTCGTACAAGTGCCGATGAGAGCCTGGTGGAACGGCCGGCCGGCGACTTCCCGGACGGGTTTGACGTTGTCGACCGTATGCGGGCAGGCGATCTGCGGTTCGAGGTCGGAAAGATCGTAGTCCAGGACAGCCTCATAGGCGGCATCCGCGTCGGAGACGACGACCTCGAAATCGGCTTTAGCCCGAGCCCGAACCCACTCCAGGGTCGATTCATCGGGCTCGAAGTAGCCGTTTTTCGCCCCCATTTCGGCGGCCATGTTGGCCAGAACCATGCGGGAGGCCGAGCTGAATCGTCCGGCCGATGGACCGCCGAACTCGACGGCCTCATAGTTGGCCCGGTCGGCTCCGTTGTCGCCGATGACTTTGAGAATGGCGTCCTTGGCCGAAACGCCGACGGCGAAAGCGCCCGAGAATTCGATCCGCAGAGTTTCGGGGACGCGCAGCCAGATCTCGTCGGTCGCCCAGAGCGAAGCCATTTCCGTTCGGCCGATCCCGGCGGCGAAGGCGCCGAACGCCCCGTAGGTCGTCGTATGCGAATCGCTGCCCATGATGACCTTGCCGGGCAGGGCGAAACTCGCCTCCGAAAACACCTGGTGGCAGACTCCGTGCTGAATGTCGAAAAAATGCGGGAGGCCCTGGGCCCGGACGAACTCGCGGATGGTCTTGTGATTCTGGGCGTATTTTTCGTCGGCGGCCGGAACGATGTGATCCAGGACAATGACGATTTTCTCGGGCGCCTTGACCCGGGCCAAACCGAGCTTCCGGAACTCGCCGATGATGGCCGAGGAGTTGTCATGGGACAGATAATAATCCGGCGAAGCGGTGATGACTTCGCCGGCCCGGACCGTACGGCCGGCCTTGCGGCTTAGGATTTTTTCACTGAAGGTTAACCCCATGCGACCTCCCAAGAAAAATCATGGGGGTCAGGTCTTAACATATAACATTTCCTCTTCATTTTCGTTTTATCCGCCATATACCTCCCGGAGAAATGTTATATGTTAAGACCTGACCCCATTCTTCTTATTCTTTAAAGATATCGAAATTCACGAAATCGGCGTGGTTGACGATGACGGCCTCGATCGTCCGCCGTCCCCCGTCGCCCTCTTTGCTGTGGGCGGCGATGATGTGGATGACCTCCTGGGGCAGGCCGTATTTGAAGGCGAAGGCCGCTCCGGAGACGGGGTGACGGAGAAGCTCGCCTTCGCGGCTTTTCACGAATCCGCCGTCTTCACGCCGGTACTCGAAGAGTTTGCCGACATCGTGCAACAAGGCCCCGGCCAGCAGGATATCGAGATCGACGGCCACCTTGCCGACATATTTTTCGTTCAGGACGGCGGCGATTTCGACCGCGGTCCGGGTGACGGCCCGCGTATGTTCAAGGAGGCTGACCCGAACCTTTTTTATAAGCAGCGTAAAAGGGATGAGATCCAGGTCCGCGGGCGTCCATCCCCCGCGGACGACGGCGTCCGTCCAAACGGTCAGGGTCAGATCGCGAAGCCGGGGGTCCCGGATCTGGTCGATTTCGGGAAGGAGTCGGAGAATCTCTTTTTTCATGGCAGTTTCCTCGGGGCCGGCCCATCGTAGGCAAAGTCTTCGGGATCGACCTTGCGCATGGGTTTCATGCGCGCCTTTTCCTCGGCCACGTGGGCGACCAAACCCGGGACGCGGGCGATGATGAAAAAGGCGTTGCCGATCTCGGGCGGAATGCCCAGGTCGCAGAGCAAGGCGGCGATGGCGCCGTCCACGTTGATGGGCAGGGGTTTTCCGAGCTGGGCTGCCAGGGCCCGTTCCGCGGCGCGGGCGATCCGAACATGACGACCGGCCAGGCCGAGCGATTCGGCCAGGGCGAAAAGTTTGATCGTGCGCGGGTCCCTGGTGTGGATCCGATGGCCGAAACCCGAAGCCCGTTTTCCCCGGGCTTTCCACTCATCCAAAACGGCCCGGGCGGCCGCGTCTTCGTCCAGGCCCCGGGCCTCGATACGTCCGGCGATCTCGAGATAAAGCCGCTGTCCCTCCTCGATGGCGCCGCCGTGCAGGCGCGAAATGGCCAGAATGCCGGCCGCCACCGCATCGTTCAAATCGGCCCCGGTGGACGCCACGGTCCGGGCGGTCAGCACGGAGGGAGGAGAAGCGCCATGGTCGATGGACGAGACAAAGATCGCGTCCAGGAGCCGGCCCACCTCGGGAGACGGCAACTCCCCTTTCAGGACCAGAAAGATGGCCTGGGCAAAGGTGAGGGCACCCATCAGCTCGTCGATGAGATAGCCCCGGGTCATGATTTGATTGGGCCGGATGTCGGTGATCGCGGTCATCCATTTTTCTTCGGACATCGTTTCTCCTCCCCTGCCGAGGCTGGGCCTATTCACCCCAATATCTTTTTTGCCGCCAACGGGATGTCGGCGATGGCCTCCACAACATGAGCGCCGGCTTCCCGCAGACGCTGGACTTTCGTTTCATACGAACCGCGCGTTCCCTCGACGATGGCCCCGGCATGGGAGAACCGCGTTCCGGATTTGGCCGCTTTTCCGCCGATATAGGCGATCAGCGGCTTGCGGAATTTCCCCTGGACAATCAGATCGGCCACCCGCTCCTCCTGGGACGTGCCGATCTCGCCGAACATTACGGCCAGTCTCGTCTCGGGATCGGCTTCAAAGAGTTCCATGACTTCAGGATGGGCCAGCCCGACGATGGGATCGCCCCCGACATGCACGATTGTGCTCAGTCCGACGCCCGCTTTGGACAGATAATAGGAAATCGCCGAGGTCATGCCGCCGCTTCGCGAGCTGACGCCGACCGGCCCCGGCTGAAACCATTCGCGCGCCCGCTCGGCCCGGCCTCCGATCATACCCAAGACGGCCTTTCCGGGGCTCAGGAGCCCGAGAGTGTTGGGACCGACGAACCGCGCGCCCGCCTGGGCGGCGGCCCGGGCGATTTCCAGGACATCATAGATCGGGACTCGATCGGGAACGAGGACCAGCAATTTCACGCCGGCGGCGACGGCTTCGAGGGCGGCGTTCTTGACCAGGGCGGCGGGAACAAACACGACGCTGACGTCGACGGGACCGATTTTCTCGACGGCTTCCTCGACCGAATCGAACACCGGGACTCCGGCGACATCCTGCCCCCCCCGTCCGGGTGTAACGCCGGCGACGACGCAGGTCCCGTAATCCTTCATCAGCCGGGCCCGGGCCATGCCCTCACGGCCGGTGATGCCCTGAATAAGAACGCGCGATTTTCCGTCGACTAAGATCGACATGATGGATTCCTGTCGGTCAGGATGATGGGGATCATGGCAAAGCCTCCCGGTATTCCCGAAGACCCGGGATCGGCAGATCGATGAAGAGGGCGTCCCGCTCGTGGAACTTGCAGTAAATCTCGCAGGCCAGGCATTCCGTACATTTGCCCTTGCGGGCATCCTCGGGAGGGACGGCCAGGACGGGATGATTCTCCTCGAGCTTCAATATTTCGGGCGCGCAGGCCCCCACGCAGCCCTTGGACGCGCATCCTTGGCAGCGGGTATGGTCGATGGAAATCCGGCCCGTCATCGTGGCGAAGGAATACGCCCCCTCGGGCGGCCGGGGTTCGACGAACGGGCGGACGGAATGCGCGGCTCCACCGCTTTCGCGGATGAGCGTTTCCAGCCGGCCGGCGCAAAATTCGGGCGAATCGTCCCGGCCATAGCCCTCCACTCGCCCAGGGATGTCCTTGAGGTAGGCGGCCAGGATAAGAACGGCCTCCTCCTCGAAATTCCCCCCTAACCGGATGACGGCCGGGATGGAGAGTTTCTCCTCGGCAAAAGCCTTAACCAGGCCGCGGGCGGAGTTATACTGTTCCTGACTGGCCACTCCCGAACCCGAGGCAAAATAGCCCAGGATTCCCGGCTGGGACAGAATGATTTTCGCCGCCCGATAGACTTTGCTGGCCGGCGGATTGCCGCTCGTGTCGCAGTAATTGGCCAGCTTGAATCCCCTGTTGAGGACGGCGTCCATCGACATCATCGATCCGCCGCCGCCGGCGCCATGGAACCCGATCAGAGCTTCTCTTTCCGGGACCTGTTCGGTCATTTGAAGGAAATAAAAAGTGCCGCGATGATCTTTTTCCTCCACCTTATAGGCGATCGTCTCCAGCGGAGTCGGAGGACGGTCGAACTCGCGGGCGATTTCGATCCCAAGTTCAGGGTGACGAAAAACGGCGTAATCGTCGACGACGAGATGACAGTCGGCGGCATAGACAATCCCCCCGTCGGTCAAAACGAGGGGGTTGATCTCAATCGAGCGGGCGTCGACCCGGCGGGCCGCCTGGTAAAGATTAGTCAACAGATCGGCGACCTGGGTCATGACCGTCCCCGATAATCCCGCTTTCCGGACCACATTGCGGGCTTCGAATTCGCGCAGACCGACGGAGACGTCGATGGGCATCCGGGCGATCTTCTCAGGATGAAGCCTGGCGATCTCCTCGACCCCCGTTCCGCCGATCGAGCTGAAAATGAGGAGCGGGCATTTCCGGGCGTCATCCATGACCAATCCGGCGAAGAATTCGGACCGGATGGCCAGCTTTTCTTCGACCAGGATTCGGTCGACGACGTAGTTGCGGACTTTGAGTCCGAAGAGCCGGCCGGCTTTTTCTTCGGCTTCGGCCGGCGTATCGGCAAATTGGATTCCGCCCAGCCCGGCCCGGCCCGTCACCCAGACCTGGATCTTGAGGACGACGGGACGGCCGAGGGAAGCGGCGATCATCCCGGCTTCGGCCGGGGTTGTCGCCATCCCGCCTTCCGGCACGCGGACGCCTCCGTCACGGAGGATTTTCTTGCTTTGGTATTCGTATAATTTGGTCATATCGGTAACCCCGTCGATAGCGGGCGATCAGTATACTCGAATCGCCGTTTTCAGGGAAGGTTCGATTTGCCCTGCGCGGGCCTTCGTCGTACAATGCGTCAGCGCTTATGAACGCCAAATGTTCTCGGCTGGAAAAGACTATCGCCGCTTCGATCCTGGCGGCGCTGGCGCTTCTGCCTGTTTGCCGCAAGAGCGACCCATACGCCGAGGTCAGGGACCTGCTGACCCAATCTTCGGCCCGTCTCGAAATGTTCGCCGCCCGGATGGAAAAAGTCCAGGACGCCGCAGCGGCGGCCGAAGCCATGACCGCGCTGACGGCGGCAATGCTCGAAACGGCTCCCCAAATAAAAGCTCTCGGTTCGAAATATCCCGAACTCAGCAATCCGGCCGCCCTGCCCGAAACCCTCAGGCCCCTCCTGGCCAGGCTGGATGCCGCCAACGCCCGAATGACGGCCGGAATGCAGAAAGCCATGGCCTGGGGTGACGATCCGGCGGTCCGGACGGCCAAAGCCGGACTCGCCCGCGTCGAAGCCGGTCTCCGTTGAAGCCGACGAAAACTTTCCGTCAAGGGACGGGCCTGGGCGGCGGAAATGGGCCCCCGGGACGCCGTTAAGGACTAGCTCGGCCGGACGAGTTGAAGATTGTCGATTCCGTTTTTCTCGAATTCTTTGTAGTACAAGTCGATAAGGTCATTTTCCAGCTTATTACGGTCTTCGTCCGGCAAGGCGTCGACGTTGACCTCACCGAAACGAGCCACCAGATCCCGGTCGGCCAGGCGAACCATGAGCTCGTCCCAGAAGAGATCGTTCTTGTAATCGTCATATTCCTTCAGCCATTCGTTTTCCAGGGATTCAACGAGGAAATGGGCGTCCTGATCTTCATCATAGGTTATCCGGTCGCCCAAGCCGAAATCCCGGGCTTTGGCATATAGGTAGTTCTCCATGGCGTCCGTGGCGTTGTCTTTGTCCGCATCACGGTACCCGTTGACGACCCAGTTGCCCAGATAAACCAGCCGGAGAAGGGTTTCATATTGCGGTTTGGTCAGCTTGATGTCCATGGAAGCCTCTTTCATCGTCGATGAAAACCGTAGAATACAGTTTTCTGGTGAAGGAGGCAAGACGGGAGGGGCGGCGCCTACTCGATCCAAACCTTGACGATTTCGTCGCCTTCGGCGATTTCGATGAACGTCATCGGGCCGATCTTCTTGAGCTCCGACCAGAGTTCGGCGATATCGATGTCGACATCGTGCCGGCGCATCCGGACATGGGAATTCCGGGCCGACTTGACGAAGATCTCGACGAGGCTGATGGGGAGAGTGATCTTGACCTTCTCCTTGTTCGTCCGGGCGTCGATGACGAGAACCTTGAACCACTTGGCGGCCGGGGCGGACTCGGGAGCCGGATTTTCCGCGACGGCCTTTTTGATCGTATTCAGGTCGGCCTTGTTTTTCTCCGCGGCGGGGACGGCGGCGATGCCGATGATCAGGACAGCGGTCAGCAAGAGAGCGATTCTTTTCATAAGAGCCTCCTTGGAGCGTTTGATCCGGTCAATCGATCCAGATCTTGATATGTTTGCCCTCCGAGCGGACTTCGATGATGTTGCCCTCGGTGGATTGAAGATCTCTGAGGATTTTTTGGATGTCGTAGCCTTGGTCCCGCATGGCCGCTTTTTCCCGTTCGGGGATGGCGGCCAGGGCCAGATCGGCCAGCGCCCAGGGGATATTGATCGAGACTTCGATCTTGCGCGTGTTCTCGTCGATCACCTGGATGCGCAAAACCCTGGCTTTGCCGCGGGGGGCAGGCTTGTCTTCCAACCGGGCCAGGGCGCCCGGATCGACCCGCAGCAGGGCGATCTTAGCCCGGTCGAGAAGTTCGGGATTCTTTTCTTCGGCCAGGACCGCCTTGAGCACGGGCACGCTTTTTTCGGCAACCTTAGCATCCTTGACGGCGCTCAATTGAACGGCGGCGTAATAGCGGACGATTTTATTGGGGTGGGACAGGCGGTCTTCAATATCCTTCACGGCCCCCTTGTCGCCGTCATTGAAGAGTTTGAAGGCCAGGTCGACGACCGAAACCTCGGCGTCCTCGACGAGATTCTTATTCTGGTCTTTGAGCTGGAGGAAGGACTTGTAGGACCGCAACGCCTCCCGCTCCCTCCCGCCCAGCTCCTCGATGCATTTGGCTTTGTAGTACCGGGCCTGGGCGGCGAAGGCGCCGCCCGGAGAACGGCTGAGAAGATCATTGAGGAGAGCCTCGGCCGCCGACCAGTTCTGGTCAAAAATGAGGATTTTGACCTCCTGGAACAGCTTTTCATCCTGGGCTTGGGGGGCGGCCATAGTCGGCCGCGGCTGGAGCGCCAGGACGATCAGGGCCGTTAAAAGCAAATTATTTCTCATTTTAAATCTCGCTTTCCCGGAGCTCTTTTTTAAGCATGCGGATCTTGAGCAGGAGCTGCTTGTCCTCGGCGAATTTGCGGATCTCGGCAGTCTCCAGGTCGGAGAGAGTTTCGCTCAGCTGGGACAATTCGAGGAACAGGATCTCGATCTGGTCGCACAGCTCCCGGGCTTTGGCCATCCGGATGTCGTTCAGACCGGAGTTGAAATAGCGTTTCTTCGACAGCAGGTCCCGGGCCCGGTCGGCGGAAGCGCCGGGCACTCCGGAGGCCGCCCGCTCGGCCGGCGACTGGACCAGGTCGAGGATGATGTATTCGCTTTTTTCCAGATAATCGATGGTCTCCCGCCTGGCCATGGCCAACTCGACGCGGTCGATGAACTCGCCGGAAGCGGCATAGATCGGAGCGACGTGACTCGGGCCGGGGGACGGCCGCACGAGCATGTAGGTGACGATCGCGCCGAGGCCGATTCCGGCCAGGAGGCCGGCCAAGACCGGCCGCCAGCGGGGTTGGAACAAGGCCGCGATGCGGAAGATCCGCCGGGGTTCAGGGCGGACGACGGGTTTCGGGGCGAAGGCGGCGTCGGCGATACGTTCGGACAGCGCGTTCCAATCGATCTCGATCAGGGCCGCATCGATCTCCTTCCGGACGGCCCTCGCGCCCGACAGGACCGCGACGGCTTCGTCGAGTTCTCGGCGGCAATTTTCACACATATCGGTATGCTCCCTGAGGCCGGCCTCGGAGCGAGGGTCGTTCCCCCCGGCCGCGGCGGCGGTTATCGCTTTCCGGACGGCTCGGCAATCGTTCATGACCGGCACCCCATGTACGGGCTCATCAGGGCCCTAAGATTCTGAAGGGCCTTGAAGTGGAGAGACTTCACGGTCCCCAGGGAAATGTCCAGAATACCGGCGATCTCCTCGTTCTTAAGCTGATTGTAGTGGCGCATGATGAAGATCGTCCGCTGGCGATCGGCCAGACGGTCCACACAGCGGGACAGGATGTCCTTGACGTCTGAAACCCGTGTTTCGACCTCGGCCCGGGGGTCGGCGATGGGCAAGTCCTCGACCGGGATCGAGCATTCCATGTCGCGACGCTGGGCGGAATTCCTGCGATATTGATCGATGCACAGATGACGAGCGATCTGGAGAAGCCAGGCCTCGAAGTTCCTCCCGGCCTGGAAGGATTCTATTTTCTGGTACAGTCGAAGGAAAGTCTCCTGAACGAGATCCAGGGCGTCTTCTTTATTGCGGAAAAAGGAGTAGGCCAAGGCGAATACTTTTCTCTGGTAAGCGCGGGTCAGGACCAGAAAGGCCTCCCGGTCTCCAGCGGCAACGCGGCGGACGAGGGCCCCGGCTTCCTCCGGGGAGAACCTGGCTTCCATCGTCGTCCCGCTTGCGGCCATCGTCCCGATTCCTACCGAAGCCAGATCAGAATTCTATCATCCTCGTCCTTCACGTCGCAGAGCAAACCCCTGCCGGCCTCTTCCAGATCGGACAGGACCATCCAAGTCAAGGGACAGGCCTGGGCGGCGGAAATGGACCCCCGGGCAAGCCCGCCCACATTCGCTTGCGAATGAGGACCGCAAAGCCCGGGGCCCCGGCCACCGTGAACGAGCAGACCAAGCTCCTCGGCGCGGCCGCGACGGTGGGGATCGCCGTTTTCCAGACGTTGGATCTCGTCGTAGGCCCGGTCGAAATAGGGCCTCGGGTCATCAACCCGGCGGACGTCCTTAATCATCAGGCAGCCGCTTAGGGCCAGGGCGGAAAGTATCAGGCCCACCGGGCGGGAGAAGGCGAGGATTCGGTTCATGGTCCACCTCAGCGGAAGAGTCTCATCACTCGACTCTACGAAGGAGTCCGCGGAAAGGTTTACTCAACCCGCCGAATAAGAACTAAACCCACTCGCTTCCCCGGCCGTCGGGGAAGGATGGCGCTCGGAATGGGAATTTATGTCAGTATTTATGGAAATCCTTGCGATCGCCGCCCGGCCGGGGTTCGCGGGGACGGTCGTTTTGAGGCCGGGCTTCATTGACGATGATCTTGCGGCCTTCGAGGTCGGTGCCATTGAGCTTGGCGCGGGCTTCATCGGCGCTCTCGGGGGTCGCCATTTCGATAAACCCAAAACCGCGACCCTGGAGAATGTTCGCCGAGGCAACCTCACCGAACGGAGAGAACGCTTCCTTGAGCTTGTCCTCGGTGGTCCGGTAATTGAGATTGCCGACATACAATTTGGTAGAACTCATAAGAAAAACCTCCTCGACTCCTCGTTTCCGTTCCGACTCAATCCGGGAGGAGTTGAGCGCACGAGAAAAAGGGTCGATTCATTCTTCCATAGACGATTCGGAAAATCAAGACACGCACCCGGCCCTACTTTTTCCCCTTGACGATGACCTTCTCGCCGGGTCTGGCCAGCCAGAGCTTTTCGCGCGCTTCACGCTCGACCGCGCGGGGATCGGATTCGAGTCCGGCGATTTCCTTTTCCAAGCGCAGTTTTTCGGCCTTGAGCCGCTCGATTTCCGTCTCCAAGGCGGCATATGTTTTGCGGTTTTTGGCGATCTCGAACAATCCCTTTTTGCCGAAGACGGTCGTGATCACCAGGACCAGGAGAAGGAAAACAGCGGCCACGGCGACGGTTTTCACCCACCTGGAGACCGGCTGCGGCTCGTTCACCCAAGCTTCTCCAACCCGGCTTTAAGGAGCTGGCGGAGGTCCTTCTTCGTCCCCGCCTCGGCGTAACAACGCACCAGCGGCTCGGTACCCGAGAAACGAAGGAGAAGCCAATCATCGTCGGAGAAATCAAATTTGATTCCGTCGATCGTTTCGACATTAACGATATATCGGCCGGCTATTTTAGAGGGCGGCTTATTAACCAGCTTCCGAAGAGCTTTTTCCCGCTCGGGCGTCCGGGGAACATTTTTCCCATCCCCGATCCTCTCCCCATACTCCTTGAAGAGACCATCCAGGAGGTCGGCCAGGCTCCGGCCCATGACCGCCGTCATCTCGGCAACCAGGAGACCGGCTAGAATGCCGTCCTTTTCCGGGAGGTGGTCCTTGAGGGCCAAGGCGGCGCTTTCCTCGCCGCCGAAGACGATTTGGTTGCGCAGAAAAAGGTCGGCTATGAATTTGAACCCGACCGGAGTTTTATAGACGGGCATATCATGGGGTCTGGCGATACGATCAATCAAGTGGGTCGTGGCCACCGACCGGGCCACACCCCCCTGCCACCCCTTGACGGTAACCAGATAATGCAGCAGAAGCGCCAGAATTAGGTTTTGGATGATCACGTTTCCCTGATGGTCGACGATCCCGAAGCGGTCGCCGTCGGCGTCCGTGGCCAAGCCGAGCGCGCATTTCTTGTCTTTGACCAGGGCGCGGAGTTCGGCCAGATTGGCCTCGGTACAGGAAGGAGCGATGCCGCCGAAATACGGATCGATATAGCCGTGAATCTCCTCGACCGGGACGCCGTTTTCCTCGAGAATATCGTCCAGATATTCGCGGCTTGTGCCATAAAGGAGATCGACCCCGATCCTCAACCCGGACTTCCTGATGGCTTCGAAGTCGATCTTATCTTGAATGAAGTTCAGGTAGTCGGTCCGCAGGTTGATCCGCTCGATATAGGAGGACCTCGGATAGCGGGGGAAATACTCGAAACCGGGCTGCAGGCGCTTTATTTCCGCTTCGATGGCCTCGGTTTCGATGGGAAGGGCCGGCGCCCCCGAATCGGTGTTGTATTTCAGCCCGTTGTATTCGGGCGGGTTGAACGAAGCGGTGAAGTTGATCCCGCCCTGAGCCTGACGGCGGATGATCTGGTAGGCCTGAGCTTGGGTCGGGGAATCACGATCGGCCAGGAGTACGCGGATGCGGTTATGCGATAGAACTTTGGCCGCCTCGGCCGCATATCGCTCGGACAGAAACCTGGTGTCATAATTAACCACAACCGTGATCTCGCGGCCGGCGAATTTATCGAGCAGAACATTGGCGATGGCCTGGACGGCCAGGCGGACATTATGGAAGGTGAATTCCTCGCCCATGACGGCGCGCCATCCGTTGGTTCCGAATCGAATCATGGCCGCTCCGGGAATCGGGTCGTTTTTTTCTTATCCTGACCGAGCATGGGAACAAAGCGGACCAGGGCGATCTGCTCGATCACCGGCTTTCCCTTGATTTTGGTGACAAGGGTTAGGGATTGATACTCATCTGTCTCCTCCAGGGGAATGACCAGCCGGCCGCCCTCTTTCATCTGTTGGAGGAGGGGCGGCGGGATCTGCCGGGCGGCACACGTGACCAGGACGGCGTCAAAGGGGCCTTGCTCGACCCAGCCGAAATAGCCGTCGTCGCTCTTGATCTCGGCATTCGCGACTCCCAGCCGTTGAAGAGTTTCGCGGGCTTTTTTCGTCAGGGCAACGCTGATCTCGATACTGAAGACTTTCTCGGCCAAAGACGACAGAACGGCCGCTTGATAGCCCGAACCCGTTCCGACCTCGAGAACCTTGTCCGTCGGTTTGAGCTTGAGGCTCTGCGTCATCAGGGCGACGATATAAGGTTGGGAGATGGTCTGCCCTTCGTCGATGGGGAGCGGATAATCCTCATAGGCCCGGCCCCGGAACTCCGGACCGACGAATTGATGGCGCGGGATTCGGCCCATAACCTCCAGGACCCTGACATCTCCGATACCGCGGGCCTTCAGCTGAAGGTCGACCATGGCCCGCCGCTTGGAGGCGAAAAAAGCTTCATCATCCTGGCCCCCGGCAAAGGCCGACAAAAAAAGCAGTCCCGTCGCGGCTATTCCCAAAGCGGCCCGGTGTTCGCCCCGTCTCATAATCCTATTTTCCGCGAAAAGCCCGGATAAATCAAATCCCGGCCTTTCGCACCCCCCGAAAATGGAAACCAGGCCCCTATTCCCTTCTTTAAAAATCACCCCCTGGTTCACCGGCAGGGGGGATGGTCAAAAAATGTCACCATGGCAAAATGTAACCACTAGGATTATGATGTTGGACAAGCGTGAGTTAGAAATTTCAGCCGTCCGAAACAGTTTGACACCTGTAGCGTTTTTTGTTATTCAGATAAGAGGTGCGATCGTTGCCTGAAGGACTCAAGAGGATGGAAAGAAGCGCAATTTATCCGGGTTCGTTCGATCCAATCACCAACGGACACGTCGATATCATCCTCCGCGGAGCCAAGCTTTTTCCGCGCGTCATCGTGGCCGTGCTCGAAAACCCTAAAAAAACAACGCTTTTCGGAACCGAAGAGCGGATCGCCATCATCCGGGAAATCTTCCGCGGACAAAAAAACGTCGTCGTTGTTCATTTCCATGGACTTCTGGTCCGGTTCGCCGAGGAGCATAAAGCCAGGATTGTCATCCGCGGACTCCGCGCCCTTTCCGACTTCGAATACGAATTCCAGATGGCTCTCATGAACCAAACCCTCGATCCCGACCTTGAAACACTCTTCATGATGCCCAGCGCCCCTTATACATTCCTAAGTTCCAGCCTGGTCAAGGAAGTCTACGCCCTCGGCGGTTCGGTCAAAGGGCTCGTACCGGCGGTCGTCGAAAGTCGGCTTGGTGAGAAATTCAACCGGGATGATCCGTCCCTTAATAAGAGATGACACAGGAGCGCCATGTTCGGGTTTAATCGGGAGAAAGCGGTGGTCGGGTTGGATATCGGGTCGCATTCCGTCAAAGTCCTGGAATTCGACGTTCACCGAAAAGGGAAACGGGATTCGTTCGAGGTAGCGCGGATCGGCTACGAGACCCTCCCTCATGACGCCATCGTCGAAGGCCAGATCATCGATGCGGCGGCCGTGGCGGAGACGGTTCGGACGGCCTTCGATAAGGCCAAGATCACATCCAGAGACGTGGCTATTTCCATTTCCGGAAACGCGGTCATTATCAAGAAGATCGCCCTTCCGGCCATGGAGACCGAGGAGCTCGCCGAATCCATCATCTGGGAAGCAAAACACAATATCCCCTACCCCTACGAGGAAACAAACGTCGATTACGCCATTCTCAAGCCGCCTGCAGAAAACGGCAATCCGGGGTTGGAGATTCTCCTAGTCGCGGTCAAGAAGGACAAAGTGGCCGCTTACACTAACCTCATCAGCCAAGCTCATAAGAATCTGGTTGCCATCGAAGTCGACGCCTTCGCCCTTTATAACACGCTGGAGCTCAATTACCCCGAAGAGTTCGCGGAAAAAACTGTCGCCGTGATCAATATCGGGGCGACGATCACGACGATCGTCATCAGCGACCGGGGCAGGCCCCAGCTTTTTCGCGATCTGTCCATCGGGGGGACCTATTTTTCGGAGAACATCCGCAAGGATCTCAATGTCGGCATCCAGGAAGCCGAAGACCTGCTTAAAGGCCTTCCCTCCCGGTCCGTCGAACCGTTCCAGATCGAAGCCGTCCTGACGATGAATACAAAAAGCCTGCTCGATGAAATCGACAAGACTTTCACGTTCTTCCAGGCCGAAGACAAACGGGAAAATCGCGTCGAGCACATTTTCCTCTGCGGAGGGATGGCCAGCCTGCGCAACATCCCGGCCGCCTTCGAACAGAAATTCTCCGTCAAGACGACGTTGTTTGATCCCTTTCGCCGTATCCATTATAATGAAAAAAAACTGAAGCCGATTTATTACCAGGAAATGGCCCCGTTTTTCGGCGTGGCGTCCGGTTTGGCCACCCGGAAAAAAGCGAAGTGAACCATGATCCGCGTCAACCTTCTCAAAGCGGAAAGCAAAGACATCGGGGAGCGGTCGCCCGCTCTCGGGGCCGAGAGTGCGGAGAAAAAATCCAAAGACATAAGCTCCGAAAAAAAGGTTAAGAAAACGCCGCCGGGGAACTTGATCATCTTCCTGGCCATCATCCTCCTCGGGGGGGGGTTCCTGCTCCAAAAACGCTCTTTGGACAAGGAACGCACGCTCCTGTCCGAGGCTCAGGACGAACAACGGCGCCTTCAGCCGGTCGTCAACAAGCTGGACGAGCTCGAATGGCAGAAACAATACCTGGAAATGAAGGTCAGCCTGATCAGAACCCTGCGCGCCCAACAGGGGACGGCGGTCCGGATCATGGATGAGATCAGCCGGGCGCTCCCCGACTGGGTCTGGCTGACCGAAGTGACGGAAGGAAAAACGGGTCTGTCCCTCAAGGGACGGGCCCTCTCCAACGTCCTGATTTCCGATTACGTCCGCAGCCTGGAGAGCTGCGGGTTGTTCGCGGCCGTTGGAATCATCACCACCCAACAGAGGACCGAGGGAAACAACCAGTTTCTCGAGTTCACCCTGACCGCCGTGCTCCCCCCGCCCGTACCCCATAAACCGGCAGCAGCTCAAACCCCGGAGGTGCGATGAAAGAACGCCCGTGGTACCAATACGCCATAGGGGGGCTGATCCTGGCCGTCTTGGCCTACTTGGCCTATTTCAAGCCCAAACAAGCCGAGATCAAGACCCTCCGCAGCGAGCGCATCCTGGCCGAGGACGAAGTGGCCAAGCTGAGGATCAAGAAACGCCAACTGGACAAGATCCAGGCCGAACTGAACGCTTTAGGACTGTCGATCGCCGAGCTCGAACCCCTGATCCCGCGAAAAAAAGAAGAAAGCGAAATCCTACGCAACGTTCAGCAGATGGCCTTCGATACTCAGCTCGATGTCATTCGTTTTTCCCCCGGACAGGATATTCCCAAAGACTATTACAACGAGAAGCCCATCGCCGTCGAAGTCGTCGGCTCCTATCATAACCTGGGGCTTTTCTTCGACCGGATCATGCGCTTCCCCCGCATCTTCAATATCGATGATTTTTCCATCCGGGCCCTGCCCAGCCAGACGGCCGAGACCACAATCTCGGCCCTGTTCACGGCCAAGACCTATTTCTTCCTGGATATCAGCCAGATCAAACGCCCGGAGAGAACAAACAAAGCGACCCGGCCGCTGAAGGAAAGCAATGAGGTATTTTAAACGCGCCGCCGCCGTCCTTCTGCTTGCGGCCGGCCTGGCTCCGGCCCTGATTCGGGCGGACAGCCAGGACAAAGGCCCGACCCCCAATCCGGCGCCGACCTATGATCCGGCCGGACGCCGGGATCCCTTCAAAAACCTTTTCGGCGGCCAAGCCGTCAAAGAAAACCGCCTCATCACCGGTCTCGCCGATCTGATGATCGACGAAATCCAGATCATCGGGATCGTCAAATCGAAGGGTATTTATAAGGCTATCCTGGGGATGACCAACGGTTTCCCCCTGACCGTCCGGGAGGGCGACGCCTTCGCCGACGGCTACATCCTGTCCATCCGGGACCGCGAGATCGTCCTGCGCAAGACCAAGGAGCTCGGCCTACCCTTGTCGAAGCCCAAAGACGTCGTCAGAGACATCACCACCGAGGAGCGATAAAATGAAAAGGACATCCGTTCAGCTTACCGTCCTGGGGGCTGTGGCCCTGACGCTCCTGTCCGCAGGAGCCCAGACGCCTCCGGCGGTCGACAAGATATCCATCCTCCCCTCGCGAATCAACGCACGCATCATCCTGGAGGGCAATCCTCTGCCGGCGGCTTTGAAGTCCTCCTATTCGACTTCGCTCCCGGCTGTCCTTCAGGTCGAGTTTGGACCGGCCCGCTGGCCCCAACCGCCCGCCGTCCCAGCCGATGAGTCCCAGCTTCTCAAAGGTCTTCAGGTTGAGGTTCAGCCGAACGGCCGGACGCTCCTCTTCCTGGCCTTGACCGAAAAAGTGCCCTTCCGGATTTTTTCCGAAGGCTCGCGGACGATCATTGAGCTTCAGAAAATCCAGCGCCAGGGAGGGGATTATCTGATCGCTCCGGAAACGCAGAAGGACCTCGGCGCCGATCCCCGGCCGGGCCTCGATTTAAAGACCATCGCCGTCGCCGATACGAAAGCCGGCCTCGAAGTTTCCGCCCGCCTCGGCCGCAAACCAATCGCCAATATTTTCGCCTTGGACAATCCGCTTCGGCTCATCATCGATGTCTTCGATGCCGTTTACGGCGGCCCGACCGATAAAAGGCCGATCGGCAAGTTCGGCGTGGACGCCGTCAAAGTCGGCCAGTTCATGACCGGCCACCCCTACACCATCACCCGGCTGGTTTTCGACTTGAACCGACCCCGCCAATTCGCCTTGATTCAGGGCCCGGCCGATCTCACCGTGAGCTTTGGCCCGGACTCCGACGACGACGCCTCAGCGCCGGCGCCGGAAAATCCCACACCTGCGGGCCCGACTCCGCCCGTCGTCAAAACCGAAACAAAAACCGCCCCCGCGGTTCAAGAGTCGGGCTCGAACGGAACCGGTATCAAGGCCAAGGAAGTAAAAAGCGGGGCTGTCGTCATGGCTGAATCCCCCTTGACGCCGCCAAAACCCCAAGCGGAGGCCGTCCAAGGGGCCCAGAAAAAAGACGAAAAATACCAGCCCTTGACGATCTACAATCCCGAGCAGAAATATTCGGGCGAACGCTACAGCCCGCGCTTCAAGGACGCCGATATCCGCGACGTCATTCTCTGGCTGGGGGAAGAGGTCGGGCTCAACGTCATCTTCGACGACGAAGTGAAGGGCACGGTGACCTGCAGTTTCGATCAGGTCCCTTGGGACCAGTTTCTCGACATCATCCTGAAAAACAAGAAACTGGGCAAAACGCTCGAGGGCAGCGTCCTGCGCATCGCCCCGATGGCCGTCCTGACCCGGGAGCAAACGGAAAATCAGCAGCTGACCGACGCCCGGGAACAGACCGGGCCGCTCCTGACGAAGACGTACGCGCTTTCTTACGCCAAGGCCAAGGACATCGAACTGCTCATCAAAAGCAAAAAATCCCAGCGCGGTGAGATCTCCGTCGACGACCGGACGAACACCCTCGTCCTGGTCGACACCAAGGACAAGCTCGACCTGATCGAGAAGCTCATCGAGGTGCTGGACACGGCCACTCCCCAGGTTTCGATCGAAGCCCGTATCGTCGAGGCCACATCCACTTTCGTGCGCAACATGGGCATCCAATGGGGCGCCAAAGGGATCTCCGACCCGTATTACGGCAACCAGACCTCGCTCCAGTTTCCGAACAAAGTCCTCGTCGACGGCGCCCTCATCCCGGAAGGATTGGTGACTAAGGGCATCGGAGGACCGCTGGGCGGATACGCCGTCAACCTGCCGGCTCCCGCCTTCAGCTCGGCCATCGGATTGTCCTTCGGAAACGTTCTCGATACCCTCCGTCTCGATGTGGCTCTGTCGGCGCTGGAAACCAAGGGCGAGGGCCAGATCATCTCCAGCCCCAAAGTGACGACCCAGAACAATAAGCAGGCTGAAGTCATCCAAGGCCGCCAGATTCCAGTCCAGACGACGGCCAACTTCACCGTCACGACCCAGTACGTCAACGCCGCCCTCGAACTGCGGGCTACTCCGCAGATCACGGCCGAGGGGACGATCATCATGGACCTCGATATCCAGAACAACGCCGCCGACTTCGCCAACCTCGTCAACGGCATCCCCCCCATCACCACCCAAAGCACGAAAACGACGGTCATGGTGCCCGACGGCGGGACGACCGTCATCGGCGGCATCTACCGCATCGAGGATTCGATCACCCGGGAGCGGGTCCCCTTCCTCCACCAGATCCCCATTCTGGGGGCTCTGTTCAAAAATTTCTCTCGGACCAAACAGAACCGGGAGCTTCTGGTCTTCATCACCCCCCGCATCGTCAAGTAAGAGGAGCGCGCCGATGAAAAATCATTCCCTTCGCACCGCGCGGTTCAAAGCCGCCGTCCTGGCGCTGGCCGCTCTCGCGCTTGCCGCCTGCAACCCGATCGAAAACGGCCAGCAGTCCAACAGCCTGCTCGTCGTGGAGACCCTGACCGGATCGGACATGACGGGCACCGAGGGCAATCTCTGTCAATCCGACGTTCTGTTCACCAATTCGCAAACCAGCGTTTCAACGATCACCTCCGACTTGGCTAAGGCCTCCCTGTCGGCCCAAACCCTGGCCCCCAACCCCCTTCTGGGCACATCCCAATACTCCGATATCCAACTGCTCAAATACGCCGTCACCTACCTCCGCGCGGACGGAAAGTCCACTCCGGGTGTCGACGTTCCTTATTCATTCGAGGCCGGCCTCAGCGGCCTCATCCGCGTCGGCCAATCGATGTCCGTGTCTTTCGTCGTGGTCCGCGAAGCGGCCAAACAGGAACCCCCGCTGCTCAACTTGCGAACGACGACGACCCGCGGAGAGACGATCGAGGTCACCGCCCGGATCGATTTTTACGGCAAGGACCTGTCCGGCCGGGCGGTCAAGGCCACCGGCTATCTATTCATCACTTTCGCCGATTTCGCCAACTCATAAGGAGGCTCGCATGAAACGCTTCTCGATCTTGGCCATCCTGGGCGTGTGCGGCCTTCTGGCGCTTTCCGCCGCCTGCCAACGCACCGATATGGACATCACATCCCCCACCGGCCCTTCAACCCTGTCCATAACCTTCGAACTCGAGGCGTCTCCCAACGTCATCCTGTCCACGGACGTACGTCCATTATCGACGATCACAGGGATCGTCCGCAAAAACGGCCAGCCGATGGCCAATCACTTGGTCTATTTCACGATCCTCTCCGGACCGGGGGAATTTGCCGATTATACTCAAAGAACATCGGCCTGGACCGATTCCACGGGGGTCGCCACGGTCATTTACCTGGGACCAACGAAATTCGAAATCAGCGGCGACACGAACGCCGCCATTAAAGCCCAACTGGAAACGACCACACCGACCTATATCCATAAAACGATCGACATCCGCATTCTCAAGGGGGATTGAGGGCGGGAGCGCGGCGGTTCAGTCCAACCGGACGACGATCCGTTTCGAACGGATGATCTTGAGCGCCTCGGATACCACCTCATCCAGTATGTCCGAAGATTCCGCTTTGACCACGACCTGAACACTCCGCTCACCGCGCGCCCTCGGTAGAAAAGCGGGCGCCGGGCCGAGGACTTCCAGCTGAGCTCTGAAGGCGCCCAAGCGTGCCCGCAAATCCTGGGCTTGTTGAGACAATCCCCGCAGGTCTTTTCCGACCAGGACGATTTCAGCCAGGGCCGAAAACGGCGGATACCGCATGGCCCGGCGCAAACCGATTTCTTCTTCGAAAAACGAGAGGTAGTCCCCTCGCGCCGCCGCACTGACGGCATAATGCCCGGGGAGCGAAGTCTGGATGACGGTCGCGGATCCGGCTTCGGCCGTAGCGGCGAATTTCATCAGGCGGCGGATCTCTCCGTACAGCTTCGCTCCGGCCCGGAAATCCGAAAGTGCCAGTGTACCCTCGGGATTGAGGACGGCAACAAGGACCGCCGGAGGGACCCCGGCCTGATGGGCCAAAAGCGGAGTGCCGATCAATATCTCGATTTCGCCGGCGGCGAAACGATCAAGGATCCGTTCCCGACCGGACCGCGTCGGAATACTGTCGCTGTCGAAAACGGCGCTCCGGACGCCTGGAAACAGCCGCCGAATCTCCTCCTCCACGGCTTCCACTCCGGCTCCCCGCGGTTCAAGAACCCGGCTCCCGCACCGCTCGCAAACGGACGGCGCTGATCGCGAATCGCCGCAATACCGGCAGGTCAGCCGTCCTCCCCGGTTCTTCGAGAGAGGCAGGGCGATGTCGCAACGCGCGCAAGCCGGGATATGGCCGCATCGGGGACAGAAAAGGAACGAGGCATAGCCTTTTCGACGGGCGAATACAATGACGTTTTTTTTCGCCGCCAGCGTTGCCCGGATGCGGGCCGCCAAGGCTCGGGCAATGATCCCTCGTTCCTGCCGATCGTCCAGAATCGCCGCTTCGAGGGGGGGGCCGGCTCCGGGAAGCTCGACGATGCCGCCGTCCCGTCGCGCGCGTTGAAAGGCCTCGACCGTAGGAGCCTCGGAACCAAGGATAAGGACGGCCGGCGAAATCTCAGCCCTTATCCAAGCCCCGAGGCGTGCGTCATAAGCGGGGCTCTCGGTTTGAACATAGGACTCGTCGGCTTCCTCGTCGACAATGATGAGGCCTAAGCCGGGCAGGGGTGTGAACAGTGTCGATCGCGGCCCGGCGACCACGAGCGCGTCCGAAGCGGAAATCCGACGCCGGGCCTCCTCCCTCTCGCCGGCGGTCAGCCGGCCGTGCAGAATCACAATCCGCTCCCCCAGGCCCGATTCGAACGCCGCGGTTACGGATCGGGACATTCCGATTTCCGGAAACAGAAACAAGACCCGCTTGCCGCGGTTGAGGACCTCACGGACGGCACGGAGATAGGCCGCCGCCCGCCGGTCGGCCGGACCAAAGAAGAGAAACCGGGCGAAAGACCCGCCGTCGACGGCTCCGGCCACGGCCCGGGCAGCTTTGACGACCGCCTCATCCACGCGGAAATCAAGGTCGAGTTGGACCGCCGGCGGGGAAGGAGCGGCGACGGGTTTGGCCTTGACCTTTCTCGCGGCGTTTTTTGTTTCCACCCAGCCTTGGCTGACCATCCGGGCCACCAGGGCGGACGAATTCGCCGTTTTCGAGCGTTTCTTCAAAGAGGCCAGGCTATAGGATTTGCCGCCGAGCAGGGCGGCGATCCCGGCCTCCTCCTCCGTCATCATACCGCCGGCGGCGGCGGCCGCTCCGGCCTGGGTCAAAGCCGCTTTGACGACCGATTTCCCGGCTTCAGAAGGAGGAAGCGCCGGGCGGAGAAGCTCACCCCAGGAAGAGACATAACGGCGGCTCAAGCGGCCGGCCAATTCGAGAATGTCGGCCGGGATGAGCGGCTGGGGATCGATCACTTCAAGGATCGGTTTGGCTTCGGCCGGCGGAGGGACATCGTGGATACGGACGATGAACCCGACAACCGTCCTGGTCCCCAAGGCCGCCTTGACCCGGGAACCCGGATTGACCGTCCCGCGCCAGGCTTCGGGCACGGCATAGGTGAACGCCCGGGCCAACGGCAAGGGAAAGACGACGTCGACGAAAGAGTTCATTTCCGGCCCAGGAGCGCCATGACCATCTGCATGTCGTCCCAGACCATTTGTTTGATCTTGCGATTACCCTCGTTGCGGATGAGGTAGGAGGGGTGGAAAGTGGGCATCACGGGAAGGCCCTTCCATTCATAGAATCGGCCCCGGATCGAGGTCATACTCCCCACCGCTCCGGGAACAAAAAAATCGGCGGATGTCTTGCCCAGGGTGACGATGACGCGGGGTTTTATGATCTCGATCTGGCGGATAAGGAAGGGCGTGCAGCTGTCCACCTCTTCGCGGACGGGCATCCGGTTTTCGGGGGGACGACACTTGACGATATTGGCGATAAACACTTCGCTCCGGTCGTAGGTCATGGCGGCGATGATCCGGGTCAGCAATTGGCCGGCCCGTCCGACAAAAGGCCGCCCCTGGGCGTCCTCATCCCGGCCTGGGCCCTCTCCGACAAAGAGAAGTTCAGCCCGCGGATTGCCCTCACCGGGGACAGCCTGCGTCCGGCCTGCGGCCAGGCCGCACTTGCAACAGCAAAGAATTTCGTCGCGAAGCCTGTCGAGAGCGGGGGAGGGGGTCCCGGGTTCGGATCTGGGGGCTCGGCGGGGAACCGGGAAAAGATCGTCCACTCCGATCTCCTGAAAAAACCGGAGACGATTCTCCAGGCCCCGGGTGAGTTTATCCGTTTTTTTTAGCGGCATGGCGTTCCACGGCGTCCCAGATGATGCGACTCAGCTCGATCTTGCTCAGGACGGGAGATTCGCTCTCCCCCCCGTCCGCATCGATGAGAATAACTTTGTTGAATTCGGAATCGAACCCGACGCCTTCGACGGACACATCGTTGGCCACAATGAAATCGAGGGCTTTGTCCTTGAGCTTGGCCAGGGCGCGACGCCGGACGTCCTCGGTCTCGGCGGCGAAACCGACGACGATTTGCCCCCGCTTCTTCTCGGCCACGGCTTTAAGGATAGTGGTTTGGCGCCGCAAACGTATCAAGCGCGCCGCATTCGGCGTCAGGACGGGTTGGACCTCCACGCCGGCCTTCTGAAAACCCCGCAGGACCAGACAGGCCTTGTAAATACTGACCGAAGACGCGACACCCAAGGCGATTTTCGGCATGGTCACTTCGACTTCAGACTGTTCAGGACGGATCGGACGGCCCGCTTGCGGGCGTCCGCCCGGCAGCGGGAACTCAGGATGATGGCCTCGAGTTCGAGAACGGCATGGTCGAGACGCTCGTTGATGACGATGAAATCGAACTTTTCCGCTTCCCGAATCTCGGCCTTGGCGTTTTTCAACCGGGTGCGGATCCTGTCCGGGTCATCCTGCCCCCGTTCCACGAGCCGCCGGCGCAATTCCGCGTACCGGGGCGGCAGGATAAAAACAAAAACGGCCCCGGCAACACGGTCGCGGATCTGCCGGGCGCCCTGGACATCGATGTCCAGGAGGACATCGGAAGACCGGCTTTTGCGCCGGATCTCGGACTTGGATGTACCGTAGTGATGATCGTGAACGACGGCCCATTCGACGAACGCTCCACGGGTGATCATCCGTTTGAATTCGGCCTCAGAGACGAAATGGTACTCCCGGCCGTCCTTCTCGGAATCCCGCGGGGGGCGCGTCGTATGGGAAATCGAGAATTCGACTTTCCTCATATCCTTGAAGACATGGCGGAGAATAGTGGATTTCCCGCTGCCCGACGGTCCGGTGATAATAAACAACATAACGGCCTCCTACTCCAGGTTTTGGACCTGCTGGCGGATACTTTCGACCTCGCCTTTGACCAGGAGGCCCTCGCGGGTCACCTCGATGTCCTGGGACTTGGAGTTCAGAGTATTGGCTTCGCGGTAGAGCTCCTGGGCCAGGAAATCGAGCATCTTTCCGGCCGGATCGCCCTTGCGGGACCGGAGAAGTTCGCTTGCCGTATCCACATGGCATTTGAGGCGATGGAGTTCCTCGCTGACGTCGTAGCGTTGGGTCAGGTAGGCCACTTCCTCGGCCAGCCGCTCTTCCGAGGCCGAATTGTGATTGTTCATCTCGCGGACCTTCTGGCGGAGCTTTTGGCGGACCAGCTTGGGCTGGCGGCGCATCCGTGCCTCCAAGCGGCGGACGGATTTCCGCACTTTGAGGATGTGAACCTCGAGCTGAGCGACCGTCTTCCGGCCCTCTTCCCGGCGGGCCTTGATAACATCTTCCAGCGTCCGGAGGAAGCTTCGCTCCAGAAAGTCCGTCTCAGCCGGAGTGAAGGTTTTCCTCTGGAGCTCGAGGATTTGGGGAATACGGAAAAGACTCTCAGCGGACACGGGGATGTCCTTGCCCAGACGGGCGGATGTCCGGTCGAGAGCGGCCAGGATCTTCTCCAGAAGCCCTTCGTTGATCTTCACATCCCAGCTCGACGGATCGGGATGATGGAGGTCGAGAGCGACCTCGATGCGGCCGCGATGGATTTTTTCCTGGCACAGGATGCGGAAGCGGTTTTCGACATCTCCAATGGCCGCACCCTTGTAGCTCCAGTCGAAAAAGCGATGGTTGAGAGTCTTGACGGCGATTTTCAGCCGCAGAGTGGTTGAATCGAAGCTCCGCTCGGCGAAGCCGGTCATGCTCATGGTCATCGGTCGATCTCCTCGTCCTGGGCGAACTGCAGGTCATGGAGCTTCTTGTAGACGCCCCGCCTGCGGATCAGTTTTTCATGCGGACCGGCTTCGACAATGCGCCCCTTGTCGATAACCAAAATCATATCGGCGTTGCGGATCGTCGATAAGCGGTGGGCGATGACAAACGTCGTCCGGTCCTTCATGATGGCCGACAAGGCCCTCTGGATGAGCCGTTCGGATTCCGAATCCAAGGAGCTCGTGGCCTCGTCCAGGATGAGCAAAGGCGGGTTTTTCATCAGCGCCCGGGCCAGGGCCAGGCGCTGGCGTTGACCGACCGAAAGAAGTCCGCCCTTTTCGCCGATGGACGTTTCGTAGCCCTGGGGAAGATCGGTGATGAAAGCGTGGCATTCGGCCGCCCGGGCCGCGGCGATGATCCGGTCCATCGGCACGTCGTCCAGGCCATAAGCGATATTGGCCCGGGCGGTGTCGTTGAAAAGGACGATGTCCTGGGTAACGAGGCCGATCTGGGCGCGCAGGGAATCCAGAGTGACATCCCGGATATCGACCCCGTCGATGAGTACTCGGCCCCCTGTGGGCTCATAAAAACGGGCCAGGAGGTTGATGATCGTCGTCTTCCCGGCCCCGCTGAATCCGACCAGGGCCACGGTCTGCCGGGGCTCGATCTCGAACCCGATATCATGAAGCACGGGCCGGCCGGCCTGGTAGGAGAAGCTGACGTTTTCGAACAGGACCCGGCCCTGGATGGCCGGCAAGGGATAGGCGTTCGGGGTGTCCTGGATCTGCAGGGGTTGATGGAGGACCTCTTCGATCCGATCCAGGCTGGCCGTCGCCTGGACCACGATATTGTTGGCCCGGGTCAACCGTTTGATGGGCTGAAACATGTAGAAAACGGCCATGACGAACGTGCCGAAATCGCCGGGACTCAATTGGCTCTTGGCGATGCGGTCCGAGCCGATATAGAGGATGAAAGCGGCCACCACACCGCCGATGAACTCCATGAACGGCGAGGACAGTGAAGAAATCCAGGCCAGGCGAAGGTTGATCCGGTAATAGCGCTGGGACGCCTTGAGGAACTTGCGCAATTCGAACCGTTCCATGGTGAAGGCTTTGACGATACGGTTCCCGGTGATCGTCTCATGGATGAGGTTGTACATCTCGGACATTTTGGCCTGGCTCTGGCGGCCTTTTTTCTTCAACTGCCGGCTGAAGGCGGCCAGAGGAACGATGGCCAGGGGGGTGACAACGAGGCCCATCAAGGCCATCTTCCAGTCGTTCATGAACATGGTCCCGAGAATGGCGACAAGGATGAAGGTTTCCTCGATGAGATCGGCCATGGATGAGGAGACGGCCTGCTGGATGCGATCGACGTCGTTGGTCAGCCGGGACATCAGGCCGCCCGTCGTGGCCTGGTCGAAAAAGCCGGTGGATTGGTACAGGATGTGTTCATAGAGGTCGTCGCGCATCGTTTTGACGATTTTATTGCCGACCGCCTTCATGAAAAATGTGGACAGGAACGTGAACAGCCCCTTGCCGAAGATGACGATGACGACAATGATGGGCAGGACGCGAATCAGATCATCTTCGCCGACATGAAGGATTTTCCACAGGGTATCGAGCAGCCGGGTTTTCGTCCCCGCTTCCAGGCCGGGAGCAAGACGAAAAAGCTTGTCCAGGATGGGTTGGATCAGGTTCACCTGGAGGGCCGTAAACAGGGCCACGAACAGGGTGCAACCGAAAGAGAGGAACAACCATTTCTTCTCCCGGAGCGTCAGCTTGAGAAGGCGGAACATGGCGGCCGGGCCCTAGCGGGCTTTGGCCTCCAGCAGAGTCCGGGCGATTTCGATGGCGTTAAGGGCGGAGCCCCGGGTCAGGTTGTCGGCCACGAGCCATACCCAGAAAGCGCGGGGCTGGGTCAGCTCCTGCTTTATTTGTCCGACAAATATCTCGCCCTTGCCGGCTACGGACAGCGATGAGGCCGAGCAACCGTCACGGAAGGGCGTCAGGGTGAAATACCGATTGTCGGCGAAGAGCGCCTCCAGGCCGGCCATATCCGCGTCCCGTTCGAGTTCCAGGTAGGTCATTAGGGAATGAGTATGAAAAACGGGCGCCTGGACGGCCGAGAGGAACAAGGGCAGGTCGGAACGGTCAAGGACGCGCTTGATTTCGGCGGCGATCTGGAGTTCGGCGGTACAGAACCCCCGGGCGTCCGGTTTTTCGGTATGGGACAGAATATTGAAGGCGATCTGTTCGGGAAAGACTTTTTTTTCGGGATCGGCGCCGCTTAAAAGCGCGGCGCTTTGGCTGGCCAGTTCCTGAATACCGGGATCGCCGAAAGCGGAAACCGGCTGCAGGACGAAGGAGACGGCCTTGGCCAGTCCGAAGGCCGGGATGAGGAGATGGAAGAGATGGGACAGGATGACGGTGACGGGATTGGGATTGGCGATCAGGCGGATCTTGCCGGATTTGAGCGTTTTGTCATTGACTCCGGCGACTACGAGGGGAACGGCGGGGTCGTCGTTGAGCGATTCGGTCAGGTCGAGAAGACGGAACTTCTGCTTGACCGCTCGGCCGGCCAAGTCCAAGCTGGTACTCCTATCGGCGGCCGCAAAAACAAGGTCCAGGCCCTCAAGATCCTGGCCATGAAGGGAGTGGACGACCCTGGGTTCATCCCGGAAATCCGTCAGTTTGCTGTATTCTTCCTTGACCTCCGCATCGTAAAATTCAAGCTCGAACTGTTTCCAACCCGACTTGGCCAGGACATCACGGATTTCCCGGCCGCGCAGCGTTTCTCCTCCCACGAGAGCTAATTTGAATTTGGATCGTGGGGCCATGGCGGTTTTGCGGGGGGCCTCAGAGCGACTTACGAAAGCCCGCCATCATGAGGTACATTTTGTCTTTCAGGGCCAGCTTGAGCTTTTTCGTTTCGCGCTCTTCAAGCTTCTCGTCCTCGCTTAAAAACGATTTCGAGGCGAGATCGACGAGACGGAGTTCGTGCCGCCGGTGTTCATCCTGGAGGCGGCGAAAATCGGGATTTTCCGCCAGCAAACGGTCTTTGATGTCTTTTTCATCCATCGGGGGGCCTCAGGCGGAAAGAATAGCATAAGGAGGGGGCGTTTTCAATTTCGTAAGGACTATCGGCCGATTACGTCAGCCCCTTGCGACTCTCCCCCCCAGGCCAGAGAAACGGCCCTTTTATCGTCGACCCTCAGCCAGAACGTCGTTAAAAACGTTTTCCAGCCGGACGGCCAAGGCGTCCCAGGTGAATGCCCCAATCCGCTCAAATCCCGCTCCGGCCAGACGGCCGCGGAGCTCCCCGTCCCGGAGAAGACGTTCGATTCTCCGGCGCAGGAGAAACGGCGCCGGAAAGGGGGCCACCAGGGCGGTTTTGCCGTTCTCGGCGAAATCCCTGGTTCCGCTGGGCGTACAGACGACCGGGACCCGGCAAGCCATGGCTTCCGCGCAGGTATTGGACCAGCCCGCCCGCCATTCGGCGCTGACGAATAGATCGGCTTGTCCGAACAGCCAAGCCATCCGGTCCTGCGGGAGATTGAGATGGAAATCATAGGGAACAGGCGTCCGGAGAAGTGTCCGCGGATCGCGCTTGTCCAATCCGATCTGGGTGTCGAAAAAAACCAGCCGGAGATGCGGATATCGGCGGACCAAGCCTTCCACCGCACGAATGACGAAAGGAACGCCTTTGCGGCGCTTGGTGAGGCGGCCGTAGCAGAGGATGTTGAACGTATCCCGAGGCGGCGGTTCGCTAACGGGATGAAAAACAGCCGGGTTGACTCCTCCCGAAGCGCGCTGGATAAGGATTCCATATTTCCGTTCCATCCGCCGGCAGAGGCCCACGGAATTGCCCAGGAACCGGAAGTCCTTCCGGGCCGCGACGAGGCGCTCATCCTTGTGCCCCTCAAGGACGAAATAAAAAAACTTGGCCCGGGCTCGGAGGACCTCGAATCGGGGAAGAATCGAATACTCGCCGCACAAGCCGATATCGAAGGGCTCTTCGCTCAGCGCCGAGAACGGCCGTATTTCGGGTTGGAAATCGAACCAGGTTGGTTTTGTCCCCAGGGGATGAAAAAGGGCGAATTGATGCCCGCGCGCCGCCAGGGCGTTGCCCAATTCGAGGTAGCGTCGGACGCCGCCGAAGACATCGACATGGGGCAGAAGCGCGGCGATCCTCAGGGCGGACATCGAGCTCATTCTAGCACAACCTCCGGGAAGGCCCGAAGTCGCCGCTTGTTGACAAGACGCGACCGGAAAAATATACTAGGTCGCACTTCCGGGTTCCGGAAGCGCTTTCCGATGGCGAGGTAGCTCAGCTGGTAGAGCGAGGGACTGAAAATCCCTGCGTCGGGGGTTCAATTCCCTCCCTCGCCATTCCCTTCATCCCCCCTCATCAACATCCGGAATGCGCGCGGGTCTTTTTCCGATCAGCCGGGAGTTCGAAGCGCGGGGTATGGAAATCCAAGACCTGATTTCCCGGTTGATGGAACCGCCTAAGCCTCAATAATCCGGGCGGCCAGGCCGATGGTAGCCTCGATGAATCCGCGCTTGTCGCCGGCATCATAGCGCCGGCCGTTGAAAAGAACACCGTATACGGGTTCTTTCGCCAGCAGACGCCGGATCGCATCGGTCAGCTGGATTTCCCCTCCGTATCCGGGCGGCGTTTCGCGGATGGCGTCGAAAATGCCGGGGGTGAATACATAACGCCCCAGGACTCCCAGATCGGAGGGGGCTTTATCGGGCCCGGGTTTTTCGATTAGATCGCGGACCCTATAAACCCTATCGGCGACCCGTTCAGCCCTGACGACTCCGTACATTCCCGTCCCTTCTCTGTCGATCCGGCCGAGGACGACCGTCGTCGCCCTTTTCTCATCGAAGACATCGAGGAGCTGGCGGAGGCAAGGCACGGAACAGTCATAGACCGTATCGGGATTCAGGACCCCAACCGGCTGTCCGGCGGCGAACCCCTCCCCCATCAGAACGGCATGGCCCAGGCCCCGCTGTTCGGGTTGTTGAATGAAGGTGAAAGAGGCCAGATCGGCGATCCTGCGGATTTCTTCCAGAGCCTCGATCTTGCCCTTTTGGAGGAGAAACGCCTCGAGTTCCAAGTTTGTCCGGAAATGGCGCTCGATCGCTGTTTTCCAGGCGGAGATGACGATCCCTACCTCGACGATGCCCGATCCGGCAGCTTCTTCCACGGCATATTGGATAAGCGGCCTGTCGACAAGCGTCATCATCTCCTTGGGAATGGCCTTGGAGGCCGGCAATGACCGGGTGCCGAAACCGGCGGCGGGAATCAGGACTTTGCGAACGGGTAAGGTCATGGGGAACCAAAAGGATAATAACGGAAGACCGGCGTTCTTTCAACCGCACGGACTCGCAGGACAAGTAAGGCTCGAAAAACGCCGGGAACGGAATTCGGACCGCCCCTGCGTCTGCCATCGGTTTTTTAGAATCGATAGCTGATCGACAAATTCGGCGCGATGATCTTCATATTGTAGACGCCGGGCATGGCGTCGGCCCAAGCCGGGTCGGTCAGCGTCTTGATCAAATCGATCGACCGTTCCTTGCCCATGAGGTATTCGAGCCCGAAATCGATGCTCAGGGCGCCGGATTGGTAGCCGAATCCGAAAGTCAGGACGTTGAAATCATAATTGGGCAGCAGAATGTTCATCGTCCGGTCCGGGGCCGGCGCCGGATCGTTGTAGTATCCGGCCCGAATGGCGAGAGTCGGTGCGATCAGGTATTCCGCGCCGAACCGGACCTGGACGGTATTCTCCCACAGCAGGGGCATCGTGTTTTTGCCTGCCGCAGTCATGAGAAGAGACCAGAAGGAATCGGTATAGGTGGTCTCGATCGCTTGGATCTTGGCCCAGTTGGTGTATTGGATATCGGCGGTGATCGTCAGTTTGTCCGTGGGCGTAAAAGCGATTCCCCCGGCGATCCACATCGGCCAGGTGACTTCGCGCTTCATGTCCGAGGTCGGGGACAAGCCCAGGAGCTGCAGCCGGAGAATTTCGGCTTCGCCCGAGAATTTGACCGTACTGCCGGTCCGGAGAACGGCGCCTATAGAGATCATTTTGTGGGGTTTGAATTGAAGTCCGAAGGTCGCCCCCAGACCCCAGCCCGTTTCGGTTTCGGAATACTGCCCCAGGTCGATCAAGCCGGGGATGGCCCCGCCGTACATGGCCAGGTCGAACATTCCATAGTTGATGTTCAACGAAGCTCCCAGGGACAAGGTTTCATTGACCTTGTAGGCCAGGGAAGGAGCGATAGTGACCAGCCCGACCTTGCTCGACCAATCCAGGTCCGTGGCGCCGCCGGAGATAAACCCCATGTCCGCTCCGTTCCAGTTGGATCCCAGACCGGACGGCGTGTAAACGCCGATCGCGGCCACCAGACGGTCGGAGATCGGATGGACATAGGCAGCCAATCCGCCAAGGTAATTCTTGGTTTGGGTCTTGGCATCGACCAGGGTCAGGGCCGGCGCCGACATGTTCAACAAATAGGACCCCGACGGGATGATGTCGGTGCCGTAGAAGCCGAATGTCTTTCCGGTCATGCGGGCCAGGCCGGCCGGGTTCCAGAACACGGCGCTGAAATCGTTGGCCAGTCCGACGTAGGCCCCGCCCATGGACAGGGCGCGGGTGCCGAGACTGTTGAGGTTCAAACCGTTGCCGAACGACAGTCCGCTCACCGCGGCCAAGGCCGCGGCAAGAGTCAAGAATTTTCTGCTTTTCATGGATCATCCTCCTGCCTGAAGATCTCTCAAACTTTAGCGGGTTGGGAGCGCTTTGTCAATTCGGATGACCGGTCGGCCAGACCGGTCGCCGACCGGTGAAGAAAACGGTACCGGGGCCTTGACAATTCCCCGAAAATGGATATTTATTGTTTTTCAACGAACTCGAGGAGCAGGTTATGGAAGAACTAGAAATCTCCAGTTGGCTGACGTTGGACGCGCTCAAGAAGAAAGCGGAGATCATCGAGACAGTCGGCAATCTGCAAACCAGCCACAGCATGTCGGTCTTCTGCCGGATCGAGGACGACTATCTCGAGCTCGTCTACACCGATACCTCGACAAACAGCTTGCGCCGCTACGAGGGCAAGGACGGTTTCGAGGCCGGCCTCGAACAGCGCAAGGAAGAGGACGGTGAATCGCCCTACGAAGAGGACAAGGAATTCGACGATGATTTCGAGGACGATGACGCCGAAGCTCTCGACGCCGACGACGAGGCCGATGACTATTGACGCAGTCTTTGCACCAGCCGATTCAATAGATTGAGCGCTTCCAGGGGGGTCAGGGCGCTCACGTCGCACGATTCCAGAGTTTCCCCGATTTCCTCCAGGGCGGATTGCGTCCGGTCCTCCGCGAACAGCAGGCGCTGGCGCCGGTCCGGTTTGCGACCGCCTTTCGAATAGGCCAGGCGGGGTGAGCCCGCGTCGTCGAGTTCGGCTTTCTCCAAGTTGAAGAGGATCTCCCGGGCCCGGGCCACGACGTCGCGCGGCAATCCGGCCAGCTGGGCCACGTGAATGCCGTAACTCCGGTCGGACGGTCCCGGGACGATACGCCGGAGGAAGACGACTTCACCCCCCCGCTCCTCAACCGCGACGTGATGGTTCCGGATGCGCGGCAAGGTCAAGGCGAGCTCCGTCAACTCATGATAATGGGTGGCGAAGAGCGTCTTGGCTCGGACCCTTTCATTCTCGTGGAGGTGCTCGGCCACCGCCCAGGCGATGCTCAATCCGTCGAACGTGCTCGTTCCGCGGCCGATCTCGTCCAGTAGGAGAAGACTCCGCGGCGTGGCGCTGTGGAGGATGGCGGCTGTTTCCAGCATCTCGACCATGAACGTGGATTGGCCCAAGCTGAGAAAGTCGGTGGCCCCAATCCGGGTGAAAATGCGGTCGACAACGCCCAACGACACCTCCCGGGCCGGGACAAACGATCCCATCTGGGCCAGGATCACAATGAGGGCCGTCTGCCGGAGATAAGTCGATTTGCCTCCCATATTGGGCCCGGTGATGATCAGGATCTGGTCGTCCGCGCGGTCTAGATGAACATCGTTGGGGATGAACGGATCCGAGCCGACCGCTTCGACGACGGGATGACGGCCTTCGACGATCCGGATGGCCTCGCCGGAATCGACGGAAGGCCGGACATAGCCGCGCCGGGCGGCCAGTTCGGCCAGACCGGCCAGGACATCGAGGCGGGCGATGACCGCGGCGACGGCCTGCAGGCGGCGGGATTCGGCGGCAATCATCCCCCGGATCTCGCCGAACAAGCGGGCCTCGATCTCGCCGATCCGTTCCTCGGCATGGAGGACCTTGTCTTCATATTCCTTGAGCTCGGGGGTCAAAAACCGTTCCGATCCGACCAGCGTCTGTTTGCGGACAAAATCGGCGGGCACCTGCGGCAGGTTGGCCTTGGTCACTTCGATATAATACCCGACGATGCGGTTATAGCGGACCTTGAGCGAGGCGATGCCGGTCCGCTCACGCTCGCGCTTCTCCAGCAGGACGATGAACGACTTTCCCGAACGGCTGATCGAGCGCAGCTCGTCGAGTTCCGCATGGTAGCCGTCTTTGAAAATTCCTCCCTCGGTCAGAAGAAACGCCGGCTCTTCCAGGATGGCCCGATCGATCAGCCCGGCGACATCGGCGGCGTCGTCCCAACCCGTCCGGATCTCGTCGAAAAGCGGCCCGGTCAGGGCGGCGAAAGCGGCCAGGACGGCGGGCAGAAGAAGGAGTGATTTTTTGAGCGAAACGAGGTCGCGCGGGTGCGCCGCGCCCAGGCTGATCCGGCCCGTCAGTCGTTCGAGGTCGAGGATCCCCTTCAAGGCGTCCCGCATATCCCGCCGGGCGATGGAGGCCTGGAGGAGGACACCCACGGCGTCGAGCCGGCGGTCAATCGCCTGCGTGTCGAGCAACGGCCGAAGAAGCCAATCCCGGAGCGCCCGGCCGCCCATGGCGGTCACCGTAAAGTCAATGACGTCCAGGAGCGAATCCTCGACACGGCCGTCCCGGAGGTTCCGGACCAGCTCCAAATTGCGGACGGTGGCGGCATCCAAAACCATGGAGTCGGCGGACCGGAGTATGGAAATCCGGTGGATGAGCGAGAGCGAGTCCCGGCGGACTTTTCGGATATAGTCCAACAGCGCGCCCGCGGCCGAGACCGCCGCCGGCTTATCCTCCAACCCCAGCCCGGCCAGAACGGCCGCCGGGAAATGATCCAAGAGAAGACGATGGGCCCGGGCGGATTCAAAGGTCCAGGCTTCAACCGGGCTGCGCAGGATCTTGCGCAGTTCGCTCCGCGACAGAACGGAGGCGATGGCCTCCTCCTCCCCATCCGGGACGACCAGCTCTTTGGGGGAGGCCTTGAACAGCTCGTCGATCAGCTCTTTCGGATCGGCGGAGTCCCCGTCCAGAACTTTGATCTCGCCGGCCGAAAGATCGACCAGGGCCAGCCCCCAATCCCGGCCGCCGACGAAAAGTGCGGCGATGTAAACGCTCTCCTTGCCCTTCTCCGGATCGATTTCGACGGCCGTTCCGGGGGTCAAAACCTTTATGACCTCGCGTTTGACGACGCCCTTGGCCGACCGTGGATCCTCGACCTGTTCGCAAATGGCAACCTTGAAACCCCTCCGAAGAAGCTTGGCCAGATAGGATTCGACGGCGTGGTACGGCACACCGCACATGGGAACCTTCTGGCGGGAGGTCAGGGTAATGTCCAGGGCTTTCGAGCCCGTCAGGGCGTCTTCGTAAAACATCTCGTAAAAATCGCCCAGGCGGAAAAAAAGAAGCGCGTCCGGGTGCTGTTTCTTGATCCGGAAATACTGCTCCATCATCGGAGTCACGGGGTTCGTATCCACGGGCGCATTATAGGGAGAATGGCCCGGCCGGCGCAAGGAGAACCCGCCGATATCGTCCGCTTGGCTTTTTCCTCCTCCTTCAGTAGACTGTACGGAAAAGAGATCCGCATGAAAAAAGAGATTCCGCGTCGGGTGTCCATGGTTTTCTTCGGGTTATTGATTATCGGGAGCCTTTTGCCCGCGGCCGAGAAGTACCGGTTTACGCCGAGACCGGATATTGTGGACGGCGTGGACGCGCCCGTGCTTTCCCTTGAAGGCCGGTGGAAGTTCCATCCCGCCCCGCCCAAGGAATTCTGGAGCTTGAACGAAAAAAGCGCCGCAGATTGGCCGGACATTCGAGTCCCGGGCGACTGGACAATGCAGGGTTTGGCCGTGAAACCTTGGACGCAGGCCGGGTTTCTCAAAACCGTGGCTATCCCCAAATCCTGGGCCGGCAAGCGGATTTGGCTCCGCTTCGACACGGTTCAGAGCGACGCCAAAGTCTGGCTGAACGGCCGGCCGGCCGGTTCCCATCAGGGCGGTTTCAACGCTTTCGAGCTCGACGTCACGGCGCATTGCCGACCGGGCGAAACCAATACGATCGCCCTGGCCGTACAGAACGAATCTCCGGCCGACGACATGGCCAGCGGAACGCAGTATGCGGCCTACCAATTCGGAGGCATCACACGCAAAGCCTATCTTATGGCCGTCCCCGCCGTCCACATCTCGTTCTTCCGAGTCGTTACCACGCCGCAAAACCAGAACCGGAACGCTCGCCTGCGGATCGATCTCGCGATGACGAACAAAGACCGCAAGGCCTCCCGCGAAGCGACGGTAACTCTCGCCCTCGCCGACCCATCCGGCCGGTCCGTCCCCCTAGTCGACAACGCCGCGTCCGCCTGGGACATAGCCCCGGGAACGACGGTCGAAAAAACCTGGGGAGTGCCGATCCCGGAGCCCCTCCTCTGGAACGCCGAGCATCCCCATCTCTACACCCTGACCGTCTCGCTCAAATCCGACGGCCGGCCCGTCGAAACGATCGTTCGAAAAGTCGGATTCCGAGAGATAGTGGTCGCCGGGACCCAGGTTTTCGTCAACGGATCGCCGATCAAGGTCCGCGGCATCAACCGCCACGAAACCCACCCCCTGCTGGGGAGGAGTCTGACGCCGGAATTGAGCCGCCGCGACGCCGAAATATTCCAATCGGCCAATATCAATTACATCCGGACTTCGCACTACCCCCCGACCGAGGAGTTTTTGGACGCCTGCGACGAATTGGGTTTATACGTCGAGTGCGAAGCGCCGCTCGTCTGGATCGGCCACGCCGCCAACGCCAAATGGAAAACCGACGTCCCTCAGGACCCCAAATACTATCCGCTCATCGAACGGGCCGTCGGCGAGATGATCGCCTTTCACGACCGCCATCCCAGCATCATTTTTTGGTCCCTGGCCAACGAATCGACCTGGGGGCCGAACTGGGCCAAGGCCAAGGAGGCCGCCGACCGCCTCGACCCGACGCGGCCCAAGACCTTCCACGATCAGGCCTACGGCGGCTATAACAACTTCGGATCGACAGCCCTGTCCGTGGCCAACTTCCACTATCCCGGGCCGCAAGGGCCGGAGCTGGCCCTGGATTTCGCCCGACCGCTTCTTTACGGCGAATACTGTCACTTGAACACTTACAACCGGACCGAGATCGCGGCCGACCCCGGCGTGCGCGACGCCTACGGACGCGGCTTGCGCCGGCAATGGGAGCGGATGTTCGGATCGCCGACGGTCATCGGCGGGGCCATCTGGTCGGGTATCGATGATGTTTTTTATCTTCCCGCGGGCAAGGCCGTGGGGTACGGCGAATGGGGTCCCATCGACGGCTGGCGGCGGGAAAAGCCGGAGTACTGGCATGTCAAAAAAACCTATTCGCCGATCCGGGTCCGGCCGGAGACGCTTCCCTTCCCCGCACCGGGAGAGCCGCTCCGCCTACAGGTCGAAAACCGCCATGATTTCGCCAACCTCAACGAACTGCGCCTCGAATGGAGGATCGGAGAGGCCAAAGCGACGGCCTCCATGGACCTCGGACCGCGGAAAAGCGGAGTGTTGACGATTCTCCTTCCCGCCGGAACGAGCGCCGGACAATCCCTCCACCTCGAGTTCTGGAGCCCGCGCGGATTTCTCGTCGACGCTTACGAGATCGCTCTGGGCGGGAAAACGGACCCCGCCCCCCCCTTCGGCTACCCGAAGGCCGGCCCGATGGAACTGCGGGACGAGGGAACGCGTTTTGTCGCCGCGGGGAATGCTTTCCAATGGGCCGTCGATAAAACCACGGGCCGGATCCTCGAAGCGAAGGCGGCCGGGATCCCCGTTATCAGCGGAGGCCCGGCGCTCATGCTCCTGGCTCAATCAACGGGCCCCTGCGTCACCGACTTCAGCCTGGACGTCAAACCGTTCAACGACATTGCCGCCGGTTGGAAAGCCGAAAAGGTCGAAGCCCGCCGGGACGGAGGAGCCGTCGTCATCACTGTCAAAGGCCGCTTCGATGAAGCCGAGGGCGGATATCAAATCCGCTTCGATGGAGCGGGCCGGGCCGAGTTTCAATATGAATTCACGGTCGGATCCAAGATCAATCCCCGCCAATGGGGACTGGTCCTTTATCTTCCCCGAGAATACGACACTTTGCGCTGGAGCCGGCGGGGGCTTTGGTCGGTTTATCCGGACAACCACATCGGCCGCCCCCAGGGGACGGCCAAGGCTCTCACGGAAGGACGCGGCTTCCAATTCCGCGTTCAACCCACTTGGGATTGGAAGGACGACCAGAACGAACTCGGGTCGAATGATTTCCGTTCAACCAAGAGTGAGCTGACCTGGGCCGCTTTGACCTCGGAGGCAGGCTATGGTCTCCTGGTGACATCCGACGGAAAGCACGCCGCCCGGTCGTTTGTGGACAAGGACCGCATCGGCTGGCTCATCGCCGACTTCAACACCGGGGGCGGCGATCTTTTCTTCGCCCCCCACCACAAGGTAGACGACCGGCCTGTGGAAAAAGGCGAGGCTATCAAGGGCGGATTCGCCGTCCGCCTGATCACCTCGGCGCGCTGACGGCGGCTCGCCTCAGCTGAATGTTCAGGGTCTTTTTTAACCAGAATAGTTCATGAAAATCGGCGTTCCAAAGTGAAAAGAATTCAGGAACACCTGCCGCGGCAGGCATTCTCCGGAGCGTAGATCCGCCCTATTTCTGCAGGGAGGATAAATCGTCCAGGACCCAAATCCCCCGGCCGTTGGTGGCGATGACCATCATGTTGTCGCGCGGATGGACCTGGATATCCCAGACCGGCGCGTTGGACAGCCCGGCGCCCAGATAATTCCAGGTCTTGGCTCCGTCCGTGGTGACATAAACGCCGAAATCCAGGCCGACATAAAGGACGTCTTTCTTTTTGGGGTCTTCACGGATGACGTTGGTCGGGCCGCCGGGCAGGTTGGCGGCGATGCTCGTCCAAGTCTTTCCGTAATCGGTTGATTTGTAGACATAGGGCGCGAAATCGTCGTCATGGCGGCCGATGAGTGTGACATAGACCGCGGCCGGATCGTGCTTGGAGGCGACCATCGACCAGACATGTTTATTATAAGGTAATCCGGCGGTAATCTCCGTCCAGGTGGATCCGCCGTCCTTGGTCAGATGGACGCGGCCATCGTCACTGCCGACATAAAGAAGGCCGAACTTGAATGGAGACTCGGCGATGGCCGTCAGGGTGGCGAAGGGAATGGCAAAGGGGAGTTTACCTTGCTTCTGGGGATCGAAGGCCGTCAGGTCGGGACTGATTTTATCCCACGTCTCACCTTTATTCATCGACCGGAAGAGATACTGGAAACCGTGGTAGATGACCTGGGGATTGTGCGAGGAGATGATGGTCGGGGCCAGCCATTGGCCGCGGTGTTCCGGCTCGCCTTCGGCCGCCTGGGGATAAATGTCCTTGCTGGTCCAAACGCCGTCCTTAGATTCCGATCGCTGGAGCCGGCCGTAAAACGTCGAGGAGTATTCCGTATTCGGGTCGGTCGGATCGACGGCAATGTGCGATCCCTCTCCGCCCGGAGCCGACTCCCAGCGGATGATCGAGGGGCGCCCGCGACGGCCGGCGCCGCCGCCGCCCGTCAGCGGGGCGATGCCGATCCCGCGGTGCGTGAGATGATCCTGGACGGACCCGTAGACGGCGAACGGCTTGTTCATATCCAGGGCGACGTTGTAGAACTGGATGGTGGGAATTCCTTTATGGAAATCACGCCAGCTTTTTCCTCCGTCATAGGAAACGTTGGCTCCGCCGTCATTGACGTTGATCAGATAATTCGTGTCCGTGGGATCGATCCACAGACCGTGGTGGTCGCCATGGAGGTTTTCATAATTGATGCCTTTCCACGACCGGCCGCCGTCGCTGGATTTATAAAGGCCCAGCCCCATAATATAGACCGTGTTGTCGTCCACCGGATCGACGCGGATCTGGCCGAAGACCCAGCCGTAGGTTCCGCCGAATCCCTCCATGAGGGGGTCCGAGAGGCTCACTTTCCGCCAGTTTTCGCCCTGGTCGTCGGTGCGGTAGATTTCGGCTCCGACGATCTTCTTGCCCGTCTTGACCCGGCCATAGGCGTCCCGCTCGCCGGCCGTGACGTCGCGGCCGGGGTTATGGTTGTCTACGTAGGCATAGATGATCTTGGGTTTGGTCAGACACAGGCTCAATCCGATGCGTCCGGTCAATAGAGTATCGGGGAGCCCGGCGTTGACGGGCTTCCAGGTCTTGCCTCCATCGGTCGTCTTGAACAACCCGTCTTCCCCGCCGGGCATCGGGTCGCTCCAGCGTTGACGGACGCGGTTCCAAGTGGCGGCGATCAGCGTATCGGGATTATTAGGGTCCATGACCAGATCGTTGGCCCCGACCCTTTCATTGACATAAAGAACCTTTCGCCAAGTCCGGCCGCCGTCGCCGGTCTTGAAAACGCCCCGGTCGGGATTGTTCGTCCATTCATGCCCCGTGGCCGCGACGTAGACGACATCAGGATTGGTCGGATGGATGAGAATCCGGGCGATGGTCTGAGTCCCGGCCAGGCCCATGGGCTGCCATGTTTTGCCGGCATCCGTCGATTTATAAACGCCCGTCCCGGCGATCGAGGCGCGGAAGATGTTGGCTTCTCCCGTCCCCAGCCAGACGATGTTCGGGTCGGAGTCGGCCACGGCCAGGTCGCCCGTCGACAAGGTCGGCAGGTCGTCGGTCAGGGGCGTCCAGGTGACGCCCGAGTTGTCCGTCTTCCACACGCCGCCCGTAGCCGAGCCGATATAGATCGTGTGCTTGCTGCCTTTGGGAACGGCGATGTCCGTGCAGCGGCCGCCGATGATGTCGGGGCCGATGAACCTCCACTTGAGGTCTTTGTTCGGAGCGGCGGCCTTCAGTGCTTGATGCTGGTCGTACCAGGTCAACCGCAGGGCCGGATCGGTGCTCTCAACTTTTTTCAGGACAGGTTTGGTCGCGCCCGTCTTTTGGGCGACGGCGAAACCGGCCAAACCAAGAGCCAAAATCAGGCAGAGAACGGCAAGAAGAAGTCTGGACGATTTCATGAAGCCTCCCGTTGAATGGACGGAAAAAAAAGTGATACATCATCTATCTGACAGCCAACCGATGTTATTGATTCATAAATCCGAAGTCAATTCAATCGAAAGAATATCTTGGCGGACGCTTGTCCTTGCCGTTGACCGGGTTGGCGTCGAGCGCCCACATGCCCCGGCCGTGGGTGGCAATGACGACGATATTGTCGCGCGGGTGGACGATCAGGTCATGGACATAAACCATCGGCAGGGCGGCTCCCAACACCTGCCAGGTCTTGGCCCCGTCCGTGGTGACAAAGACGCCGCCGTCCGTGCCGACGTATAGGATATTGCGGTCGACGGGATCCTCGCGGATGACGTTGACCGGGCCGAGGGGAATGCCCTTGGAGATGTCGACCCAGGTTTTGCCGTAATCCGCGGATTTCCAGACATAGGCGGCGAAGTCGTCGTCGCGTTTGCCGTTTTGGGTCAGGTAGACCGTGCCGCTATCATATTGCGAGGCGACCAGGCGGGAGACCCATTTCTGATACGGGAGTCCGGCCATGATCTCGGTCCAGGTTTTTCCGCCGTCCTTGGTCAGCCATACCTTACCGTCGTCCGTCCCGGCATAAATGAGGCCGAATTGAAGCGGCGACTCGGCGATGGCGAAGATCGTGTGATAGGGAATGTCGCCCATCTCCGAGGCCGTGTTATAGGTCAGGTCGGGGCTGATCCGGTCCAGGTTATTGCCCCGGTCGAACGACCGGAAAAGGAACTGCATTCCATGGTACAGGACGTTGGGGTTTGACGGCGACAGGATGAACGGCGCCAGCCACTGCCCGCGGAGACGGACGCCTTCGAGCGACGGCTTGAGCATCAGGTCGAAATTGGTCCGGCGGCCGTCGGATTTGTATTCCGTCCGCGACAGCGTGCCGTAGAAACCGGCCGAATAAACAATGCCGGGATCGTCGGGGTCGATGGCCTGGTTCGAGCCTTCGCCGCCGGGCGCTCCCTCCCAAGCGAGGGCCGGAATACGGTCGCGCCCGCGGCTGAGGTCGACAATACCGCGGTAGCTGCCGTGGTCCTGCATCGAGCCATAAACCTTGAACGGCGTCCCCATGTCGTAGTTGATGTTGAAGAACTGGCAAACAGGCAGGTTGGTGGTGTTTTGTTTCCAGGTTTTTCCCTGGTCGTAGGAGATGACGATCCCGCCATCGTTGACGTTGACCAGATATTTGGAGTTGTCGGGGTCGATCCACAGACCATGATGGTCGCTATGCATGCCGCGAAGCCCGCGGAAGGTCTTGCCCCCGTCGGTCGAGACGTTTAAGCCGAGGCCCATGGTGTAGACCGTGTTCGCGTCGTTGGGATCGACCGTAACCTGGCCGAACACCCAGCCGTAAGTCCCGGAATGGTTTTCCATGAACGATTTCGTCGCCGGAGTCGTGGGGCAGACGAGCCGCCAGGTCTCGCCCTTGTCGTCCGAACGATAGAGATGGGCGCCCTTGATGTAGCCGCTGGAGGGAACGCCATAAGCGTCGGCCAGTTCCGCCGGGGTCGCCTCGCGGGTTTTCTCATAATTATCGACCAGCGCATAGAGAACGTCGGTTTTCGTCAGACACTGGGCCAGGCCGATCCGGCCTCGGAATCTCGCCTCGGGCAGTCCCACGTTGACGGGCTTCCAGGTCCGGCCGCCGTCGACGGTCTTCCAAACGCCGGAGCCGGTCGAGGAAGGATCATTGCGCGGATCGTTCCATTTTTTCCGTGTCCTCTGCCAGGTGGCGGCGAACATCGTGTCGTTGTCCCGGGGGTCCATGACCAGGTCGATAGCGCCCGTTTCTTCGTCGACAAACAGGATCTTCTCCCAGTTCTTCCCGCCGTCGGCGGATTTGAAGACGCCGCGCTCGGGATTGGTCGTCCACTCATGACCCGAGGCGGCCACGAAGACGAGGTTGGAGTCTTTGGGGTGGACGATGATGCGGGCGATGGTGAACGTACCGGCCAGACCCATGGGAGCCCATGTTTTGCCGGCGTCCGAGGATTTGTAGATCCCGGCCCCCGCCTGCGAAGACCGGAAGATATTGGCTTCGCCCGTCCCGACCCAAATCGTCCGGGAATCGGAGGGATCCAGGGCGATGTCCCCGATGGCCGTCGAGGCGGCGTTTTCGAAAACCGGTTCCCAGGTCAGGGCCTCGTTGTCGGTTTTCCACACTCCGCCCGAAGCCGTGGCCACGTACATGGTGTAGTTCTTGCCCTTGGGAGTCACGACGGCGACGTCCGTGGCCCGGCCGCTGACGTTTGTCGGCCCCAGATGCTGCCATTTGAGGTCCTTGAACTTGGAGGCCGTTTTCGATGCCGCGAACTCGTCATACCATTGCAAACGCTGTTGGGGATCGGTGTTGACGATCCGCGTCGCTTTCTTCCCCGGCGATTGGGGAAACATGAGCAGGGCCGAAATAAGGACGCCCAGGGCGGCGAACGCCGCCCGGTAAGGTGACTTGGGGAGTCGTGGAATCATGAGAAAACCTCCTTGACCATAGGATGGCGACACTGGGACAATCAGTGAGGGGGGAATTCTATAAGGAAAAACCGCCGATTTCAAATGGAAGGCGACGTCCCCACGGCCGCTCCAAATGCGTTCTCGTGCTCGAAGAGAAAAATATCATACAGTCGGGCCGCGCTCGGTTTGACCGTCTGGAGTAATTGCGGTACTCTAGCCGCTCCATGAGCAACGTCCCCAACGCCCTGACGACTTTGCGAATCCTTCTTGTGCCCGTTCTCATGGTCTTTCTGCTGGGCACATTCCGCGGGCACGAATGGATCGCCTTGGGAGTTTTCCTGCTGGCCATGCTGACGGACACCGTGGACGGCGTTCTGGCCCGGCGCTGGAATGCCGTTTCCGAACTGGGGAAGCTCCTCGACCCCATCGCCGACAAACTCATCATCACGGCCGCCTTCATCTGCCTGGTCGAGGCCGGGGCCGTTCCCGCCTGGATGGCCGTCATCATCATCGGCCGCGAATTGGCCGTAACCGGATTCCGGGCCATCGCCGCGGCCAAAGGCGTCGTCATCGCCGCTTCCTGGCCCGGAAAGATCAAGGTCCAGCTGGAGACATACTCGATCGCCCTGCTCATCCTGGGCCGGGGTCCATTGGGAAAATTTTACACCATTCCCCAAGTCTTATTATGGCTGGCCATGATCGCCGCCGTCGTTTCGGCGGGAGAGTGCTTCATCAAATACGGGCCGGCCCTCGTCCGGGAATAAACCCGTTCCACTCCCCGGGCTTTGAAGTTCTCATTCGAGACGCGAATGAGGGCGGGCTGAACCCTATAAAAACCATAGGACTTGCCAGGCAAGGCCCGGGGTATATTGCGGGTTACTACTGAGCGGCGCTTGTTACCTCGATTTAAAAATCGGGGTTTTGTACCGCAAATGTATAAAACGGACTCAGCCGGCTCGAAGTGCGGCGGCCGTCTTCTCCAGCGACTCGCGGTCTTCGACATTCAAATTAACAAACGGATGGGGCCAACCGCGGCCGATTTTCTTCATCAAGCCCGATAAGACCCGTCCCGTCCCCACTTCGACAAAGGCATCGATATTCTCGTCCCGGAGGAGTTCCATCGCCTTCATCCAGAGAACCGGCCGGCTGACTTGGCGTTTGAGCCCGTCGCGGGCCTCGCCGGCCGCGGTGATCCGCCGGGCGTCCACATTGTTGATGATCGGAAAACGGGGATCGCGGAACTCAACCGCGTCGAGGTCGACGGCGAGGCGCTCTTCGGCGGGCGCCATGAGCGGAGAATGAAACGGGGCGCTGACCGGAAGCATGACCGCCTTCAGCGGTTTAGCCAGTTCGATCGCCTCTTCGACCGCCGCCTTGTGGCCGGAGATGACGATCTGGTCGGGGCTGTTCCAATTGGCGATTTGGACCGTTCCCGCCGTAACCCGGGCGATGGCCGCTTGCAGGTCGTCGAAACTCACACCCAGCACGGCGGCCATGGCTCCGACACCGACCGAAACGGCCTCCTGCATGTATTTCCCCCGTTTGTGGACGAGGAGGACCGCGTCTTCGAACCGGAGCGCTCCGGCGGCGACCAGGGCCGAATACTCGCCCAAGCTGTGGCCGGCGGCCACGGCGGGGTCCGTTTCGAGCAATCGAAAGGCGATCGTACTGACCGTCAGAAGCGCCGGTTGGGTATTCCTGGTCAACCGCAAGTCTTCTTCCGGACCTTCAAAACAAAGCTTGGATAGAGAATATCCGAGGACGTCGGCGGCGGTTTTAAAGACCCGTTTGGCTTCCTCGGAATAGTCGGCCAGACTCCGGCCCATGCCGACGGTTTGAGATCCCTGCCCGGGGAAAAGAAACACTGTTTTTTTCACGGCGGTCTCCGTTTTCTGTGAAATGCTCCGGACATTCTGTTCATTCCCCGTCGGGATGTCAACCGGAAACGATCAGCCAAAATCGTTGATAGAAATTTCCTTCTCCGCACGGATCAAAAAAGAATCGAAGAACTCATGTTTCATGCCGGTTAAGACAGTCGAGCTTGATCTCCACTTCGGCTTGTTCGCGGACGGCTTCGATCCACAGGGCGGCCTGGGCTTCGACCTTGACCCGCTTGATCTCGGCTTCCAGGGCGTTTAAAACCTCGACCAGGGGCCGCACGGCGGTCCCTTCTTTTTTCCGAGCCGGCGAGTAGCTCTCGTCATAAAACGCTTCGATTTCCTTGAGACTGACGCTGACGCTGCGGCCGAATCTGTCGTTGACGATCAACCGGTAACGGACCGCGTCTTCGAGAAACGGCCGGACATCGGCTTCGGTCAAACCCAGCCGTCCCAGACGCTCCGTGAGAACGGCGGGACCGATCCGAACGGTCAGGATCCGCCGCTCGGCTTCCACCGCGGCCGGATCGGGAACGGCTTTGTCCCGGACCTGATCGAGGATAATCCTCCGGTCGATCAGCCTATCCAAGATCGTCCGGCGGCGTCCGGCGGCGTCGGTCGTTTTTTTTATTTCGAACAACTCGAGGGCGTCGGCCAGTTCGATATCGGCGCGGGTTATGACCCCGTCATTGACAATGGCGGCAACGCAATTCACGATCCGGTTTTGGCCTTGCACCGCCCGCTCCAAAAAGAATGAAACAAACATAGGAATCCCGATCAAGATCAACGCGGCCCGGCCCCAAAAAGCGGGCCGGGAAACAACGCGCTTGGTTATCTCTAGGCCCCTGGACATAGGGATGACGAAGCGGAACTTTTTCGACTGTCTGATCATCTTTTTTGTCATGATTCAACCGTTGGGGGGTGGAAAAGCATAAAGACTCCCGTCATCATGAATAATCCAGCCTAAAAAACGTTGCCGATCGTGATGAAGACCAGCGGCGGACCCAAGCCGTCAGGCGCCGACAGGTTCCAGGCTAAATCAATGCGGACCGGGCCGAGCGGCGTTTTATAACGAAGCCCGACGCCGGCGGCGTTTTTGAGGTTGCCGAGGCTGAAATCGCTGCGGTGGAGGAAGACGTTCCCGATATCGAAAAAGACGGCTCCGGATAAGGCCGGGAGCGCGGCGGACAAAGGGAATTTCATTTCGAAGTTGAACAGGATGAGCGCTTTTCCACCGACGGGCTTGTCCGACAGTAGATCCTCGGGCCCCAACCGGTCGAAATGCTCGCCGCGGAAGGAGTTGCTCCCTCCGGCGAAGAAACGTTCGTGGATGGGAATCCGTCCCATCCCCAGGCCGGCGCGCGCGGTCAGGCCGAAATTCCAGCGCCCGAAAACAGGAAAAAACGCCTGATACTTGCCATAGCTCTTGATATAGTCGGATTCGACGTGGAACAGCGGATAGGCCCATTCCAGAACGGCGCTGAAAAAAGAACCCTTCTCGGGATTGAACGAGTCGTCCCGGCGGTCCAGAAGCAGAGTTTCGGAGACCGAAGTGGCCGAAAACGGATAATGCTGGCGGTCGATTTCGTTCTCTTCTATTTCCAGAAAATAGAGGGTCGTGGAGGCCAAACGAAGCGTCGTCAGAGAGACCCAGCCGTTGGCCAGAGGATGGGATCCGCTGAGACTGACTCCTCGGCGGTCGAAACCATAGCTCTCGCGTTCCTCTCTCTCGAGCCAGACATTGGCGGTCGTCTGGACGGGGAGTCCGAACAGGAACGGTTGTTCCCAGGACACGACAGCCCTTTTTTCCCTCTGACTGAACTGGGTGACGAGGCTCAACTGGGCGGCCCGGCCGAACATATTGCCGCGGATGAACTCGGCGGTGGCTCGCGGGCCGATGACGTTTTTGCTCAAGTCGAAAGTCACAGGCTCGTTCTTCGTCTCCAAACCGGCTCCGACGCTGATCAGATTGCGTTGGCCTTCGCGCAGGTTGATGACCAGATTTTCCGTCTCCGGCCCCGTGGGGACTTCTTCGATCCTAACCTCGGAGAAAACGCCCAGCTTTTCCAGCCCGCGCCGGGTGGCTTGAATAGCCTCGGCGCCGGCGAAATCGCCTTCCCGGACCCGGATTTCGCGTTCGATGAGCGTCCGCCGGGTGACGAATAATCCGGCGATCAGGATCCGCTCGAGGCGGACTCGGCGGCCTTCCCGGACCTGAAATTCCACGGAAAAAAGGTTTTCACCCGTCGCAACCACGGCGGCCGCGATTGTGGTGTCGCGAACTCCCTGGTTCAGGTAGTAAGTTTCCAGCCGGCCGACGTCACGCTGAACATCGGGAGGATAATACGGCTTCGCGGCCGCGCTCGACGCCTGGGCCAGCAGGTCCGCGGCCGGGAAAAGCTTCGCCCCGCTGACCGTGACGGCGGCAATCATCCGTCGCCGCCCTTCCGTCACACGGATGACGGCCTCGGATGATCCCCCGGACCGTCGGAAATTGAGGTCGGCCAGCGTTTCGACATAGCCCTGCGTCTCATAAAGCTTCACCACCCGGTCGGGATACTCAAAGACCTCGGCTCCATCCAGGCCGCTCGCCAGCAGGATCCGCGGCCCGATGGCCAAGGCCCGTTTAAGCTCGGCCGCAGAAAAATGAAAATTGCCCTCGAACAGAAGGTCTTTGATGCGGATTTTTTCGCCGGGATTCACATCGTGGATGACCCGTAGTTCGACCGCCGTCCGTTCCAGGGATGAGTGGACGGTGGCAAAAAGATATCCCCGCGTTCGCAGAGTCAAAAGGATTTTAGCCTCGGCCTTTTCCACCGCCCAATCCTCGAAGACCCGTTCCTCCCAAATGGCTTGAAGAGGTCCCACGGGAATATCGGCGCCGCGCACTTCGACCACGATCCGTTCCTGGGGATCGAACACGAAGTTCAGGGATACCGTCTTGTCCCCCTCGTGGAAAACGCGCCCGCGGATCGAGACGTCGGCCCGCGGATAACCGAGCGTATTAAAGAACGCTTTCAGCCGGATCACATCGGCGTCCAGGACGGCGGGATTGTACGGCCGCCCCGGCCGGCTCTCGATAAGCGACTGGAGATCAGCCTGGGCCACGGCCGGCTTTCCCTTGAACCCGACCTCGCGGAAGGCGAACCTGGGGCCGTGGGTGATCCCGAAAAGAACGTCCACCGCGGTTTGCGTTTCGATCCGGCGGGGGGTGCCGATGACGACGCAGTTCAGATATCCTTCCCGCCGGAGAAAATCCCGGATTTCGTTCTCGGCGCGGACCCGTTTTTCCTCGGAATACGGCCCGTCGGGACGAATGGCATAAACGCTTTCCCTTATCCTGCGGGTCGCAACTCCCTTATCGGCGTTGAACTCGACCGCGCGGATCATCAAACGGCGCTCGAGGAGAAAGGTCAGGCCGACGTCCTCCCGGCCGTCGCTCCAGACTTGGATGTCCGAAAACAAACCGGTCCGAAAAAGCTGTTTAACCGAGGCGTCGATCCGCGGGAGCGAGAACTCTTCCCCCGTTGCCAGCGGGACGAGAGAGGCGAAATCAGGATCGGCCGGACGACCATTGACGAGGACCGTGATGGACCGCAGGACGGGAACCGGCTCGCCCCCCGTGGCGACCGCTTTTCCCGCCGCCAGGACGGACGCCCCCCCCAGGACGGTCAGGACCGCTCCCGCCGCGACGGATTTAAAAACGCTTGCGGATTTTCGCATCCAGGCTCACGCGGCCGCGCTCATCGCGCATGACGACAAGGGCGAACCCATCGCTGTATTCCCATTCCAGCCGAACCAGGTCCTCGCGCTGGCTGGTCAGATTCGTCGAGTACAGGAGAATAATGTTCCGGGAAATCCGCTTGCCCACCGTCAGGCGGGCGGTCATTTCAGTCGAAGCGCCCAGGACGAAGGGATCGATGCGAAAACTGTCCAGGGCGAAAAGCTTTTCGGCCCGCCGTTTGGCTTCCTCGGCCAATTGGAAGGACAACAGCGACCCCGTCCCCATCTGCGTGCTGGCGTCGTAGGAATACGTTCTCTTGAACGACTCTCCCAGAGCCAGCAAAGCCAGAACGTCTTCCGGCGGCAGCGGCGGAGACGAGGCGAACTCGGGCCTCAAACGGTCGAGCGGGCCGCTCAAGGAAAATGTCACCCGGTAATCCTTGAGGAACGTTTCGCCGCGGAAATCCAGATAAGGCTCAACCGAAGCCGGGTTGAAGAAACTGAGCCGGGCCCGCACGACGCGAAACTTGCGATCCTGGAAGAAGACATCGCCGCGGAGGGCTTCGATGTCACCCAGGACGATCGGCGCTTCCACGGTTCCGGTGAGGGTCAGGTCGAAACGGCCCTGGATCCGTCCCAGCGAGTTCTCGACGACGACATTGTCGACCGCCCGCACCCGAATATCGAGAGCCATCCCGTCGAAGGCCGTCCGTTTCTGTTTGGGTTCCCGATAAGACGAGGTCGAAAAAATGAAGCGATCCGTGAATTCCCGGCGCCAGGAAATCTGTTTGACCAGAAAATCGCCCGACAAAGCCAGACGGTCGCCCGTGCCTTCCAGGCGAAGGCTCCCGTCGGCCAGCGTCCGCATCCCCTCCAGGAGAGCCAGCGCCATCCCCTTGCCGTCCGCGGCAATATCGACGGATTCGATCCCGCCGGGGCCGAATTTGATCTCGCCGCTCCCCTGGACCTCGCCCCCCGCCATTTTGCCCTGAACGGAACGGAGCGAGGCCGTATTGTTCTTGAGGAAAACAAGCCCGGCAAAATCGGTCAAGGCGTGAGGAAATCCGGGAATCGGCAGGAGAGCGCCCTTGACATCGACGGCGCCGTTAACCTGGGCGCCGGCCTTCCCGCCCCGGACCTCGAGAAGAAAACCCGCCTCTCCGCGAACGCCCTTCCAGGGCAGGAAGAGATCGGGATTGAGAAGCCGGCCCTTGGCCGATAGGAGATAATAACGATCCGCCTCGGGATAGGAAAAGGAGGCCGAAAAATCACTTCCGCCGGGATCCAAGCGGCCCTCGAGCTTGGCCGTTAATTTTTCGTCCGCATAGCTCAGAGTGACCGTTCCGGAGGCCTGAGCGGGACCCATTTTTCCATAGCGTAAAGCCTGGATTTTGAACGGTCCTTGAGGCGCCTCCCGGGACAGCGAACCGCGTCCGGCCAAGGAGAAATCGGCGCGTCCTTCCAGTCCGGAGGAAAATGAGGCCAAGTCGATCCCGGCAGCCTTGATATCGGCTTCATAGCCCCAATCCAGAAGATTGACCCTCCCGCTCCCTTCGATGGAGCCGCCGAACAAACCGGTTTGAAGACCGGTCCAAACCAATTCGTTCGACGCCGAACTCCATTCCAAACTCGTATCGACATTCCGCAACGCCAGTCCGGCCGCCTTCAAGGCTTCGCTCCGCAGGCGGCCCTTGAGAGAAACGGACTTTCCCGCGATCATTATCGCCATATCCCCCGACGCCCTTCCTTGGAGCGGCAGGGAAAGATCCAGGGACCGCAAAATCGGTTCCACGAGACCATCGTCGAGACGGGCCTTGACGTCGACGACACCGGCCCGGACGTGCAGGCGTATCTCGCCCCTCATCGCCGGGTCTAAAACACTGAAGATCCCGGTCACCTCTCCCCCGGCGATCTCGGTCAGTCCGTCCACGGCCGCGACATCGAATTTGTCGAATCCGCCGGGAGCCAGGGCGAACAAGGCTTTGACCTGGGGTCGGCGGAAATCTCCCAGGATTTTTATCTCGGCCGTCCCCCGGCCGCGGATCTCGGGGAAAAGGAGCGGTCTATCCAAGACAAGCGCGGTAAAATCGCGGCCGCCGCGAACATCCTCGATGGCCGCCTTGATCCGTATGCTGATATCCCGGCCGATCACCATCCGCCCGTCGACATCGAGGGAACCAAACGAGGATTCGAGCTTCGGAGAGTTGAACTCGAGCAGGCGTTCGCGGCCGGTCCAAGTCAAATCGACCGGCCCGCGAAAAGGATAGCGGCCGGATTCGGCCGCGGCGGCCGGGTCGCCGTTAAAAGCCGCCCGGACCCGGACGCGCCCTCCCGCAACGATGAAATTCCCATTCACCGGAGACCGGACGGGCCAGGGGATTTTAAAATCGCGGATAATGGAATCGGCATGGAACGCCCGCGCCCGTCCCTCGACCAAGCCGGGACGGAAATCCAGGTCCACGAATTCGGGCGGCTGGAGACGGTTCATGATTTTAAGGTTCAGGGAACCGCGGACGCCGGGGTGAAGAGACAACGGGCCTTCGACCACACCCAATTCGACGCCGTTAAGGACGAGTTTCGGGCAGAAAACCGAGCCTTGAAAGGAAAAGGACCCGGTCTGATTTTCGATCGTCCCTTCACCCTGCAGGGGGCCCGCCCAATGAAAGGGCAGTTTTAAAAATTCCGTTAAACGTTCGGCCGGCGCACGGAGGCCGACGCGGAGGTCGTACCGGAGAGAGGGCGCTCGGGTGAGAAGCCCCCGGACCTTCAGAAGAACATCCGGTCCGTCAAATGTCAGGCGGTGCAGGGACAGATCGTTGCCCCGGCCTTCGACAAGCATCTGGACGCGGCCGGTGATGGGCCGGTTAAGGGACGCGGATAAAACCGTGGTCTCGGGCGCCGACGCCTGGAGAATGAACTTGCCCTTGCTTTGGCGGAAAGCGGCTTTGAAACCCGCGGCCCGGACGCTCAACGAGGGACTCCAATAGAAAATCTGTCCGTCCCTGACATATCCGTTCTCAAGGGAAAAAGGCAGACGAAGATCGAGCTTTTCCCCGCTCTTTCCGGCCGTGTTTTCATAGATGCGGATCACGGGACGGTCGATGATGATCATCAGCGGCCGGTCGCGCTTGAAGAGAGAGAGGGGGGAAATACGAAGCGAGACTTTCTCGGCCGAAAAAAATGGCGAAGCCGAAGTCGAACGGACATCCTCGAGAACGATGGCCGGAGGAATGACCGTCAGGCGGAGCCGGGAGTAATGAAAAGTCGATTCGATGCGTTTCCGGACCTGGCCCAAGACGAAATTCTTGATCACGACGACGGCGCCGAGGACGAGCGCCAAGACCAGGATGGAAACGGCGAAGCGGCGGAGCCGAGGGTGCTTTTTCATCGGGCGGAGATCATACCTCTCCGTCTATTTTATATCACGAACGCGGGGGGAAATCCTACTTCCGGGCCTTTCCCCAGTCCTTGAGAAAACGCTCGATGCCCGCATCGGTCAAGGGGTGACGGACGAGCTTGTCCATGACCGCAAAAGGCACGGTGCAGATATCGGCCCCGATGAGCGCGGCATCGACGATGTGGCGGGGATGGCGCACGCTGGCGACGATGATTTCGCAGTCGAAATCATAATTCCCGAAAATCCGGGCGATTTCATCGATGAGGACCATTCCCTCTTCGGAGATATCATCCAGCCGGCCGATGAAAGGGCTGACGAATTGGGCCCCGGCCTTGGCCGCCAGGAGCGCCTGGCTCGAGGAGAAGATCAGCGTCGTGTTGACGCGGATGCCCTCCCCCGACAGGACCTTGATGGCTTTGAGTCCCTCGAGCGTGATGGGGATTTTGACGGCGATATTGGAGGCCAGGGAGGCTAAATGCCGCCCCTCGGCGATGATCTCAGGGGCTTTCTCGGAGACGGCCTCGGCGCTGACCGGACCGGGACAAAGAGCGCAGATCTCCCGGATAAGGTCCTCGAACTTGAGATTTTCCCTGGCTACGAGCGACGGGTTTGTGGTGACGCCGTCGAGCAGTCCCCAGCCGGCAACTTCGCGGATTTCGTTCAGGTTGGCGGTATCGAGAAAGAATTTCATGACGGCCTCCTCAGGCGGATTCCGGGCTTTCCATAACTTGATTCGAGAGAGTCCCTATCGAAGGCCTTGGCTGGGGTGAACTGTTCATCCATTTCGTGCCGGTCTTCTTTCAGGATTTCGGCCACGGGAACCGAACGCGCGCTTTCGTTTCCCGTCTTGTCCAGGGCCGAAACCGCGTATTCATAGCGTTTCCCTTTTTTGGCCGAAGGATCGGCAAAGGTGTTGCCGGGAATGGGCACGGGGGTAAGAAGCGAATAGCCGCCCCGCCCCGCCTCGCGCCGCCAGACTTTAAAGCCGGAGAGATCCGTTTCCCGTCCGCCGTCCCAGAGCAGAGTGATGACCATCCCTCCGGCCGCAGCCGCCAGTCCCGTCGGAACGGCGGGCGGAAAGACATCCCGCGGCGCGGCTTCGACAATCGGCGAGTCCTCGCTCTCGGCGGCAGCCTCGCCGGCGGAAAAGGCCCGGACGCAAAACCGATAAACCTTCCCGAATTCGAAATCCTTATCGATATAGGAGGCGTCCCGGACCGGACGATCGTTGAGACGCCGGAAAGCTTCTTTGCCCTCCGCGCGGTAAATATTGAAACCACCCAAGTTGGGCGGTGTAGATCCGTCGATGTTGGACGACGGCAAAATCCAGCTCAGGGCGATACGGTCCTCGAACTGTGCGGCTCGCAGGTTCGAAGGAGGCGACGGCGCCAGCGTCGTCAGGATGAGGACCGGAGTGGAAAATTCGGAAAAACGTCTCTTGCGGACGTCTTTGACGCGCAGGGCTAAGGCTCGGCTGCGCCCCGGAAGGGACGCTCCATCCAGGGGGATGGCGAAGGAGCTTTGCCCGGCCTTGGGATCCGCGGATTTCTTGAGGGCCGCGAGCTCCTCCGCGCCGAGGACGCGGATAAGGCGCGCGGCGTCCGGAAAATCCGCGGGTGTATTCCCTTCCCAGATCTCGATCGCCGCCAATTCTCCCAGCGCTGTCCCATCCCTGTAGGCGGAGGGGTTGGTCCATTCGAAAAGGATTCGGCCGCCCCGCTGTTCCGCCCGCAATCCCTCGACGGCCTGGGGAACAAGCGGGATCGGCGGCAGAATGGCGCCCTTTTTGCCGCAAGCCCCGCCCAGCAGGGCCAGCAAAGCCAGCAGGACGCCGGGAGCAGGACGCGGGCCTCTCATTACAGGATGAATTTCCTCAGATCCTGGTTCTTGAGGACGTCCTTTAACTGGTCCTGGACGTAAGCCCTGTCGATGGTGATCCTTTTAGTCTTAAGGTCGGGCGCCTGAAAGGCGATTTCCTCCATGACTTTTTCCAGGATCGTGTACAGGCGCCGGGCGCCGATGTCCTCGGCCTCGCGGTTGACGTCTTCGGCGATCTGGGCGATCTCTTCAATGGCGTCAGCGGTGAACTCGACTGTGATGCCCTCGGTGGCCATCAGCGCCGCGTATTGTTTGAGGAGCGCGTTCTGCGGCTCGGTCAGGATGCGGACGAAGTCGCCTTTGGCCAGTGACTGGAGCTCGACGCGGATGGGGAACCGGCCCTGCAGTTCGGGGATAAGGTCGGACGGCTTGGCCACATTAAAGGCGCCGGCGCCGATGAACAGAACATGATCGGTCTTGACGAGCCCGTAGCGGGTGTGGACGGTCGTGCCCTCGACAATCGGCAGGAGGTCGCGCTGGACGCCCTCGCGGCTGACTTCGGGACCGTGCCCGGTCTCGCGGCCGGCAATCTTGTCCAGCTCGTCCAGAAAGACGATGCCGGAATGTTCGACCCGCTCGATGGCCAGGCGGCTGACCGCGTCCATATCGATAAGGCGTTTCTGTTCCTCCTCGAGGAGGTGTTCGCGGGCCTCGTGGACCTTGACCTTCCGCTTCTTGGTCTTGCCCATGAAGCCGGGCATGATTTCCTGTATCTGCATGCCGATCTCCTCCATCCCCGAGTTGGAGAAGATCTCCATCGGCCCGGCCGGCCGGTCCTTGACCTCGATCTCCACAATGCGGTCCTCGAGCAGCCCGTCGCGGAGTTGCTTGCGGAATTTCTCGCGCGTTTCATAGAGCTGCTGAAATTCCTCCTCGGGCGGAGCGTTCTCGCGCCGTTTGGGCGGCGGGACGAGCAGGTCGAGTATCTTCTCTTCGACGCTGGTGGCGGCCTTGTCCTGGATCTCGATGGTTTTTTCCCCGCGGACCATATCCACCGCCATTCGGACGAGGTCGCGAACGATCGATTCGACGTCCCGGCCGACGTATCCGACTTCGGTGAACTTGCTGGCCTCGATCTTGAGGAAGGGTGAGGAGGTCAGTTTGGCCAGACGCCGGCTGATCTCGGTCTTGCCGACGCCGGTCGGCCCGATCATCAGGATGTTTTTGGGCGTGATCTCGTCGGTCAGGGCGGCGGGAACGCGGCGGCGGCGGTACCTGTTGCGCAGGGCCACGGCAACGGCCTTTTTAGCCGCATTCTGGCCGATGATGTATTTGTCCAGCTCAAACACGATCTGCCGGGGAGTAAGCTCGGATTCACGGTCCTTGTCCAGCGCGGCCGCGTCGGCATGTTCCATGCTTCGGGGAAGAAGGATGGCCATTACAGCTCCTCGACCGTGATCCGGTCGTTGGTGTAGATGCAGATGCCGGCGGCGATGCCCAGGGCTTCGACGGCGATCTCGCGCGCCGTCAGCTCGGCGTGCTTGGCCATGGCCCGGGCCGCGGCCAGGGCGTAGGGCCCGCCCGATCCGATGGCGATCAGGCCGTCGTCGGGCTGGACCACATCGCCCGTCCCGGAAATCAGGAACGACTCGTCCTTGTCGGCGACGATAAGCAGGGCCTGGAGCTGGCGCAGGGCCTTGTCCATACGCCAATCCTTGGCCAGCTCGATGGACGCGCGGGACAGATTGCCCTTGTATTCCTCGAGCTTGACCTCGAACCGCGAGAACAAGGCGAAAGCGTCCGAGGTGGCTCCGGCGAATCCCGCCAAGACCTGCCCATTGTAGAGTCGCCGGAGCTTTTTGGCCGAATGCTTTAGAACAATTTTGTCCAGGGTCACCTGGCCGTCGCCGGCGATGGCGACCCGGCCCTTGTGCCGGACGCAGAGAATGGTGGTTGATCGAATCATGGGGTCTCCGTTAAGGTATTAATATAAAGGATGGGCGGCCTTTAGTAAAGGAGGGCTCGGGGCGGAGGGGGCCAAACACGAGCGTTTCCCCCGGGTTCTTGATTTCCGGTTGAATTTCCGATAGGTTGAAAGGGAATTCACTTCAACCGGAGGAACCCATGGCCGAGACAACCCTCAACAGACGCGAATTTCTCAGCCGGACGGCCAAGATCGGCGCCACGGCGGTCGTGGGCGGGAAATTGATCCATACTTTCACGGGCGGCCCCCTGGCGGCCGAGGCCGCAGCAGCCGCACCGGTCGACGTGGCCGTCGTCGGCGGCACCGACTTCGCGGCCATGACCCTCAAGGCCGTCGAACTCCTCGGCGGTATGGATAAGTTCGTCCCCAAAGGTGCCAAAGTAGCGCTTCTCCCCAATGTCCAGAGCAAGAATCCCGGCACCTACACCAAACCGGAAATCCTCCGCGCGGTCATCAAAATGTGCAAAACGGCGGGCGCTTCCGAAATCGCCTGTCTGAGTCTGCTGACCCCCGCCCATTGGGAAGGCGCAGGTCTGGCGGCCGTGGTCAAGGACGAGAACATCGCCCTCAAATTGATCGCCCGCGACGAGGTCAATTTCAAGACCGTTCCCATCTCCGGCGGCCAGGCGCTGCCGGAAGCGAAGATCATGACCGAGCTATACAATTACGATCTTTTCATCAGCCTGCCCATCACCAAGGACCACGCCGGCAATAAATTTACGGGCACGCTCAAGAACCTCATGGGACTAAACGCCGGCCTCAACAACCGAACCTTCCACAAGGCCAACTGGAAGACCGACCCGGCCGATATCGAACACCTCGAGACGTGCATCGTCGACCTCAACACCATCCTCAAACCAGCCCTCAATATCGTCGACGCCACCGAAATCATCACCACCAACGGCCCGATGGGACCGGGCGAATTGGCCAAGCCCATGAAGATCGTCGCCGGCCGGGATCGGGTGGCGATCGACGCTTATTGCGCCAAGGCCATCCTCGGCCTCGATCCGGGAAAAATCGCCAGCATCCGAAAAGCATCCGAACGGGGGCTCGGCCGGATCGATCTCGATAAGATCAGGATCGAGGAGGTCAGGGTCTAGCGTGAGGCGAATGCGCCGGACGTCCCGAACCGGGATCCCTGTCGCCGCGCTGACGCTGGCGTTTTTTTTTCTCAACCCGCCGGCAATCATCCGGCCGCAGGTTTCCGCTCCTCCGGCCGACCTGTCCGTATACCTTCCCAAGGCCGGGGACGTACCGGGTTGGGCTCCGACCGGGGAAGCCCAACACTACAAGGGCGATGATCTTTTCGTCTACATCGACGGCGGCGCGGAGATCTACCGGGAGTACGGATTCCAACAAGTCTTGGCTCAGGACTACCGCAGCAAGTCCGGCAAAAGCGTAACTCTGGAAATCTACGAGATGACCGATCCCCGGGCCGCCTATGGGATATTCACCTTCAAGTCCTCCGGCAAGGGGCTGGCTGTCGCCATCGGTCAAGCCGCCGAGTTCGACGATTATTACCTGAATTTCTGGAAGGGATCCTTCCTTGTCACGACCGTCGGCTTCGACGAAAGCGAGGAGTGCCGGCGCGGGGTCGTTGACCTGTCCAAAGCCGCGGACGCCAAAATCGCCCCGGCCGGGTTCCGGCCGGCGATATTCGACGCCTTCCCGGCCGAGTGGGGGCCGGCGGCGCCCCGGAAATATTTGAGGGGAATGCTCGGGCTTTTCAACATATACCCTTTCTTCACCGGGGACGTTTTCCGATTCGAAGAGGCCGCCGCCGTAACCAAGGACGGAGCCTGGGTTTTTCTCTTCCGTTATCCCGATGAGGACGCGGCCGGCCGGCGTTTTCCGGAAATCGTCGAGGCGTTCAAACGGGCGGACCCCTATAAAGATGTCACCCTCTCTCGGCTGGGAATCCTGTCGGCCAAAGACGGCAAGGACCGGACCATCGCGGCCCGGCGGATCGGGGCGCTCGTCGGCGTCGTGCTGACGGAAAAAGACCTCTCATCGGCCGAGAAAATCCTGACCCAAATCCGCGGCTGACGCCGCGCTCCAGACAAAGACGGGGTCAGGTCTTAACATATAACATTTCTTCAAAATGCCGGCAATCATTGGGAAAAAATGAGGTCGGCATTAATCCGACTTTCAGCGGGCTTTTTCACCCCATCAATAAAGTGTACAGAATTCTTACCTGCATTATTCATGTATTATTAGATGCCGTTTTATACATACGCGGCGCAAAACCCCGTTTTTTAAATCGTGGTACAAAGCGCCGCTCAGTATTAACCCTGGACATGCCCCGGGCTTGACGGGCAAGTCCTACGGTTTTTGTAGGATATACCCCGGGCTTTAGCCCGCCCTAATTCGCTTTGCGAATGAGGACTGCAACCCCGTCGTCAAACCGCCGGGGCGGAAGCCGAGCCTGGGGAGTCGAATGGGTTTAATTCCCGCCTTTTCCCTCTGGAACTCCAGTATTCAAGAATAATGCAGTTAGGTTGATCGTCCAGTTGTTTGTGCTACAATGAGAAGGCCTGTTCCCAGGCGAGGCGGAGAAATCCATGCGATATCGAACTTTAACGACGATGGTTTTGATAGTTCTGGCTGGAGGAGCGGCCCTCGGCCTTCAGAGCGGAAATTCGTCCGAAAACAAGCCCCGAGCTTCGCTTTCGCCCCTCCCTGACAGCCGATATTTCGAAGCGCTGAAGACAGCGGAACCGTTTCGGGCGGCCGGACTCCCGACCTATTATGACCTGCGCGCTGTGGGAAAAATGACGCCGGTTCGGAACGAAGGAATACTCGGCGGTTCGCCCGCTTTCGCCGTCCTGGCTTCGCTCGAATCCTTCCTCAAACCGCTCGAGAATTGGGATTTTTCCGAAAACCACTTACGGACGACGACCGGGAATGCCGGATCGCTGGACATCCTCATCGGGGCCCTGGCCGGATGGTCCGACCCGGTGCGGGAAGCCGATTCCCCCTGGCCGGCGTCCCGACGCGAGGACATCGCCGCCGTCAAACACGTGCAAAACGTCCAGGTCCTCCCTCCCCGAACCGGTTCGCTCGACAATGACCGAATCAAGCAGACCGTTCTGGACACCGGCGCTGTTTTCGCTCCGATGGTCTACACCGAGTCCCTTTTCAATCCCGCTCAATCCTCCTTTTACAACAGCGGAACGCCCGGAGAAACCCGCGCCGTGGTCATCGCCGGCTGGGACGACAATTTCGACCGGAGCAGGTTCTCGCCCCAGCCTCCCGGCAACGGCGCCTTCCTTTGCAAGAACAGCCGCGGCACGGAGTGGGGCAGCGGCGGATATTTTTACGTATCCTATCATGACGTCTTTTTCTGCCGGACCGCTCTCCCGGCCTCCTTCACGACCGAGCCAAGGTCCGGGTCAACGGTGAACTATCAATACGATCCCAACGGGTGCACCATCAGGATGGGCTTCGAAGACGAGGCCGCCTGGTTCGCCAATATTTTCAACTCCTCATCGGCCGACCCGCTGGTTGCCGTGAGTTTTTACACTTACGCGCCTTCGAGCGACTATGAAATCCTCATTTATAAAGATTCCACACCCGGCCGGCCGCGGAGCGGGACCCTGGCTCGGCGCCTGACCGGTTCGCTGACGGCAGCGGGGTATGTCACCGTGCCGCTAGACGCCCCGGTCCCCCTATTCCTTAACCAGCGCTTCTCCGCCGTCGTCAAACTGCGAACAGCCGGCGATTTCTTCCCCATCCCGATCGAGCATCCCGTCTCCGGATTAACGGCGATTTTTACGGCCAATCCCGATCAAAGTTTTGTCAGCGCGGACGGCGTGAACTGGAACGACCTGGTGTCTTATGACGGGACCAAGTACGCGAAAACGAACGTCTGCCTCAAGGCCTTCGCGGGGTACGCGCCGTTCCACCCCCCGGCCGAGTTCAAGGTCGAGCGGCTGGTCAACAACCTGTTCTTCTTCAAAGAGTACGTCGACAAGCTGAGCTGGCAATTAAACCCCCGGAACACCCAACCGCCGGCCCACTATAGGATCTACCGGAAATTCGAGGCCGCGGCGGAGACCGACTTCCGGCTTCTGGACAAAGTCGGTCCTTCTCCCTTCTTTTATTTCGTCCGGGCGGTCAATAAGGACGAGGCTTTCGTTTATCGAATCACGGCCGTTCTAGCCGACGGGCGTGAAAGCGATCCCGCGGAATTCTCGATTTAACGGAGCGGCCGATGAGAAAACCGCTCCCCTTGTTCCTTGGGGTCCTCGCCTTGGCCGTAGCGGCATCGGCTTCACGCTGGGAAGGCGGGATGTTGTACGGAACACGCGGACTCAAGAATGCCGACCTGCGCGGAATTTTCGGCGGCGGCGCTTCGTATTCGCTCTTTGTCGCGGCCCGAATTTCCGAGGGCGGATGGGTGGGAATATCTTATGAGGGCGGATTCGACCGGGAAGCCCGGGTCGGCCTGTTCGGCGACCTGTTCCAATTGAACGTGGTCGGGGTGGAAGTGTTCTACCGCCGGGAATGGAAGGTCGGCGCCTTTTCTCCCTACGTGAAGATCGGCCCGGGTATCGCGTCCTATAAAATCCACATCGACAGTCCTTTCCTGACGGCTTACAACGTCAAGGGCAACGACATCTCCTTCGCCATCGCCTTCGGGCTGAAGGCCCTGGTCCTCCAACGAATTTTCCTGGCCGGGGAGCTTAAATACGGCGTCCTGTGGATCGATCCCTACGACGATAAGGTGGATCTGGGCGGATTTCGGGCTCAGATCGGAGTCGGCTTCGCGCTTTAATCAAACCCATTCGACTCCCCGGGCTTGGCTTCCGCCCCGGCGGTTTGACGACGGGGTTGCAGTCCTCATTCGCGAAGCGAATTAGGGCGGGCTGAACCCTATAAAAACCATAGGACTTGCCAGGCAAGGCCCGGGGTATAATATGGGTTAATACTGAGCCGCGCTTCAACACCGATTTTTAAAATCGGGGTTTGGCGCCAGTGAACGTATCCAGGAAAACGCCCGAACGCGGCGCGATCCCGCGCCCCTCGACGACCTTCGTCATCTCCGACAAATTGGCGGCGAACCGGATTGACGGCGCCGGGCCGTGCGTCGATTCGATGATATAAAGATCATCCTCAAGAAGCCCCCGGACCCGCGGGCGGCCTCCTTTGAGCCGTACGGCTTCGGCCAGCAGTGCCCTCCCCCGTTCGTCCACCAGTTCGAGATCGTCGCTGTCGATCAGCATGGAGTCCAATACACCCGCAACCCGGGCATAAAGCGCTTTCTCGTTGATGCTCAACTCGATGTCCTGCTCCCGAAGAAGCAGGCAGTCGGGGTCATTCAGCCACCAGCGTTTATGCATGAAGGCGCGCAGGATGGGATTCTTGAGGGCGATATAAGCATTCGGCCCTTGAACCCCGGACATTCGCGGATTCCAGAACGGCGCCGTGTCTTCGCCGACGCGCATCCCTTCGACGAAACCGAGGGAGGGAAGCAGCGGTGCGCCGCAGCCGAGGATAAATTCCCCTTTGACGGCCCGGCGGATGACGGCCATTCCTTCCCGATAGGCTTGAAGGGGCGTAACCGGAACTCGCCGTGTTCCCGGCATGGCCGCGGCAAATAGAAAATCGATTTTAAAATACGAATATCCCATGCGCCGGAAAGCGACGAACGTATCGAACAGCCACTGTTTGGCTCCGGGATGCGTGGTGTCCAGGGCATAGATAGTTTTATTCCAGTTCCGGCAGCACGGTTTGGGGCGGCCGTCCTCGGTCACGAACCAATCCGGATGGAGCCGGAAAAGCTCCGAGGATTCCGAGGCGCTGAAGGGAGCGGTCCAGATCCCGGCCGTGAATCCGCGATCACGGATGAGACGGGCCAGGTCGGCCGGCGGAGGGAATCCGTCTTTGGGCCTGAGCCAATCACCGATATCCGCCTCGAACCCGTCGTCGATCTGGAAAACTTCGAACGGGAATCCATCCCCGGCCAGACGAAGATTTTTCTCCACGTCGGCGGCGGTCAGATGGGTGAAGTATTGGTACCAGCTCGACCAACCGACCGGGTTCCAGTCCGGAACGCGGACCTTGTTCTCCAGGGCGGTCAGGTCGGCATAATGTTCGAGGAGAATGGCGATGGAATCTCCGGGCAGAACGACGAACGGTTCCAAAGGGACGGAGTCGGTCAAATCCGTCCCGAAATACTCCAGATATCCGGCGATTTCATCCCCCTCGACGGCGAAATAGGGATGGGCGACGCGCGACGAAAGGAATCCGACGACGTTGTTCTCCCAAGCCAGAAAATAATCACTGACGAGCATTTGAGAGAAGACGTCCGGCACGGGCGAGAAAACGGTCCGGCTATAGTTCGCCATGCGCTCGGCCACGCCTTCGATCCTCCCGCCGGAATCCATGGCCTGCATCGGCCCCCAGGACTGCCAGTTATTGATCAGTAAACGCCGCGGGGCCGGGGCGCGATAGACTTCGATCCGGCCGGCCTTTCCCCGGATGGTCCCCGATACCCTATATCCCGTTCCATGGGTCCTGACGAGGGCCTCTCCCCGCATTCGCCCGTCGTCGAAATGGACGCTCCCCTCCGCCGGGGTTTTACCAAAAATCTTCATGCCGGGCCTCCCGCCGCCGATTGTACCAGACTCTAAGAAAAAAAACCGGATCCGCCGGGCGGCTTCCGCTTGGCCGGAGGACGGGCCGGGCATAAATTAAACCCATTCGACTCCCCGTGCATGCCCTGTAAAATACACAAGACTTGCTCACCAAAGTCCGGAGCACGCCCGCCGAGCCCGGGGCATGATCAGGGTTAATACTGAGCGGCGCTTTTTACGGCGGCCAAGGCTCCGGGCAAACCGTTCGAACCGAAGCGGCGTGATATCGAGCCCCTCGACGCGGAAAGATTCTTTTTTGCCCAAGATCGGGATTTCCATGCGGCCCTGGAAAACCGGATTGAATTCGTTTCGGCTTTTTTACTATAATCGCGGGGCCTTGTCTAAAAACAGCCCCGGCCGCCCGAACCGCGAAACACCGGCATCCCCTGGTGTTCAGTGGATCGATCACCCCGGTCAAGGGACAGGCCCGGGCGGCGGAAAAGGACCCCCGGCCGCCGTTGGACAACCCCGATTTCAACCCCCCGCTCAAGGAAGGAGACCCCTATGAAAGGATCGTTCAAGAAAGCGCGGCGCTTCGCGCTCCCGGTGCTTACGGCACTCGTCCTCGCCGGCCCGTTCTCGGCGCAAAACGCGCCCGCCGCCGGCGACCAGAGTCTGATCAAGCATCTCAAGTGGCGCAACATCGGCCCGGCCAATATGGTCGGCCGGATCTCGGATTTCGAAGCCCTGGACTCCGATTTTACCCAGGTATGGGTGGCGGGCGCATCCGGCGGCGTCTTCAAGTCGGTCAATGCCGGGACGACCTGGGAACCCATTTTCGACAAATACGGTTCCGCTTCGATCGGTGATATCGCCGTTTTCCAGAAGGATCCCAAGATCTTCTGGGTGGGCACGGGCGAGGAATGCGTGCGCAACAGCATCGCCTGGGGCGACGGCATCTACAAATCGACCGACGCCGGCAAAACCTTCACCCGGATGGGCCTGGAGACGACTCAGTCCATCGGCCGTGTTCTCACCCATCCGACCGACCCCGATGTCGTCTTCGTGGCGGCCTCGGGCCATCCCTGGGGATACACCGGAGACCGCGGCCTGTTCAAGACGACCGACGGCGGAACGACCTGGACGAAACTCGCCGGCGGCCTGCCCAACGACGGAAAAACAGGGGCCATCGATCTGGTCATGGACCCGACCGATCCGAACACTCTTTATGTCTCCTTCTGGCAGAGGATGCGCCAACCCTGGCGGTTCGATTCGGGCGGCCCGAACGGCGGCATCTTCAAGACGACCGACGGCGGAACGACCTGGACCAAGCTGGCCAGGGGAATTCCGACAGGCGACCTGGGCCGAATCGGCCTGGCCATTTCCCGCTCCAACCCCAAGATCCTCATGGCCGTCATCGAACACGGTTTCCAGCCCCGGGCTCAAATTACCGAAGGCGGCCAGACCAAGGATAATCCGGAGTATGCGGACATGACCAGGCTCGGAACAGGCATCTACCGGTCCGAGGACGGCGGCGTCAACTGGTCCTTCCAGAACCGGCTCAATAACCGTCCGTTCTATTACAGCCATATCTACATCAATCCGGTTGAGGATAAGTGGGTTTACTTCCTAGCCACAAACATGAGTTTCTCGGCCGATGCCGGCAAGACCTGGACGACGGTCGGCGGCCTCCACCCCGACTTTCACGCTCTGTGGCTCGACCCGACGAACAAGAACCGCATGTACGTCGGGCAAGACGGAGGAGCATCGATCAGCCACGATCATGGCCAAACATGGATCTTCTTCGACAACCTCTCGCTGGCCCAATTCTACGCCGTCAGCACCGATATGCGCGATCCCTACTGGGTTTACGGCGGCCTTCAGGACAACGGCACGTGGGGCGGTCCGTCGATGAGCCGGGAGGGTATGATCCTGACCGATTTTTGGTTCAATATCGGCGGCGGCGACGGCTTCCATACCCAGAACGACCCGACCGACTGGCGGACGGCTTATGGCGAGAGCCAGGGCGGGTCCATCTCCAGGATCAACGTCGAAACGCGCGAATCCCGGGGCATCCGGCCGAACCAGGCCAACATCGTCAACTACAAGGAATTCTTCCCCGATCCGCCGCCGGCCAAGACCCCGGCCGGAAAACAGCCGGCCCCGAAAACGGAACCCCAAGCCAAACCGCGGCCGACGACGGTCGATCCCGAGGCGGCCAGACAGGCGGCCATGCGACAGCAGGGCGGGGGGGTTTTTCGCTTCAACTGGAGCTCGCCGATCACCCTGTCGCCGCACAACCCGAGGACGCTTTATTTCGGCGGCAATCACCTGTTCCGGTCCTATGACCGGGGCGACCACTGGAGCATCGTCAGCCCCGATTTGACGACGAACGACAAGAGCAAATACGCGCCCGAGAAGCCGACGGGAGGAATCACCTCCGACGTGACCGGGGCCGAGATGTACGGCACGATCATCACCATCTCCGAATCGCCGCTGATCCCCGGCTTGCTGTGGGTCGGGACCGACGACGGCAATGTCCAATTGACCCGCAACGGTGGAGTCAGCTGGATCAATGTCCGGGCCAATATCAAGGGCCTCCCTCCGGGGACCTGGTGCAGCCGGGTCGAGGCCTCGCGTTTCGACGCGGGCACCTGTTATGTGACTTTCGACGGCCACCGCAGCGACGATTTCCATCCCTACGTCTTCAAGACGACGGACTACGGCAAGACTTGGACGGTCATCTCCGCCGGCATTCCCGACGGCCAACCCGTTTACGTTATCCGCGAAGACCTCAAGGTCAAGAACCTGCTCTTCCTGGGCACCGAGTTCGGCGTGTTCTTCAGCCGCAACGCCGGCCAGAGCTGGTTGAGCTTCAACAACAACCTGCCCACCGTAGCCGTCCACGATCTGCTCATTCAGCCCCGCGACAACGACCTCATCGCGGCCACTCACGGACGGGGATTCTGGATCATGGATGACATCACCGGCCTGCGCCAGGCGACGGACAGCGTTCTCGGCCGGGAAGCAACCCTGTTCGAGGCCAACAAACCGGGAACGCGCTGGCTGCGGCTCCAACGCGGAGGCTACGGCCGGGGAGACCTCTTTTTCAAGGGCGAAAATCCCCCGGACGGGGCGCTTCTTCACTTTTTCCTCAAGGAAAAACCCGCGTCGGCGCCCACCCTCGATATCGTCGACGCAACCGGCGCCGCCAAAGCGGCGTTTATTCTGGACCAAGCCGAGCCCGGGATCAACCGGATCGCCTGGGACTTGCGTTTCGACCCGCCGGCGGCCACGGCCCAGAACATGGCCACAACGCTCAAAAAACAAATCGATGCCGCGCTCCTGCGGACCGACTTGACGGCCGAGCAGAAAACAACCCTTCAGAACGCGGCCAAACAACTCGACCTTTACGGAACGAATTTCCGTAAAGTCTCCCAAATCCAACGGATGGTCCTGCCTCTCGTCATCCGCGGCGGTTTCGGACAAATGGGCGGCGGCGGGATGCGGGGCGGCGGGGGCGGCCCAATGGCCGAACCCGGAACTTACGCCGTCAAGCTGACCGTCAACGGCAAGACCTACACCGGCAAAGTCGCCGTCCGCCTGGATCCCATTCAGGAGGCGAAACGCGACTGAAACCCGATCCGACTTATCGAGAATCTCTAGCGCCCGGAAGAACGGGATGATCGCTTCTGCCCACCCGAGTATGGAAAAGGACTACAACCGATGAAATCCAACGCTTCAAAGAAACCGACCGGAACCACTCCGGCCTCGCCGAACCGGGCCGCCGTCCTCAAGGAATTCCGCTCCCTCCCCAATGTCGGGCCGAAAACAGCCGAAGACCTTTGGCAGTTGGGGATCCGGTCTTTGACCGAGCTCAAGGGCGCCGACCCGGAAGCGATGTACGTGCGTCTGTGTGCCCTCAAGCGCGTCCGGATCGACCCCTGTCAGCTTTATGTCTTCCGCAGCATCGTTTACTTCGCCTCGCGCAAGACCCCCAAACCCGAACTGCTCAAGTGGTGGGCCTGGAAGGATCGTCGGATCTGAACGGCCCCGATCGGGAAAATATTTTCAGGCCAAGCTCCTTCATTCGTCCCTTGGTCCCTTGACGAAAAGCCCCGTTGACGCATTATTCGACGATCCGGCTAACCGACAGAATCTTGATCGGCGGGGTCAACGACTCGCTCTCGTTGACCGCAGAGCGGTGGATCCCGCGCACGACCTCCATTCCGGCGACAACCCTGCCGAAAGCGGCAAACCCCTGGCCATCGGCATTCCGCCGGCCGCCGAAATCGAGCTCGGGCTGGTCCCCGACGCAGAAGAAAAAGCTCGAGGTGGCCGTATCCGCGGAGCTTCGGGCCATGGATATGACACCGTAGAGGTGCCGGATTCCAGTGGCGTTCGTGCGCTCGAGCGGGATGGCGGGTAAGGATTTCTCCGGGCCGATTTGGCCGCCCTGAATGACCTCGATGGGAATGGGCTTGTTCCGTGGGCTGGACAGGGTTACGGTCCGATGAAAGACCGTCCCGTCATAGAGCCGCGCGTCCACATAGGCGAGAAAATTAGCCGCCGTCAGGGGGGCTTTATCGGCGAAGATTTCGACCGTGATGTCTCCCCTCTCGGTCTTGATGAGGACCTTGGGATTTTCCGAGGCCGGGAGAAACAGCGCCCCGGCCAGGACGGCGGCCAGGATGAAGATTTTTTTCAAGAGCGTAACCTCCTTTATCGCCGGGGCCTCGGATTCACAAGCCCGCGACGGCCGAATTCAACGGGATTCTATATTAAGAAACCCTTCGAATTCCACCCGCCGACCCGCGCTATCAAAGATTACAATGAAGGGAAATTAGTCTTGCCTTCCAATATTTTACGAATAAGCCCGCCGTCGCCACCCCGGGCCGTCCTTCCCCGCCCTGCTTTTCTGATCCGACGGGTAAACGCCGGCTGGATAAGGTTGACAATCCCATCTCTTCGCGTGTTAAATGAGAACAACGTTCCTCGGGAGGCATAAGCATGAGCCCATTGAACCATGATCCAAAGTCCCGCGGATTATTGTCGATCGTCCCTATTTTGGGGACGCTTCTCCTGACGGCCGCCTGCGCGCCGAAATCCGGCGCCTCGGCCGCTCCGCTCAAGTTCGCCGTTTCTTTTCCGGCCGCGAAAAGCGATCGGCCCCTCGACGGCCGTATCCTGCTCCTCGTGTCCAACGACGGCTCAGCCGAACCGCGAAACCAGATCAGCGACGGGGCCACGACCCAGCTTATCTTCGGCCTGGATGTGGACGGATGGAAGCCCGGAACGGCGGCCATCGTGGACGCCTCCGCCTTCGGATATCCCCTCCAAAGCATCGCCGAAATCCCGGCCGGGGACTATTTTATCCAGGCCCTGCTGAACTGCTACGAAACCTTCACCCGCTCCGACGGTCACACCGTGAAATTGCCTCCCGACAAGGGGGAAGGCCAGAGGTGGAACGCCAAACCGGGAAATCTCTACAGCACTCCCCTGCGGATGCGGATCGATCCGGGCGAATCCCGGATCATTCCTATCACCTTGGACCAGGAGATTCCCCCCATCCCTCCAGCCCAAGACACGAAATATATCAAGCACATCAAAATCCGAAGCGAGCTTCTGTCCAAATTCTGGGGACGGCCGATAGAGCTCGGGGCCTGTGTCCTCCTTCCCGATGGCTACGACGAGCATCCCGACGCTCATTATCCCCTGATCATAATGCACGGTCATTTTCCCCGTACTCTCGATGGGTTCCGCGAGGAACCGCCGGACCCAAACTTGAAGCCCGATTTCAGCGAACGGTTCAAGCTGGCCGGCTATAACCGGATCGAACAGGAATCCGCCCATCAGTTCTATAAGGATTGGACCGCGAAAGATTTCCCCCGGGTCATCCTGATGGAAATTCAGCACGCCAACCCTTACTATGACGATTCCTATGCCGTGAATTCGGCCAACCTCGGCCCCTACGGCGACGCCATCGTCCGTGAACTCATCCCCCAGGTTGAGAAAACCTTCCGGGGTCTGGGGCAAGGCTGGTCCCGATTTCTCTACGGCGGCTCGACGGGAGGCTGGGAAGCGCTGGCCGCCCAGATCTTCTATCCCGACGAGTTCAACGGGTGCGTCGCCGCCTGCCCCGACCCGATTGATTTCCGGGCTTATACCGTGGTCGATATCTATGCCCACAAGAGCGCCTACTTCGCCGATGGGCCGTGGAAGAAGACCCCCCGTCCGGGCCTGCGCAATTATCTCGGGGAAGTGGGAACCACTCTCGAACAGGCCAACCTCCGCGAGCTGGCTATCGCCTCCAAAGGGCGGTCGGGCGAGCAGTGGGACATCTGGCAAGCCGTCTTCAGCCCGGTCGGCGAGGACGGATATCCGAAGCCGATTTGGGACAAAACGACCGGGGTTGTCGATCCCGCTGTGGCGGCCTATTGGAAGGAGCATTACGACCTCGGTGCGATTCTCCAGCGCGACTGGAAAACTCTCGGCCCCAAACTCCTGGGCAAGATCAACATCTATGTCGGCGACATGGATAATTACTATTTGAACAACGCCGTCTATCTTGTGGAATCGTTCCTGGAAAGCACCAAGGACCCCTATTACGCCGGGGACGTCGACTACGGGGACCGGGCCGAGCACTGTTGGAACGGCGATCACACCCGGACGAACGCCCTGTCGCGGCTCCGCTACCATCAAATGTACATTCCCAAAGCGGTGGAACGGATGCGGAAAACCGCGCCTCTGGGAGCGGACCTGTCGAGTTGGAGCTACTAGCTTTTAGTCGTCGTCAGATTTCGTACCGATAGAGGGTCATTCCCTCGAGCGGAGCGGCTGTTTCTTTATAAATGTCCCAATAATACGTCCGGGCTTCGGCCAGTTTGGTATAAAGGGGGTGTATCTTGTCCGGAACGTGGGTTGCCGCGATACCTCCCTGGCCGTCGACAAGCAGAAGCTTGGCGCACCGATTTAAGATGCCGGCCGTGCCGATACTGCAAATGGCCGCCAGTTCGCCGGTTTTCGCTTTCCCCAACAGCTCGCCGTAACTCAAATGGCGCTCTTCCACCCGGACGTTCATGTGCCGCAGGATGGCCGTGATGCCCTGGATGGTCACCGAAGGAAGGATCAACGGGCTTTCGGGAATCTTGATTACCGTCCCGTCGCGGAAAGCGAACAAACAGCACGATGTATCCCATTCCGTCACTTGCCTGTCTTCGATGGGCAGGTGCGTCTGATCGTCGAGGAAAAGAGCCGCCGCCGCTTCGGGCCAGATTTTCTTGGCCGCCTCGATGGCTTTGATGCTGACCAGATAATTGACTCCGAGCTTGAGCCAACCCATCCGGTTGACGGAAACGGCTCGGACAAGATCGGAGATCACCACCCCGCCGAACGGCTCTCCCAGGTAGCGGTCATACCGGCTGGCCAAAGCCCGGATCGACGGCTGGTTGGGGAAGGTGACGCCGATCGATTGTTCCTCATCCACGGTAAAGGGGCGGAGGTAGCCCTGGGCGCCCATGGCCGCCATTTCATCGAAAAACGGACGCATGGCCGGTTCGGCGAAATAGCGTTTCACCAGGATGGTTTCGAGCTCATCGACGGAGGGCACCAGGGACTCCTGTCCGGCGCCGATATTGAAGGCCATCCCGCGGCGGAAACGTTCCAGGTTTTTGTGCCAATTCAGGAGTACGATTTCCAACCGACCGGCGGAATTTTTCCGGCAGAAGAAACGGATGCCTTCGAAGGCCAGGAAAATGGCGTAGTTGGTCGAGCGCGAACAGGCAGCCACGGGGGCGTTCGAGGGAAGCAATTCATAGGATTTGTCGGTCAGCATGTACCGCATTTGTTTGTCCGCCCAACGGATGCCTTCGAACTTGGCCATTCGGAATCTCCTTCGGACCGCGCCGGTTAGGCGCAAATCCAATATCTTGTAGCATTTCCAGTATCCGTCCGGCCCCGCCGAAACGGAAAGAAATTCGTAACACAGTCGGCCCGTGGAGTCAACCGGGCTCGTGGTGGAGGGCGGCCAACAGCGGATCGACCGGAAACTGCCGATTAAGGCGGGCATCACCCCGCTTGGTGATCCGTCCGGGGAAGAAAGCTTCTATCGGCAATTTTGGGTTCCGAGCGGCGATTTGACAGGACGAATATTTTGACCGACAATAAGGACTATCTCGTCGGTCCTTTGACGGAGGTTTCGGAAATCCGTCCAGGAGGTATCCCGATGAAACGATCGAAGTGGGTCTTAGCCGCCCTGCTGGCCGCCCTGACTTTAAGCGCCTGCCTCGCCCCTCGGCCCTATCCAGGGGGTCCCGGCGGCCGGTCACTGTCCCAGGGCCAGATCAAACAAATGGCCCGCGAAGCCATGGCCGATTTCATTATCCGTCGTTACGGCCGCGATTCCAGCCCGCGCACATCGAGAGTCTCTATCCGTTCGGTCTCCCGGGAAGAATCCCAAGTCGTCGGCCGGCTGACCTACTGCCGTTCCTCCCGATCCGACAACCGCATCCGGGTCTATTTCCGGTGTTTCGTCGACCGGTACGACGGGAGGGTGCGCAACATCGACCTTTATTGAAGAATCGGTTTTCTCTTTTTCCTCGACTCACTTTTTCGGTTCTCTTCCATTTAGTATGGCTTGCGGCACGGTATTCGGCCCGGCGGCGCGGGTTTTTCACGCTTTCCTTTCGCGACTCTTCTCGGCGCCTGCGTAACTCCGCAAGCCAGCTCCTTCGGGCTTACGAGTCTTCCCACTCCATTACTATTCCGAGAGATCGTTGCATGCTCAAACATACTCCGGCGCCCGTTGGGTCCCCTCGAAGAGTGCGCAGGAAAGCTAAACCCGCGCGGCTTCGCCGTTGGCCGAACACCGTTCCGCGTCACTTACCCACACAAAATGGAAGAGAACCACTTTTTCTATTTTGAAGAACCGGCCGGCGACTTGAGAGCCGCCCCTGCCCTGTGCTTGAGCCTTCCGCGCGGCGAGGGTTGAAGCGCCGCCTTTCCGAGGAAACCGGCGCGGGAAGCGTCGCCGCTTTTTTACCAACGCCGGCAGGCATTCGGGCCGAGCGCGGATAAAGTAAACCCATTCGACTCCCCAGGCTCGGCTTCCGCCCCGGCGGTTTGACGACGGGGTTGCAGTCCTCATTCGCAAAGCGAATTAGGGCGGGCCAAAGCCCGGGGTATATCCTACAAAAACCGTAGGACTTGCCCGCCAAGCCCGGGGCATGTCCAGGGTTAATACTGAGCGGCGCTTTGTACCCCGATTTAAAAATCGGGGTTTTGCGCCGCGAATGTATAAATAAATCGCCGTCAGGGCGGAGGGGCTTACAGCCCGCCGCGCAGAAGGAACATGAACTGGTCGCCCAGCTCGATGCTTTTATTCATGGCCGCGTGGGCGAAGTCGTTGCAGTACTTGGTCAGGTACTGGAGCGGAGTAAAGGGCAGCTTCTCGGGTGTCTTGCTGGCGACCATGTCCAGATACATCTTCTCGACCAGGGGCATCTCCAAGAGGGCCTTCTGTTCGAACTCGCGCAGATTGTCCTCCATGATCTTCTGGGTAGCGCCCCACTTGACGGTGGCCAGACGATTGGTCCGCCGGAACATCCAGGGCGCCGCATCCATCCGATAGCGCTGCTGGCCGCAAATGGCGAAGCTGGGAGGGAGCTCCGTCACCCCGGCGTAGATCGGGATGCGCGGGCTGAGGCCGGGATTGTCGAAAGCGAACCAGCAGACCGTGCCGATGGCCGGAGGCATATTGGCCCGGCACTGGAGAACCGTGGCGTAGGCGCAGCCGCTGATGGCGATGGCCCGCGTCCCTTGGACCGTTCCCGGTTTAAGGGTGTTGAGGAGCTGAGCCAGGTCCCCCGACATCCACGGCTGGGCCAGGGGACTCTTGACCATCTCGGGAGTTTGAGGGGGGCTGGCCGGCTGGGCGGGTTGCGTTCCCGGGCGGCCCATCTGCGGACGCCGCGGGACGAGCAGGTTTTTCGTCGCGTCATACTCGGTCCCGGCGTAAGTTTCGCGATAATAGCGCAGCACATCGCTGACGGAGAGCTTTTTCTCGGGCTTGACCGAGAAAGGCAGTTCGGGCATATCCATCTTCAGGTTGAGCGATGGAGCCAGCGTGCTCAGGATGTAGTACTCGCGGATCATATAGGGCTTCATCCCGCTGTAGGCCTTCCAGAACTTGAACGGCTCGCCCTTCTTGGCGTCGTACCAGCCCATCTCCTCGGCCAGCTTGATGACGTTCTCCGAAGCCATGTACCGATCAGGATTCTTGAGGTCGAGCTCGGAAATGCGGGGGATGTTGGCCGAGACGCCGACGTGGTCGTCGGGGATGCGGACGGCCGCCCACACCCCGCCTTTCTGGAGCGGCCCCTCGCCGAAGACTTCGAAGTGCCAGACTTCCTTGGCGTCGGCGATGGTGATGCATTCGCCGGCGTCGCCGTAGCCGTAGGTCTTGATCAACTCGCCGGCCAGCTTGATCGCCTCGCGGGCGGTCTGGCAGCGTTCGAGGACGATGCGTTCGATCTCCTCGATCATGAACATTCCCTCGGGGTTATAGAGCTCACGGCGCCCCCCGATCGTCGTCTCGCCGATGGCCAGGCCGGCCTCGTTCATGGCCGGGTAGGCCGTATTGAGAAAGGCGTAGGTTTCGGCGATCTGGGGGATCTCACCCGTCTCCTTGACGTTGCGCATCTCCACGGGCGTTTCGGTATGCATTTTGCCCGAGTAGATCTTGTTCTTGGCCCCGGCCGGGTACTTGGCATGGGGGACGAGATTGACCCACTGCCGGTAATTGCCGTCGCAGGTATGGGCGGTCATGACCGACCCGTCCGTGGAAGCCAGTCGGCCGACTTCGATGCTGGTGCAGCCGTCGAATTCGGACGGCCAGGGTTTGGCCCCGGGCGATGGAGTCTCGGACGGCTTCTGGGCGAAAACACCAAGCAGGCCGACAACGGCCAGAAGCGCGCCGACGGCCACAATGCGTTTCAGGTAGCGGGGGGGAAACAATGCGATCATGCGGTCCTCCTTGAAGGTGAAGCCCTATTATTGAAAATAGGGAACGGGCTGTCAACCGCGGATTTGGATTTGGAGGACCGCGGGCCGAGGCCTACTTGACCGCCTTGAGCTCGTCGAGCTTCCGCAAATATCCTTCCGGATCCATGGCCACCCAGAACTGGCTTTTACTGTAAGCCTCAAGCTGCCCGATATACCGGGCCCCTCCGGCGGCCATCGTCCCGGCCTTCCATTTATTGGGAGGCTGGAAGACGAAGGCGTAGAAGATGAGTTGGCGGTCGTAGGGATAGGCCCAGACCTCAAGAGTGTTGGCCTGAATGTCCTCACCCGTGCGGTCGGTGACGCCGGAGGCGCCGATTCCGCCGGAAACTGCCTGCATAGTCCAAGCATCGTTTTGCTTGTATTCGATCGAAGCGGGGCTGCCGTTCAGCAGATAGACCCGCGACCGGTCGGTATTCCAGGGTTGTTTAGAGTTCTCTTTGCGGAAATTCTTGTCGATATAGTCCATCCGCTTGTCGAATTCGGCCTTGAGTTCGGGCTTGCGTTCGGCCCAGAAGACCTTCTGAAACTCCAAGCGGCCGTTGCCGCTCATGGATCGGTAGCTATCCCGTTCGAAATCCTGCATGATGAAAAAATGCATCGCGTACCATGGGTCTTTGGACGGCAACGAATTCATGCCGCAAGCCATGGTCCATAGAGCGATCAGCCCCAGGGCGGTAAACTTGACTGTTTTCATGGGTCCCTCCGGATCCGAACAAAAGATGCGCGGGCCTCCACCGTTTGTCTATTCACCAATAAGAACAGTATACTCCAGTGCTGCGGCAAAGATAAGGTGCAAGTATCGTGCCGAATTCATCCGTCTGGACGATCGTGAGGGCCGCGTTTTCTTTGTCCCCTAAGGAGAGCATTTGTCTTCCCGGCCCGGATGCACGGCGGGTCAGCGGTTGAAACAGCTTTGGTCGGCGCGGACGAGTTTCGTCACATCAAAACCTTTTTCGGCCGTGCAGGCGACGATCTCTTGATAGAGATTTTCGTCCAATTGCGGCACCCGGGCCAGAATCCACAGGTATTTCCGGCTCGCTTCGCCGACGACTGCGAAACTATAATCGGGGGCCAGGTCGATAATCCAGTAATCCCCGCGAAAGGGCCAGAAGAACTGGACCCGGAGCTTGGCGTTCCCGCTCCCTTCGACGATAAACGCCTTGCCCTTGGCCACCTTGATCTTGCCGTCGGCGCTGTCCTTTCGGCACGTATTGATGACCCGGACATAGCCTTTATCGGTCATTTCGTACTCGGCGGTCGTGCAGTGGCATCCCTTCTGGAACTTCTGGGGGAAGGCGGCGATTTCAAACCACTTCCCCATGTATTTCTGAAGGTCCACGGACGGCACAACGGCCAAGGGCTGGTCCTGGGCGGTGACGGCATTGGCCGCGGGGATGAAGCCGCCGAGGGAAAGGGTCATGATCAAAAGCAGCATTTTCATATCTCCATTCCAGGACCGGCGATTCCCCCCGTCATTTCGGGTGGCCCGGCCCGAGGTTTCTCGAGCTTCAAGCACAGACCCTGTCGCAATCCTTCGATGAAAGGGTCCGCTATTCGACGATGAGCCCATAAGCCTCGGGACTCGTCGTCTTCCCTTTGAGCTTGACCTGCCCCAGGGGGATGAACTTGAACTTCTCGTTCAAGGCCCGATAAATGTCGGCCCCGACGATGATGGGCATTTTTTTGATTTTACAGGCGCTCTCCAGGCGGAAAGCCAGCGTTACGGAATCGCCCATGATGGTGGAATCCCGCTGTGAGACCCCCACCGTCCCTCCCGAGACCAAGCCTTGGTTGATGCCCACGCCGATGCGGAAATTGAATTCCGGATGGTCGGGAACCTTGACCGTCCGGGCTTCCTGGTGCAGCTTGATGGCAGCCGTAACGACGTTCTCCTGGGCCATGAGGGGATTCTTGCTGTCGACGGTCCAGTAGGCCATGACCGCGTCGCCGATGAACTTGTCCACCACACCGCCGAGACCGGTGATGATCTCGCTGCTCCGCCAGAACCACGAGCCCAGGAATTTGGCCAGTTGGTCCGGGGGGAGAAGCTCTCCGATACGGGTGAATTTCCGGATGTCGCAGACAAGGATGACCATGGTCGCCATGCGCCAGGCGACGCGGGTCTTTTCCAGGAACGATTTCGTCAAGATCTTCTGCTCCTCGGGCGATGGACCCTGGAGCTCGAAGCGCATGATCGTTTCTCCCACCTTGAAACGGTCATCGGTGCGGAGAAGGGTAGGTCCTAACAGGAGCTTGTCGTTGAGAAAGGTCCCGTTGGCGCTCCCCAGGTCGATCAGGTAATATTCCTGTTCGCCCTGCAAGCGGATCATGGCATGCTGGCGGGAAACCGCGCAATCGGTGTCGAGACAAATCTGGTTGATCGGGGTGCGGCCGATGTTCGTGGTATTGCCGAGATCGATCCGGATTGGTTCCCGGCCGGGGTCTTCAATAAAAACGGTAGCAGGCACATTATCATTTTCCCCCAATTCCGGAGTCTTGTCAAACATCCCCGTCCTTCGATGCGATTCGGAAAAGACCTCGGATTTTCTTTGCTTTATCGTGGACAGAACAGAAATCAGGAGAAGTTCAATCCCCTTCGCCGGATCCCACGGAGGTAAGTCCGTGGAACTTCAGTAATTCAACTTCAGCGTTTTTAATATTTCTTTGGCCACCGAGGCAGTGGCGTTTTCCGGATCGAGTTCGACGAATTTTCCGAGATATTCCTTGGCCCTGGCCGTTTCGCCCAGCCCCAGGCAGATGATACCCAATTGGTAATGGGCGTCCGGATAGGCCGGATCGATCGTCAGCAATTTCTCGAAAATGGTTTTGGCCTGGGCATTTTCGGAGGCGTTGATCAAACAGACCCCGTAATTAAACAGGACCAGAACGTCGGTCGACCCGGATTCAAAGGCTTTCTTGTAGAACTCGACGGCTTTAGGATTGTCCCCCATTCTAGCGTACAGCTTGCCGAGGCCGGCCAGAACGGGAAAAAAATCGGGTTTGAGTTCCAGGGCTTTTTGATAATCCGCCAGGGCTTTCGGCTGATCCCCGGCCTTCTCCAGAGCCACGGCCCGATAGTAATACAGGACATAGTTGAGCGCCTCGCCGGCGGCGGCTTCGGTGATCTTGTCGATAGTCTCCTGAAACCGGCCTTCACCCAGCAGGGCTTCCACCCGGGTCATGAGGCTCAGGACGGTCTTGGTGCCGTCCTTGAGGACATCGAGCGGGATGGTGACCTCTCGTTCCTCGGCGATCGTCAACCTCATGTTGGTGATGGAGGGGGCAAATCCGGCTTTTTCGCAACTGACTTGGTAAACGCCGGGCGGCAGGCCGCTCTTGTAAAAGAAACCGTTTTTATCAGTGACGATCTCGGATCGGGCGGCCTGGGTTCGGGCCGAAGCGATGATCACCTTGGCTTTGACGACGGGCGCTTGGGTCTCTTTATCCACGACATGTCCCTTGATAACCCCCATGATCTGGGGGAAAGCCGGTACCGCGGATAAAAGCCATCCGGTCAGTATTAATAAAATCATGGTTCGCGTTTTTGCAGTCATAAGTTTCTCCCGTTTTTTCCCGGAGGATTATTTTTCCTTTTTTTCCAATTCTCGGGCAAGGTCAAGGTAGGCCTTGGCTTGATTCTTATCGCCCAGGCTGAGATAGGCCGCCGCCAGAGAATAATTGATCTCAGACGAATCGCCGTATTTGCGGACTCGTTCCAGGTAGTCGACCGCTTTGCGGAATTGTTTCAGTTCGATGGCCGAATTGGCCAGCATGAGCAAGACCGCGAAGTTTTTTTCCACGGGTTCTTTTTCGAGCGTGGCCAGGGCCCGGACATGATCATGGTTGAGATAGTGAGCCCGGCCGATGACCGGCAGGGTCGTGGAGTTGAGGAGCGTCTCGGGAAGCCGGTTCAAGAGTCCCAGAGCTTTCTCCACCTGCCCGGAGTTCAAGTGTTCCTGGGCCAGAATGAACAGAAAATTATCCTTGGCCGAGGCCGGTTCAGTTTTTTCAAAAGCCATGGGTTTGGGTATGGCGAGATCAGCGGGTTCCAGGTTGATCGTCTGGGAAAAAGACCGTCCGTCGGCCGTTTTGACCGATAGGAGATATTTCCCGGGCTCCAGTCCGGTCAGGGGCTGGCTGAATTTGGTGACGCGATCCTGCCTTTGGATATCCTTCACTTGGATTTGAAGTTTTTTCCCCTCCACGCCGTTGATGGAGATGTCCGGCGCGGCCTCGGACATCACGATTCCCTCCAGAGAATCGTTCGGGTTGAAGAGCAGCCGGGGATCGTTGAAGAGCAGGAATTTGTCCATGGCGAAGGAAACGAATCCCTCGTTCCGGATGTCGTTGATTTTAAACCCGGTCAGGACGGGCAGGGGATTTTCCGGGATGACAATTTTTTCTTCGTGGGTGAAGAATTCGTCGGAGTCCTTGTTCATAAAAGTGACCCGGACCAGAAAATCCCCGGGAATCATCGGAATGAAATCGTGGAAGATGATTCTTTTGGCGTCGATGTCCTTCTTTTGGGCCGCGGACAGATGGAGGGGGATCTTTCTTTCATCCTGGTAGACCGAATTCCCCCGGCGATCCTCGACCCGGATATAAATTCGGATGTCGGCCTTGAACCGTTCGTTCGGGGCGGGCGTCATATGCACGCCCGCCGGCATGACGGCGATATTGAGGAAGAGGACGTCTTTATGGACGCTGAGGGCCAAGTGGCCCCAACCCTTGATCTCCTGGGTTGAAGAGCTGACTTGGATGAGGCCCTGGGGGATTGTAAAGCCGATCAAATAGCCGCTGCGCACTTCGCTGCCGGGCAAGGAAAAGATTTTGCTGAAAGCGAAACTGGAAGAGCTGGAGCCGAGGCCTGAAATGACGTCCCCTTCGCCCGGAATGACGGACAAAGACGCCCCGGCCAGTTCGCTCGAAGTGCTGGCGATGAACTGATAGGCTTGGGTCATGGAGGTCATGGAGGCTGAGGCGTTGGGGTCCAACAAGTCTCTGGCCGTATGGATGCCGGGATAAAAAAGACGAAAATCGCCCATGTCCCGCTGGCGGAAAAAAATGAGGTTCACAAAAGGCAGAAAACCGGGACGATGTTCATTGTTGTAAACCCACAGCTGGCACTCGACCAGGTTTTGGGAACCGGAAAAATCCTTGATATCAAATGGTTTGCCCAGAATAATGTACATTCTGGCCCGGTCGCTGCCGCCGCCGTAGCTTCTCTCGGCCGCCTGCAGGCGCCGGTAAAATTCTCTTTTGTACTCATTTTCGATTTCGGGCTTCTGGGAGTCCGAATCCCGGGCTTTCCAGAACAGGGCTTGAAACCTGGCCCGGTCCTCCTCGGTTTCCAACTGCTTGAAAACGGACGATTCGGCAGCGGTCATGATCGGCTTGACTTCGTCCAGCCACTTCTTCCAGCGGTCGGACAACCGGCTCGTTTTGGCCTGGATGGGCGGATTGTCTTTGAGGGGGTGAGACCAGGCTTTTCCCGGAAGGGACGGGACGCCCACGAGCACCATCAACCCGCATAAAGAGAAAAGGCGTTTGCTCATTTTTTTATTATAGCACGAAAAAAAAGGGGGGACCGAAGTCCCCCCCTTTTGATGGAGCTTGAAAATCAGAAGAAAAAGCGCAGTCCGGCCCGGAAAGCCCGGGGCTGCATGAGCGAAGTGGTCTCCTGGAAGGAAGACCCGTATTCGGTATTGATCCAGGTGACCGTCCCGGCATTGAATACGTTGAAGGCATCGACCATGGCGCCGATGCTCATGTTCTTCCCGAACCTGAAGATTTTTTCCAGCCTCATGTCCAGGCGGGTGACGGGATCCAGCCTTCTCGAACCCAGCGCCTCGGCGTTGACGTCGAGGTCGGCCTGGTCGAGCGACACGTAAATCTGGGGGGTCCAGGTGTAGCCGCTGATATAGGAGAAACTGCCCGACAGATTGATGTCGAAGGGCAGGATGACCGAACCCTGGATCTTGATCATATGAGTGGGATCGAAGGCCAGTCGCCCTTCGGCATTGGTCTGATAGTTGGGATCGGTGAACAAGCTGGAAAAAGCCAAGCTGGAATTGTTCACCGCTCCGTAGCTGTTATCGTTGTTGCCCGTGGCTTTGCCGTAGACGTAGGAGGCCAGGAGCTGCCAGCGGTTGGAGAACCGTTTGTTGAGGACGACTTCGACTCCCGAATACTTGCGCGAGGGCTCGAAGCCAACGATGGGATACTGGCCTTTTTTGGGATTGGTGATGATCCACTTGTCTTCGCCGGGGTTGAGCTGGTTGTAGACGGTGACGGTTTTCCCGCTGTCCGGATCGTCGTAGGGCATGGCCTCGAATTCGCCGGTCAAGTTGACCCGGTCGATGAAGTCCTTGTTGTCGCGATAAATGTAATTGATTCCCACGGACAGGTCGCGGATGACTTCCCGCTCGACGCCCACCGTATACTGATGCATGAAGGGCATTCGGATGTTGGGATCCATTTGATAGAGATTCTCCCAGACGATCCGATACCTTTCATAATAGCTTCCGTTTCTGTATCCGAGGGCGATCCAGTCGGGTTTGGGGGCCAGTCCGGAATAGAACAAGGTGATGATGTTGTCGTAGTATTTGCCGTAATGGGCCTTCAAGACCGTGGAGTGATCGCTGAACAAGTCGTAAGTGATGCCCAGGCGGGGGGCGATGGCGATCTGCGGTTTGAAAACGGTCCCGACATCGGCCAAATGGCCGCGGTAGTAATTGAAGCGGAGGCCCGGGTTGATTTTGATTTTATCGGTTACGGCCCAACTGTCCTGGACATAAGCGGACAGCCGGTAGTTGACGGCCTTGGTGTTGTAGCCTTCGTATTGGACGGCCCGATAGGGCTCGCCGGCATAGTCTTGATACTTGATCTTGCCGGGGAAGCCGTACTCGGTCCGGGTGGGATTGATTTCGCCGTCAAGGCCGAATTTAAGGTCATGCGAACCTTTGATGAATTCTTCGGCGTGGTGGGTAACCGAGGCGTTGGCCGAGAGGCGATTGCGGAAAGCGTGGTAGTAGGTGGAGCGGTTGACCGTATTCATATAGGTGTCATAGTCGTAATGCCCGGGAAGGTCATAGCCCATGGCCGGTTTCAGCAGGTACTTGGACAGATAACCGCCGGCCTTGGCTTCCAGGAAGGTCACATCGGAGAAGATGTGGAGGAGGCTGAAGTTGAAGTAAAACTCCGGGGATTCCTGGTTGCGGGTGGCTTCGGGCGCCGTATACCGGCTGGCCTGCCGGTATTTGCCCGTGTACAAGTCGCCTTCCAGGGACAGGACGATGCGGTCTTTTTGAGTCGCCTGCCAGGTGAATTTGGTGAACAGACGGGGCTGGTCATAGGTGGTGGGAAAAGCGAAGCCGGTGGCTTGATTTTCGCTGTGATAGAACTGGGTGCCGACGAAAAACCACAATTTATCCTTGACCACGGGTCCGCCGATGGAAAAATGAGCGTTGTAAATGGCGGACGTGGGCGAGGTCAGGGCCGGGTCGGTGGTATTGGAGCTGTTCCACTTCTTGGGTTGAAGCCAGGCATCGAACATCCCCGAAAAAGTGTTGCCGCCGCTCTTGGTGATGGTATTGAAAACGATGCCGGAAAAGCCGTCATATTCGGCCGGGGCGCCGATCCCCATGATCTTGGATTCCTCAACCACTCCATAATCCAGGAAGACATAAGCGGTATGCAGCTCCGGGTCGGAAGTGTCCACGCCGTCGATCTGGTACTGAACACCATTGTCCGAAGCGCCGAAAGCGGAATCCGCGGAGACGCCGGGGGCGAGGTTGACGATATTGGCGACGAACTGATTATTAGGAATATTCTGCATCATTTCTTTGGTGAGCGTGGTGACAGCGGTCTGCGAGTCTTTCACGTCCACCATGGGCAGAATCCCCCGGACGACGATGGTTTCCTCGACCTTGCCCACGGTCAGGGCAAAATCGACGGTCAGGGTGGTTCCGACGGAAAGGCGGATCCCTTCTTTTTTGGAAATGTTAAAGCCCTGGAGTTTTGCTTCCAGAGTGTAAATTCCGTAGGGCAAAGCGGCGAAACGGAATTTTCCGGCGCTGTTGGTGACGACGGCCTGCAACCCGCCGATGAGGTTGGGGGAAGTCAGCTTCACCTCAACGCCCGGTAAGGGTTGGTCTTCCGACATGACCGTGCCTACGATGGCGCCGTTTTCCTTGGACTGGGCTAAGCCCAAATTGCACAGGAAAAGGGCGGCAAAGGCCATGAGACATAAAGCCTTCACGAGTTTTACCATTCAGCAACTCCTTCTTGTTGAAATTATTAACACGTCAAAAAATAACCAACATGTACTGTTTCCAGCAAAATTTATGCCAATAGATAATTATATTACTTTCAATGACTTTACCTATTTCAACACTTAACTTATTCATATTTTTGAATTTATTTATTCATAAAAATGGATTATTGTAAAATATTTTTACGGATTTCCTGCATTTTATTGGAAAACGGACTTTCCTTTGACGTAAAAATATTCGGATTTTTCTTTATCCCCTAAATAAGAATAAATATCCGAAAGAATATAGTAACCTAGGGCGGTGTACTTATCCGGAGGGACTATGGCGGTTCCCTGTCGGCAGAGCTGGATGGCCTCTTCCAAGTTCTTTTTTTGGTCCAAATAGTATTTGGCGATCATAAAATAAGATACGTTGAAAGAGGGATTTGCGCTTAAGGCTTTTTTAAAAAATGGAAGAGCCTCTTCCCGCCGGCCGGCCCGGCTCAACAGCTCGGCCAGGTTAAAGGCGGCCTTGAAATTTTGAGGCTCCAATTCCAATGCTTTTCCGTAGGAGACGGACGCCGCCGTCGGATCGCCCCGGGCTTCCTCGATAAGAGCCAGGCCGAAATAGGCTTTGGCCGTCCCGGGATTCACGTCGAGGGCTTTCTTCAGAAATTCTTCGGCTTTCGGATATTCATGTTTGGCTGCGTAGATCTCCCCGATTTTTTGCAGGGCTTGGGCATACCGGGCCTCGATTTTCAAGGCGGAAAACAAAAATTCCAGGGCCCGATCGAATTCTTTTTTCAGAAAATAGATGTCGCCCATAGTATAGAGAAATATTGTATCCCCGGGAAAAATCTGAAGACATTTTTGGCCTTCGGAAACGGCCTGGTCCAATTCTCCGGTATTGATCAGGCAGTTGAGGACATTGATCATGGCGAAATTGTAATCGGGCTTGCGGTCCAACACCTCCCGGAAGCAGCCGAGCGCTTCCGGAAATCGGTTTTGGCTGTAGTAAAGATTTCCCAGGAACATATACGCGTCGATGATGTGAGGGTCCCCGGCCAATATTTTTTTCACGATGCCGATGGCTTCATCGACATTTTTCTCCAGAAAAAGCTGTTTGGCGTCGTTCAAATCGTTATGGACTCGGATTTTTTCCTTGGGATCGGCCAAATCCTTCCTCCGACCGACATCGGAAAACGAGGAGACGTAGCCCAGGGAGGCCAGCTTTTTGGCGGCCTCTACATCCAGCTTGGGGTTTGTTGCCGGCGTAAGAGCCCCCTTGGTTTTTTCCCCGATGAAATCGACCAGCCTGGATTTCATGCTTTTCATTGACCGGTCCTCAGACGCGGCCAGGTTGTCCTTTTCCGCTGGATCCTTGGCCAAGTCGTACAATTCCTGGCCGGGAGCCAGGATATATTTCCGGCCCTGGGAGTACCAGGCGGAAAGCTCCGACCAGCCGAAGTGCAAACGGGGATAATAGGTTTCCGTATAAGCCGTATCTGGCCAATTTTTTTCCGTGCCCCGCATAAGGCCCACCAGGGATCGGCCCTGAATGGACGCGGGAACGGGGATTTCCAGCATTTCCAGAATCGTCGGGGCCACGTCTACATGTTCGACGACATTCTTCAGCCTTTTCTGCGGAAAAGAAGCGGGCGCTTTGATGATCAGCGGCACCCGGACGGTCGAGTCATAGACGAAAAAGCCGTGCGTTTCTTCCTGGTGCTCCCACAGGCTTTCTCCGTGATCGCCGGTCACGATGATGAGGGAATTTTCCCACAAACCCTCTTTTCTTAAAAAGGCGAAAAACTTGCCCAATTCATCGTCCGTGTAAGCCACTTCGCCTTCGTAGGGTCGATCGGCGAATCGTTCTTTAAAGGGCGAAGGCGGTTCATACGAGGCATGAGGATCATAAAGATGAATCCAGGAAAATATTTTTTTGTCCTTGTTTTGGGCCAGCCAGGCTGACGCGTTTCCCAAGACTTCGCCCGCTCGTTTTTGAATTTCATCCAGGGAAATGATCTTGTCGCCGGAATTCTCCTTGAAGGTGTCCTCATAGAAACCAAAGCCCCGGTTCAATCCCCATTTCGAATGCAGGACATAGGCGGCGACGAAGGCCGCCGTGGCGTATCCGTTTCCGCTCAACATCTCGCTCAGCAGGGGAAGCTTGGACGGGACGACGAAGCCGCCGTTGTCCCGGACCTGATGATAGAGGGGGTAAGTTCCGGACAGGATCGTGGTATGGGCCGGCAGGGTCAGCGGTGTCTGGGAGATGCACGATTCGAAGACCACTCCGTCCGAGGCCAAACGGTCGAGATTCGGGGTTTGGACATATTTGTCGGAATAACAGCTCAGACGATCGGCCCTCAAGGTATCGATGGTGATGAGAATCACGTTCCGCGGCCGCGCAATTTTTCCTTCCTGCAGGGTTCGAGTCCGTTGGTAAAACATAAAAAAAAGAACCAGCAGAACAAGAAAGCCGGAGGCTGCCAGGCTGATTTTTTTTATTTTCCCCAAAGGACTTTTCTTTCCGTTTTTCACCTTTCCAATTTAGTCGAGTCCGTAATTCTTGTCAACGTGATCGCCGGACGTCGCGCGCACCGGCGGCGGAGCCCGGGGATCATACAGGATCATACGGAAAATTGACAAAGCGGGTTATTGCGGATAGCATTATTCCGCATCCGACGTGGAGGAGAATAAAATGCTTAGAAGGGGCGCGTTTTGGCTGGCGGCTTCTTTCGCCGTCCCGTTTTGTCTCTCGTTGGCGGCTTCCGCCCAGGACGTATACATCCTGGATATTCTAGGCCACCCGGAACGGTTCTATAACCGGACCGTAACGATCATCGGGCAGGTCCAGTCCGTCCAGGCGATCCAGTCCGGGACGAGCCGGGGGCAATACACGATCTTCGACGACAGCACTCCGAACCCCCTGACCGTCAAAAGCGAAAGCCTGCCGAAGATCGGAAAAATCTTCACGATCACCGGAACATTGATCGCCGATCCTGCCCGGGTGAACGTGCCGGTCTTAATGGAGGAGAGCCGGTCCTCTCCCGGTTCCTCTTTAATAACCACGGCCATCCTGATCGCCGCCGCCGTGGTTTTTCTCATCCTTCTCGTCCTGCTGCTCCGCTACTTATCCAGATCCAAGACAGCGGGACACGGAGCGCCGGTCATCCGCCCCGGTCAAGGGGGCGCGGCAACGCCGGACATGGGCAAGACGATCCGTGTCGCTCCGGCGGCTGAACCCGCGTCGGCCAAAACCCAGGTCTATTTGAATCTGGGGGCCACGATCGTCGTGGAAAAAGGGGCCGATGCGGGGAAGGAATACCCCCTGCACATGCTGGTCATCGGCGTCGGACGTCCGGGCGCCCGGAAAAACGACATCGAACTGACCGACGGAACCGTATCCAAGGAACAGGCTACCATCCGGTACGACAACATCAGGAAGGAGTTCACCCTGGTCAACGAAAGCCAGACCAATCCAACCCGGGTCAACGGAGCGGACGTCGCGGAGCCGGTCGTGCTGGCCGACGGCGCGGGCATCGAAATGGGCAAGACCGTCCTTCGTTTTAAGAAGGGATAAAGGAGTTTCGTTCATGGCCTTAGGTATCGAGATTTTCGGCCGAAGCGACATCGGTCGCGTCCGCGAGGCGAACGAGGATAATTTCCTCTGTCTCGACCTCTTCGCGGAAGCGACGCCGCCGCCGGCCTGGCCTTGGCTTCTGGCCGTAGCCGACGGGATCGGCGGTCACGCCGGCGGGGCCTTAGCCAGCGCCCTGGCCGTCCGGACGCTCAAGGAGGAGGTCCTGGCCATGCTTCAAGGCGAACCCGCCTCGAACCCGGAAACGGTTTTGGAGCGGGCCTTCCAACAAGCCAACCGGAAAGTCTTCGAGACCGCCGCGGGCCTGCCGAATTCGGCCGGTATGGGTACGACGCTGGTGGCTTTGCTGGCCGGACCTGAACGGGCCGTCGTCTCCAATGTCGGCGACAGCCGGGCGTATCTCTTCCGCGACGGCGCGCTCTACCAGATCACCAAGGATCATTCCTGGGCCTCCGAACAACGGAAGATGAACATACTGACCCCCCGGGAGATAGAACAGTCCCCCTTCCGCACGCTCGTTACGCGATCGCTGGGCTATGAAAGCGACGTCAAGGTCGACTCGTTCATCGTTGAGCTCGAGCCGGGCGACGATCTTTTCCTCTGCACCGACGGCCTGTACGGACCCGTCCCCGAAAAGAAGATCTGCCGCGTCTTCAAAAAAGCGAAATCTTCGCTGAGTATTTGCACGGACCTGGTCAATCTGGCCAATAAGAACGGGGGGCCGGACAATATCACGGCCGTCGTGGGCCGGCTCCGGGCCGGCGGCAAAACGCCGCATGTTCCGCTCAACGGGACGCTCATGATCAAGCCGCCGAAATCCAAAGAAAGCCGCCGATAAGGGAGATTCCAGTGGAAGGTCGAATCGGAAAATACACGATCGTCGAAGAAATAGGCCGGGGAGCGATGGGCATCGTCTATAAGGCGGTCGATCCGCTCATCGACCGGACGGTGGCCATCAAAACCATCCGTTTCGACATGTACAGCAAGCCGGAACAGCGGATCGAAGCCCAGAAGCGGTTTCTCCGCGAAGCCAAGTCGGCGGGCGGCATCACCCACCCCAACATCGTGACCATTTACGATATGGGTGATGATGAGGGCGTGTTCTATATCGTCATGGAATATGTCGAGGGCCCGAGCCTGGAATCGCTCCTGGCCGCCCACCAGAAATGGACGATTGAGGAAACGATCCGGCTCATCGTTGAAATCGGCGACGGTCTGGACTGCACCCATAAAAAGGGGATCATCCACCGCGATATCAAACCGGGCAACATTCTCATCGACAAGGATGGGCACCCCCACATCGTCGATTTCGGGATCGCCCGCATTCCCACCTCCAACCTGACCCAGACGAGCGCCGTGATGGGGACCCCTTATTACATGGCCCCGGAGCAGGTGGCCGCCCGCAAAGTCGACCACCGCGTGGACATCTTCGCCCTGGGCGCGATCTTATACGAAATGCTGACCCTGGAGAAGCCATTCACCGGGGAAAATCTAACCACCGTCATCTACAAGATCATGAACGAAAATCCGCTTCCCCTGCGGCAATTCAAGGCCGACATCCCCGCAGAGCTCGAGCCCATCATTCAAAAAGCCCTGGCCAAGGACCCGGACGCCCGTTACCCGAGCTGCCGCCTGTTCATCGACGACCTGCTGCGTTATGCCGGATCATCGGGCCTGATCATCGGGGATCGTTTCCACGGCCGGACCACTCTGGGGGAAACCCAACGGCTGACGGCGGACAGAACGAAAGGCCCCGGAACGAAGACCCGGCCCCCCGCGGCCAAGACCCGAAAACCCATGCTTCTCATCGTGGCCGCCATGGGCGCCGTCGTCGTCATCACGGTCGTCGCGTTGATGCTGACGCGCAAAAATCCTCATCTCCCGAGGCCGGTCCCGGGTCCGAACGCGGCGACGGTTGCGGTCAAGACCGAGCCGAACGCCGCCGGAAAACCGGTTCCCGGGAAAGACGAACCAAAGGCCACGGAAACGGCCAAACCGCCCACCGCCGATCTGGACGCAGCGGAGGAAGCCTTGAAGAAGGGCGATTTCCCCGCGGCGATGGATTTGGCCAGGCGCCTTCTCCGCGCCGACCCGAACCAGGAACGGGCCAAAGTCGTTTTAACCGGCGCGACGATCCAAACGGCACCCGGCGAAATCAAAGCCCTCATCAACGATTATATCATCAGCCTGAAGGCCGGGAAGCTCTTGGAATTCTACCACAACCGCTGCACGCCCGCACTCTACGAACGGCTCAAAAAAAACGTCGAAATGACGGCCAAGCTGTACGAAAGAATGGAGGGCCTGGCTTCGAACGAGACTTTCGACAGCCGGAATGCCCGCTATCCCAACTTCAGCCTGCGGGCCCGTTTCAGCCACACCTGGACGGGCCAGGCCAAGGGCAAGAAAGATCGCGAAACCCTGTTTGAGGGAACCTATATCTGGAGCTTGGAAAAAGCGGACCAACGCTGGATCCTGGTCAATCTGGCGTTCGAGGCCCGCTGACGGATGGAGAACCCCAAAGGAGGGCATCCCATGTTTCGACATCGACATGTTCTATTGAAGATGGTCTTGGGTTTATTCGTGATCATCCTGGCGTCGTGCGCTCCGACGACGCAGTCAAAGATCAGGATCAAGGTCGCCGGCGCGGTGATCCGGATGGAGCCCGCCGTCAACGGCGAGATCGTTCAGGACAAACTGGCGGTCGGAACGGTTTTCACCCCCATGCGCAAGACAGGCCGCTGGTATGACTGGTATGAAGTGAAATACCGGTCGGCCATCGGCGTCCTCTTAACCGGCTTTATCCATGAATCGGCCGTGGAAAAGATCCTGGCGGAAGCCGAGGCAAAACCGCTCCCCCCCCCGCCGGTTAAGAAATAAGCCGCCCCCGGGGAAAAGACCGCGGGTCCGAAATTTTAGACCGGGGAAGCGGCGTAGAGAAGAAAATTAAACCCATTCAGCATTTTTGGTTGTAAGCGAAGAGGCGCCAGGAGGGGCTCGGCGGGGACGAAGGCCGGTACCGGACCCCTTGACTTGGAGAGCGACCGCCGCTATAACTTTCCAGCGCCCATGAACAAAACCGACAACGGCGACAAGCCTCTCAAGATCCTTTTCGTCTGCCTGGCCAACCTGTGCCGCAGTCCGATGGCCATGGCCATGGCCGGACATTGTCACGGCGGGGCGATCGAAGCGTCGAGCGCCGGCGTTTCTCCCTCCCCCACCCGAATGCTGCCCGAAGCCCTGATAGTGGTCAAGAAGCTCACCGGAGTCGACCTCTCCACCCATATCCCGCGCCATGTCCTCGAGTTCGACGTCGACGGCTTCGATTACCTCATCGCCATGGATTCGTCCGTTTTCATGCGTCTGTCCGGAATGCCGCGGATCCCCAAGGACAAACTCTATGGCTGGGAGGTCAGCGATCCCTGCGGGTTGGGACAAGACGCCTACGAGAAGACGGCCGCCCAGATCGAGGAATACCTCAATCAATTTCTCCTCAATCGGGAGATGGAAAAGGGTCTTCTGCGGAGACGCTGACGCCCTCGAACACGGAAGGAGATTTTCATGGCTCTCGACCTGCTCAAGATCCGACATCAGTTCCCCGCCCTGCACCGCAAGGAGATTTATCTGGACAATCCCGGCGGCACCCAGGCGGCCAAGAATTCCCTCGACCGCATGCTGGAATATTTGATCGAATCCAACGCCAACCACGCGGGTGCCTTCGCCACCAGCCGCGCTTCGGACGCGGTCATCGCCAAGGCCCGGGCCGCGATGGCCGATTTCCTCAACGCCGCACGGCCCGAGGAGATCATTTTCGGCCAGAACATGACGACTCTGGCTTTTCATTTGAGCCGCTCGTTGGCCCGCATCTTCCGGCCCGGCGACACGATCGTCGTCACCCGTCTCGACCACGACGCCAACATTTCGCCCTGGCTCCTTCTGGCCGAGGACTGTGGATGCGCCGTCGAATGGGTCGATTTCCATCCCCAGGACGGAACACTCGATATGGCCTCGCTCGAAAGAGCGCTGGATAAAAAGCCCCGCTTGGTCGCCGTCGGATACGCCTCCAACGCCCTGGGCACCGTCAATCCGGTCGAAAAAATCACCGCCCTGGCCCATCGGGCGGGAGCACTCGTCTTTATCGACGCCGTCCATTATGCCCCCCACGGCCCCATCGACGTCCGGGCCGGAGATTTCGACTTCCTGGCTTGCTCGTCCTACAAGTTTTTCGGTCCGCATATGGGGATTCTTTACGGCCGCCGCGAGCTTCTCGAAGAGCTGTTCGCTTACAAAGTCCGGCCGGCCTCGGATTCACTCCCGACCAAATTCGAGACGGGCACGCAAAACCACGAAGCCATCGCCGGTTTGCTGGGGACGCTGGAGTACTTCGAGTGGCTCGGCCGGGAATTCGGGAAAGGCTTGACCATCGCCGGAGAAGGAACCTATCAGGGCCGCCCGCTCCTTTACAAACAGGCCTTGACGGCGGTTCGGACCTACGAAAAAGACCTTAGCTTGGCTCTTCTCCGAGCGCTCCGGGAAACGCCCGAGGCGAAAATCTTCGGTTTGACCGATACGGCCCGGTTCGATGAACGGGTTCCAACCTATTCCTTCCGCCTCCCCAACGTTCCGCCGCGGAGGATCGCCGAGGAGATGGACAAGGACGGCGTGTTCGTCTGGGACGGCAACTACTACGCCCTCGAAGTCACCCGACGCCTCGGGGTGGAAGAGACGGGCGGCATGGTCCGCGCGGGAGCCGTCCATTACAACACACCGGACGAGATCGCCCATTTCGGCAAATCCCTGGCCCGGATCGCCAAGGGTTAAGGATTGATTGGAACGGCTAAACCCTCGATGGGTCGCTTCAACCATGACCCCAATCTTACTCACACAAAATGGAAGAGATCCTTATTTCGCAACGAAAGCGTTTTTGATTTCGGCCAGGCCCACGCCCAGTGTCCGGCGGGCGATCTCGTCGAGCGCCGTTTCCGGACCCTGGAAATGCATCGTCGTGTGGACATGCCGCAGGATCCCGTCCGGCCTCAAAGCAACGGCGGGGGATGAGGACTCGATCTCGTAGAAAGGCCCGAGCGGCTTCGCTCCCGGCGAGGCGGGGCCGTCGTTATAGCTATTGACGACATCGCCGCCGTACGGGTTCTTCTGGATCTCCCACATCGAATTCACATAATCAGCCGCTCCTTCGGGCAGCGTCAGGTGGACAAGGGTTAGTACGCTGTTGGCCGCGTCATAACTGCCGATAAACGGCAAGGCCCGCCGGGGAGGGATTCCGATTTTACTGCGATGAAGGCCGTCCCCCTTGAAGAAAAGAACGCCCGGACCCAGAATGAGCCGGTCGGCCGGGACCTTGCCGAAATAAGCGTCGTTGACGATCGGCCCGAGAGCGCTATCCTCCCCCGCTTTGAAGGGCACGACGATGGTCGTCGACGGGGACGGATTAAACATGCCCAGGATCCAGATCGACAGCAGTCCCGTCTCCTTGGTCCAGGGGTTCATTCCCGTATTGGTAATGGCGTTATCCGATGCGTAAGCCACGGACCGGACGCCATCCGGGAGTGGAACGCCGAGGCCGGTCAGCGCCGCTTTATCCAGGATGGACACGACGCGATTGAGCTCGAGGTCGAATTCCGTGCCCGAGTAGTTCACGAGATGCATGGACTTGCGGAAATGAATCGTACTCATCTGCTGGGAGACGATCTGGAAATCCCCCTCGTTGATCGGCGGAGGAGTGAACCAATTGTCCAGGTTGAAGGGTGCGCCCTTCTTGAAAAAGAGAGAGAACTGGCCTCCCTCCGGCCCCAGCCAAAAGCGGTCTTCACCGCCAAAAGCGTTCATGTGCAGGTTGTTCTCGCCCGAGGCGAACATGGCCCGGTTGATCCAACCGAAACTCAACCCCTCCGGCCCGCCGGCGGTGCTGGTCATGACCCGGCCCTGGAGGTCGGGATTGACGGCGATCTGGGCCATCCCCATCGTTTCCTCGAGGACGGCGACGCGCCGATACTGTTGAAGAAAGGCCACGTCCTCCTTGAAGGAAGCCGGCTTGGCCGGGGCCTGGGGCTCGTTCTTGGAACAGCCCGCGCCCATGAGCAAAACCGCCGCCAAGACGAAAAGCATCGAGTGTTTCATCATTTCATCCCTCCTTTTTTATAAACGGGAGCGAGAAGCTCGTCCTGGTCCTCTCTTCATTTCGCGGCCCAAGCGGCCCATTTCGAGGCCAGGACCGGATCGGACAGCATTTTGATCAGCACCCCGCCCACCACGGGCCGGGCTTGAAAACCCGTCTTCCGGCCGGTGGCCGTGGAATACCAATCGGTCAGGGGGACGCGGTCGGGTGTCGTGTTCAACCAGTCGTAAACGGGGTCGAGGAAGGCGGCGAAATCAGCCGGGGTTTCGGCCAGTGTCGCCGTCCATAAGATCCAATCCAGCTTGGTGTAGTCCTTCCGGTTGTCGAGCGGAAGGCCATACGTCTTCTGGACGGTGCGGTAATAAGCCGTCTCCCGGCGCGCGACTTCGGGCGGAAACAAGGCATAGCCCAGGATTTTGTCCCACACCAGATTGTATTTCTGGCTCCAGGTCCCCGGCTTGTCGAAGGCCAGCCGGAAATGATCTCCGTCGTCGGCCATCCGGACCCAGTCCTTGGCGAATCCTTCCGCCAGCCGCTTATACGAGACCGCTTCATCCTTCCGGCCGGTCTTTTCGCATAAGTCGCTATAAGCGCGCAGGGCCAGGATGGCCTTGATGGAAAGGTTGGCGTTGTGGGCCAGATGCCCGGCGAAATCATCGGTGCAGAGCTGGTTTTCGGGGTCCAGCCCTTTCGTTTTGAGATATTCGGCCCACGTCCGGAGCAGATCCCAATAGCGGAGGGCGAAGGCGGGGGATTTCTCGACCCTGGCCAAGGCCGCCGCCATCAGAATCATGTTGCCGCTCTCTTCGACCGGCATTTGATCCTCCTCGGTCCTGGCCCCGCCTCCGTAAGCCTGTCCGTTGGCCTGAGGATACGTGCCCAGGTCGTGGGGAGCGAAGGGAAACTTCCATTCCCCGGCCGCGGCATAATCGAAGACCGGGACGACAAGCGCCCGGAGGAGGGCGGGATTCAAGAGGAGATACATCGGCGCCTCGGGATAGATTACATCGACCGTGGAAATGCATCCATTGCTGAAGTTTTCCTTGGGGAAAAAAAGCGGCCTACCGTCTATGTCAGCGGCCAGCTTGTGGGCGGCCAGCGACTGCCGGTAGGCCAGCGCGGAAATAAGGGCATATTTACGTCCTCCTACGGAAGTCAGGTCGGCCATCAACTCGTCGTCGAAACGGCGGCACTTTTCGCCCAGCGGCGCGTAATCCCGGACCGCCGCTTCGAGGAGGTCGGATGCTTCCCAGCCCGTCCGGCGCCAGTACGGCCGGAGCTTGCGGAAAAAATACTCGATCGAAAACCGGTCATCGTAGGCGACAAGCAGCCACCGCGACACGGGCGCGTCTCCGACAGTACCCAGGTCGAATGCCGCGGCGGCGACCGGGAAGCCCTCCTCGACCGGCCGGGGCATGGCCGTGGAATCGCGCCGGGGAAGACGACCGTCGGCGGCGAATCCGTTGCGGCAGTCATCGGCCGGAGCCAGCCGGGTTTGGGACTTTTCTCCGGCCGGGATGCCGAGATAAAGGTATCCCCAATCGATGCGAACGTCGTCGCCCTTCCGTTCCAGGACGGGCTGATCCCTAGAACCGATGGCCAGGGCCTCCAAACCGTCCAGGAGAAGACGCGACCAGACCACGGCTTGGCCGGGTTCGTTGACGGCGATTTCGCTCGAAGCGTCGAAGTATAACGACGTATCATGGGGGCGGCCGTCGGCCGAGCGGACGGCGAATGTCACGTAACTCACCGGCCGGGCCAGGATGTCCATGTCGCCGGCCAGGAGCGGCGAGAGAAAAGTCAGGGTCAGCTCGATGCCGGCGTCTTTGAAGGTGTAGACGGTCCGCGTTGGAGTGATGTCGAGCCTCTTCTGGGTCAGCGGCGGGACCCGGCGGGGCGCCGGCCCCATGACGCGATATGGTTTTCCATCGACCCGGATCAGGGCCGACAGGGCCTGCGTTTTTCCGGTCCAGTGCCGCGGCCACCCGTCCGTCAAGCGGTCGGAGGCCGACCAGATGCTGAAATACGGGTCGTGGGTGATGAGCGGGACGGCCGGAGGGCGGAACCCTTCCTCGGCGGCGGATGCCCCCGCGGCCCCGGCCAGGATCACGATGATGAACAACCCGAGCCAAGCGCGTTTCGATGTCATGGAGAGACCTCCGTAGGGCAGAGAAAATCTATATAAACCCAATGCCCGGGGCATGTCCAGGGTTAATACTGAGCGGCGCTTTGTACCCCGATTTAAAAATCGGGGTTTGGCGCCGCGAATGTATCAACGGACCGGGGAATTCAACCGCCTTCGGAAAAGGGAAATGGAAGTATTCGGATTTTTTAACTGTAAGATTCATGGCCATCGTCGTTCCGGAGGGAAAAATGGAACTCCAATCCTTGAAGAATGCTTTTCAACCGCCGGCTAAAAAAAGAGCGAGAGGACCTCATGGACGACAGCAGCGATAAGGGCGGCCGCGGGTATCGTCAGGATCCAGCCCCAGACGATCTTGATCGTCACCTGCCATTTGACCGCCGCGGCGTTCTTGGCCGCGCCGACGCCGGCCACGGCGCCGGTGATGACATGGGTCGTGGAAACGGGCACGCCGAGGTGGGTGGCCAGAAAAATCGAGGCGGCGCTGGCTGTCTCGGCGCAGAAACCGTCGATGGGCCGGAGCTTGACGATCTTCTGCCCCATGGTCTTGACGATCCGCCAGCCGCCCGACAATGTCCCCATGGCGATGGCGGAATGGGCGGCCAGGACGATCCACAAAGGAATATGAAATTCCTTCATATGACCTGAAGAGTACAGAAGCGAAGCCATGATGCCCATCGTTTTCTGGGCGTCGTTGCCGCCGTGGCCGAGGCTGTAGAGGGCGGCCGAGACGAACTGCATCCGCTTGGACCAGACGTTGACGACAGCCAGAGGCTGGCGATGGAACATCCAGGTCACCAGGATTTCGAGAATGAGCCCGAAGATCATACCCAGCACGGGGGCCAGGACGATGAAGATGACGATCTTGACCCAACCGCTCAGAATGACGACTTTAAAACCGGCCTTGGCCACGGCCGCTCCCAAATAGCCTCCCATCAGGGAATGGGACGAGCTCGACGGAAGACCCAAATACCAGGTCATGAGGTTCCAGGCGATGGCCCCGAGCAGGCCGGCCAGGATGACGACGGGATCAACCACGGTGATGTCGATCAAACCCTGGCCGACCGTCTTGGCCACGGCCGTACCGAAGATGAGAAAGGCGGCGAAGTTGAAAAAGGCGGCCCAGATGACGGCTCGTTTAGGGCTGAGGACGCGGGTCGAGACGATCGTGGCCACGGAATTGGCCGCATCGTGCATGCCGTTGGTGAAATCGAAAACGAGGGCGACGGCGATGATGAAGACGATGAACCCGAAGCCCCAGGCCATGACTAACTGCCCTTGACCACGATGCCCTCGACGGTATTGCTCATGTTCTGGTAGACGTCCATGATGTGTTCGAGCGTCCCCAGGATATCCTTCCATTTGATGATGGTAATGGGGTCTTTTTCTTCCCGGAACAGGAGACGGACCGAACGCTGATAGACTAGATCGCCCTCATCCTCCAGGTCATGCAGCTCGCGGATGAGCTTCCACAAAGAGTCGGTGTATTTCTGCTTTTCGAAGACCTCGGCCACGAGACTGTTGAGGGCGATGGTGGCCCGGCCGATGAGCCCGGCGAATTCGTCGATGAACGGCTTCTTCTCGCTCACTTCGTAGAGGTAGATGTCGTGAACGGTGTTTTCCAGGAGGTCGATGATGTCGTCGAATTCGTGGATGAGCTGATAAATGTCCTCGCGATCGAAGGGGGTGATAAAGCTCTTGTTGATCAGGCTGATGATGCCATGGGCGATTTCATCGGCCTTGTGTTCGATGGACTTGGTCTTCCGCCAGTAAGATTCGAAGTCGCGGAATTCGCGGGCGAAGTCCTGGAAGACGGCCGTGATTTCGGTCAGGGCGGCGGACATTTTGAGGAAGTTTTCAGAGAACGCCGGTTCTTTAGGAAGCAGGAATTTCATGATGACCTCAGAGGGAGGATTATAGCCGTTCCCCAGCCGAAATCAAGAGGAACGGAATTCCTCGCGGCGCTCGGTCACCTTGTCCAATCGGTCGAAGAGGACTTCGACGCCGATCCCCGGCCCGGTCGGCACCGCCATCGTCGAATCGGGGCCGAGGACGAATTCGGGCTCGACGATATCCTGTTTAAAATAGCGGCGGCTGGCCGAGATGTCGCCGGGCAGGGTAAAATTGGGTAAAGAAGCCAAGGCCACGTTTCCGGCCCGCCCGATGCCGGACTCCAGCATTCCGCCGTGCCAGACGGGAATGCCGTTGGCCGCGCAGAAGTCGTGGATGGCCATGGATTCCAAGAACCCGCCGACGCGGCCGGGCTTGATGTTGATGATGCGGCAGCTCCGGAGTTCCACGGCGGCCCGGGCGTCGGCGAGGCTGTGGATGCTCTCGTCCAGGCAGATGGGGGTCTTGAGTTCCTTCTGCAGCTTGGAATGGTCATAAATGTCCTCGTGGCTGAGCGGCTGTTCGATAAGCAGGAGGTCATAGTCGTCCATGGCCCGGAAGAGGGAAGTGAAGCTCAAATCGTAAGCGGAGTTGGCGTCCACCTGAAACAGAATCCCGGGGAATTCCCGACGCACCGCTCGGACCAGCTCCAGATCCCGCCCCGGGGCGATCTTGATTTTAATCCGGCGGTAACCCTCGTCCAAGTGTGCCGCCACTTTGCGGACGAGGTCTTCGGGCGAAGCCTGCAGGCCGACGCTGACGCCGACGGGCACGCGGTCGCGCCTGCCGCCCAGCATCTTGGACAGCGGCAGGCCCTGGGCCTTGGCCAGGGCGTCCCAGAGGGCCTGCTCCAACCCGGCCTTGGCCATGCGGTGACCGCGGAACTTGGACCACAGAGCGACGGCCTCGTCGACCCGCTCGATGCGCCGGCCGAGAACGGCCGGGATCAGGCAGTCATGGAGTACGGACCAGGCCGTCTGGACGGTCTCGGGGGAGTAGAGGGGAAATTCCTCAACCGCGCACTCGCCCCAGCCCGTCAGCCCGTCGCCGTCGACGCGGACGATGATATGGTCCTCAGTGGCCTCTACACCCATCGACGTCTCGAAAGCCGAGACAAGCTCCATCTTGGTATGGCGGATTTCGATTCGTTCCACGCGCATGCCTTCCTCCTGGGATGAATTTCGCCGATCGCGGCCTTCAGGATACCTCTGCGATCAAAGACACGGCCGCTCCTTCATTTCCGGTTCCATCATGCGGGGGCCGGTGGCCCGATTCGCTTTTCCGGGACACTCGCCCGGCCGGCTTCAAAGGACGGGGTCCTCGATTTCAACGAACTTGCCTTCCCATTTGGCGATGACAACCGAGGCCAGGCAATTGCCCACGACATTGACCGTCGTCCGGACCATGTCCACGAGCTCGTCGATCCCCAGGAGAATGGCCACCCCTTCGAGCGGAAGGCCGAAGGAGGCCAGGGTTCCGGCCAGGATGACGAGTGAGGCCCGGGGCACACCGGCCACACCCTTGCTGGTCAGCATCAGGGTGAAAACCATGACCAATTGCTGGCCGAAAGAAAGATGTATGCCGGCGGCTTGGGCGACGAAGACCGAAGCCAGCGAAAGGTACAGCGACGTCCCGTCCAGGTTGAAGGAATACCCGGTCGGCAGGATGAAGGAGACGACTTCCCGCGGAACCCCCATGGCTTCCATATTCTGAAGCGCCTTGGGCAGGGCCGCCTCTGAGCTCGTGGTCGAGAAAGCGATCAGGGCGGGCTCCTTGACGGCCCGGATGAAACGCTTGACGGGAATCTTAAAAATCAGGATGACGGCGCCGAAGACCAAGACGACGAAACTGATCGCGCAGGCGTAAAATGTCAGGATGAGGAGGCCGAGGTTGACCAGGACGGACAGCCCCTTGCTCCCCACGGCCACGGCGATGGCCGCGCCGACACCGATCGGGGCGAACTTCATGACGATGCCGGTGAACTTGAACATCGTCTCGGCGACGCTGTCGAGGAGGTCGAGGAGGACTTTCTTCTTGTGATGGGCCAGGCTCAAACCCGCGGCGAAGATAATGCTGAAAACGACGACCTGAAGGATATTCCCCTCCGCCGCCGCCTGGAAGAAGCTTTGGGGGAAAATATGGACAAGGACTTCGGCGAAGGTCTGGGGCTGGGCTGCAATCCCGGCCAAATCGCCGCCCGAGACAAGCTGGACGCCCACGCCCGGTTTGGTCAGGTTGACGAAACCCAGCCCCATGAACAGGGCGATCGTCGTCACGATCTCAAAATAAACGATGGCCTTCAATCCCATCCGGCCGACAGACTTGAGATCGCTGTGTCCGGCGATCCCGACGACGATCGTGGCGAAGATGAGGGGGGCGATGATCGATTTGATGAGCCGGATGAAGATCATGGACAAGGGTCGGAGACTGACCCCGACGTGGGGAAAGACGGCTCCGATGAAAAGGCCGAGGCCCATGCCGATGAAGATATAGAGCGTCAGGCGGTTTTTTTTCGCGGCCATGCGTTTCGCCTTTCCGAGGAAATGAAGAGAAGGCACTATAGCGGAGGGGCGGATTAAAATCAAATGGAGGGCTCGGGGCGTGAGGGGGATAGGGGGATGCTCCGGAATGGCCTGAAAATCCGGTCCTCTGGAAACCAGACCTGTTCACCCGAACGGAACTCCGTCCCCCCTTTTAATGACTCCGGGATGGGTTGGCGCGACACTTCCGGCATGGCCGGGTGGGGAGAATCATCGTCAAGAGCGGGAATTCGTCACGTCTCAAAAAAAGCAGATTCCTATCATTCCGCATCGAGCCTCCGGATGACCGCCGGGCGGAAGCGGAAACGGAGCTTCCGGTAGAATTATCGTCTCCCCGAAAGGGACATCATCAGCGCCCCGGCCTCGGGCCGAGGCGCCGATGATGATTTGCGGACTCTAGATTCCGGTTTTTTCGACGGCATCCTCGGCCGACATTTTTTCCATGGTGCTGTGTTTTTTCCCGTACAGGAAGTAAATGATGATGCCGACCGCCAGCCAGGCGAACAGACGCAGCCAGTTCTGGGCCGGCAGGGAAAACATCAGCATGAGGCACAACAGAATGCCGAGAATGGGCGTGATGGGATACAACGGAACCCGGAAAGGCCGCTCCGCCTTGGGATGCGTCTTCCGCATGATGAGGACCGCGGCGCAGACGATGACGAAAGCCAGCAGGGTCCCGATATTGACCAGTTCGGCCAGAATCTCCAGAGGAAGCAGGGCGGCCATGACGGCGACGAAAGCGCCGGTCAAGATCGTGGATTTCCAGGGCGTTCGGTACTTCTCATGAACGGCTCCGAAAAAGCTGGGAGGAAGCAGTCCGTCGCGGGCGATGGCCAACAGGATCCGGGGCTGGCTCAGCATCATGACCAGAAGCACCGAAGTCATCCCCGCCAGGGCGCCCAAGGAGACGAGGAATTGGGCCCATCCCAAACCGACCTGCTTGAACGCCTGGGAAACGGGAGCGTTGATGTCGATTTTATCCGCCGGAACCATGCCGGTCAGCACGGCCGCCACAAGAATGTAGAGAACCGTACAGATGAGGAGCGAGGAGATGATGGCGATGGGCACGTCCTTATGGGGTCTCTTCGCCTCTTCCGCGTGCGTGGACACCGAGTCGAACCCGATATAGGCGAAAAAGCTGATCGCCGCGCCCGCCAACATTCCCACCGGCGCGCCGCCGACGGATTTCCCTAAAATCGTCTTGCCGAAAAAGCTGATTCCGCTCCACCCGAAGGGCGCAAAGGGCGCCCAGTTCTTGGGATTGATGTAAAAGGCGCCGACGATGATGACGAAAAGGACGATGACCACCTTAAAAATGACCATCGTTGTATTGAACACGGCGCTCTGACGAATCCCTCGGATCAAGATTGCCGTGATGATGCAGGTGATGACGATGGCCGGCAAATCGAACCAGCTTCCGCTGGGGATCATCCGGCCGGTTTCGGGAATAAATTTGAATGGCGCCCAACCGATGACCTTGGGAATATAGACCTTGAAGATGGATAAGAAATCCTGGAAATAATGCGACCAGCCGTGGGCCACCGTGGCCGAGGCGACGGCGTACTCCAGGACAAGGTCCCAGCCGATGATCCAGGCGAACAATTCGCCCAGGGTGGCGTAAGCGTAGGTGTATGCGGACCCCGCCACCGGGACCATCGACGCGAACTCGGCGTAGCAAAAGGCCGCGAACATGCAGGCCAAACCGGCGACGACGAACGAAATCATGAGCGACGGGCCGGCTTTGTCGTGAGCGGCGACTCCGGTCAGGACGAAAATGCCGGTGCCGATGATGGCCCCGACGCCGAGGCTCGTCAATGTCACCGGCCCGAGAATCCGGCGAAGCCGGTTTTCTCCATGAAGTTCTGCCAGGAGCACGTGCAGGGGTTTTTTGCGAAACAGCGAATTGGCCATTTTTACCTCATTATGGAACGACGTATTTCCAATTGTGTACTTTGAGCCTTAAGGAAGTCACAGATCATACGGAATTTGCCGATTCAAAGTCAACTCCGAAATGCGATGGGTCCAGGCAGCACGAACATTTCCGCATCCGGGCTGCCGAAAACGGCGATGGAACAGCTTGAAAATTCCGAGGGGGTCGCCAAACCGTCAGCTTGTTCTACCCGCTCCCGCCCCCACGAATATGAACCCGACTGAGTTTTTACTTATCCTTCAACTCCTGAAACAGGGCGTTCAGCTCCTCGGCCAGGATGCGGGACAGCACGACGGGCAACTCGGCCACGCTTTTCTTCGTCAGCGGTTCCCGGCGGTCGAAACGCCGAGCGGCCAGAACGGCCCCGGTCTTAACCTCGGCAATCTCGAGATCCATGGCCAGGCGCGCGGCCCAAGCCGTTTCGGCATCATTTTCCTCGATCCGGTGAAGCGTGCACCGCAGAACCCAATCGGCTTCGGCCCCGACTTGATTCAAGATGACTTTAGTGAAAATATTCCGGGCGGCGAAATAATGGTCCAGCGCATCGCGGATCATCTTGGATGGTTTCTCGGCCCAGTAACTGTAGGAATAGTAATTGACTTCGTAGGGCGAAAGCCGGTACAGAATCCGAAAATCATCGTACAATTCGTCGACGACGATACGGTCGATGAGAAGGGATTTTTCAAACCGGGCGGCCGGCGCCGTCCCCTCCTCCAGGTGGATCTGGAGATAGGCCTTGCCCGGCGAGGATGAAAAACAACCCCAGCAGGCAACGATGACGGCGGCGAGAAGGGCGATTTTTTTCATCATTTCTTCACCTTCCGGCTCCGGAGAAACAGGGTCGGATCCTCCAGGAGATCCCTCGAAAATTTGGACAGGTTGTCGATGGCCGCGCCCAGGCTGTCCACGGTCGTCCGCAGGTCGGTCTGCTGAACGATGAGGACGGTCTCGATCTTTTGCAGGCTGGACGAGGCGATCTCGATGAAGGCCTCGAGGTTGCGCAGGACCTTACCCATTTCGGCGTCCGAGAAACGCTTGTTGAAGTTGTCCATCGCTTCCCCGGCGTTGGCGTCAAGCTTGGACGTCAATCCGCCCAAGTCGCCCGAAATGCGGCGCAGGTTCTCCGTAACGGCCCCGAAATCCAGGGCCGCTTTCTCGATGTTGGAGATGGCGTTGCCCAGGTTTTGCTTCTTGGCCTGCAGGACGTCGGAGACGATGGCCGCGCTCTGTTCGGTGTTCTCCAGGAACGCGGAAATGCGTTTCTGGTTCTCCGGCCCCAGCAGGTCGTTGATGCGGCGAACGGCGCCGTCGATATTGACCAGGATGTCTTCGGCCTTCTCGCCCAGCCCGCGGGCCATCGGGATTTCGCCGCCCGGCGCCAGGTCCACCGCTTCATTCGTCCCCCCGGCCAGCTCGATGAACTTGGAGCCCGTGATCCCGGCGAACGTCATGGTGGCCGACATGTCCGTCTTGACCGGAAAATACTTGTTGATATCGAGTTCCACCCGGATCGAAGCCAGATCGTCAGGATGGACTTCGATCTGCTTCACCGAACCCACTTCGACTCCCTGGTATTTGACGGGAGCGCCCACCAGGAGTCCGTTGACCGAAGTGCCTTTGAAATTGATCAAATAAGGAGACCCCCGGGATTTGAGCTTGGGTGTGATGAGCAAGGCCAGAAAAAGCAGAAACAAGGCCAGGGAAGCCGTCGTAAAGACGGACAGCCGAATTTTTTGTTCTTTGGTGATCATGGCTCCGCCTTCCTCAGGAAAAAAGCCTGAATATAAGGATCGGGACAAGCCGGGATGCCCGTGTACTCCCCGGCGAAACAGATCGCCCCGTCGCGGATGACCAGAACTTGGTCGGCGATCCGGGCAATCGAACGCAGTTCATGGGTCACGACGACGAAGGTGACGCCGTGGGCCGTCCGAAGTTCGTTCAGGAGCTCGTCCAGCCCCGACGAAGTGATGGGATCGAGGCCGGCCGACGGCTCGTCGCAAAAGATGAGGTCGGGGTCGAGGACCATGGCCCGGGCCAGGGCGGCCCGCTTACGCATGCCGCCGGAAAGCTCATAGGGATACTTGTCGTCCTGATCGTGGAGGCCGACGCGCCCGAGCATGTCCCGGACCCGGCCCGCCGTTTTTTCGCGCGGCCAGTCCCGGTGATGCATGCGGATGGGCAGGGCGATGTTTTCGAACAGGGTCAGGGAGTTGAGCAGGGCGCCGGTCTGGTAGAGGACGCCGATCCTCCGGTAAAGCTTGCGCAGGTCGCGCTCGGACCAGAAGTCGATCGGCTCTCCGGCCAGGCTGATTTCGCCCCGCAGAGGCGGGAGGAGGCCGATCATCGTTTTAAGCAGGGTCGATTTCCCCGACCCGCTTTCGCCGACGATGACGGTGATCCGGCCTTGGGGAACGTCGAATTCCAATCCGCGGAGGACGACGGCGGTTCCGTACCCGACATCGAGGCCGCGGACGCGGATGATCTCCATGCGTTCCTCAATACAAGACGAAGGCGAAGACGCAGTCCAGCCCGATGATCAGGGCGATGGACAGGACGACGGCTTCGGTCGTCGCTTTTCCGACGCTTTCGGCGCCGGCTTCGATGGTGAAGGCCTTGAACCCGGCGGCAATGACCACAGCCCAGCCGAAAACAAGGGTTTTCCAAAGTCCGGTCAGGAAATCGCCCAGCGTGACGACGGACATAACCTCGCGGAGGAAGACCGGAGCCGGCGTTCCCAGGGCGATTTTGGCCACCAGCACTCCGCCGGCGATGCCGACGAAATCGGCCAGCGCGACGAGCAGAGGCACGGCCAGTGTGATGGCGATCAGCCGAGGCGTCATCAGGAATTTGACCGGAACGATTCCCATGGTCGTCAGGGCGTCGAGTTCGTCCAAAACCTTCATCGTGCCGATCTCGGCCGTGATCGAGGCTCCGATCTTGCCCGCCAGCATGATCCCGGCCATGAGCGGAACGAGCTCCTTGATCATGGCGATGCCGATCAGGTCGGCCAGGTAGATATCGGCGCCGAACTGCCGCAATTGGGCGGCCGAGGTCAGCGAGATGGTGATGCCGATCAGAAACGTGATCAGGCACACGATGGGGGCCGAACGGTAGCCCATGGCGAAAAACTGATGGAAGATCTCTCCGGGCAGGACTCCGCGCCGGCTCCGCAGATACTGAAAAGTATGATAGATTTCGTCGGCCAGGAGCAGACAGAACGTCTTGATTTGCCCGCTAGGACGCACGCTCAAGCCCTTCCTTTCAGGCTTATTATAGCGCAACGGACCGGCGATGCAATCATCATTTTACCGGGCGGGATAAACCCCGATATTTGACCGCAAGGAGCCCGTTTGTTACAGTAGGCGGCCGAATGGAGGTTCCCTCATGAAACGTAAAATCGCCGTTCTCGCTCTTCTCCTGGCAGTCTTCGCCGCGGCCGGTTCGGCCGCCTTCCGCAAGGAGGACGTCAAGGTCCAGACCCTGGACAACGGACTCAAGATTCTCCTGCTCGAGGATCATGCGATCCCCAACATCGCCCTGTACACCTATTTCCGCGTCGGTTCGCGGAACGAACGGCCCGGACTGACCGGGGTCTCTCACTTCATCGAACACATGATGTTCAACGGCTCGAAGAAATTCGGCCCGGGCGAATTCGACCGCCGCATGGAGTTCGCCGGCGGGGCCAACAATGCCTTCACCGGCGACGACATGACGGGCTATACGGACTGGTTCCCCGGCGCCGCGCTGGAGGATATGATCGCCATGGAGGCCGACCGCATCCAAGGCCTCGTTTTCGAACCCCAGGTCTTCGAGTCCGAACGGGGGGTGATCGCCTCGGAACGCCGGGCGGGTGTGGACAACAACAACGACAGCATTTTGAGCGAGAATGTCCGGGCCACGGCCATCATGGCCCATCCCTATCATTGGGATGTCATCGGCTGGATGAGCGACATTCTGAGCTGGCGGCGCGATGAGGTCATGGCCTACTACCGGACCTATTATTCGCCCAACAACGCCGTCCTCATCCTGGTCGGCGATTTCGAGAGCGCCAAAGCGCTGGAGCTCCTTAAAGCCTATTTCGGACCTATCCCCAAGGGCACTCCCCCGCCGGCCGTTTCCACGGTCGAGCCGCCCCAGATCGGGACGAAGCGGATCGTCCTGCGCAAGGCCGCCCAAGCCCCCTCTTTCCAGGTGGTCTGGCATGGTCCGAACGCTTTATCGCCCGACTTTTTCCCCCTGTCCATCCTGGAAAAAGCTCTTCTTTCCGGCGAGAGCAGCCGCCTTTACAAGCGGCTGGTCAGGGAGGAACAGCTGGCCATCAATGTCTACGGCGGGATCGGCGAGACGATCGATCCCCAGCTTTTCCAGATCGCGGTCAAACCGCGCCCGGGCGCCGATCTGGACCTGATCGAAAAGGTGATCGAGGAAGAACTGGCCAAGATCAAGACCTCCGGACTGACCGAAATCGAGTTTCAAAAAGCCGTCAACATGACGCGCTCGGATTTCTATTTCGGACTGCAGACGATCAACGGCAAGGCCGGCGCCCTGGGCCAGGCGGAAATCCTCTACGGCGGATTCGAGAAGGCCTTCGACCGCATCAAATCTTATGAAGCCGTCAAACTGGAGCAGATTCCGGAAGCCGTCAAAAAATATTTCACCGAGAACTCTAAAACCATCGGCTGGCTCATCCCCGAAGGAGGTTCGAAATGAACGCCCGCGCCAAAGCCGCCCTTCTCATCACGGGACTTCTCCTCGCTCCGCTTTTCGCTTCGGCCGCCTTCAAGCTCCCGACACCGGAAAAATTCGTCCTTAAAAACGGCATCACCGTCTACTTTCTGAAATCGACGGAAACCCCCATCATCAGTTTCCGGCTGATGCTCCGCGGCGCGGGATCGGCCCAAGAGCCAACGGATCTCGAGGGGATCGCCAACATGACCTCGTCCCTCCTGATGCAGGGAACGGCCTCCCGAAGCGCCGACGCCATCGCCGACGCCGTCGACTTCCTGGGCGCCCGGCTCGGCTTCGGCTGTACCGAGGAAATGGTCTCCCTGAGCGCCGACAGCCTGACCGAGCATTTCGCCAAGTTGCTGGAGATCGGGGCGGACGCCCTGATGAATCCGGCCTTTACGGAAGATGAATTCAATAAAGAGCGCAAGACGCGCTTGGACAGCCTGCAGGCCATAAAGGATAATCCCGGCGCGGCCGCCCGCTATTACTTCAACAAAGCCTATTACGGCGCCCACCCCTTGGGCCACCAGGCCATGGGCACCGAGGCTTCCCTGGCCAAGATGACCGCGGCCGACCTGAAGGCTTATTATAAAAAGTACTACGGCCCGGCCAAGGCCGTGGCCGCCGTCGTCGGCGACATCGATCCGGTCAAGGCCAAGAACCTTCTCAACTCCACCATAGGCCGGTGGACCGGGGCCGCGAACGTCCCCGCCGTCTCCCTCCCTCCTTTGCCCAAGCCCAAAGGGATGAAGCTCATCCTTATCGATAAGCCGGACGCCACCCAGGCTTATTGGGTGATGGGGGCGCCGGGATATGCCCTGAACGACCCCCTCCATCCCCAAGCCGCGACCATGAACACTCTTTTCGGAGGGCGGTTCACCTCCTGGCTGATGACCGAACTTCGCATCAAGCGCGGCCTGACCTATAACGCCAACAGCGGATTCGCCGCCTACAGCTCCGGCGGATTGATGACGGCCAGCTCCTATACCAAGAACGACAAGATCGGCGAGATGCTCCAGATCGTCTTCGATTTGTTGAAGAAGGCCGGGACGGAAGGATTTTCAGCCGAGGAAGCGGAAAGCGCCCGCAATTATGTCCAAGGCCAGTTCCCGCCGACACTGGAATCGAACGCGGCCAAGGCCGGCGCCTATGCCCGGCTGGCCTTCTTCGGTCTGGGGTTCGATTATTACGACAAGTACCTGGCCGGCGTTAAAGCCGCCACTCCAGCCGACCTCAAAGCGGCCGCGGCCAAGCTCCTCCCGCAAGGCGACTTCGTCCTGGTCGTCGTCGGCAAGGCGGCCGAGATCAAGGATCAATTGGCCAAATTCGGGACCTGGACGGAAAGAAAGATCACCGACCCGGGATTTTAAGCGATCGGTTCCTCCACCGCGATTTTTCCGTTGATCTTTCCTCTTTCCTTCCGCTATAGTGATGACCTAGGAGGAAACCATGCATAAGAAACCCGCCTTTTGGGCCATCCTGATCGCCGCCGTCCTGATGATCGGCGGATCCATGTGGAGCGGAAGCCCGCAACAGGCCCAGCCCGCCCCCAACACGTCTTCGGCATCTCCCGCCGTCTGCCCGACCTGCGGGGACGTCGACCCGCGGCTCGAAGCCTGCACCGTCATCATGGTCGGCAAGTCCGCCTCGACCGACGGCTCGGTTATGACCACGCATACCTGCGATTGCGGCACCTGCGACTGGACCTTCCGCCGCATCCCCGCGGCCGACCACAAGCCCGGCGACATGCGCAAGATCTACCACATCGGGCAGTTCGACGCTTGGTCACCCGACCTCGGCCTCAAATGGGACCGGGTCGCGCTGGACAGCTTCTCTGGTTTGGAGATCCCTGAACTACCCCACACCTACGGCTACATCCACGGCGACTTCGGTTACATGAACGATAAACAGGTCTCGATCGGCGAGTCCACCATCGGCTGCGTGGCTAAAATCGAGAACAACACTTCCGCCCCGAAGTTCGACATCACCATGCTGACCCTCATGGCCATGGAACGGGCCTCGACCGCCCGCGAGGCGATCAAGATCATGGGCGAACTGTCCGAAAAGTACGGCTATGGATTTACCGATTCGGGCGAAATGCTGGCCGTGGCCGACCCCAACGAAGTCTGGGTGTTCGAGATCTTTCCCGCCGGAGCGCTGTGGACGCCCCAAAGCGGCAAGCCCGGCGCGGTGTGGTGCGCCCAGCGCGTCCCCGACGACCACGTCTCGGTTTGCCCCAACGAGTCGCGGATCGGCGAAATCGACCTGAAAAACAAAGACTATTACATGGCTTCCCCGAACGTCGTCACGTTCGCCGTGGAGCAGAAACTCTATGACCCCAAGGGCGGCAAACCGTTCAACTGGAAACGGACCTACTCGCCCAACGAAGTCAGCGCCGCGTCCACGAACGGCTCCCGCGTCCGCCTGTGGCGGTTCTTCAATCTCGTCGCCCCGTCCCTCAACCTCGGTCCCGAGACGCCCAACATGGACCTCCCCTTCTCGGCCAAGCCGGAGAAAAAGCTGTCCGTCGGCGACGTCATGCGGATGACCCGGGACAAATGCGAAGGAACGATCTTCGACCCGTCCCGCGGCCTGCAGGGCGGCCCCTTCGGCAATCCCAACTTCCTGCCCTACGGATTCAAGCTCGACGGAAAAACCTATAACACCCCCCGGATCATCGGCGTCAATCGGGCCGAATATGTCACCATCACCCAAGCCCGCACTGGAATGCCCGACCCCATCGGCGGAATCGTCTGGCTGGCCTTCGGCCATCAGGACACCTCCTGCTACATGCCCCTGTACAACGGCATCACCGAAATCCCCCGCGGTTTCCAGATCGGCGACCACTGGGTATTTAACCGCGAGTCCACCCGCTGGGCTTTCGACTACGCCGATTTCCACACCCAGCTCCTCTACAATCTGGCCATCCAGGATGTCCGGGCAGCCCAGGACAAATGGGAAAAGAGCGCCCTTGAAAGAGCTCCCCTTATCGACAAGAACGCCCTGGAGCTTTACGCCAAAGATCCTGCCGCGGCCGCCAAATACTTGACCGAATACAGCCTGTCCAACGCCGCTGCCGTGACCGACGCCTGGTGGAAGCTCGGCGATGACCTGATGGTCAAGTTCAACAAGCTCTGGATCTATGACGTCAAGACCCGCAAGCGCAATCCCCTGCCCTTCCCGGACTGGTACTTAAGGCTCCTGGTCGAGACGAACAAGCTCACCCCCCAGCCGGAGAAAAAGTAGTCCGGTTCTAATGTTCGTCCTTCCCCGTCCCTTCCTCCGAGGGGGCGGGGTTTTTTAATTTGGAGGATGGATGAAAAATGAGAGAGGCCGGCTGTTCGGCTGGCTGAGACTGGCTTCGCCGACCGCCCGCCGCTCTCTGGCTGCCGCTTCGTTGGGCTGGATGCTCGACGCCTTCGACGTCATGCTCTATGCCCTGGTCCTGGCCTACTTGATGAAAGATTTGGGCATGACCAAGGCCACGGCGGGCTTCATGGGATCGCTCACTCTTGTCGCCTCGGCCGCCGGCGGAATCCTGTTCGGGATCATCGCCGACAAGTTCGGACGGACCCGCGCCCTGCGGGCCTCGGTGCTCATCTACTCGATTTTCACCGCCGCTTGCGGACTGGCCCAAAGCGTTCCCATGCTGGCCGTTTTCCGCGTTTTCCTGGGGCTCGGCATGGGCGGCGAATGGGCCAGCGGAGCCGCGCTTGTCTCCGAGACCTGGCCGGCCGAGCACCGCGGCAAAGCCCTCGCCTTCGTCCAGAGCTTCTGGGCCGTCGGCTACGCGGCCGCCGCGCTGGTCACGGCCTTTGTCTATCCTCGCTTCGGTTGGCGGGCGGTTTTTTTCATCGGAGCGCTTCCGGCACTCCTCATCTTCTGGATCCAGTCCAAGGTCGAGGAACCGGCCATCTGGCGGGAGACGAGGGCACGATCGGCAGACGCTCCCGCGGGCCGTTTTGCCGTTCTGCGCGGGAGCCTCCTCCGTGTGACCGTTTTTGTCACGGTTATGAACGCCTTCACCATGTTCGGGTATTGGGGATTCAACCTGTGGATTCCCGGGTATCTGTCTTTGGCCCGCGACCAGGGCGGGATGGGCTTCTCTCCCGGCCGCATGCCGCTTCTCGTCGCCTTCATGCAGATCGGGACCTGGCTGGGTTATTTAACCTTCGGATACGTCAGCGATTCGCTGGGCCGCAAGCGGACGTACATGGGCTATCTCGCGGCCGCCGCCGGCTTTGTGCTGCTCTATTCGGCCGTCAAAGCGCCGCTGGCGCTTTTCCTCCTGGGTCCTTTCGCTGCCTTCTTCGGAACGGGCTATTTCGCCGGATTCGGAGCCTTGACGGCGGAACTCTATCCAACGGCGATCCGAGCCACATTGCAGGGCTTCACTTACAACATCGGCCGCGTCGTTTCGGCCGTGGCCCCGCTGGTCATGGGCTCGCTGGCCCAGCAGCGGGGGTTCGGGACGGCCTTCCTTCTGGTCGCGGCATCGTTTCTATGCGCCGCCGTCATGTGGCTGTGGATCCCGGAAACGAAGGGGCGGGCGCTCATTTGAGGAAAAAATAGGCGGATCGCGCCGCGTCAGCCGATGATCTTGAACTCGTGGATCTGAACGCCCCGAAGCTTATCCAGCAGGAAAAGGCGATCACCTTTGATGAATATCCCGTCGACGAAGGTCTTAACCGGTACGGAGCCGAGAAGCGCACCGTCGGCATCGAAAACCTCGAGTTTGTAAGCGTCGGTGGAGCGGAGTTCCACGTCGCCTTTAGCCGTCTCTTTTCCCGAAGTGACGCCGTTATTGTTCGTCATCATCATCGAAACCTGGACGATTTCCTCCTTGCGGAGCTGGCGGTTGAGGGTCACGACCCAGAGTCGGCCTTTGCCGTCCACGGCCGTGCCCGTCGCACAGCGGGTCAGATCCGGCATCTTGATGGTCACGGACCGGTTCTCTGAACCGCCCTCGCTTTTAATATCGCCCTTACCTTTGATCTCCATGGAATAAGAGAGATCCCGATCGGCGCGCCACAACAGGCGGCCGTCGGAGGAGTATCTTTCGATTCGGTTCTGATAAGGAAAGACGGCATAGAGGTCGTCCAAAGGGCCGACCGCGCCGTACATTTCGTTGGCCATCCGGGTGACCATGAAATCGCCGAATTCACTCCCGCGACCGAATTCGCGCGCGATTTTTCCATCGGCATCGAGGACCTTGAACAGCGCGGCCGGTTTGGTATCCTCCGTCCCGCTGGACGAAATGCGGATCATCCCCAGGCCGCCGCCCGCCCCGGCCATGACGATTTGGCCCGAGCGCAGGAGCAGGAGTTTTCCCACCATTCCATCGGTCATCTTGATCGTTTTCCCCAGCTTCCCGTCGAGCCCGATCGACTGGATGCGGGCGGCGCTGGATTCGCCGATGATGAGATGGCCCTGCCCGTCCAGCTCCAGCGAACCGGGCATGAAGAACTCGCCCGGTCCTTGGCCCTGACGCCCGACCGTTTTGAGATATTTTCCGTTCTTGTCGAACACCTGGATGCGGTGGTTGCCGGTGTCGAGGATATAGATGCGGCCGTCGGCATCCACGGCCAGGTCCGAGGGCATGTGGAAGGCGATGTTTTCGTCATCGGAATCGACATTGCCGATGGTCTGAACGGCCTGCAGCGAAACCTGGGGGGATTTACTCCATTTCCCCGCCGCGGGATTGTGGACGACTTTAACCCCGTCCACGGTTTCGACTTTCTGTCCATTGATGGCGGTCGCGCCGGTCAAACCGGCAACAAGCAGGAAAACGGCGCAGATTAAGAGAGATTTTTTCATAGTATACCTCCGTTGTAAAACTATGGCCCTGGCGAAATCGTTTCCTTTCAGAACAATGATCTCATAAAAAGGCGATCCGCTCAAAAAAATCCTTTTCACCGGTTGCTATTCTCGGCCCGTTGGGATAAAAATGTTTCATCCCCCGGAAGGAGGCGATGGAAAATGAATCGCAGAGATCTCCTGAAGCAAGGATTGGGCGCGGCGGCGGTCCTGACGGCGGCCGGGCCGGGCCGTATTTTTTCGAACGGGAAGGCGGCCCGCGGACCAGCTCCGGCGGCTTCCAAGTTCAAGCTGAAATACGCCCCGAGCATCGGGCAATTCAAAGCCCATGCCGGAGACGACCCCCTGGCCCAGATTCAATTCGCGGCCGACGAAGGCTTCACGGCCATGTTCGACAATGGGATCATGAACCGTCCCCCGGTCCAGCAGGAACTCATCGCCGCGGAACTGGCCCGCCGCAACATGACCCTGGGTCCCTTCGTCCTGTATGCCGATTTCGCCAAGGAAAGCTTTGTTCTCCAAGACGCCGCCGTCCGCGACATGCTGCTCCAGAAAATGAAGCAGGGTGTGGAGACGATGAAACGGACGGGCTGCAAGTGGGCTTTAGTCGTCCCCGGCCGGTACAATCAAAACCTGGCTTGGGATTACCAAACGGCCAACGTCATCGACAACCTGCGGGCCGGCATGGACATTTGCGCTCCGGCCGGCCTCATCATCGTCCTCGAGCCTCTCAATCCAAAGGACCATCCCGGCCTGTTCCTGACCAAGATGCCCCAGACCTTCTCTATCTGCCGGGCGGTCAACTCTCCGTCCTGCAAAATCCTGGACGACATGTACCACCAGCAGATTACCGAGGGCAACATCATCCCCAACATCGACGCCTGCTGGAGCGAAATCGCCGCCTTTCATATCGGAGACAACCCGGGACGCAAGGAACCGACCACGGGCGAGCTGAACTACCGCAATATCTTCAAGCACATTTACGCCAAGAACTACCCGGGCGTCTTGTGCATGGAGCACGGCGCGAGCAAGCCGGGCCGGGACGGCGAGCGCGCCGTCATCGAAGCCTACCGGGCCTGCGACTCGTTCTAGCCTGTATTATTCATGAATATTGGAGATTCAGAGGAAAAAGTGGAATCGGAATCGTGTCCCCCCATTTCCTGGCGTAACACGGTTTAAAAAAATGGTTCTCTTCCAATTGGTGTGGGTGAGATCGGGGTCATGGTCGAAGCGACCCATTGAGGGTTTAGCCGTTCCTAGTCGTTTTCGAGGGGAGCCGGATCGGAAAGAATCCGGCCGGCGAGGTTGTTTGAGCGGACCGAACAAAGACCGTAAAATCAAGGCGGGACGCGAGTTCCGAGTCGCCGAGAAAACGGCGCAGGAACGGCGTGAAAAACCCGAGCGGGTCGCCAGACCATGACCCCGATCTCATTTTCTCCACACAAAATGGAAGAGAACCAAAAAAATTTATGAATAATGCAGGCTAGGTTCGAGCGAGGGAACGAATATTCATCAAGGAGGAGAGACTATGACGACAAACGACGACACCAATGTCACCCGCCGCGATTTTCTGAAGACCGCGGCGACCGCTTCGCTGGCCGCGGCCATCCCCGGCAATCTGGGTCTGTTCGCCCAGGGCAACGACACCCTTCGCATCGGGGTCATCGGCTGCGGCGGCCGGGGCACCGGCGCCGCGCTGGACGCCCTCAACTCCTCCCCGGGGATGGAGGTTGTCGCCCTCTTCGATCCTTTCAAGGACCGCGTCGATTCCTGCCTCAAACGGCTTCAAGAACAAGCCCCGGCCAAAATCAAAGTCAAGCCCGAAAACTGTTTTACCGGGTTTGACGGCTACAAACGGCTTCTGGCCTTGCCGGAGGTCAATTACGTCGTCACCGCCGCACCGCCGGGTTTCCGGCCCAGCCAATTCCAGGCCGCCGTAGAAGCGGGCAAGAACGTCTTCATGGAAAAACCCGTGGCCGTGGACCCGGTCGGCATCCGGGCGATCATCGCCGCCTCGGACCTGGCCAAACAAAAAGGGCTGGGAGTCGTCGCCGGCACCCAGCGCCGCCACCAGAAACGCTATCTCGAGCTCCTGGCCCGCATCAAAGACGGCCAGATCGGCGAAATCGTCGGAGCCCAGTGCTACTGGAACATGGGCGACCTGTGGGTCAAGTTGCGCGAGCCCAACATGACCGAGATGGAATGGCAATGCCGCAACTGGCTGTATTTTTCCTGGCTATCGGGCGATCATATCGTCGAACAGCACGTCCACAACCTCGACGTCGTCAATTGGGCCATCGGATCCCTGCCCAAGACCGTCATGGGCATGGGCGGCCGCCAGGTCCGCGTGGCACCCGAATACGGCAACATCTTCGATCACTTCGCCGTCGAATTCGAGTACGCGGACGGCCTGCGCACGGCCAGCTATTGCCGGCAGACCAAAGGCTGTGCCGAACGCGTCGAGGAAAAGATCATCGGGACCAAGGGCGTTGCTTTCGGCTACGGCGAGATCAAGGGCCCGAAACCCTGGAAGTTCGAAGGTGAGGAGATCAACCCTTACGTCCAGGAACACACCGACCTGGTCGCCTCGATCCGGGCCGGAAAACCGCTCAACGAAGGCCGTCAGATCGCCGAAAGCACGATGTGCGCCATCATGGGGCGCATGAGCGCCTACACCGGCCGGGCCATCTCCTGGGACTGGGCCATGAATGCCTCGCAGTTGAACCTCTTCCCGGCCAAAGTCGATTTTGGACCCAACCCGGTCGATCCTCCGGCCGTCCCCGGGACGACCCCGTTGATTTGATCCGCGGCGCGTTTTGTATGGAAGAGATCCAGATTTATTAGCTAACAGCCGCCTCGCGGCCAGGCCGACGGAAAGGCCGCGGGCCGCGCAAGAATGACGGGGTTGGCAAACCCCGCCCCTCAAACGGGGAAAGGATGAAAACGATGAACAGACCACGTCCGATCAAGCGCCGTGAGTTCCTCAAAAAAATCCCCCTGGCCGCGGCCGGCGCGGCCGCCTTCCCGGCCATCGTCAAAGCCTCCGCCCTGGGCCTCGGCGGTACTGTCCCCCCCAGCGACCGCATCGTCATGGCCGGGATCGGCTTCGGCATGCAGGGCGGTTCGAATATGCGCAACCTGCTGGAAAAAGACGAAGTCCAATGGGTCGCGGTCTGCGACCTGGACAACGAACATTTAATCACCGCCCGGGACATCGTCAACCGGAAATACGGGAACACGGATTGCGCCGTCTATAAAGACTACCGCAAGCTGTTCGCCCGGGGCGACCTGGACGCCGTCTCGATCGCCGTCCCCGACCACTGGCACGCCATCCTGTCCATCACCGCCCTCCGGACGGGACTGGATGTTTTCGCCGAGAAGCCTCTGACTCACAGCCTGCGTGAAGGCCGGGCCCTGTGCGACGCGGTCAAACGCTACGGCCGCGTCTGGCAGACCGGAAGCTGGCAGCGTTCGGTGGACAATTTCCACCGCGCTTGCGAACTGGTCCGCAACGGCCGCATCGGCCGGATCCTGCGCGTCGAGGTCGGGCTGCCGTCCGGGCATTACGATTTCGCGGGGACCTTCGGACAGGAAAAAATCGAGCCCCCTCCGCCCCATTTCGATTACGAGACCTGGCTCGGCCCGGCCCCCTCCTGGCCCTATTGCAAAGCCCGCGTTCATATGAACTGGCGCTGGAATATGGACTTCGGCGGCGGCCAGCTCATGGACTGGGTCGGCCATCATCTGGATATCGCTCACTGGGGTTTGGGATTCGACGCCACCGGACCGGTCGAAGTCCGGGGCACGGGCGAGTTCCCCACGACCGGGATCTATAACAGCGCCACCCGTTATCGCGTCGAAACGGTTTACGCCGACGGCACGCCCATCATCCTGGCCGGCGGCTACCCGGACATTCAGAGCGGGACCAAATGGATCGGCGAATCCGGCTGGGTCTGGGTCGATCGGGGCGAATTCGAAACCCAACCCGCCCATCTCGTCAATGAGGTCATCGGACCCAATGAGATCAAGCTCTATCACAGCCGCGACCACGCCGGAAATTTCGTCGATTGCATCAAAAGCCGGGCCTTGACTATCGCCCCCTGCGAAACGGCCCACCGGTCGGCCAGCGTCGGTCATTTGGGAGTGATCGCCATCGAGACCGGCCGCGCCATCCGCTGGGATCCGGCCACGGAAACAATCCTCAATGATCCGGGCGCGGAACGACTGCTCAGCCGGTCCTATCGGAAACCCTGGCAGCTGCCGGCCTGAAAAAAGAGCGCAACCATGAGCGAATTAAAAATCGTGAAAAAACTTGGATGGTCCTTTCTATTTGCGGTTCTGCTGATCGGTCCGGCCTTGGCCGGAAGCAGCTTGTCGAACCCGGCTCAGTCGGCCGCGGTATTGACCCTGGACGAGATCCTCAAACAAATCGTGACCTATAATGGAGGAATCGACTCCGCCCCGTTCTGGAAACTCCGGGATTATATCTACACCCGCAAAGACATCCCGACGGAGCGGGCTGAATGCGAGGCAAAACTCCTCCAATTCCTGGGAACAAAAGCGACTCTGTCGGCCAAAATGGCCGTCTGCCGCCATTTGCGCATCATCGGCAGCGACAAGTCCGTCCCCGTTCTGCAGTCCCTTCTGCAGGAAAGGGAAACGGCCGATATGGCTCTTTACGCCCTGACCAAGATTCCCGGTCCGGCCGTCGACAAGGCTCTCGCGCAGGCTTTGGATAAAACCGGCGGTCCGACCCGGATCGCGGTCATCGCCTCCCTCGGCCAGCGGCGGGCCGTCGAATCCCTGGCCGGATTGGCTCCCCTTCTCCGGGGGCGCGACGGGGAATTGGCCGGAGCGGCCGCTCAGTCCATCGGCGCCATCGGCGGCGAAGCCGCCTCCAATGCCTTGCTGGCCGCCTACACCGGAATGCGCCCCGACCTTCGGCCCATCCTGGCGGCCGCCATGCTGAAATGCGGCCAAGGCCTGATGGCGGCCAAGAATGAGCGTCCGGCCGTTTTTCTCTATGATAAGCTCCTGACGGACAAGGACTTGCCCGCGTCGATCCGCCGGGCGGCCATGATCGGCAAGATTGCCTCGTCCGGAGACCAGTCCGGGGCAATCCTGATGGAACAGCTCACGGGCTCCGATCCGGTCCGGCAGGAAGCCGCAATCGCCAAAATCAGGGATGTCTTCAAACCCGAGGCGATTGGTCCGGTGGCCGGTGCTCTGGGCAGTCTGCCCGAAAACGCCCAGGTCGAGGTCTTGGCCGTGCTGGCCGGATTCCCCCGGGAGCGCGTTCTGGCCCCCGTTCTTCAAGCTGCCAAGAGCGGCGCGCCGGCCGTCAGGATCGCCGCGATAAAAACGCTCCAGACAATCGGAGACGCCGGGGTCGTTCCGTTCCTGGCCGAGACGGCGGCAAAAACGCACGGCGCCGAACAGGCCGCCGCCCGCGGCGCCCTCGATCTGCTCAAGGGACGGCCGGTCGATGAGGCCGTTCTCGCCGCCCTGGCCCAAAAGCCGGCCGAGGAAATCCAGATGGAGCTTTTGGCGGCCGCGGCCGAACGACGGGTTTTCACCGCCAAGGGCGCCGTCGCCGAATTCCTGACCTCCCCATCGCCCAAAGTCCGGGTCCAGGCGGCCAAAACGATGCGGACGATCGGTACTCCTTCCGATATCCCGCCCATCTTGGACTTGCTGCTCCGGAGCGAGGACGATACGGAACGACAGGAAGCGGAAACGACGATCGCCGTCCTGGCCCAGAAAATCGCCGATCCTGAAGGCCGCGCCGGCGCCGTCATGGGGCGGCTAGGCACTGAGAAAGACGCGTCGGCACGCGTCCGGCTCCTAGGCGTTCTCCCGCGCATCGGAGACGACGCCTCCCTCCTCACCCTGCGGGCCGCCTTGGCCGATCCAAACCCGGCCGTCGTCGACGCCGCCGTGCGCGCTTTCGTCGCCTGGCCGACCACGACGCCTATTGAGGATGTCTGGCGGATTCATCGTTCGTCGGGCGACGAAACACACAAACTTTTAGCTCTTCAGGGATTCATCCGGATGACGGCCGCACAGAAGTACCGCCGGCCCGAGGAGGCCGTCTCGGACTTGCGGTTGGCGATGGAATCGTCCCGCCGGCCCGAAGAAAAACGGCTTGTGCTGGCCGCACTTCCCGGGTTTGCCTGCGAAGACAGCCTCAAACTGGCCGAATCGCTCCTCGGCGATCCCGAGCTGAAAGCCGAGGCGCAGGCGGCCGCGGATAAAATTAAGGCTAAGCTGAAGGCAAAGTAGGCCTTCGTTTTTCCTCATGAATGCGCCGGTTCCTTCACCCGCACCAGGGCCCGTTGCGGCGCCGCAACGCCGCCTCCGGAGCCGGCTCATCTTAGCCGCCCTGCTCGTGTTCATCGCCGTTTTGTCCGCCTACACGTTTTTCTACGCTCGGGGAACATCCTACCTCAGCGATGATCCGCGGGCTTGCGCCAACTGCCATATCATGCGCAGCCATTTCGACGACTGGAACAGGTCCAGCCACAAGGCCATAGCCTCCTGCAACAGTTGTCATGTCCCGGACGGATTTTTGGCCCACTGGGCCATCAAGGCCATCGACGGCCTGAAGCACAGCTTCGCCTTTACCACGGGATTTTTCGAAGAGCCGATCCAGATCACGGCTTTCGACCGCCGCATCGCCGCGGCCAATTGCCTCCGTTGTCACGAGACGATCTCGAGCGCCATCGCCGCGGACGCGCACGGGCGCAAAACCGATTGCCTGCGGTGCCATCGACACGTCGGACATTAGAAAATCGACGCCCAGGGAGAATGCTCATGAACGAGACGAAAAACAAGCGGGGAATCGGGTTTTACGGTTTGGCCGCTCTGGCCCTGGCCTTTGCCGCGGCCGCCGTTTTTCTCCTCTTTCTCAACATCAAGCAGAGGAAAACCGAAGCCCTCGTCTATCCGCTCAAGGTCGTCGAGATCAAAGACGGCGAGCTCGACCCGGCCGTGTGGGGCAAAAATTTCCCCTTGGAATACGATTCGTTCAAGCGGACCGAAGAAGATTACGGCCGGACCGAGTACGGCGGATCGACACCCTACAGCAAGCTCGAGCGCTACCCCGCCCTCAAGAGGCTATGGGCCGGCTATCCCTTCAGCGTCGATTTCAATGAGGAGCGCGGGCATTATTACGCCCTTATCGATCAGAAGGCGACCCTGCGGGTGAAAAATTTCAAACAACCCGGCGCCTGCGCCAATTGCCACGCTGCCGAAGCGCCCGGTCTTATCAAAACAATGGGCTGGGATGCCTTCAATAAAACGCCTTATAACGACCTGGCCGAAAAAATGCACGGCGGCTCGACCTGCGCCGATTGCCATGATCCCCAAACCATGGAGCTCGTCATCACCCGCCCGGCCTTCAAAAAAGCCATGGCCGCGGCCGGTGTGGACCTGACCAAGGCCACCCGCCAGGACATGCGGGCTTATGTTTGCGGTCAATGTCACGTCGAATACTATTTCAAGGGCGAGGGCAAGGAACTGACCTTCCCCTGGAGCAAGGGCCGGACGGTGGAGGCCATCGAAGCCCACTACGACGAATACGGATTCACCGACTGGACGAACAAGGAAACGGGCGTCAAGATGCGCAAGATGCAGCATCCCGAGTTTGAGACCTGGGGCACGGGCATCCACGCCCGGTCGGGTGTGACCTGCGCCGATTGCCATATGCCCTATGTCCGGAGCGGCTCGATTAAAGTTTCGGACCACTGGGTCCGCAGCCCTCTTCTCAACATCCGCAACGCCTGCGGCGCCTGTCATGCTTGGCCGGAAGAGGAAATGAAGGGCCGGGTTAAAGAGATTCAGGACAAGACCGCGGGGCTTCTCCGTGCGGCGGAGTCGGCCCTGCTCTCGGCCATGGACGCCATCATCGCGGCTAAAAAAGCCGGAGCGACGGACGAAGCCCTGGCTGAGGCAGCCGCGCTCATCCGCGGCGGTCAGATGCGCTGGGACATCGTCTTCTCCGAAAACAGCACCGGATTCCACAGCCCGCAGGAGGCCGCCCGGGTGCTGGCCGGTGCCATCGATCTGGCCCGCCAGGCCGAAATCAAGGCTCGGGGGGCCAAGACTTAGCGGGTTGCTCCGCTGCTTGAGGGGATTTCTTTTCGGTCTTTGAAATCGAGCCTCTACTTCATTATGATAGGGGCCGTCCGGCCGAGGGCCGGATCGCCGCAACGTGGAGGCCTGCCATGATCGAAGGACAAAACACCCCCAACAAAGTCACCCGTCTCAAATATGCTATGGCCGGAGGCGGAAAGGGCGCCTTCATCGGCGACGTCCACCGCAAATCCATCGCCATGGACGGCAAGGCTGAGCCCACCGCCGGGTGTTTTTCCCGATCTTTCGAGAACACGCTGGAGACTGGCGGATTCTGGGGCCTGCCCAAGGACCGGCTATACCGCACGGCCTCCGACATGATCAAGGCCGAGGCCGCCCGGACGAAAGACAGAATCGATTTCGTCGTCATCGTCACTCCCAACAACGACCATTTTGCCATCGCCAAGCTGGCCCTCGAAAACGGATTTTCGGTCGTCTGCGAAAAACCCCTGGCAACGTCGAGCCGCGAGGCCGAAGAACTGGGCCGGCTGGCCGCAGCTAAAGACAGGCTTTTCCTGGTCACTTACGCCTATCGCGGTTATCCGATGGTTTATCACATGCGGGAGATGATCAGGAGCGGAGAACTGGGCGACATTCGATTTGTCTCCGCCGAATACCCCCAGGATTGGCTGACCACCCTTCTCGAGACAACCGGCCAGAAGCAGGCCGCCTGGCGGACCGATCCGAAACGGGCCGGGATCTCCAATTGCGTCGGCGATATCGGCAGTCATGTTGAAAACATGGTTTCGTATCTGACCGGGTTGGAGACCGACTCGCTGCTGGCCCGCCTTGACACTTTCGGCCCGGGCCGCGTCCTCGACGACAACGCCTCGATCCTGGTCGAGTTCAAGGGCGGGGCTAAGGGGATGTTCTGGGCCTCACAAATCGCGGTCGGCCATGATAACGGACTTCGAGTCCGTATCTTCGGGACAAAGGGTTCGCTCGAATGGGCCCAGGAGGAGTGCAATTACTGCCAAGCGGGGTTTATCGATAAACCAAACGTCCGCCTGTCCCGAGGCCGGGACAAGATGCACCCCGCCGGCCAGCGGCTGTCCCGCCTGCCGTCCGGCCATCCCGAAGGGCTATTCGAGGCCTTCGCCAATCTTTATGCTATATTCCTGGACGCGCTCAACAAGAAAAAAGCGGGGCTGTCCCTGACGCCGGCCGACCTTGATTTTCCCGATATCGACGACGGCATCCGCGGCGTCCGGTTCATCGAGAAATGCGTCGAAAGCTCGAAGAAGGGGGCCGCATGGATCAAGTTTTAAGGAGCGCTTCTATTTTGTGTGGTCTGCGGCGCGGGGACCGGCCCGGCGGCTTCGGGTTTTTCACGCCTTCCCCACATCATTCTTCTCGGCGCCTGCGGAACTCCGCGCGTTCGATCCTTCGATCGTTCTGGCCCACCCACTCCATGTCAACTTATCTTGATCTGTCACGTGCTCAAACATCCTCGGCGCCAGGCAAGAGCCTGGTTCCCTCGAAGAACGATGCGGGAAGGCTAAACCCTCGCGATTTCGCCGTGGCCGGTCTCCCGCTCCGCATTAGTTACCCACACAAAATAGCAGAGAACCAAATCAAAGAGAGGAAAAGACAATGACACGACCGATCACTTTATTTACAGGGCAATGGGCCGACCTGCCGTTCGAAGAGCTGTGTAAAAAGGCGGCCGAATGGGGATATGACGGTCTGGAGATCGCCTGCTGGGGCGATCACATGGACGTCCGTCAGGCCGCTTCCGACCCCGCTTACGCCAAGAAAAAAAAGGCCGTCCTGAAAAAATACAAACTCGGCTGCTGGGCCCTGGGCGCCCATCTGGCCGGGCAGTGCGTCGGCGACCTTCACGACGAGCGGCTGGACGGATTCGCCCCGCCCGAGGTCAAGGGAAAACCCGATCGGCTCCGGCAGTGGGCCGTCGAGGAGATGAAAGCCACCGCCCGGGCGGCTAAGGCCATGGGCTGTTCCGTGGTCAACGGCTTCATGGGCTCGCCCATCTGGAAAGCCTGGTACGCGTTCCCGCCCGCCTCCGAAGAAATGATCGAGGCCGGCTTCGAAAAGGTCCGCCGATTATGGACGCCCATCCTCGATGTCTTCGACGAATGCGGAGTCCGCTTCGCCCTGGAGGTCCATCCCACTGAGATCGCCTTCGATTTCTACACCGCCGAACGGCTGCTGGATAAATTCCAAAACCGGCCTTCTCTGGGATTTAACTTCGATCCCAGCCATCTCGTCTGGCAGGGCCTGGAACCGCATCTGTTCATCCGCGAGTTCGCCAAGAAGATCTACCATGTCCACATGAAGGACGTCGGTCTGTCGCTCGACGGCCGGGCCGGGATCCTGGGCTCGCACCTCCCCTTCGGCGACCGGCGGCGCGGCTGGAACTTCCGATCGCTCGGCCACGGGGATGTGGATTTCGAGGAAATCATCCGTGAGCTGAACGCGATCGGGTACAGCGGGCCGCTCTCGGTCGAATGGGAGGACAACGGCATGGCTCGGGAGGTCGGAGCGAAGGAATCAGTCGAGTTCGTCCGCGACATAAACTTCGCCCCGTCAACAGTCGATTTCGACAAGAGTATGAAGGGATAAAAGGGAGATTGTCTTTTCCGGAAAAAATATTCCAGGCTAAAAGAATACTAGACTGATTATGGAGCGAAGATGAAAGAATCGAAACTGCCGATATCCAAACCTGCCCTGTCCCGGCGGACGTTCCTCAAATCCGGCGCAGCCGCCGGATTGGGAGCGGCCGTATCCGTCGGATCGATCGCCCGGCAGGCCCAAACGCCGGCCCCCGGCGCGTCCGCCGCCAAGCCCGCGCCCAAACCCGAGGAGCTTCGCCTCGCCCTTATCGGCGCCGGCGAGCAGGGCCGCGTCCTCATGGAGTCCTGTTTGCGCATTCCGGGCATCCGCATCGTCGCCGTTTGCGACATCTGGTCCTACAGTCAGCAGTATTCCCGCGGCTACCTGCGCAAATACAAACAGGACCCGACCGTCTATGAGGATTATCGCGAGCTCTTGGCCAAGGAGAAAGGGCTGACGGCGGCCATCGTCGCCACCCCCGATTGGATGCACGCGGAGCAAGCCAACGCCTGTCTGAGCGCCGGCCTTCATGTCTACTGCGAGAAGGAGATGTCCAATTCGCTCGATAAAGCCCGGACCATGGTCGAGACCGCCCGCCGCACGGGCAAGCTCCTGCAGATCGGACACCAACGCCGGTCCAACCCCCGCTACATCCACGGGATCGACCGGGTCATACGCGAGCGCAAGGTCCTGGGCCGGGTCAACCTGGCCTACGCCCAATGGAACCGGTCCAAGGCCGACATGCTCGGCTGGCCCAAGACCTACCCGATCGACCCGGCCAAACTGCAGGCTTTCGGCTACAACAGCATGGAGGAATTCCGCAACTGGCGCTGGTACAAGCGTTTCGGCGGCGGCCCCATCGTCGACCTCGGCTCCCACCAGATCGACCTGTTCTCCTGGGTCTTCGGGACAAACCCCAGTTCGGTCCTGGCCTCGGGCGGAGTGGATTACTACAAGGGCCGCGAGTGGTACGATAACGTCATGGCCATCTTCGAATTCGAGACGCCGCAGGGAACGTCCCGGGCGCTTTACCAAGTCCAGACGACCACAAAAAACGGCGGGTTCTACGAAGTCTTCATGGGCGACGACGGAGCCTTGCAGATCTCCGAGGTCGCCCAACGGGGCAACTGGGCCATGCGGGAAGCCCACGCTCCCGAATGGGACTCCCTGGTCAAGGACGGGTTGCTTTTATCCGAGGCGGCTCCCATCCAAAAGATCGAAACCAAAAACATCTTCGTCGATGTCCGGGTCACGGCGGAGGCCGGCCGCTGGCCGCTCCCGGTCGACCTGGCCAAACCCGCCCATCAACCGCACTTGGAGAACTTCTTCGACGCCGTGCGCACCGGGTCCAAGCTGAGCTGTCCGGCCGAGCTGGCTTACGAAAGCGCCGTAGCCGTGATCAAGGTCAATGAGGCCGTCCGGACCCGGATGCCGGTCCGCTTCACGCCGGCCATGTTCAAGGCGTGACCGACATGAATCGTTTTTTTGCTTTCGGCAAAACCGGGAAGCGGACACGGAAATTAGCCCATTCGACTCCCCGGGCTGAAGCTCGGGGTAGATTCAGTCTTAATACTGAGCGGCGCTTGTTACCCCGATTTTTAAATCTGGATCGGGCGCCGTCGAATGTATCCCTCGATTCGGGCCCGCGCCCCCATCTCCTTTCGAACGGCGGAACGGTCGGCTTGACGATAGTCACGGCCGTGCTGGTCATCGGCGCGGCGGCCATGATTGGCTCCGCCTCGAGTGATGCGACCAAGGTCAATGGACAGACCCGGGCGGCGGAGATGGACCCCCGGGCAAGCCCGGGGCCCCGGACGACTCGGTCGTCAAAGACGACCTGGTCGACCTGGTCGTCGCAGACGTCGCAGACGCCGTGGGCCGGAAGCCGCATTTCCCCGGTTCACCAGATCCCGCTCAAGGACCATCTCGACCAATCCATCATCCCGACCGAATCCCATCCCCTGCCCTTTTCAGCCCGTTTCTCCTGCGCCCCCTGTCATGACTATGACGCCATCAAGCGCGGCTGGCACTTCAACGCCGCCTCCGGCGGACCCACTGGACGGCCCGGCGAGCCTTGGATCTGGCTGGATGAACGGACGGGAACCCAGATCCCGCTGTCCTTCCGGTCCTGGAAAGGCCTCTTCCAACCCCAGGACCTAGGTCTCACGGCCTGGGATTTCGCACTCCTCTTCGGCCGCCACCTCCCCGGCGGCGGGTCGGCCGAGCCCCGCGACGAAGACCTGACGCCGGAAGCGCGCTGGAGCGTTTCGGGAGGAATCGAAATCAACTGCCTCGGCTGCCACAACGCCTCGCCCAAGCAGAATCCCAGCGAATGGGCCAAGCAGGTTCTTCGGGAGAACTTCCGCTGGGCGGCTACCGCCGCGGCCGGGCTGGCCGAAGTCACCGGGATGTCGTCCCGCCTCAAGCCGACCTGGGATATTTTCGACGGCCCCGATCCCGATGACTCGGAGTGGGCGGTGGCGCCCGCCTTGAAATACGACCGGACGCTTTTCGACGGCAAGCACAAGGCCTTCCTGGACATCGCCTACAAGCCGGCCGATGCCCGCTGCCTGGCCTGCCATTCGGCCGCGCCCAAGGGCCAGGCCAGGCGCGACTTTGAAGACGACGTCCACGCCGCGGCCGGGATCAAGTGCGTCGATTGCCACCAGAACGATGTCGGCCACGGCATGATCCGGGGCTATGAGGGTGAAGGCAAGGACAATCCCGCCGCCGCCGGCGGGGACTTCACCTGCCGGGGCTGCCACCTGGGAGGCGACGCGGGCGACAAGAAAGCCGCCACGCCCGGAAGGCTCGGTTCTCCCCGCCCGATCCACAAGGGTTTGCCGGCAGTTCATTTCGACCGGCTCGCCTGCACGGTCTGCCACTCGGGACCCATGCCGGCCCAGGAAACGACCGGCGTACGGACGGCCAAGGCCAACCGCTTGGGCATCTTTGGCGTGGCTGACTGGTCGACCGATCTGCCGGCCATCCAGGAGCCCGTCTACATCCGCAATGCGGACAAAAAGCTGACCCCCAACCGGGTCATGTGGCCTTCCTATTGGGCCCGCCTTGAAGGAGGCACTCCCCGTCCGATCAAGCCGGCTGAAATCGCGACCGCCGCCGGGGACATCCTGTTTCCCGAAAATGAGGCCGTGTCGATTCTCAACACTCTGGCCTCCGTCCCCGATATCGGAGGAACTCCGGTCCTCGTCCTCGACGGGAAAGCTTTCGAGGTTAACGCCGACGCCGGATTGAGCCGGGCTGCGGAAGTGCCGGCCGCCAAGGGCGTGCTCACCGCCGGATGGGCCCTGTTCAAAGACGGCGCGGTGGTGCCGCTTATTGCGGATTTTGATCCGGCCAATGTCGAGGCCTCGGTCGAGCCTGAAACGAAAATCCAGAATATTCTCGCCGCTTTGGACGTCATGCCCGGCGCGCCCGGACAGCCCCTGTTGGCCTATAAAAGCGTCGTCTATAAGTTCGTCGAAAACGCCCTGGACAAGACGGAAGCCAGGGATGCTCCGGCGGCCGCACTATCCTTGGCCTGGCTTAAGGGAGAAGCCCGCGTCCCGCTCCTCACGGAGGCAAAGTCCCGGGCTATCGCCGCCTTGGCCGGATCGGAACAAACGCTGACCGAGGAGCAAGTGGAAGCGGTCCTCAAAGCCCTGACCGCCAAGTCCTCGGCTTCGAAAGAAGCGGCCGTCGAATTCGTCTATCTCTCGGTTGGCAAGGTCTTCCGG
>CAZLAM010000138.1:0-10872 GCA_964557435.1 uncultured Eubacteriales bacterium
CAGCATCCTCTGCAGGCGCATATCCTGGGCGTCGCTCGAGGCTTCGACCTTGCCGCCGACGTGGAAGTTCCGAATGCCGCCGTCCAGGAGGGTGACGGCGACCGAGGAATTCATCCCCTCGCCCACATATAGGGGAGAGGCTTGGATGCCGCGCGTCAGTATGCTTCGCCCCCAGGCGACCAGATCCCAGGGTAGTTTGGGGACGCTCCAGGCCGCCAGAACGGTCAGGACCGCCGTTCCGGCCAAGATGGCCGCGGTGGTCGCCGGATCACGAAAAATCCGTTCAGTCCGAGGTCGATCGGCCGCCCGGGAGGACTGATAGGCGGAGAAGAGGGCGGCCAGCGCGGCCGCCGCGGACAGGACGATCATAAGTCGTTGGGACTGTTGCGTCCCGATACCGGGGATCAGAAACAAACTGAACCCCAGCGCTCCGACGATGGCCCCGGCCGTATTGGCCGCATAGACGCTCCCCACCGCGCGCCCCGGGTCGCGGCCCGGAACGACGATGGCGGCCAAGGCTAAAGGAAAGCTCGCTCCCCACAGGCAGGCGGCGGGAAAGACGGCCCAGAGAGTGCGGACGATGTCGAGTTGGAAGCCGAACCAGGGGCTTCGGCTGAGCGTGGGATTGATCGGCCAGAAAGGCAGCGATTTGGCGGCCATGAAGGCGGCCCAGGCGATGGCCGCGGTGAGGAGTATCTGGCAGACGGCCAGCGCCGCACGCGGCCGCGTTGTCTGGCGGGCCAGGAACGACCCGACACAGCTTCCGAGTCCCAGTCCGGCCAGGAAGACGGCCAGGATGATGGAAAACGTATAGACTGTCCCGCCCAGCAAAAGGGAGAGCAGGCGTGTCAAGACGACTTCGGCGCCCAGCGCGCACAGGCCGGACAGGGCGATCGTTATCAGGATAGCCCGGGTGCCGGGAGGGCGGAGTTCGCGGTCGGGACGAGGCTCGGGTGCTGCAGCGCGATGCTTCGTCCGTCCGGCCAGGATCAGGGCTATGACGGCCACCGCCGCGTTGAGACCGACGGCGACGAAGCTGGCCACGGCCATGTCGTAAACGCGCAGGAGGACGAACCCCGCCAGCAGGCATCCGGCCACGGCTCCCAGGGTATTGATGCCGTAAAGAAGCCCCATTCGGGAAACGCCGCGCGGCGTGGATTCGATCCAGCGCGAGACGGCAGGCAAGGTCGCCCCCATCAACAACGTGGGGAGCAGCAAACATAAAGCGCTGACCGCTCCCCGCAGCAATAGTCCACCCAGGCCGTGACCGGCGGAGGCCGAATAAAAACGGACGACGGCCGGCATACCGAATAAAATGGCCAGGCCCATGATTCCGATGCCGGCTTCGATGGCGGCATAAACGCGCAGCGGATGACGCCGCGCCGGGACCAGCCGGGACAGGAAGAGACTGCCGGCGCCCATTCCGCCCATGTACGTGCCCAGCAGGACGGCCAGGGAGACGGCGGATGAGCCGATCACCATTTCCAGGAGCTGGAACCAGACGATCTCGTAGATCAGGGCGGCGCAACCGCTCCCCAGGAAAAGGATGATGAGGAGGGGCCAGGTGAGGCGTTCGGGCGGGTTTTGGAGAGGTGCGGGGAGGGATTGTTCGGTCATGGGTTAAGCGGCCGTATTCTACACTGTTTTCATCCGGGAAGAATAGGCGGGCTTTGGATCGCCGGCGTTTTCCGCTATCATGAAAGCCGGGTCGGGATCGATCCCGAGGATTACGTTGAATCGGCCGCCGGCGCGGCGTTTTAAAGATCCTGGCGGAGATGGAAATATCCATCCGCATTTTTCTTTGGAGATGAAATGACGGACAACCCAGCAACTTCACGAAAGATTATCGAGTCGGAACAGCGGCCGGGCACGGCTTTGATCACCGGAGCATCGAGCGGTCTAGGCGAAAGCTTCGGCTGCCGGCTGGCGTCGCTCGGCTACAATCTCATTCTTGTCGCCCGGCGCGAAGACCGCCTCCGGGAGCTGGCCGCTGAATGGATGGCCAAGCACGGCATTCATGTCGAGGTGGAAGCGGCCGATCTGTCCCGAGACGAGGATATCATCCGGGTCGAGGGGCGAATCCGGGCGCGAACCGATTTGACCCTGCTCGTCAATAACGCCGGGTTCGGCGCCGGCGGGGCGTTCCAGCGGATCGACATCGAAAAACAAGCCGACATGATCCATGTCCATGTCGTTGCCACGGCCCGACTTTTGGGCGCGGTCCTGCCGCAGATGGTCGAGCGCGGGCGCGGCGGAGTCATCAATGTCGCCTCGGTCGCCGCCTTTGCGATCATGCCTAACAGCGCCATGTATGGTTCCACCAAGTCTTGGGTGGTCGCTTTTTCGCGGGCGGTAGCCTTGGGTTTGCGGGGGACGGGCGTTCGCGTTCAGGCCTTGTGTCCGGGATTCACCGTCACCGGTTTTCACGAGACGCCCGAGTATAAGAACTTCAAGCGAGCGGAGATCCCGCGATTCCTATGGATGAAGGCCGACGATGTCGTAGCTGCATCCCTGAAAGCCCTGGAGAAGCGGGAGAAGGCCGTCTTTATCCCGGGATTGGTCAACAAGGTTATGGCTTTGATTCCCCGCCTTCCGTTCGGTGCCGCACTGGGCCGCCGCCAGGCCCGCAAACGGGGCTGAGCGGCGGTTCAAGCCCTAAAATTCAAGCCGGTCGAAGTGTTTTTTGGTGATGGATGCTTCTATTTTTCCGGTGTGGGCGATATCCTTGGGTTCAAACAGCATGAGCTTGACGTGCCCCCGGGGGACAACCCGATGCTCCAAACCGCGTTTGACAATATAAAACTCGCCCGGATGGAGCGTCAAGCTTTGGCCTTTTTCATGGACGTCGAGCATGCCGTCCAGGACGAAAAACATTTCATCCTGGCCGTCATGTGTATGCCAGGGTACTTTATCACCTTCGCAGCGCACCAGCAGCACATATTGACCGTTCAGCTCAGCTATGATTTTAGGCGAAAAAACATCATCAAATTTAGTGAAGCAATTTTCGACATTGACGACTTTCGTCATTGCCTTCCTCCTTAAGAACTGATGGCAGGCCGCCTATTTCCCGTCGCTAAAAAAGCTCACTAATGGAATTTTTCGCAGCCTGAAAATTCCCGCTTCGGCACCGGAATAGCCATTGTCTAAAAACCGAACCGGCAGTTCAATGCCAATCCGGAAAATTTGTTGTTAGCGTTCACAAGGGGAATCAAACGGAGGCTCGCCACGAATCCCCGTTCTCTTCCTTCCTCCTTTAGGCGATTGAGCTTATTCAACGATGAAAATAAATAATAGAGCCCGATGGCTCCGCCCACTACGCCTAAGTAGATGTTATAATTTTGTTCTTTTTCATTGAGCTTGTTTATCCAGTCCAGATTGGAATCCGGGGTGTTATTAGCTAGAATTATCAATCCCGCTGCTATGGCCAGTGAAGCCCCTGAAACCCAAAGCATGGAGCGTTCGCCACGGATTCGATTTTTCCAGTTTAGATAATATAATGCGTCTTGATCCATAAACTCCTTTTTTTGAGAACTTCCCGATTCTCGGGATGCGGGGGCAATCTCGACTTCGATCTTGGTGAGTTCATCGTCTTTTATCAAAAACTCGCCGGAAGCTGTAATCACGCGGATTAGGCCTTTCTTAATCCCCCCGAATCGGCCAATGAGGATACGGCCATCGGTGAGATGGAACACATCACCTAGACAATAGCCGGAAAACAAGAATATAAAAACGATACCGAAAAAACGTTTCCTCATTTTCCCTCCTTATATTGAACCATCCTTCCCGACCATAGCAAAACAATATATCGATTCACAACGGAGGTCAAACGCGGCGGGATGAAGCGTCAACGGGGCGGCCGGCCCGGCCGGTCGCTATTCGCCGTCATAGTCGCCAATTATGAAAACGCTGGCGCGAAACAAGAGCTCGGCATAGAATGGGTGCGAACCGAGTGCGCCGCCATTTTAAGCCGTTCTTTTACTCGTCCAATCATTGGGGCCTCCTCATCCGTATCGGCAAAGAGAAGGAAGTCACGGGAGGGTTAAACCATGAGCGGTGAAAATCAAAAAACAATCCTTCTCGTAGAAGATGAAGCGATCACCGCCCTGGACGAAAAAAGGATCCTTGAGAAATACGGGTATGAAGTGTTCACCGCGAATACGGGCGAAGAAGCGGTTGAGACCATTACTAAAACGCCCGGTATCGATCTTATCCTCATGGACATCAACCTGGGAACCGGTATGGACGGTACCGAAGCCGCGGAGATAATTCTGCGGGAGCGTGACCTCCCCGTGGTCTTTTTATCGGCCCACGCCGAACCCGAGATCGTCGAGAAAACCGAAAAGATCACCTCTTATGGCTACGTGGTGAAGGACTCCGGCCCTACGGTTCTCCAGGCGTCGATAAAGATGGCCTTTCGGCTTTTTGAGGCGAAAGTCAGGGAAAAGGAGAAAGAAAAAGCGTTGCGGGAGAGCCTCGAACGTTTCGAATTTGCCAATCACGCCACATTCAATGCCATCTGGGATTGGAACCTCCGGACCGATAAACTCTGTTGGAACGAGAACTTCCAAACGCTATTTGGATACTCCGCGGAGGAGATCGAACCGGGCATCGAGTCGTGGACCCATCGAATTCACCCCGAAGACCTCAACCGCGTCAAGACGAGCATTCACGCGGCTATCGATTCAGGAAAACATTCCTGGTTCGACAATTACCGCTTCCGCCGCAAGGATGGATCGTATGCGAGCGTCGACGATCGAGGCTACATAAGCCGAGACGAGGACGGACAGCCGGTTCGGATGATCGGCGCCATGCAGGACATCACCGATCGCAAGCGCGTGGAGGAGGAGCTGATAGAGAGCGAATTGAAATATCGTTCTCTTATCGAATGTTCAAGCGATGCCATTTTTTGCGTCGATGAAAAGGGACAATACCAATTTACAAATCATCTCTTTTCGTCGACCTTTGGGAAAACCCCGGAGTATTTTATCGGGAAAACTTTCTGGGATGTTTACCCGAAAGAGCATGCGGATTACCGTTACGCAGCAACGCAAAGAGTGTTTCAGACAGGCCAAAGCGAGTCCTTGGAGGTTGAAGTTCCTTTGCCGGATAAAACTTTGTATTTCTATGCGACAGCCAATCCTATAAAAAATGAAACGGGGAAAGTCATATTAACATTGACTCACGCAGTCGACATCACCGAGCGCAAGCGGGTGGAGGAGGAACTGAAGAATTCTCAACTGCTCCTGAAATCAAGCATCGAGAGCCCGAAGGATATGATTATTCTTTCCATCGACAAGCAATACCGATACTTATATTTCAATGCTTTCCATAAAGACGTGATGATGAATGCTTATGGAAAAGACGTCAAATTGGGAATGAACTTGCTGGAATGCATAACCAATGATGACGACAGGATGAAGGCGCAGATTAACTATGACCGGGCTTTGGCGGGAGAAAGCCATATCACCGTCGAGGAGTATGGGGATTTGGATCGGCATTTCTATGAAACAAGATACAATCCCATTGTTGATGACAAAAATGAAATTATCGGCACGACGGCTTTTTCAGCCAATGTCACCGAGCGCAAGATGGCGGAAGAGACTTTGAAAGAAAGTGAAGAGAAGTTTTCCGTGGCGTTTAAGACTTCTCCCTACGCCATAACCATCACCCGGTTGAAGGACGGTTTGTTCATCGAGGTCAATGATGCTTTCTATGCCATGACCGGGTACACTCGCGAAGAGATGGAGAATAATACTTCGATTGGAATGGGCTTATGGGTTGACGGAAAAGATCGCAGCCGCGTGGTGGAGGAACTTCTGGGGGGCGGAAAAGTGGCTGGGCGGGAGTTCAAGTTTAAAAAGAAAAATGGAGAAATTCTCATAGGATTGTTCTCGGCCCAACTTATCCATTTCAATAATGATACCGCTATCTTGTCAAGTATCGATAACATCACCGAGCGCAAACGGGCGGAGGACCAGATCAAAGCCCTTCTCCGGGAAAAAGAGATCCTCCTTAAAGAGGTCCACCACCGCATCAAGAACAATATGAGCTCCATGATGAGTCTTCTCTCTCTGCAATCAAGGGCCGTGAAGAATCTCGAGGCCGTGGCGTCCCTTCTGGAAGCCAAGGACCGAATGCGGAGCATGGCCGTGCTTTACGACAAGCTTTACCGCTCGGAGAATTTACGCGAGATGTCGATCAAGGACTACCTCCCACCCCTGATCGACGAAATCGTCAGGGTGTTCCCCAACCGGGATCTGGTGAAAGTCGGGAAAAGAATTGATGATATCGTGCTCGGCGTGAGAGTCATTTCGCCCTTGGGAATCATTGTGAACGAACTCATCACCAATGCCATGAACCATGCTTTTACCGGCAGGGAAAACGGATTGATAAGCGTATCCGTCTCGGCTCAAGCCGGTCACGTGACTCTCATCATCGAGGACGACGGGAACGGCATCCCGGAATCGGTCGATATCGCCGACTCCAGCGGGTTTGGATTGCAGCTTGTGGCGATGCTGACGGCTCAGATCGACGGAACCATCCGGATCGAACGACGGAAGGGAGCGCGGTTCGTTATGGAATTCGACGCGTGATGCCGCCGCCAAGCGTCAGCCGACCCGATGTTTTTGGAGTATTTTCTACAACTCAATCGCTCTCAGAAAGTGAAAGAGACGTTCGCCCGCCCTGACCCCGTCTACGGCGTTGACAGAAGGCCGGGGGCGAAGATATAGTGAGGGACGATTCGGACAAGGAGCCGCGATGCCCACCCAATCCAAAAAACCCTACCTTCCCTTCGGCGACCAGAAGACGGCCTCCTGGTACGGCAAAAACATCCTCTCCGTCAACCAGTTCAACCGGGCCGACCTGGACTACATCATCGGCGTCGCCCACGAAATGCACACCATGGTCGAGCGGGTCGGCACTTTCGACCTGCTCAAGGGCAAGATTCTGGCCAATCTTTTCTATGAGCCCTCCACCCGCACATCCTCCTCGTTCATGTCCGCCATGCAGAGGCTGGGCGGCGCGGTCATTCCCATCAGCGAGGTCAAATACTCCTCCGTGGCCAAGGGCGAGAGCCTGCCCGACACGGTCCGCACGCTGGGCTGTTACGCCGACGTGATCGTCATCCGTCATCCCGAGGTCGGCTCGGCCGCCCTGGCCGCCCGGCACGCCGGCAAACCCATCATCAACGCCGGCGACGGGGTCGGCGAACATCCCACCCAAGCCCTCCTGGATATGTTCACCGTCCAGGAGGAATTGGGGCGGCTCGACGGGCTGACGGTGACCATGCTGGGCGACCTCAGGTACGGCCGCACGGTCCATTCCCTGGCCCGCCTGCTGACGAAGTTCGAGGGCGTCAAGCTGAACTATGTTTCGCCCGGCAACTTGCGCATGCCCCGCGACGTCATGGACGAAGTCGCCGCCAAGGGCCTCCCTCAATCCGAGCATTCCACGCTGGACGACGTGCTTCCCGAGACCGATGTCCTCTACGTGACCCGCGTCCAACGGGAGCGTTTCGAAGACGCTTTGGAATATGAAAAAGTCAAGGACGCTTTTGTCGTCGCCCCCGACTTGATGACCGCGGCCAAGAAGGACATGATCGTCATGCATCCTCTACCGCGCGTCACGGAGATCTCCATGGCCTTCGACGATGATCCGAGGGCCGCCTATTTCCGCCAGATGGAGTACGGATTGTATGTCCGCATGGCTCTCCTGGCCATGGTGCTGGGCAAGGCCTGACGTCCGGCCCTCCCGGCGGCGGGTGGGTTCCTCCTCCGGCGGATCCGTTTAAGCTTCCGCGACGACCGTCCAGCCGACCGAGTCGGCCAGGGCCCGGACCGGCGTTTCAAGGTCGCCGTAGCAGGTGACCCGGTGCCAGCCCCAGCGATCCCACATGGAAAACAGCTTTTCGATATCGCCGACGGGCTCGGCCACGAGCTTGGTCCGGCAGGCCCGGTCGTCCGGGTCGTTGTCCACGGCCTTGGCCCGGTGAAGCAGGATTTCCTTGCGCTCTTCGGAGACTTCGATCGATGTCGTCATGTAGCCGGCGGGAAGAAGCGACCGGATCGAGGCTCCCTGGCGGTCTTCGGAGTGGGTCAGGATTTGGAACGGGTTGGCCGGTCCCTGCGGTCCGAACGGCCGGTTGGAGGCGACGCAGTGAGCGTAGATGATCTTCCGCCCGGCCGTATCGATGACCGGGTCGGAGATATAGCCCGGCCGTCCTTGCGTCATCGTCGTCAGGGCGACCATGGCCGCCGTGGAGGGGACGTCGCATTCGCAGGCGCCGACCGATCCCTCATTAAGCAGTTCATGGAACCCCAGGCAGGGGTAGGCGTGGATGTGGCCGCCGTAGAATCCGCCCAGACAGTTGATGGTGATGGCCTGGGCGCCGTGCTTGCGCAAGACCGCCCGCTCGCCGAGATACATGGCCGCCGAGTTGACGAGCTCGTCGCGGCTGACGCCTTCGATGAGGGCGGCCGATTTCGTCCAGCGGTCGGCCACGGCCCGGGCCTCGTCTTTATCCGCGGCCGCCCAAGCCGCGTTGAGCTCGGCGAAGGGAAGATAGTCCACGGGAATCCCCAGGACCGAAATCGATGGCTGGGATTCCGGTCCGCGGACGGCCAGGATCCGGGACGCCTTCAGCCGGCGGGCCGTCTCCTCCGCCGACAGGACGGCGACGGCGTCGGGGCGGCAGGAGAGATCGCCGGGGCGGGGCGTTCGTCCGGTCCGGACCCGTGCTGTTGCGGCGGCGAAATCGAAGCTCGGGCCGCCCGCCTTGGCCGTTTCGAAACAGCGCACGGCTTCGGTCAGATCCTCCAAGCGCGAAGAGGCCACGAATCCGACGTTGCGCGCTCCGGCCCTCATGAACCCGGCCGTATAAACCAAAAACCCGCCGCTTCCTCCGTATTGGAAATCGGCATAGAGGACGGGCTTGCCCGCGGCTGCGGCGGGCTGGGCGACCCGGTTCCAGCAGTTCATCTGATAGACTAGATAACCATCGACGGCTGAAGTCTTGTCTTCGTCCAGAATTTTCTGGGCCTGCTCGGGCCCGGTGGCCAACGTGGGAATGAAGGTCCAATCCGGAAAACGCCGGGCCAGCTCCGAATTGATGCGGTCCATGACCGGGACGAAGTCGAATCCTTTATTGGGCCAGTCGGGGCCTTCCTGTTGCGGACCGTGCAGGGCGTAAAAGACGCGGATCCGGAGCTTGTCTCCGCCGGGGGAAGCGCGAAGCCAATTCGGCAGGCCGGCCAATCCGGCCGCTCCGGCGCAGGAGGCGCAACCGGCCAAAAACTTCCGCCGGCTCAGGCCGTGATGATGGATGCAGGCCGACCGGGGAATTGAGCTGCGGGTTTCTTTTTTCATGACGCGCTCCTTTTCAGGGGGGATCCGCCCCGCCGTGCGGGAACATAGTCCCGGACGGCGTCGGCTGTCAAGCCGCTTCTCGCCCCTAGCACTTCGCGAATGAGGACTGCAACCCCGTCGTCGAACCGCCGGGGCGGAAGCCGAGCCCGGGGAGTCGAATGGGTTTATTCCGAAGGAGAATGGAGTAGAATTAATTCCCTCTCTCATCCAAAAGAAAGTCACAAGGAGGCGATGGTCATGAATTTAAAACATTCCCCGATTCGCTTTTCGGTATTCTTGCTGCTTGTCGGCGGAGCGGTCCTGAGCCTGGGAGCGGCCGTCCGCCTGCCCGCCGTTCTCGGCGATCATATGGTTGTCCAGCAGGACAAGCCCGTTGCGGTGTGGGGCTGGGCCGCGCCGGGCGAATCGATCGTTGTCCGATTCGACGGCCGGGAGGCGACGACGCAAGCCGGACCGGACGGGCGTTGGAAGCTGGCCCTGCCTCCGGTCAAGGCCGGCGGCGGGCCGCTCGAAATGGGGATCCAAGGGAGCCGCAGCCCTGAAATCGTCCTCCGCGATATTCTGGCCGGTGAAGTCTGGTTGTGCTCGGGCCAGTCCAACATGGAATGGATGCTGGCCTCGACATTCAGCCCGATTCCCGAGGTCCTGCGGGCGAACGATCCGGGCCTCCGGCTATTCCGTGTGCCGAAACGGACATCGGCTGTACCGCAAGACGATGTTGAAGCCGCTTGGACGCTCTGTACTCCCGAAACGGCCGGCCCGTTTTCGGCCGTGGGCTATTATTTCGGGATCGAGCTCAAGCGTGCGCTGGGTGTCCCCATCGGGCTGATCGAATCGGCCTGGGGAGGCACGGACATCGAGCCGTGGACGCCGCCCTCCGGATTCGCCGCCGTCCCCGAAACCCTGCCTTATCTTGCCGCGGCCGAACGCCGTTTGGCGGAGTACCGGCAGGATTTAGGCCGGACGCTTTCGGCCTGGGAAGCTTGGGTCGGCGATACGCGCAAGGCCCTGGGGGCGGGGACCGATCTTCCGGCCAAGCCCGCGCTGCCCGTCTTTCCGTTCGATTCCCCCCAGACTCCAACCGCGCTCTATAACGCCATGATCCATCCCCTCATTTCCTCCGCTATCCGGGGCGCCATCTGGTATCAGGGCGAAAACAACCGCAACGACGTCCTGGCCTACGAGAAGAAAATGGAGGCGCTTATCCGGGGTTGGCGCGAGGTCTGGAAGACGGACGACCTGCCGTTCTTTTACGTTCAGCTGGCGCCTTATTACTACACCTACAATCGCGATTATGCCGGCGGCGATATTCCCGACTTCCTGCGCTTGCCGTTGATCTGGGAGGCGCAATCCAACATCCTGCGCCTGCCGAATACGGGGATGGTCGTGATCACCGACATCACCGACCTCATGGATATCCATCCCCGCAACAAGCGCGACGTCGGCCACCGGCTTTCTTTGTGGGCCCGGGCCAAGGTCTACGGCGAATCGAGCCTTGTCCCTTCA
>CAZLAM010000139.1:0-72270 GCA_964557435.1 uncultured Eubacteriales bacterium
CTCGGAATCCAGCTTATCCCAGGCGGCCTGGCCCTTGAGGAAATGGCTGAATGCGTCCCAATTCGATGTGCAGATCTTGGCAAACGCGCGATTCCCTTCCATCGGGCCGATGTCCCCACCGGAGTTGTCTCGAAGGAAACGGAGGATCTCGTCGATGCGAGTGGTGATGAAGTCGAGATTGCCCTTGCAAAGGAAGATCTTCCTCTTCTTAACCGAGTTATGGAAGAAGGTGAGATCGATTTCGAATCCGGTCAGGGTGGGAACAACGACGCCGGAGATCCGGACGATCGGCTTGCGGGCCTTGATGTCGCCGTTCCCGAGCGTGTCGATGTCCTTGGTCAGGACGGGAATCCGCGTCGAAGCCGTCAGTGAACGGTCGAGGACATATTCGATCAGGGAGCCGGGGATGTCCTTTGTTTTATAGACGAAGGGCGAGATGGAAATCAGGTTTTCATACTGAGGTTCGGGACCGAGGAGCTTCCGGCCGAGGAAAAGAAGGGCGACGAGCACCAGGGCGGCGGCGCCGATCCCGACGGCGACCGAAGTCCGCCTGCCGAACGCGGGTTTTTTCCGTTTCTTGACCTTTGAGGCGGACAGAAAGGCGGTCTTTTTTAAATCCTTGATGACGGTCGTCCGCTCCATGGGTTGGACGCATTCGGCCATCGCTTCGGCCAGCTCGGCGGCCGAGTTCCAGCGGTCCTCGGGTTTCTTGGCCATCGCTTTTTGAAGAATCTCTTCGAAGCCCTGGGGCAGTTGGCCGGCTCGAGGGATCAGGGGGACGGGTTCGTCGTTGACGATCTTGTTCAGGACCGAAGGTATGTTTTCGCCCAGGAAGGGGCGTTTGCCCGACAGGAGCTCGAAAATGATCACGCCCAGAGAAAAGATGTCGGACCGCCGATCCACGGTCTCCTCGAGAACCTGCTCGGGCGACATATAAGCGGGCGTGGCCGATGTCGTCCGGGTCCGGGTGACGTTGACGGACTCGATCGTAGCGATGCCGAAGTCCACGAGAAAAGGCTTGCCGGCTTCGTCGAGAAGAATGTTGTCGGGCTTGACATCGCGGTGGACGATGCCGTTTTGATGGGCATAATCGATGGCCCGACAGACCTGGCCCATCAGGTCGACGACCTCTTCAACGGAATATTTTTTTCCCGCTTCCATCGTTTTGCGCAAGCTCCGGCCTTGGATAAACTGCATCACGATGTAGGTCTGGTCCTCTTGACGGCCGACCTCGTAAATAGTGGCGATATTGGGGTGCGAGAGACGTCCCGCCGCCTGGGCCTCGACCTGGAATTGCCGGAGCATCTTTTCGCCCTGCAAGCCCTCGCTGAGAAGCTCATTGCGGATGAGCTTGACGGCGACTTCGCGATTGATGTCGGGATCGAGGGCTTTATAAACGACCCCCATGCCGCCCCGGCCTAGTTCCTCGATGATGACGTATTTTCCGATTTTGTTCATGTGTCTCTTAAAGCGCAAAGATTTGATTCGTTTCATTCTAATAAAGGGAGGCGGTCGAAGTCAATTTTGAGAGGCCGGGAACCGCTCCGCGCGGCTCCGCTTTCCTTTTCGGGAGGAATATGGTAAAAAATGGGCCGGTCAATCGTTCCCGAGAGGATCCGATCATGAAGCGTGAGATCAAGAAAAAACTCAAGGAAGACGAATTCGTTTCCGGCTTCGGCCATATCGTCGATTATCTGAAAACCTGGCATAAAGAAGCGTTCACCATCCTGGCCGTGGTCATCGGGCTGGTCGTTCTGTGGAGCGGATTCCGGATTCTGCAGGGCATCCAGACGCGCAAAAGCAGCGCTTCATTGGGCCAGATCCTGACCCTCCGGGGAGAGCTGGACAAAGCCCCCCAGAACTTGGCCAAGCTCGAAGCCCTGGCGGAAAAGGGCAAATTCGCCCGCGTAGCGGCGGCCGAGTTAGCTTCCTATTGGGTCGGACAGGGAGACCTGGTCAAGGCGGAGAAGTCGCTGGAGGGGATCAAGGCCACTGCCAAGGATTTCTTTTACTTTCAGGCTCAAGACCTGACCGCCCAGATTGCCGTATTGAAGGGTGAATATGACCGTGCCATCAAGATCTTTCAAGTGATCGAGGAAACCAAACCCAAAGAGTTCACCCTTGACGCCGTCCTTTTTCACCGGGCTGAAGCTTTGGAGAAAAAAGGCGATCGGGCCGAAGCGCTCAAAGTATTTAAAAAGATCCAGGAAGAATATCCGCAGTCCTATTATGGATACGACGCCGGCCTTCGGGCGCGCAAGCTCGAACCCGCCAAGTGACCGAAGCGCTTGTCAAGCGCCGGAAAAGCGCTATATAATGGAAACTCAAATTTCCGAGGAGGATCGTCATGGCTTTTAAAATCACCGAAGAATGCATCAATTGCGGCGCCTGCGAGCCGGAATGCCCCAATCAGGCCATTACGGCCGGTGACGAACGTTACGTCATCGATCCGGAACTGTGCACGGAATGCGTGGGCAGTCATGCTTCGTCCCAGTGCGCCGCCGTTTGCCCGGTTGATTGCTGTGTCCCGGACCCCGACCACAAGGAATCTCATGAAGCGCTCGAGGCCAAACACAAAAAGCTGAAGGGGTGACGGAACCCACCCCCAATTCGGATTCTTCCCCTAGGAGTGAGCCCCTCACTCCTATTTTTTTTATGAAGACCATGGACGAAATCGGCGTTACCGTTCCTCCTCCGGCCCCGCGTCGGGCGGGCTTTTTCGCCAAGGATAGAATTTGGCTGAACGCCGTCCTGTTGGCTCTTACCTTAGGCTCCGCTTTTTGGGTGGGTTTAAGTTGGAGCTCGAACTATATTTTTGCCGGCGCGATTCCGTCGGGAGGGAGCTCTCTCGGAGATTCCCGCGTCGTCGGCTTGAGCCTTGTTTATGCGCTCGCCCTCGGCTTGATCCTGATCGGCCACGAGATGGGCCATTTTCTGGCTTGCCGTCGCTTCGGGATCAGCGTCACTCTGCCGTTTTTCATCCCGGCTCCGACTCTCATCGGCACCATGGGTGCCTTCATCAAGATCCGTGCTCCCATCACCCAAAAGCGGCAGCTGTTCGATATCGGCGCGGCCGGCCCGTTGGCGGGGTTCGTCTTGGCTCTTCCGGCGGTTGTCATCGGCTTGGCCCTGTCCAAAGCGGTTCCTTCGATTCCGCGGGGGGAATCGATCATTTTCGGCGAGCCGCTCCTCCTCAAATTCATCGGATTGTTCGTCTTCCGAGGTATCGGCCCGGGTTTCGATATTATTCTCCATCCCCTGGCTTTCGCCGGATGGGTGGGCATTCTGGTTACGGCGCTCAACCTTTTACCCTTAGGCCAACTTGACGGCGGACATATTTCTTACGCCGTATTCGGATTGAAGTCCCGTCTCGTCGCCCGTGTTTTTTTGATCGTTTTTGCCGTGATGGGGGTCTTCTTCTGGGTCGGCTGGTTTGTCTGGGCTCTGCTCATCCTCGTTCTCGGCCTCAAACATCCGCGGGTGTGGGATGAACCTTCTCCTTTGGGGCGCGGACGGACGATCACGGCCGTTCTTCTTTTCTTTATTTTCCTGATTTGCTTTATTCCGGACCCCGTCAAAGGCTTTGATTTGATCCGTTTGATCAAGGGACTATGATTGAAAAAGAAGGCTGGACTTATTCACAGTTTTTGTGGAAAACTTGTGGATATCCGCCCCCAGGGAGGGTCCGAATGGCCTTGAATCTCAGCACTTACGACGGATTGCACAAGAAATCGTCATTCTGTTATTTGTATTATAATCAACAATATATGATTTATATAAGAATCAATCGTTTGCCTTAAGAAAAGTCCGCCGAAGGAGGGGTCGCCATGCAAGATCAGTTCCTGGGGGCTGCCGACGCGTTTGCCGGCTTGAAAAAAAAGTTTCAGGCCGGCGAAATCTCAAGACAGCAGTTTATTGACGAAATGAAGAAGCTGCGCCTCAAGGACAGCCAAGGCCGGTACTGGATGATCGGCGCCCAAACCGGACAATGGTATTTCTTTGACGGACGGGATTGGGTCCAGTCCGAGCCTCCCTCTCCGACGAGCGGCCAGGTCACCTGCGTCTATTGCGGGTTCGAAAACAGGGGAGGCCTGGACGTCTGCGCCCGATGCGGCGGGACGATCGAAGGAAAAAAGGAGGAAGCCGCTGTTGACCGCTGTCCCGAATGCGGAACGAATCTGGAGAAGCCCTTTTTGAATTGTCCGAATTGTCCACCCAAGCCCGAAGATCTAAAAACCGTCGAAATCATAAAACTGAGCGAATCCGGAATTTCGAAAACAGATTGGACCATCCTTCGCTCCGTTCAGGCGGGATCTTGGGCCATCGTTTCCGGCATATTGGGCGTCTTGGTCGGCGCGCTTTACGGCGCTTTTTCCGGGGCCATGGGATCTCTCGGGCTTTGGATTCTGGCCTATCTGCCCGCCGCCGTCCGCGACCAACAGGGAAAACTCACCGGCGCCCTGATCGACGGTTTGGGAGGCGCCGTGTCCGGTTTTATTCTTTTCTGGTTCTTCGGTCTCCTTCTAGCCGGGTTCATCAACCTCGCCCTGGGGGTCTCCGGAGGGCTCAAAATCAGGCTCTCCTTGACGACTCTTTCCCCGGACGAGAAAATCGATCGAGAGGACACGACGGGGAATAAAGACAACCTGGGCTTCAATCTGTTGAAGGATTGACGGCCGGATGCGGCCGTTTTCCGGCCTTCAACCGGGCCAAGGCGTACCCTATCTGGCCGAGTGAAATCGACTCGTCGCCGGGGGAATATCGAACGGGCCGCAGAACCCGGAAGCCGTCTCGACGGAGAGATGCCGATGTTTTTTCGATCAATAGCCGGTTGAGGAAGACGCCGCCGCAGAGTACGACGGTTTCCGTTCCCAACCTGCGGCGGGCTTTTCTGGCCGTTTCCACAATGACACGGGCCAGCGTGTTGTGGAATTTGACCGCCATTTCGGGTTTTGGAGTCCGGTTTCGGATATCCGCTAAAATCCCGCGGATCAACCCCCCGAATCCGATCCCCATCGGGTTCAGGCTTTCGTCGAGCTCGAAGGAATAGCGGTCCGGCGAAGAAGATTCGGCCGCCTCCGACTCAAGCCGCATGGCCGCTTCGGCCTCGAATTCGTTTGCGGCCGGGGCCGTTCCGATGAGCGCTGAAACGGCATCGAACAGCCGTCCACAGCTCGAGGCAAGCGGGGCGTGGGATTTTTTCTCGAGCATCGTCCAAATAGCCCGCTGCTTGTCCCTGGGAATCGACGGGAGAAGGCCGACCGCGGGGAAGGCGCGAAATCCTTCCCGATGCAGGTAAGATAGCGCCATCCGCCAGGGCTGTTTGGAGGCCAGGTCGCCGCCGGGGAGGGGGACGGGATCGAACCGGGCGAATGTCTCCGCCGCGGCGTAATCAGCCAGAAGAAATTCAGCCCCCCGGGCCTCCCCGTTGCCGCCGAACCCGTACCCGTCCCAGGCTACGCCGAGGACCTTTGGACCGGGTGGGATTCCGTGTTCGAGCAGGACCGCCAGGACGTGAGCATGATGATGCTGGACGAGGAAATGCGGGATCCCCGACTTCCGGGCATAGCGTGCGGCCCAACGCGTGGAATGGAAATCGGGATGCAGGTCGGATACAACGCAGGCCGGCCGGACGTCGAATAATCGTTCCAGATGGACGGTCGTCTCTTCGAAGTAGCGGTGGTTATTATATTCGTTCAGGTCGCCCAGAAACTGGCTGACGACGGCATAACCGTTTTTGGAAATCGCTACCGTATCCTTGAGTTCCGCGCCTACCGCCAGGACGTGTCCCGAGGCCTCTAAACCCGGCGGAACCTTCTGGGGAGCGGGGACATAGCCGCGCGCCCGGCGGACAAACAGCGTTCCGCCTCGAGTTTCTTTCAGCACCGAATCGTCGGCCCGCATATGAATCGGCCGGTTGTGTCCCAAAACATAGTCGCAAAGCCCGTCGATGCCCTCGCTTTCATCCTTCATGATCGGCGAATCTTTGGAGTTGGAGCTCGTCGCGACGATCAGGCCCAGGGTTTCGAGCAGGAGAGCGTGGAGCGGTGTATAGGCCAGCATGACGCCGACCTCATTCAGGTGCGGAGCGATTCCGGGAATATCGACGGTCTTCCTCAAAAGCACGATGGGATGCTGAACGGAGGTCAGGAGCCGGGCTTCGGCGGGTGAGACCCTGGCCAAGGTCCGGACCATGTCCATGTCGCGGGCCATCAGGGCGAGCGGCTTGGTCAGGCGTCCCTTGATTTTCCGGAGTCGGGCCACAGCTTGGGGATTCCGGGGATCGCAAACAAGATGAAAACCGCCCAGTCCCTTGACGGCGAGCACCCGACCTCGGCGGATAAGATCCGCCGCTCGTGCCAATCCTCCGGGAATCTCGGCTGTCGAGCCGGATTTCCGCAACCGAACCGCCGGACCGCAGGCGGGGCAGGCGATGGGTTGGGCGTGGTAGCGCCGATCCGCCGGATCATCGTATTCGGCGGCGCAGTCGGGACACATGGGGAAAGATGCCATCGTCGTCTGAGGCCGATCGTACGGCAGTTTGCGGACGATGGTATAGCGAGGGCCGCAATCCGTACAGTTGGTGAAAGGATAACGGAACCGCCGGTCCTTCGGGTCGGCGATATCCCGACGGCATTCCGGGCAAACCGAGACATCCGGGGCGATGAAGACGAAGCTGTTTCCGCCGCGCGACCGGCGGACCCGGAAATCCCCGAAACCGGCGAACCGGGCCGGACGCTCCTCGATCGTTTCGATCGCGGCCAAGGGGGGCGGCTCTTCCCTCAAGGCCCGCAGAAAATGTTCGAGTCCGGGACGGGATGGACCTTCAATATGGATTTCGACACCGGCGCCGATGTTTTTAACCCATCCGCGGAGGCCCAGACGGCGGGATAATCGATAAATGAACGGGCGGAACCCGACGCCCTGGACGACTCCAAAAACCAGGATCCGGCGCGCTGTTCCGGTCATGTCATTGGGGGTGCCAACTGAACCGGCATCCGCAGTACTTCTGGCGATAAAGGCCGTAGCGGCGGCTGAGCTCGACGCTTTGCTGAAAACCGCCTTTTTTCTTGAGATCGGCCTCGATAAAACGAAGGCCGTACTTGCGTCCGAGTTGCCGGCCGATGCGGTTGATCACGTCGGCTTTTTTCCAGGGGCTGACGGTCAGCACGGTGGCGAAGGCGGGCATTCCCAATTCGGCCGCCGTTCGAGCCGAGGCATCCAGGCGGAGGGCGAAACAGATGTCGCAACGGCGGCCCTTTTCCGGCTCGGCGGCGAACCGGGCGACCTGTTTCTCCCAAAGCTTGGGATTGTACCGGCCTTCGACGAGTTTGAATCCGAGAATGGATTCCACTTTTTGGGCTTCCACCCAGCGGGTATCATACTCCTCGGTGGGCCAGATGTTGGGGTTGTGGAAAAATCCCGTGACGATGTAGTCACGCTGGAAAACCTCGATGCCGAAAATCGCGTCGGGGGCGCAACAGATATGAGCGAGGAGCGGGGGGTTGGCCATGTCTTTATTGTAATCGGGATTCCGGCGACCAGCAAGATCGGCCGAAACGGGTCAATACAGGTTCTCGATTTCGCTCATGGAATGCAGAATGGCCCGGTTAAGGGCGTCGATCTTGGCATAGAGGGTCTGAAACTCCGATACATCGGGACGCGCTTCGTCGGCCAGAGATCCGAGGGCCTCAAGGCGAACGCCTTTCTCGAACTCGATGTGCTTGGCCTCGGCTAGGCAGGTTTGGATTTTTTTCTCGACCGCCCGGACCTCTCGGCGCAGTTGTTTCTCGCGTTCCCGGGCTTCATGCACGGCGCGGCCGTCCGGATTTTGCCCGCTCTCCTTGAGCTTCTGCAGGCTTTTAGTCCGATTCCGGGCCTCTTCCTGGAATCCCTGAAATTCGAGGATTTCGGCCATGGCTGCCTTGAGTTCGGCCTGACCGGCGGTCCGTCTGCTCTCCCAGGTGTCGATTTCTAGTATAAGATTTGCCGTTCGCGGAATCGCGATTTGGTTGGTCCAGCATTTCCGCCCCAGTTCGCCGAACAGGACCGATTTCTTGCGCTTGGATTTATTCAGGCGCATCTGGATTCGGGTTCGTTTCATCCGGCGTTTGGCGCCCGATAGAAAAAAGCTAAGGCGCTGGCGCAGGTCCTTGTCGCGGAGGAAAATGAAGGCGAGGAGCAGAAGGATGATGCACAACAGTAGCCACAGCGTCCAATAAGGGAGACCATTGCGGTCGATCGTTTCGGCCGTCTGGAGGACTCCGGTCATCGTCCAGGAAGGATTCATGCTCCCTCTTGTCTAATCGACTTCGGCGGATTTGTCAATCGACTCCCGCGGTAAGACGGTTTTAAGAGCCGCGCTTAGCGGACCGGCCGGAGGGGTGATTCGCGCTTCCGGCCGCGTTCCGCTTCCCTGGCGGCGGGCCGATAATCCCGGACGGCGCCATCGATGAGATCGATCATGGCGGGGAGGTTTTCTCCGAAAACCGAATCGATATCGGCCTCGGCGTTGATGAACCCGCCGTGGATTTCATCCACGGGCGGGAGCTCGATAGTGAACGAGGGAGCTCCGGAGACGGCCAACATCCAATCCATGGCGTCGCCGTTCGACAGATACAGGGCGTCTCCGGACTGTCCGGTTTCGTAGGGCCGGCCGTAGACCGATTCCATGAGGCCGGCCATCCGCTCGGCGATCCCGGCCAACAAAGCCTTCTCGGGCGCGGGTTTTTGGGTATAGGACCAAGGATAAAGGATGACTTGACCGTAGCTGTGGAAGGAGACCACGGCCCGGAAATCTTTCCTCAGGACGAGGTCGCGGACGGCCTTGGTTTCGGGTTCGGAAAAAGGGCCCGTACCGCGATAAACCTCATCGGCCGGATCGGGACTCGAACCTTCATCGTCGAGGCCCCAGGCTTGGCCGTAATTCCGATTGAGATCGACGCCGAACGAGCCGTCCGCGTTGAAGCGGCGGTTCTTCCGCCAGTAGCGGTAGGTGCGGATGGAATATTCCAGTCCATCGGGGTTGACCAGGGGAACGATCCACACTTCGCCGGCATCGACGAGGCGGCGGATCTCGGGATCGGCGGCGTAATTCTGGAGAAGATACTTTCCGGTCCGGTAGGGGACTTCCACCGAAATCCATTCCCGGGCATGGTGGCATCCGAGGAATAAAACCTCGGCTTCGTCTTCGTCGAGCCCGACATTGTCGCTGATCTTGAGGGCATAGAGACGGCGGCCTTCCAAGCTTTCGCCCAAATCATAGACCTTGGCCAAAGATGGGTATCGCTGTTGCAGGTCCAGGAGGTCCGACCGGAGCTCTCCATAGGAATGGTATGCGCCGTTTGGACCGCCTTGGGTCCACGGGACATCGGGCGAGCCCAGGGGAAGCCGGCCCGTTTCCAGAGCGAAGGGAATTCCCAAAGCGCGGAGAGAAGCCATGTCTCCGGCGGTGGCGACGATATAGATCTTGCCTTCCCATTCCGCCAGAAGGTCGAGGCCTTTTCCGCGCAAACGGGCCGTTAAGCCGGGGATGCTCGGGACGCTGACAATTTCCGGGGTGGAAAGACCATGATGGAGCTTGGCCGTCAAGCTTCCATCCGCGATGCCGCCCAGGACAATCGCCAAGCCCGCGGCCAGGGCGGATAACGGGATCGTTTTCATGACGGTTCCACATCCACCTTTAAAAATGTAATGACATGGTTAGAGCGATTTTTCGGATAGTCAATCCCCGGCCGCTTCCCGTTTCCTTGCCCAACGCGGTGCCCAAGTCGAAGTGGGCCGTTTTCCCATGGATCCCGGATCCAAAGGTTACAACTCCGTAAGCCGAATGGGGATTTTTCATCGGCTGGGGATCATAGAGAAACCCGAGTCGCAAGGGATATCCGTACTTCCGTCCGAACAGCCGGAGAGAGGAAAGGTACTCGATCCCGGCGCCGAGACGGAGAATGTCGCGGAAATTCCGGCCCAGCGGTTCGCCGAAATAGTCCGGGTTATAGCGTGACCAGGCATGATAGAACGCATCGGCGGACAGCGTCAGGCCGTCAATGGCGCGGAAGGCCGCCCCAAACCCGATGACCCAGGGTTGCCGCTGAATATCGGTTGAGGAATCCTCGATAAGGATGTCGGTGGCGGCGGAGGAGGCTTCGAAACGGAGCCGGCTCAGGCTTCGGGCTTTTCTGGCCGTGGGACTTCGGACAGCCAGCGCCAAGGTAAGTTTTTCCGAGGGGTCCCAAGTCAGTCCGCCGTGAAAGGAGATTCCCGACAGGTTCTGGATGATCTCGTCCGTGGTCTTGTATCCGATGGCGGCTCTTTCTTCCATGGACGTTCGGCAGAGAGAGCCCCAGGCATAGTTCAATCCCAACCCGATTCCGATCGTCCGACCAAGACGGTGGGCGGCCGACACAGTCACGGTCCGCAGGAAACCGGATTGATCAAAGGAGTTTTCATAATAGACGTCGCGGCCGTTGGAGATTTTCAGGTCGACCGGTGGTCTGCCGTAGGACTCTTGGATACCGGCGGCGGCGGACAGCGCCCAGCGTTCACCCCGATAGGCGACGGCGCCGAAGTCCAGTCCGATCTCCGAACCGGTGAGATTGGCCGTGGAACTGATGACGCCCGTATTGACGGGGCCATAGCGGAAAAAATCCGCTGCTTGGAACGAACCATTCAGCGTGATCGTCCAGCGGGATAACTTGAGCAGAAGAGCCGGGTTGGATAAGGCCGCCGTGGCGTCGACGGCGCAGGCCAAACCCGTTTCTCCAAGGGCCAGCCGCGGCGCGCCGACGAAGGGGAAGGTATTCCAGGTGCGGAAAGGCGCCTCGTCTTCGTATTGCCCCAGGACGAGTTGAGCCGGCAGGGGAGACGCCGCGGCCATGAAGCCGGTGACGGCCATTCCAAGAGCAATTAAACCCATTCGACGCCCCGGGCTGAAGCCCGGGGTATATCCAGGGTTAATACTGAGCGGCGCTTTGTGCCCCAATTTAAAAATCGGGGTTTTGCGCCGCGAACGTATAAAGGCCCGGGCCGACGTGCTCATGGTTTTTCATTCTAGCCCCCTCCCCGACGATTTGCAAATCAGAATCGATGGGCTTTTTACCTGCATTATTCATGAATACCGTCGTCGGAGGGCAAGCCGGAAATCGAAGCGGGTCGGCCGCTGTTTTAATTTTCGGCCGAAAGCTCCTTGAACCACTTCTCCAGAGTCGCACGGTCCACGCCGCCGACCTGCTTGTGCCGGATGCGGCCTCGTTTGTCCACAATGAACGTTGTCGGAATGTATTGGCCGGGGGCGAAATCGCGGATGATCTTCTCCGAAGCGAAGGCCACCGGATAGGTCATTTTATTATTCCGGACGAATTGCCTGAGATCGTCGGACGTCATGGTATCGACGGATAGCCCGATGATTTCCAGGCCCTTGGACTGGGCGGCGTTGTAGAACTCGACAAATGCGGGGATCTCCTCCCGGCAGGGGGGGCACCAGGTGGCCCAGAAATTGACGACCCAGACCTTGCCTTTAAGGTCGGCCGAGGCGATGGGTTTTCCGTCGAGGTCCTTGACGGAAAACGCCGGGGCGGCCGGGCCGCCGCCCTGGGCGGCCAAGAGGACGGCCGTCCAGGCCAAGGCTATGAGAAAGACCGCTGTTTTCTTCATGGTCACTCCTTATATTCTACAATCCTTATATATTATATAGGAAATAAGAGGAAAATTAAACCCCTTCGACTCCCCGGTCAGAAGACCGGAGTATATCCTGCAAAAACTCCAGGACTTGCCCACAAAAGCCCGGAGCCTGTTCAGGGTTAATACTGAGCGGCACTTTTTTCCCCGATCTAGAAGCAGGGAGCAGGCGCCGCGAACGTATCGATTTACAACCCGCACTTTTTCAGCAGACGCTCCCATTCCCGATCGACCTCGGCCTGGATGGCCTCGATGTGCTCGGGCTTGAGATGGCGGAAGCGCCCCTGCAGCTTGATGTAGTCGATGATCGGCTTTTTGTCCTTGACCTTGAAGTTCAGGGTGTATTTCTCGCCGTGTTCGATCTCATAGATGGGAAAGAGGCCATTCTGGACAACCATCCGGGCCAGCTTGACGGCATCTTCGGGCCGGCTTTTCCATCCTGTCGGGCAGGGGGCATAGATATGGAAAAAACGCGTGCCCTTGATATCTTTGGCCTTTTTGATTTTCTTGAACAGGTCCTCGGGATAGGCGATCGAAGCCGTGGCCTGATAGGGGATCCGGTGGGCGGCGATGATGGCGTCGATGTCTTTTTTGGGCTGGTCCTTGAAGAACTTGATCGGTGTGGTCGTCGTCCAGGCGCCGTAGGGGGTGGCGGAGCTGCGCTGGATGCCCGTGTTCATATAGGCTTCATTGTCATAGCAGACGTAGATGATGTCTTCATTCCTCTCCGCCGCGCCGCTGAGGGCCTGCAGGCCGATGTCGAACGTGCCGCCGTCGCCGGCCCAAGCCACGACGGTCGTCTCCGTATCGCCGATCATGTCCAACCCGGCCTTAACGCCGGTGGCTGTCGAGGCGGCCGTCTCAAAGGCGCAATGATAGATCGGAACGTCCATGCAGGAATGGGGGAAGGCGCCGTCAATGACCGCCCAGCAGCAGGCGGGTATACAAAGGACGGTCCGCGGGCCGAGGGCCTTGAGGACATACCGGAGGGCCAGATTGGCCCCGCAGCCCTGGCAGGCCAGGTTTCCGGCGCCGACGTATTCCTCGGCCGGGAGGGTCATGGTCATCTTCTTCATTTTCTTCTCTTGGCTCATTTCTTTACTCCGATCCAATTGATTTCCCCCCCGGGCCCGCTCGCCTTGCGGGTCGTTTCGACGACTTCGCGGAAGGAATCCGGCGAGATGTCCCGTCCGCCCAACCCGGCGATGAAGCCGTGGATCGGGATCCCGGAGCCGTAGATGGCCGATTTGAGTTCCTGGGCGAAGATGCCATGGTGGCCGTAGGAGATGTTGCGGTCGACGACGGCGATTTTGGCCGCTTTGGCCAGGATGCGGCGGCAATCGTCGAAGGGAAAAGGACGGAACATTTTGATGCGGAGGTTGCCGACCATGAGGCCTTCCTTCCTCATCTGGTCGACGGCGACGTTGGCCGTGAAACCGGCCGTTCCCGAAGTGACGAGGATGATTTCGGCGTCTTCGCAATGACGGGCGTCGACCGCGGTCAGACGGCGGCCGAAAATGCGCTCGTACTCGAGGCCCGTTTCCTCGAACATGGCGGGGACTTTTTCCATGTCCTTCTGCAGTTTGTAGCGCAACTCAAAATAATGTTCGGGGCCGGTCAGGCCGCCGAAAGCGCGCGGTTCATCGGGGGTCAGCCGGGCATAAGGTTTGAAGGGGGGAAGATAGGCGTCCACCTTGTCCTGGTCCGGGATGTCGACGACTTCGTAGGTGTGGGATAGGGCAAAGGCGTCGAGAACGACCATGCTCGGGATGAACAGGGCTTCGGAGATCTTATAGGCCTGGATGACGGTATCCAAGACTTCCTGGTTGGACGAGCAATAAAACTGGAGCCAGCCGGTGTCGCGTTGGCTCAAGCTGTCGTTCTGATCGGCCCAAATGCTCCAACCCGGGGCCATGGACCGGTTGATATTGCCCATGACTACGGGGAGGCGTCCGCCCGAGGCCCAGTGCAGCATTTCATGCATCAGGGCCAGTCCCTGCGAGGAGGTGGCGGTGAAGGTTCTGGCCCCGGCGATCGAGGCGCCGATACAGGAGGCCATGGCCGAATGCTCGGACTCGACCTTGATGAACTTGGCCTGGAGAGTGCCCTCGGCGCACATCTCCGAAAGCAGTTCGACGACCTGGGTTTGCGGAGTGATGGGGTAGGCGGAGACGACCTGGGTCCGGGCGAGCTGGGCCCCATAGCTCAGGGCGTGATTGCCCATGATGACTTTTTTCATCTCCGTTCCTCCACCATGACGATGCACTTGGTCGGGCATTCCTCGGCGCAGATGCCGCATCCCTTGCAATAGTCATAATTGACGACGGGGAATTCGGCCTCGATCTCGATCGACATGTCGGGGCAGAATTTCCAGCAGATCCCGCATTGGATGCAGTCGTCGAGCCGGATTTCGGGACGGATATTCCGCCACGACCCGGTCTTGTTCCAGAGCATCGAACCCAAGGACATGGGCATGAGCGGCATGTCCTTCTCGGATTCGAAGACGATTTTGCAAACCTCTTTTTTCTTCGTCATCGGCATTCCTTTCAGGCGTAGATACAGGCCCGTTCGAAAGCTTCGGCGGCGGCCTTTTTGTTGTCCTCCGGCTTGATTCTGATCGCTTCCCCGATGGCCTGCAGCAGGGAATCAAGCCGGGTGAGATGGAGTATCTGGATGACGGCCCCGGTGATGGCCGTGTTGACGATGGGCGCGGCCAGCGAGCCCAGCTTGTTGGCGACGGCGATTTCGGTGGCGTTGATCGTGGCCACCCGGAATTTCGAGGAAAAATGGTGGAGGTCTTCGGGACGCTTGTCGCTGTTGATGATGATCCAGCCGCCGTCCTTGAGGCCTTCCGTCACATCGAGGGCCTCGACCAGGGTTGGATCGACGACAACGACATGATCGGGGGCGTAAATCCGGCTCTTGTCGTAGATTTGCTTGTCGTCGATACGGATGAAGGCTACGACGGGCGAGCCCCGGCGTTCGACGCCGAACTCGGGGTAGGCTTGGACCCAATTTCCTTCCTTGGCCAGGGCATCGGCCAGAATCTTGGAGGCGACGACTGTCCCTTGGCCGCCGCGCCCATGGAATCGGATTTCGATCATGAGGGCTCCTTTCCGGAATACGGTCGAGTCTTCCTCCCGCGGAGGAGAAACGGCGGGAAGAAAGAAAGGATAGTCTAGGTCTCCCCGGGCGGTTAGTCAAGGGCAACAAAGCAGCAGAAAGCAACAAGGCGCAACTCGCCGAAGAAGTCCAAACAGGCAGCCTGGACATTTTCTTTCCATTGCGAAACAATAGCATCCATGCGGATAAAGACACCGGGGGCTCTCCTGGTCATTTTTCTTACCGGTGCGTTCATCCGGGCGCTTGATGTGGGCCGACCGGCCGACGGACGTATGCGGGAGTCCTGGCGGGAGGCGGATTATGCCTCCATCGCCCGTAACTTCCACAGGGAAGGGATGGATATCCGCTACCCGCGGATCGACTGGAGAGGCGACGAACAAGGGTTCGCCGAAATGGAATTCCCGGTCGTTCCCTGGGCGACGGCATTACTCTACCGGGCGTTCGGGTATAACGAAGCATTCGGCCGTCTCATTTCCTATGTCTTCTCACTCTTGACCATGCTGGTTTTTTTCGGCCTGGCCCGGCGGTTTTTGCCCGAGGAGGGAGCGCTCTTTGCCTCCGCCTTCCTGGCCCTGGCTCCGCTTGCGGTGCGCGTCTCCAACGCGCTCCAACCGGAATCGATGATGTTGTTTTTTTATGTCGGGGCCGTCGCCGCGTTCCTGCGTTGGCTCGATTCCGGCTCTTTCCTTTGGTATGGGTTCGCCCTGACGGCGACAGCGGCCGCCGTCCTGGTCAAAGCGCCGGCCGCTCATATCGGCTTCCTGTTTGTTCTTCTGATCATCGATCGAAAAGGGTGGAAAGAGCTGTTCCGACCCCGGATTATTATCTTCGGTATACTCGCCTTACTGCCCGCCTTGATTTGGATGCTCCATGCCCGGGGATTCTGGGTCCGGTACGGCCTCTCTCTGGGTGTTTCCAATGAATACCACTGGATCGGCCTCGACTTTCTATCCCATCCCCGGTGGCTGGCGGAGGCTCTTTTCCGCCTGGTTCGCATCGAAGGAACATTTGTCTGGACCCTGCCCGGCCTCCTGCTCGCGGTTTGGATAGCCCTGCCGTACTTAAAGAACCGGAAAATACGAATGCCGTTCTATTGGCTTGCCGCGATCGGGGCGTACTATCTGCTGGCCATCCGGACGACGGCGGATTACTGGGCGACCTATTATCATGTGGTTTCCGTTTTTCCAGCGGCCCTGGTTCTAGGGCTGGGATTCTCCGCCCTGCGTGAGCGCTTCGGTCCATCCAAGAGAATTGGGCTCGTCGTTTCGATCACCTTCGCGCTTGGCCTCGGATTCGTCGCCGCTCGCGCGGTTTTCTCAGTTGTTCTTCCAGGTTCTGCGATCATCACCCCGGCCGTCGTTGCTGTCGCCGGATTGCTCACTGTCGTCGTGAGTATTTTCTCGCCCCTAAAATGCACGGCGGTGACATCGGCCGCCCTGGCCGCCTGCCTTTCGATCTTTCCGCTTCTGGGATATCACACCGCCAAAGACCTCCATCCTTCGCACAATATTCCGCTCTTTCAATGCGCCATGGCTTTCAAACCTTTGATCCCGGAAGGCGTTTTGATTCTGGCATCCGGAGGAGTCAGTCGAGATGCTACGGGAAAACCCGTTGCTTATAATGCCTCCTATTTTTTTCTGTGGCTCGATCGGAAGGGTTTCAACTTGCCCCGGGATGATGAAACTCTTGAGGCGGTGGAAAGTTTCGTCCGGCGCGGCGCCCGGTATCTGGTCCTGGAAAAGCATAAACTTTCAGCCGGGCCGGCGTTCGAGGATATCCTGCTCCGGACTTATCCACGCCTGGCCGAGTGCGAAGAGGCCAGCCTTTTCGATTTGAACCCGGGTCTTCCGGCTTGGTCGCCCCGAGGGGCGGAGCGTTAGCCAAGGGACAGGCCTGGGGCCCGGGACGCCGTCGTTCTACCCGTCGTTGGCCGGCTTTTCAGTATCCCTTCCCGACCAGCGTTTCGACCGCTCGGCGTCCCTCGCCGATATCGGCGTTCATATTGCGAAGATGGGGTGAAGCGGCGAGGACGAGTCCGGGGACCGGCATCCTCGGAAATCCTTCTTGATCCCGGAATCCGGGGCCATGAAGAGGTTGAACGCGCTTTTCGCGAAAAACGACCGCTTGGAGGATGTCGTCATCACCCAGGCCGGGAAATATCCTGCGCAAACCCTGAATAGATCCTTTGATGACCGCGGCGTCGTCCAGAGCAGCGAACGGATCCGCGGGTGTCACATAGCGCGGCAGGTGGACGATATGGAGCCCGGCGCGGTCGGCGTCCGAGATAACATTGGAGGTTTCGATGATCCCGGTGAAAGGAAACCCGGAATCAAGAATATTTATGACATAATCGGCGGATAGCCGATGCTTGAGCAGAAGGGGGACATTGATAATGCCGAGGTCGAAGAGTCGGGATAGGCGGTTTCGGAAAGCGGGGGCCAGTATCCCCGGCTCGATGATTTCCGTCAGACTCGTCAAGGGAACAGCGGCGACGACGGCATCAAACCCCATCCACCCCGCCGCGGTCTCGAGATCGAATCCTTTTTTTCCCTCCCGTGGTCGGATCCGAGAAACGGCGAGCCCGGTCCTCGCCCGGACTCCCCAAGCCGGAAGTTCGCGGGCGGCAGCCTCGGCCAGGGCCGCGCATCCTCCCCGCCAATAGCCCATCCGCTCCCGCCCGCTCGTCGTCCGGTTGCCCGCTAACCGGTTCAGGCTGGCCCAGATGAACGAAGCCGACATCTGTCCGGCATCCCGGCCGAATTTGCCCTCCAAGAGCGGCCGCCAGATTTTTCGGTAAACCGTTTTTCCAAAGCGTCGGATGAGCCAGGACTCGGCGTCCCGGCGGTCCGGCCCGTCGGCGCCGCGGACGAGCCGGGCCGAAATTGTTCCCGCGCCCAAGCGGATTTTTTCCAGCGGATTCAACCTGGGGAAACGGACAAAATCCGACGCCGACGAAAGTGACCTCATCCGGCCGTCGATGAAGTATCCGCTCCTGACGCTGCGCCAATAGATCGACCGCTCCAGTTTCAGGGTCCGAAAAAATTCCAGTGTTTCAAGATCGCGAGGAAGGAGGACATGATAGAACCGGTCGAAAAACCGTCCCTTCCATGCGAAAGACGCGCACATTCCGCCGAGTATGGACCGAGCTTCGAATAGGGTGACATCGAAGCGGCCTGTGCCGGCGGCGGCCCGGGCGGCGCTGAGACCCGCCATTCCTCCGCCGATGACGGCGAGCGAGGAGCGGGCGGATGAAATGGTCATAACCTCAGAGCCTGCGCAGAGGATCGGTCATCGAAATCCGGTCGTCGGACCCGATCCGGCAGTTGTGGAGAATCAGGCTGCTCAGGTAAAAAAGCTCGACGAAATAGCGTTTTTTCTGCAAAGCGAGCAAGCCCAGGCTGATGAGCTGAATGGAAACGAGCAGGGCGATTCCGCCGACAATAAAAGCATGGGGGGCGATTTTGAAAGCGGCGCCGATGGCTTCCGAGAGTCGATAATCGATGGAAACTCCGGAGGCCATCATCTGCGCGTACGTGCGCAGAGTGTGGATGATCGTCCAGGTTAGGGGATAAAGGGACAGGACAAACAGCAGAAGGCCGGGAAAGATGAAGAACAAGAAGGGCCGAAAAAGGAATCCCATGACGAGGCTCTGGATGACTGTTCGCGCCAGCCGCCGGGCGGAGGGTCCGCGGCGGCCGCCTCCGCGGTCAGCCTTGGAGGCGCTCCAGTCGAGGTGGGCGGGGACTTCGACGATGCGGGCGTGCAGCATCTTGGCCTTGGAGATGATCTCGGGGTTGATGTCCACGTCCATGGCCCACAAGCTCAGCCCGCGGATGAACTCGCCGTCGTAGGCCCGGACCATCCCGGTGATGTTGGTCAAGCGGTCGGAAAAGAAATCCTTCGTCGCCATGAGGCAGAGGAAGCGATTGGCCAGGCGGCTGAGGACGCGCCGAAGGAACGGCACGTTCGTCAATCGGCCGCCCTTGCGGTAAGGGGAGGCGATGATGATTTTAGCCCGCGTTTCCCGCATTCTGGTCAGCATCGTTCCCATATGTTCCGGGGCATAGCTCAAGTCGGCGTCCAACACGACAACGATCTCGCCGCGGCTTCGTTGGAAGCCGACGCGCAACGCTTGGCCGAGCCGGAAATTGAACATCTGATGAAGCGCGACGACGTCCTCCCGGCCGGCGGCGAAGGTGTCGGCGATGTCCCCGGTCCGGTCCGAGCTGCCGTCGTTGACGATGATGATCTCGGAGCGGTATTCGGCCGAGATGGTTTTCAGGTATTCGGACAGACGGGTCAAGTTTCTTTCGAGGCCATTTTCCTCGTTGAAGGCCGGCATGACCACACTGACGAGCGGGCGGCGGGCGTTTTCAGCATTATTCATGGTCGACCTCTATGGGCGCCGAAAGGATTTTATCTCTTCCGCAAGGCCGGGTCTTCAACGGGATGGGGCCGTTTCTCAGGATACGGGCGTACCGGCCCAGCGGCAGGAGCTCGAAATGCTCGGAGAGAACGTCCAGCACCAACCCCGTCAAACGGAGCTTGCAGCTTTTGTTTATATCCATTCCGGGGAAAAAGGCAAGTCCCGGGGCGTCCTCCGGGCCCAGAAAATCCAGGGGATGGAGGAGGAAACTCGGTCCGATACCGGCCGTCCGGCAGAGGGCGATGGCGGCGCCGAGATAGGCGCGCATAAGCGATTCGGAAATCCGGCCGAGGAACAGAAGATAGCTCAAGTGAAAAGGAAGTTTGAGCAGGGGCATCGTTGTGACGGGGATCTCGAGCAACCGTCTTCCCGACCCCAGATCCCAATAATACGGCCGGACGGGACGGAGACCATCGGCGATGCCGCCGTAGAGATTCTTCCGGATGGCTCGCTCCGCGGGCGCTAAGGAGGTCTTGGCGAAATAATAGCGGCGCCCCAGAGGTCCGATGAAAGTCGGCAGGGTCGAGGCATCGTAGAGATAACCGCGGACGGCTAAAGTCTTGAGGAGGGCCGGGCTCCAGCTGAATCCGGGGCCGCGGAATCCTTCCGGACGGCTTCCGGTCGCGGCGGCGATGGCTTTTTCCGCCTCGCTTATCTCGGATGCGAGGCGCTCGGGAGGGTAGGTATGCAGCCAGGGTTCATGATGAAAAGAATGGTTTCCGATTTCGTGTCCGGCTTGGACCGGCCGGGCCAAAACTTGGGCATTGATGTCCAAGGCCGCGTCCTGCCCTACGACGAAAAAAGTCAGCCGCAAGCTCCGGCGGTCGAAAAACTCGAGGACTTCGGGAATCAGACGGGGCAGGTAGGTTGGAAACGATCGCCAACCGTCGTCACCCCGCGTTTTCAGATACGACCAGAGGTTGTCGAGGTCAAAAGACAAGGCTGCCGGCGGTTTGGTCATGGCCGGATTCCGGAGGCCCGGGCGGCCAAAACAGGCAGGCTGGGAAGAAAACCCCGGAATGCCGGAATATCGCCGACGAATCCGGGTGCGGCGATGGCGCATCCGGTGGAGCAGGTGGCGGCCAAGGTTCGGACGATTTCGAAATCGACTCCGCCGTCTTTGCCGCCGAAATGATCATTAAGAAAGTTGATCAATCCGTATAGCTCGTTGGCGATCCCCAGTTCGACCGCCCGCAGCCATTGGACGGCGTCCTCGATGAATTCGCTGGTTGGTTCGCGCCGTCCTTTGCCGACTCCTTCGTAAACCTGCGGCCGCGAGGCGAATTCCCCCCGGGTGAAAAGATGAGCGGCGTCGAATACGGCCCGCGCCGAAGGCCCGACCGCTTCACCGATACCCTCGCTCCGATACTCCTGATGGGCCGTGCCGATGACGATAATCTCCGCGGTCTTCAGGGCGGCGCCGATATCAGCGGTGAAAGATTCTGCCACACCGGCTTCGGTCAGACGGGGGTCTTCCGGGCGTACGAATGGATCATGAAGGGTGAAGGCTCGGCATTTGGACTTGAGAATCCGGCCCAGGGCCAGGGCCGGGGAATTTCGGGTATCAGCGGCGCCGGGCCGGTAGGCCGCGCCGAGAAGCGTCACCGAGGTATTGTGCAGGTTTCCGAAGAGGCGCTCGATCCGAACGGCCGCAGCGGCGGGCGAGGCATCGTTGATGCGGCGGGCTTGAAGAATCAGGCTCCGGGAGACATCCACGCCGGCTTCGATCAACCGCCAGAGTAAAAGAATTCCGTCCTTGGGCAGGCAATGGCCGCCGACTCCGACGGTGGGAACCAGAAGCCCTCCGGTCGGAACGGCCGTGGGATCCGTTGAAGCCCCGTCCGTGCGGCCGGACCGGATATTGACTGCGGACCGCAGAGCGTGAAAATCGATATCGGCTTCGTCACAGAAACGGGCGATTTCGGCGGCCAGGGCGATCCGGACATCACGATAAGTGTTTTCCAGAGTCTTGACCGTCTCTGCCGTGAGGGAGTTGGCGCGGTGAAGACGGCCGCCCGTGACAATCACGCCATAGAGTTCGTTGATAAGGTCGATCGTTTCGGGGTGAAGACCGCTCAGAATCTTGTCCGCCTCGCGGATTCGTTCGATCAACCGGCCGGGCATGACCCGATTAGGAGAGTGTCCGAGCAGGACGTCCCGGCCGTCCTCGATACCCATCGCGGCGAAACGCGTCCGGATGAGGGTGGTCATGGTGGTGGGGGCGAGGGTGGATTCGATGACGATTAAAGGTTTGCGGCCGGCCGGACGCAGGAGCAGTTCCCGGCCCAGGGAATCCAAGGCTTCGAAAAGGGGAGCGTAATCGGGAGCGGATCCGGTTTTGTCGGTTTGGACGCAGACCAGAATGGCATCGGCGTCCCGGGTTTCCGTCATGTCGGTGGTGGCGTGAAGGAGTCCCGCGGCCGCGGCGCGGGCGATCATGTCCTCCAACCCCGGCTCGGTTCCGCCGAGGGGGTTCTTTCCGGCATTAAGGGCGGCGACTTTCCAACCCGAGGTCGCAGAGTCCCTCTGGATGAGAACAACCCTTGAGGGAGCCCCTGATCCCGGCCGAAGCCTGGCGTCGGCGAGCATAGCGGCCATGGGAACGCCGACGATTCCCGCGCCGATCACGGCGACCTTGTTGAAACCCATATTAAGACTTCCTCTCCCCCGAGGCGTCGATGAAAGTCCGGAACCAGAGCTCGAGATTGATCAGGCCCCAGAGTTTGCGTCCATAGGCGTCTTCCTGGTCGATCAGGGCTTCGACGCGGTACGGATCGAACAAGCCCCGGTCCCGGCAAGCTGACGAAAGCAGAATATCCCGGAAAAAATCCCGCAGGCCTCCGCGTGCCCAGATGTGGAGAGGGACGGGAAAGCCCATTTTGTCCTTGCGGTCCAAAATGGCCGGGGGGACGAGCCCGGCGACGGCTTTTTTCAGGATGTGCTTCATCTCAGCGCCGCGGAACTTCAGGCCGGGCGGCATCGAGGCAATGAGATCCACGATGCGCCGGTCGAGAAGCGGAACCCGCGACTCGATCGAACAGGCCGCCGACATGCGGTCCTCGACATGAAGCAGGGCGGGAAGTCCGGCGACGAGGTCGAAATGGACCATCTTGTTGTAATAGGACGGGGTCCGGGGATGATTGAAGACATGGCGAAAACGGCCCCAGATTTTTTCAACGTCGAATCCGGCGTTGAACTCCGCGCTGAAGGCGCCCCGGTCGCCTTGGCTGCGGTCGACCAACCGGAAATACCGGCGGTCCATGGGTTCGAACAACCCGTCTTCCCAGAAGCGGCGGAGCAGGGGCCCGTAGTTGCGGAGGAAGGGCAGATTCGGCAGGATGGATTTCAGGGACACGATATGTTCGCCTTCGTCGTTGGTCTCGAAGACGGCTCCCTTGACGGCTTGTTCGAGATAAGCGACGACGTAGCGGGCGTAGCCGCCGAAGATTTCGTCGCCGCCCTGTCCGCCAAGCAGGACTTTGACGCTTTGCGCGGCCCGGCGGGCTACCATGTACTGCGGAAAAAGACCGGGGCCGGCCATGGGCTCGTCCATGTGGTAGATGAGTTTCGGCAGAAGGTCGATGAAATCGGAAGGGGTGGGGGAAATGACCTCCATTTCGGCTCCGCAGGCGTCCGCAACTTGACGGGCATAAGGGGTCTCGTCGAATTCCGGACCTTCGGAAAAAGCGCCCGTGAACGCCCGGATCTTTCCTCCGGAATGCCGGGCCGCCAGCATAGCGACGATGCTGGAGTCCAGGCCCCCGCTGAGCGTAACGCCGAGGGGGACATCGCTTCGGAGCTGGAGCCGGACGGCGTCGTCGAGGAGCGATTGAAGGGTTTCGACGAAATAGGCCTCGGTGTGATGTGTATCGACGGTGAAATCGGGCTCCCAGTAGCGGACGTCGGTCTTCGTTCCTGTTTCCAGGTCGATCAGGAGGGAATGTCCGGGGCAGACCTTGTGGATGCCCTTAAAAAACGTGTCTTCGTTCAGGACATATTGGAAGACGGTGTATTCACGGATGGCGTCCAAATGGGGTTCGGGTTTCGCCTCGGGATGGCGCAGGAGCGCCTTGATTTCCGAGGCGAACAGGACGCGCCGGCCGTCCTCCTGGATATAAAGGGGCTTGATGCCGAAGTGGTCACGAGCCGCAAACATCTTTTTCCCGGCCCGGTCGTAAAGAACAAAGGCGAACATCCCGTTGAACCGCCGCACGCATTCGGGCCCATAGGCCAGGTAAGCGCGAATCAGGACTTCGGTGTCGGAATCAGTGGCGAAAACAGCCCCGGCCCGTTCCAGCTCACGCCGCAATTCCCGATAGTTATAGATCTCGCCGTTGTGGACGACAGTCACGTGGCCTATGGTCATGGGTTGGCGGCCGCCGGCGGGATCGATCACGGCCAGACGTTTGTGAGCGAACCCGATGGGCCCTTCGACCAGAAGACCTTCGCCGTCGGGGCCTCGATGGGAAAGAACGGCGGACATGGACGCGAGGATACGGGGATCCGCGGGAGATCGGTCCTTGTTGAAGAGAGCGACGAAACCGCACATAGCTAGTCTCCCTCCGCCGATCGATTCCCATTGTATCGCCCGCCGGGGCGAATCATCTTCCTAAACCGAATATTCATATCCTCCGCCTCAAGAAACTTCGCCGGAACGATCCCGGCGCATCCATTATCGAGGAAGATGATGAGTCCCGCAATCCCCCCGTCCGGTGAATGGCGGGGTGAAACGCCTCCCGCCCTCTTCACCTTTGGGGGTGAAACGATCGCCCCCCGGCCGGATTTACGGTTCGATCCGGAAATCCCCAAAACCGTCTAAAAGCCCGCAACGAATGCCGTAGCGCTATGATATAAGGCTCTCTTCCATTTTGTGTGGGTGAGATCGGGGTCATGGTCGAAGCGATCCATCGAGGGTTTAGCCGTTCCAAGTCGTTTTCGAGGGGAGACGGATCGGAAAGAATCCGGTCGGCGAAGATGTCCGAGTACCGTTCTTTCTTTCCGAAGAACAGTGCGAGTTCTGAGCCGCCGAGAAAACGGCGCGGGAACGGGGTGAAAAACCCGAGCGGGTCGCCAGACCATGACCCCGATCCCCTTTTTCTCCCATACAAAATGGAAGAGAACCTGATATACTAAACCCATGTCTCTACGGAGGATAGCTTTTGCCTGGTTCCTGCTCGCGGCGGTCGTTTCCGCCGCCTTCGCCGCGGAAAAACCATCCTTTGTCCTGTCCCTGATCGGCGGAGTCAATCACTTTTTTCCCTTCGGCTCAGCCGGGGATTACCAGGCGGGGACGAATGATTTTCCAGTGACGCCGGCGCATAATCCGCCGCTGGCTGGACTGGCCTTCGGCCGGACGGCGGGCCGGTGGACTTTCGAGTTCGAAACGCGCTGGACAGGCGAAGCGCAGGCCGTATTGAACGACCCTTCCGACGGGGATTCCGTCGAAATCAAAACGACGTCCCACGTCGCGGCGGCCCTGAATGTTGTTTTCCGGATCGGGAGCGGGCGTGTGCGTCCGTTCCTCTGCGCGGGCGGGGGGATCGACGTCGTTTTAGCTCGAGCCGCTTTGTATACGACGAATTATGGCTTCACCATCGAGATCCCGGCGCCGGAGATGAAGGACCGTTTCGACCCGGAAGTCCATGGGGGGGGCGGCTTTGAAATCGCCGTCAGCGCCGTCTTGGGATTTCGTGGGGAAGTCCGATATGTTTGGATCCTCGATCAATCCGAGGCCGTTCAAAGCCTGCAGGCTTCCGGCGGATTGACAATGAGATTCTGACGGTTTCCGCTTAGCGGATCTTGCTCCGTCCGATTCCCTTGCCGGCGGCGGAGTCTCCGTTCAAAGCCAGAGAAAACGTCAGCCATTGCTTCTCCCGTATGGCGGCGATCACGGAATTTCCTTGAACGGCGACATTTTCGATCGGAGTCTCGATGTGAGAAACGCGCTTAGCATCGAGGACGGTCAGCTCGCCGAAGGCGAAGGATACCTGGGCGGGAGCGGAACCGAGGTTCCACAAGCGGACGATGGTCCTGTTTTCGGATGTTTCCTCGGCTGGTTTCACCGACCAGGCCACGACGTTCGGATCGTCGATCGTCAGGAAGGAATAGGCCGCTGCCGGGTAGGCCGTCCCGCCGGTCACTTCGCCGGTGACGAGAGGGTTCTGATGTTCGAGGGCGAAGCGGGCCGCTGCGGCGGCATCGAAGGCTCCGTGCGTCCGCAGGGCGAACCGCTGAAGAAAGAATGAATCGCCGCCCTGATCGGGAATTCCGAGGCCGGGTCCATCCACCTGTCCGCCGGCCAGAATGGAAAGCTTCGGCGTGGCGGTATCGAGAAAGGCGCCCGTGCTGTCGCCGAGCTTGAAGAACTGGTTGTCGGCGCTGGAGATCGTCAAGCCGACTCCGCCGCCGCTCATATCCGCGAAGTGGTTGAGCGTCAGCCAGTCCCGGCGCAAAGCTTGGTTCGCGTAAAGGCCTCCTTGGTCGAGCGGGCGGGCCTTTATAACGGCGCCTACCTCCTCATGCCAGACTTCCGGAGACGAGACGTTGACGCCGAAGGTCCACTGGGCGAGCGCCGAAAAATTTTGGGTGATCTCATTGCGGATGTCGATTCTGTCGGAATCACGATAAAGGGTGATGAAGGTATTATGGGCGAGAGGAGAGGTTGATTCCGCTTTCAAGGTGGCCGAAACAGGCCCCGCGTCGACGATGGAAAGTGTTCCGCTTCCCGGTCCCAGCTCGTTCATCCGCAGGCCGGCCGCGGCCCGGACGAATTCGCGGCCGCCGCGGGTTTTGTCCGATAATCCGGCTAAAGCCCCGTTGGGGGCGATCGTAAGGCGATACAAGCCGTTTTCCAGGACATCCCCGCTGATGGTCGGACCCCCATCGAAGGCCCGGCCGGCGCCGGGGACGATTTCGTAGACCTTATAGCCGAGAGAAGGCACGCTTTCCACCCAGATGCGAAGCCGGCGCGATGGACCGGAACCGATGACCTGAGAGGCGACTTCCGCATTGGCGGCCACATCGACGACATGAACGGGGCCGTCCGGCGCGTAATCGAGGTCGGCCGCATCCGTGCGGGCGAAGCTCAAGGGATTGAAAACAAAAAACCTTCGCTGCGATCCGTCCTTACGAATCAAGCGGCCCAAAGCTGCAGCCGCTTCGGAAAAAAGCGTCTCGACATGGGTCAGGAATCCGGACGCCCTTTCTCTCTGCCAGGCCGCCCGGGCGGAGCGGGAGACTGATCCGTCCGCCGTCCAATCATGCTCGAAATACATCCCCAGGTCGATCCAGGCCGTTTCCCGGGAGTCCTCCCGACCTCGCATGAATTGGGCATCCTGGGCCGTGACGAGCGCCGCCAAGGCTTCCGCGGCCCGGAGCTTTTCCAGGCCGCGCTTGACGCTTCCCGAGAGCTCGGCCATGGATGCGTTCAGCAGGTCCCACTCGTTGCCGAAACTCGCGCCCAGGGTGGGCAGGGCAGAGCCGTAGGTCTTCTCGAAATCCTCAAAAAAATCGATTTCATTGGAGACGATGACTTTACGTAAGGAGGTGGTTGCTTGCTTGGCGGTGCGGATCACGACATCGGTCTTGGCGGCGAGATCGTCCCCGCCATAGCCGAACAGGCCCACGATGCCATAAGGAACACGCCTCAGGAAATCGGAATCCGTATCGGCGGAATCGATGATGCCCGGGACCTGCCGAGCCTCGGCATATCCGCCGATCCCGTATCCGTCCTGGCGGATTTGGGAATACCACTTCATCAGAAGCCGGCTGCCGTCCGGTCCCGACCACCAGTACATGTCGTGGGGCCGGTTCCAGGCGTCCGGGATTTGCGAGGCGCATCCGCAGATGCCCTTCCAGGAATAGGAAGCTCCCGCTCCGGCCCAGAGAGCTCCGACGCCGTAAGGGAGTGCTTGGTTTTCCTGGCATGTGGCCAACTTGAACTTCAACCCGAAACGGCGTTCGAGTTTCCCGGCGTAATAGAGGCTGCGCAGTACGGCCTCGGCCGGCATTCCTCCGTAGCACAAGTTGAGAAGGGTCATAGGGGCGGAAATATGGCCGCTTTTAAGGCGCGAGATGAGCCGGTCGAAGTCGGCCTTGGACTTGTTTTTCTCATAAGTCCAAAGCCAAAAGGTCCCGTCCGTGCTGAAACGGCTCTGGAACTCGGACGGTTCGGAGGCCGTCGTATCGGCCAGGTCGAGGTAATAATCGAGCATCTGAAGGAACGCCGTCCGGTATTCGGCGACATCGGAAGACCACATGTAGTCGGTGTGGTCGTCGTTGGCGATGTAGAATTTCTTGACCGTTTGCCCGGCGAGGATTGTCGGGACAAGTATGGGAAGGAGACCGGCCACCATCCGAACGATTCGGTTCATCGGAGCCTCCTCTGGTTTTAAGTAACACAATGACCCGGATTTAGCAACGGGCCGGAATTTGACTTCGGCTTTTTCCTTGTGTTAGTTAAAGACATCGAATTCGACGAATCATTTCACTCCCCCGTGCGGGCGAGGGAACAGGAACCCATGAGCGAGGAACGGATCCAAAGACTTCAAACGGCGGGGATTAGCATCGGCTTGGCCGTTGCTTCGTTCGTTCTTTTGTTCGCCACCCGGGCGGCGACGCAGTATGGGGATAGCTTGCGATATATCCAGTCGGCGCGCACGGGAGACGGAATTTTTTTCCCCCACCATATTCTCTATAATACCTTAATTCGGGCTCTTTTTCTCGGCGCGGAGGCCGTCCGGCCCGGTATCGATGCTCTTATCGTCGGCCAGGTCCACAATATCCTCTGGGCGGCCGTGGCTGTAGTGGTTATGTTCGCCATCGTCCGGCGAATGACAGGGTCGGTTCGCTGGGCGTTCGTCGCGGCCCTCGGCCTTCTGGTCTGCCAGGGATTCTGGGAATACGCCACCCAAACGCAAATTTATGTTCCCGCCATGGCCGTTCTAGCCCTTTTGGCCTGGACTCTCCTCCGGATACCGCCTTCAATCCTCTCAATCCGGGATTGCTTTTTGGTCGGTGGGCTTTATGTCCTGTCCATCCTCTATCACCAGTCGAACGTTTTATTCGCCATCCCCATGGTTTTTTTTATCCTCCGAAAAACCGGACTTCGGAACTGGAAGCGGCTTCTGGTTATTGTGGCCGTCTCGGGCGGGATCGTCCTCCTTCTCTATATCGCGGCGTTTCGGGCGACGGATTCAGAAAGGACGGTCTCTGGCTTCATCCGATATGCCTTGGACTACACCTATCACCCCGCGCCGAATTGGGGAACCTGGAAAAACATCAGTCCCGTCGGCCTTGGATATCTCCTTTTCAGCCAGCTTCGCAACATCGTCACCGTCTTTGATCCCGTTCAAAAACTCATGATCGTTTTTTTTGCGGTTATCCTGGCGGCGTTGATGATCGACAACCTCAGACGCATGCGTCGGAACGCTGCTGCGGAATCCGGGCGCGCTTTGTTTTGGATCTGGCTGGGCGTTCACTTCGCCTTCTTTCTTTGGTGGGCGCCGCACGACAAGAACATGTTCACGATCTCGCTTTTCCCCTTGATCATTCTCTTTCTATTGTCCGCCCGGGATAGCAAGCGGGGGGTGGGGCCGAGCCGGATTTCCAGTCCGGTTTCCCTGGCTGCCGCCGTCATTGGGCTGGCCGTGCTGGCGGGAGTGAACTACGCGACGTTTATCAAGCCGCTCCATGATTCCCGGGGCGCCGATTACGAGGAAGCCCGGCGTCTGGATGCCGGCGTTCCGCCCGGCGATTTCATACTGACCAATTTCGATGTTCAGCAAAACCTGGTCTATCATTTTAAACGCCGCCATGCTCTCCTGATCGATATCGCGGCGATATCCTTTTGCCGGGAGTTACATCTCCCGGCGGCCTATGGGGACCTTCAGAACAGCACTTTCGTCTTTTCACCGGACTACTTTTTTCCTGATTCGCGTTTGTCTCTGATCAGCGGGTACGACAATCCCAAAGGGTGGAAAAAATTTCTGGCCTGGCTGTTTGAGCTGGAAGTCGACGCGGTGGGAAAGGTCGTTTCGGGACGGACCTTCTCCGCGCTGGAACCCGTGGGATATTTGCGAATCGGGACCGAACGCATCGCTCTTTCCGGATGGCCCGATTTCCTCGGCCGGTTGGATAAGTTCGTTCAGGTCAATTTCGAGGTGCCGCCCGGGATCTTCGAGCGCTGGTGGCGGACGACAGGCATGGAGGAACTCCCGCGGCAGTACCCAGGACGCTGAATTTACCGAAAGATGACTCCGCCGCTCAGGATTTCCGTAAATAATTTTCGTACAGCCCTTTGAGCATGCGAGCGTCGTTTTCGCGGGCGGGGCTTTCGCAGACGATCATCCCTTCCACCCGGAGGTCGCGCAAGGTCTCGATCCATTCGTCGGTGCGGAAAGCGGTCTGGGCCAGGTTGAGATGCCGGATTTCCCCCTTGGGATTGAAATCGATGCCCGAGATGTGGATGTGGATGTCCCGGAGCTCGTCTCGGCCCAGCCGCTTTTCGACCTTGCGCAGGATGCGGTGAAACTCGACGGAGGAATTGGCCTTGCCTTCGCGGGCGTAGAGATGGGAAAAGTCCAGGCAGGGAGCCAGGCCTTCCACTTCCCGGCACAGGTTCAGAACCTCGTCGAGGGAGCCGAATTGAGATTTTTTCCCCATGGTTTCGATGCGCATCCGGACGGGATTGCGCTCGGATTTGAGAATGGACAACACCTCGGTGAGTTCCTTCCGGATCGCCGACTGCGTTTCCTCGGGTGTGGAAGCGTGGTAGTAGCCGGCATGAAAAACCACGCTGCGGGCGCCCAGCTCGCGGCCCATGCGGGCGGACCGGAGCAGGTGGTCCTGGCTTTGCATCCGTTTGCCCGGCTCGAGGGAGTTGAGGTTGACGTAATAGGGGGCATGGACGCTCAAGGCTATGTCAAGCGCATCCGCTTTGTCCCTGATTTTCCGGGCCGTGTCGGCGCCGATCTTGACCCCCCGGACGAATTCGACTTCCAGGCAATCCAGCCCCAGCTCATGCAGGTGGACCACGGCGGAGAGGGTCGATGTCTGGGGCGTGGAATCGGGGACTCCGGCCGTACCGAACCGGAGCCGTTCAACAACGGACGGCATCGGTCCGGCCCGGAGCGTTTAAAAACTCGTTGACGATGCGCATGGCGCAAAAATCTCCGCACATGGAACAGGCCTCGGTCGCGGTTTTGCGCTCGCTCCGGACCCGGGCGAATCGCTCGGGATCGATGGCCAGCCGCTGCTGGGTCCCCCAGTCCAAGCGCTTGCGGGCTTCGGACATTTTCAGGTCGTGTTCCCGAGCGCCGGCAACACCTTTGACGATATCTCCGGCGTGGGCGGCGATACGGGAAGCGATCAGTCCTTGGCGGACATCCTCCACCGAGGGGAGGCCGAGATGTTCGGCGGGCGTGACGTAACAAAGGAAATCGGCCCCGGCTGCGGCGGCGAGCGCGCCTCCGATCGCCCCGACGATATGGTCATAACCCGCCCCGATGTCTGTTACCAGAGGGCCGAGGACATAAAACGGTGCTTCCCGGCAGATGCGTTTTTGAAGCTTGATGTTCATCTCAACCTGGTCCAGGGGAACATGGCCGGGCCCCTCGACCATGACTTGGACGCCGGCGTCCCAAGCGCGTTGAACGAGTTCCCCCAGGGTCAGGAGTTCCTCAATCTGGGCCCGGTCGGTGGCGTCGGAAATCGAACCCGGCCGCAATCCATCGCCCAGGCTCAGCGTGATGTCGTATCGTTTGGCCATCTCGAGGAGCCGATCGAATCCGGAAAAAAAAGGATTTTCCTTCCCGTGATGGAGCATCCAGGCTAAATGCATGGCCCCGCCGCGGGAGACGACATCGGCGACCCGTCCCTGGCTGCGCAGGCGTTCGATGGCCCGCAAGGTCAGGCCGCAATGGACGGTCATGAAATCGACCCCCTCCAGGCCCTGGGCTTCGATGGCCGCGAAGAGGTCATCGGGAGTCATGTCCACGATCGAGCCGCGCGAGGCGATGGCCTGGACGGCGGCCTGGTAAATAGGTACCGTCCCCAGGGGCAAGGGGGATTTTGCCAGGATGGCCGTTCGTATTTGAACCAGATCCCCTCCCGTACTGAGGTCCATCAAGGCGTCGGCGCCGTGAGTCAGGCTGACCTCGACTTTTTCCAATTCCTCCTCAACACGGGGGAAATCGCGGGAAGTTCCGATATTGACGTTAACTTTTGTCCGGAGGGATTTTCCGATTCCGGTCGGCTTGAGGCCGTCATGGCGGGGATTTCCTGGAATAATGACCTTGCCCTCGGCGATAAGCCGGAGCAAAACATCGGCGGAAAGGCCTTCTTCGGCGGCAACCCGGTCCATGGCGGGTGTGATATGGCCGTGCCGGGCTTCTTCGAGTTGAGTCATGCGATGATCCTTGGTTATTTTTTCCCGAGCCGCCCCAAAAGCTGAATCAGCCGGGCGCTGTCTTCCGGGCCGAGGCGGAGAGAATCAAAGAGGTCCGCATCAAAAAATTCGGGCGCATCCCGGATCGTTTTTTGGGCTTTGGCGGTGTCTCCCCGAAGAAAAGCGCTGAGGGCAAGATATGCTTTAGCCTCGGCCGTCAGAAGTCGATCGAGCCGCATTCCCCGGCTCAGATCCAGATACTTTTCGATCATCCGTTCGCATTCCTTCAGACTTCGCTGGCGGTAGGAAACTTTACCCGATTCCAGATAGGCGCGGACTTCGGCCGGGTTGTTGGTCAGGAGTTTTTGGTAGGTCTGCCGGGCTGCGGGCAAGTCGCCCGAGAGTTCCTGGGCTTTAGCTAAGGCATAATAGGCTTCTGCTTCGCGGGGTGCGCGGAGAATCTCGGCCTGGAGAGCTTTCAGATCAAGGGGGAGTTTGGCCTCGGTTTCGGAGCCAGCGGCCGGCACCGGATCAACCTTCGGAGTGATCGTTTTCTCCGTCGGGGCGGGAGGTTTCACCGGTTCCGTGAACGTGCTCGGCACGACATCCATTTTGAAACGGCGGAGGAGTGCGCTGAGATCGGCTTTAGCCGCTTCCGGGAGGTTGGCCTCCGCCAATCCGGTCGGGCCGAGAAGGGCGTACGCGGCCCTTAAGGAAGACTCGGATTTGGCACTATCGTTGAGGTATCCGTGACAGAGGCCCAGGAGAAGCCGGACCCGGCCGAGCAAGTCTTTCCTGGAGAAAAGACCGAAGGCGGCGATCTCCAAGCTGGAGGCCGCTTCCCGGAAATTCCGGCTTTGAAAAAGGGTTTCGCCGGTTTTCATGGATTGAAGATAGAAGGGATCGATCTCTTGCCGGGGAGCGGCGAGGGCCGTCCAAGCAAGAATAGTCGTGAGAATGGCCGCAGCGACGATCAATCGAGTTCTTTTCATGGGCACTCAACTTATTTATAATCGGAGTCGCCGAGTTTGTCAAAGACCGGGGAAAACGGGCTTTCCCCCCCCCCAAGGGGAGGAGGGAGGAGGAAAAATCACCCCTGTGTTCATCCGAGGGGACGATTGCCGCTCCCCGGCGCTCCGACTACCATGATTTCGGAACGGAGGAACCTCCTTTCCCGACGAAGCTTTGGACTTTGAAATGATCGACGCCAAAAACCCCGACGGCGGTAGCTTGCCCGGTTCGGCCGACGATGTTCGGGCGGGATCCCTGGCTAGAAATACGGCCTGGAATTTTCTCGGCTATGCGACACCACTCGTTCTCGGATTGATTACTCTTCCCTTCGTCATCCACGGCTTGGGCACGAGTCGATTCGGGGTACTTTCCCTTGTCTGGGTCATTCTTGGATATTTCAGCTTTCTGGACCTGGGATTGGGACGAGCCACGATCCGCTATATCGCCGATGCCGTCGGCCGGCGGGAACTGAATGATATTCCCAAATACCTCTGGACGACGGTCCTCATCCAATTGACCCTGGCCGTCGTCGGAACGGTCATCCTGATGGCGACGACTCCTTTTCTCGTTGAACGGGTTCTGAATATCCCGGTCGACCTCACGGCCGAAACGAAATGGGCATTTTTGTTGACCGCTCTTTCGCTCCCGGTGGTCATGGTCTCGGCTTCGTTCCGCGGAGTTCTTGAAGCGGCCCAGCGGTTCGATCTGGTCAATGCCGTAAAAATCCCCTCGAGCTCCGCCAACTATCTGATTCCTTTGCTCTCCCTGTTTGTTTGGAAGTCCCTGGTCGGCATCGTCGTCATGCTTTTAGCCACGCGCATCGTCACGCTCGGCATCTGGATCGTTTTGAGTTTTCGCCAATTTCCGGTCCTGCGCTGCCGTCCGGTTCTGGTCCGCGATACTTTGCGTCCGCTCCTTGCTTTCGGCGGATGGGCGACGGTCTCCAGCATGATCGGCTCTATCCTGGAGAACCTGGACCGTTTCGCCATCGGAGCCATGTTGTCCGTTCAAGCGGTCGGCTATTACACGGCTCCCTATGAGGCCATCGGACGCCTGGGGATTCTTCCCGCCAGCCTGATCACGGCTCTTTTCCCGGCCTTCAGCATCCTCAAAGGGGAACTGGCCGAGGAAAAAATCCGGGACATATTTGCCGGGGCGGTTAAATATGTCCTTATGGTCACGGGGACTTTGGTCGTCCCCCTCGTCCTTCTAGCCCGGACTGTTCTTCGGCTCTGGTTGGGGGCGGACATGGCTGCCCACAGCACCCTGGTTTTTCAACTGATGGGCGCGAGCTTCCTGTTTCTGTCGTTCTCCTACCTGGCCTTCGGTTTGTTACAAGGGATCGGCCGCACGGATCTGCCGGCCAAAATCCATTTTCTGTTGCTCGTCGTCTATATTCCTCTCTTGTGGGGAGGCATTCATTTCGGCGGCATCGACGGAGCGGCTCTGGCCTGGTTCCTCCATCTGGGATTGCAGGCCGGTCTTCAGTTCCGGGCGGTACGGCGCTTGGGATATGCCGATTTCCGGACCTTCCGCAGGATCGGCGCGGACAGAATTTTAGCGGCACTGGCTCTTTTTTCGATTCTGGCCGGACTGCTCGGCCTCCTGATTCCGGCTCTTTGGGCCGTCACCGCGGGAGCGGCGGTTTATTTGCCTTTTGTTTGGCTGTGGGTGCTGTCCCGGGAAGAGCGGCAATGGTTACGCTCACAGCGTCAAAAAATATTTTCCGGCCGCCGGAGTGAATCCGCATGAACCGGCGGCCTCTTAGGATTCTCATGGTGGGGCTTGTCCCGCCGGAAATGGGAGGAGGGTTGGATTGCGGAGTCGCTTCCCATGTCTGGGACCTGGCCCAACAAACCGCCCGGAGGGGATACGAAATCACCGTCCTTGCTCCTCTGGGCAGGAAAAAATCCTACCGCGACGACTCCGGCATTGAAGTTCAAAATGCGACCCGTTGTCGGTCGGCCCGGTTCATCCGTTCCTTGATACATTTGCGGCGCCAAACCCCGATTTTTAAATCGGGGTCAAAAGCGCCGCTCAGTATTAACCCACATTATACCCCGGGCTTCAGCCCTGGGAGCCGAATGGGTTTAATTTTCGGCTCCCGTTTTTCATCCGCATGCCGGAGCAACCTGGCTTTAATTTCGTTGCGGGAAAGAATCGGCGTACTCGCCTGGACTAGAACTTTGGCCGAAACCTTGAAGCAAAGGGAACCGGATTTGATCCACATCCACCCCCTCGGCCACCCCCTGGCCCTGGGCCTCGATTGCCTGAATCTGCGGATCCCGGTCGTTCTCACCGATCACGGTTTCTGGCAGGATATCCATGGAGAACGCGATTTGGAAAAAATCCGCCGGACGGCCGGGAATGCGGCCGGGATCATCGCCGTCTCCCGTCATTGCGTGGAGCAGGAGGATCGCCTGGGAATTCAGGTGAAGGGGATGCGGACGATCATTCTGAATCCCTTCGATTTTCCGTCCGCTTCGATTCCCCTTCTTCCAGCGGAATCCTCTCCCGCCGGCCGCAAGGTCGTCCTATTCGTCGCCGGAGTCGAACCGATCCGCCGTAAAGGCTTGGACCTGGTTTTAGACGCTTTCGTCCGGAATGATGATCTTCGAAAATCGGCCTCCCTTCATATCGTCACGAATGAGGAGGGACGTGATTTTGCCAAACCGATCATCAAAGCCCGGGCCATCGACGGCCAGGTTTTTCCCTGTCAACCTCGCGGCCGGCTTCTGGAAATGGTGGCAACAGCGGATACCGTCGTTCTACCGAGCCGCTCGGAGGCCTTTGGCCTGGTGCTTCTCGAAGCCGTTGCCGCCGGGGTTCCCATTGTCGGTTTTGCTCCAACGATCGGGGAATTCCACAACTGCATGAAAATCGACGTCGGCGAATCGTTCGATGCGGATACGGAAAGTTCGGATGATCTGGCCCGCAAGATCGAAAGCGTCTTGTCCCGGCCTTTTGACAGAAAAATTATGGCGGAAAGGACCCGGGAGGCGTTTTCCTGGGCGACTCTGTTCCCCCTCTATGACAAGTTTTATCGCTCGGTGATAGGCTCATGAAGGTGCGTCTTTCGCCCCCCCGGATTGCCGTGATCCACCCCTGGCTGATCAAAGGCGGCGGTTCGGAGGGAGTGGCGCTATGGGCGGCGCAGGCCTTGAAAGAGGATCATGATGTCACTCTTCTGACGATGGGGGAGACACCGCTCGCCGATCTTAATACCGCTTACGGCACGGCTCTAGAGGAGGATGAAATCCGGATGGTCCGGATTCCTGTTCCGCCTTTTCTGCTCCATCGCGGAGATGCCCTCCGCGGTTTCCCGCTGGTCCGGTATTGCCGGGCCCACGCCGCCGATTTTGATCTCCTTATCTCGGCTTATAACGTCATGGATTTCGGCCGGCCCGGGATCCAGTACATCTCCGATTTTTCGTTTGATGACCCGCTTCTTCGGGCCCTGCTCCGGGATCCTCGGGACTGGAAATCTTCCATCCGTCGGCCCGGCCTCCTGCGCGGATCTTATCTCCGGGCGGGTCGTTTTCTATCCGGACAATCCCGCGACGGTTGGCGCCGCAACGCGACTCTGGCCAATTCGGATTGGAGCCGGAAAGTTTTAGGCGACGCATTCGGAGTTGAATCGCGGACTGTCTACCCTCCCGTTCCGGGCGAGTTTTCTCCGCCGGCCTGGGTGGATCGGGCTGATGGTTTCGTCAGTATCGGACGAATCGTTCCCGAAAAGCGGATCGACCGACTTTTCGACATTCTGGAAAAGGTCCGGACATCAGGGGCTTCAGCCCATTTCCACGTTGTGGGGTATGCCGCCGCCGATACCTATGGGCGAACGCTCGCAAATCGGGCCGCCGAGTTGCGGGACTGGGTGAGTTTGGATGGTCCTCTTTACGGGGAAGCCAAAGCGGCTGTCTTGTCGGATCATAAGTATGGTTTGTCCGGATGCCTTCATGAAGCCTTCGGTGTCGCCGTCGCCGAAATGGTTCGGGCGGGAATGATCGTCTGGGTGCCCGCGGGGGGCGGCCAGGTCGAGATCGTCGCGCACGATGACCTGATCTATGAAAATCCCGAGGACGCAGTACGAAAAATCGACCGGGTCCGGAAGAACCCGGACCGGCAAGCGGCGCTCCGGGCGCACTTGGCCGTCCAGGCCGAAAAATTCTCGGCTACGGCTTTTACCAAGGAAATCCGGGCGGAGGTTGCCCGCTTTTTGGAACGTTCATGAATATGGATTCCACCCGTATGGCGTTCGTCGTGGCCACTAAAGACCGTCCCGAAGAACTACGGCGGCTTTTGCGAAGCCTGATGGACCAGACCCTCCGTCCCGGCGAAGTCATTATCGTCGATGGGGGCATGATCGATGTCCGGAAGGTGGCGGCGGACCGGGAATTCGAAATCCTGAAAATCCGTTATGAACGATGCCTTCCCCCGTCGGCGGCGCGTCAGCGCAACCGCGGCCTTGCCTGTGTGGATCCATCGATCGGTTTGATTGGATTCCTTGACGATGACGGCGTCTTGGAACCGGGCGCGCTGGGGCGGATGGCAGAGTTCTGGTCCACCGCGGGGCAGGATATTGGCGGCGCCTCTCTCAACATGATCAACCATCCGGAGGTCTTTGCCGCCGGATTGAAGCGCGGGACCTGGGTGGAGCGTCTGGGGCTCTATAGCGGCAAACCGGGCCAAGTTTTGCCTTCGGGATTTCAGGTCATGATCGGACCGGTCCGGGAAACGACTTTTGTCCGCTGGCTGGGTTCGGGGGCCTCCATCTGGCGTCGTTGTGTCGTCGGCGAATTCGGATTCGACGAATGGTTTCGCGGCTACAGCTATCTCGAAGACCTCGATTTCAGCTATCGGATCGGGAAAAAATACCGTCTGGCCGTGGTAGCGGGGGCCAATTACCGTCACCTCCACGCCCCGCACGGCCGGGGAAGCGGATTTGACTTCGGGCGCCGGGAAGCGGCCAACCGGATCTATTTCGTATCCAAGAACCCCGAACTAGACCTTTCCCGCTGTTTTTTGACCTTGGGATTGAGGATGGTTATCAGCTTGATCATGGCGGTCCGGGAGAGGAAAATAGGGTTCCTCAACCGGGCTGCCGGAACCCTGGTTGGAATCGTCCAATCTTTTCTTTTCCCGGCAACCCTGAAGTTCCGGAAGACCGGTCCCGTCCGATCTTATAAACCTGAAAGCGAGTCACCATGAAACGATTGAAAGTCCTCGTTTCCGCTTATGCCTGCAACCCCACGAGTTCGCTCCAGCTCCATCCGGGGGAGGATATCACCGGCTGGAGGTTAGTCGGGGAGTTGAGTCGCTTCCACCAGGTTTCGGTCATCACCCATACCTACAATCGCCAAGGCGTCGAAGACGCTCGAGCAAAGGGCGCCTATCCGGATGTCCAATTCCATTTTTTGGACCTGCCGGGAGCGCTACGGGCGCTTTATAAAATCGAGATAGGCCAGCGCATTTATTATTACCTCTGGCAGATCTGGGCCTGGAGCCTGGCTCGCCGCTTGCATCGGAGGATGGGGTTCGATATCGCCCATCATCTGACTTTCGGCAATGACTGGCTCGCTGGTTTCATCGGGGCGTTCCTTCCCGTGCCCTATATCCACGGTCCTGTCGGAGGAGGACAACGTACACCCGATCCGCTGTTGAAAGAATATACGCCTTATGGGCGTTTCGCCGAAAAAGTCCGGGTGACGGCCCAGTGGGTCGGACGGCACGATCCTGTACGCCTTCGTTGTCTGCGGAAGGCCAAGGCTATCCTGGTCTGTAACAAAGAAACGAGACGAAAGATTCCGGCTCGGGACCGGGCTAAAACAATTTACTTTCCGGTCAACGGCATGTCCCGTCAGGACCTGGAATTGATGCCCCCGGCAGCGCCGCACGGCGGGCCGTTTCGTATCCTGACGGCGGGTCGTCTGCATCGCCTCAAAGGCTTCGCCATCGGCATTAAAGCTTTCGCCCTCTTTGCCCGGCGCCATCCGGACAGCGAATTCTGGATTATCGGCGATGGGGAGGAAGAGACTTCCCTCCGGGCCTTGACGGCGGAGCTCCATCTGGAGGAAAAAGTCCGGATGATTCCCTGGCTGCCGCGGACTGAACTGCTTAAAACCATGGCTACGGCCGATGCCGTCATGTTTCCCAGCTTCCGCGACGGCGGGGGGGCGGTCGTCGTCGAGGCCATGGCCGCGGCCAAACCGGTCATCGTCATCGATTCCGGTGGACCCGGATCGCATATCGAGGACGCTTGGGGAATCAAAGTTTCCCCGGGTAAGCCCGATCTCGTCGCCGACGGCCTCGCGGCCGCCCTGACCCGACTGGCGGAGGACGCGGGACTGAGAGGGAAATTGGGCCGGGCGGCCCGATGCCGGGTCCAAGAATTCTATATTTATGAAAAGGAAGGAGAACGGTTGCTGGAGATATACCGTCGCGCCCTCGGAGCGACCGAAGACCCGATCCGATGATTTATGCCGCGTCCTTATGGGGCCTCGTGTGGGGAGGGATGTTCACGGGGCTGTATAATGCCACGTCCGTCCTCATGCACAAGAGCACCCTGAACTATATCCAGGGTGTTCGCGCCTTTTTACCCCTCGTGGCAGCCTATTTTTGTATTGTCTGGATCCTGGCCAGGCGTCCCAAATTCCCTTTCGTCGGAAATCCGCTGGGCTATCTTATCGGTTACTGCATTATCGGGCTGACTTCTTCGCTGTTCCTATCGCCGGAGCGGACATCCTCCATGTACTGGCTGGGGCTTTATGTTGCGCCTGTCCTTATCATCTGGTTCTGCGTCGATAAAGAAGATGCCCTGGACTTCCTCCGCACCATCATCCGCCTCAATTACATCTTTTTCTTCTTCCTGACGATGATCATCATGCCCGAAGCGCTGCGCGTCGGCTGGGGGCGAGTGCCGCCCTTCCAGCAATACACGCTCCCCTTCGGACTCGGTACGCAGCGTACGAACGGGGCCGGCCGCTTCGCCCTGGTCGTCATCATCGTCTGCACGGTGCGCTTTCTCATGACCAAGACGAGGATCCGCTTTGTCTGGCCGCTCATCATCGCTCCGGCTTTTTTTCTTCTGCTCCAGACGCAATCGCGCACTTCACTCCTTGGATTAGCCGTCATCGCCGTCCTTCTCGTCTTTCTGCTCGGTGTGGACTGGCGCTATCTGTTCGTCGGTCCCTTCATGGCTGCGGGAGCGTACGTTTCCGGGTTCCAGTTGAGAGCGCGCGGTCAGATGGGGATACTGGTCGACCTTTCCGGCCGGCAGTACACTTGGCAAAAAGGCCTGGCGTTGATCCAGCATTCGCCGTTCCTGGGCTGGGGATTCAATGCCGACCGGATTTTGATCAATTCCGAGCACATGCACAACAGTTATTTGCATGCCGCCCTTCATAGCGGCGTGATCGGAGCCTTCTTCTTTATCGCGACTTTCGTCAGTCTTTGGGTTCTTATCATAAAGTCGCGGCTCCTTATTAAGGCCCGCGAGGTCGATGGCCCCGACCGCGCGTTTCTATTTGAGGCCATCCTGATCGTCGGATTCCTCACCTCGCGCAGTTTCTTCGAATCGACGGGCGCGTTTTACGGAGTCGATGAATTGCTTCTCGTGCCGGCCGTGGCATACATCGGGTTGATGGCCCGGAAAGAGATTGATCGGCCGGCAGCGTTGAGAGAACCCGTATGAAGATTTTCATTCATACCATGTATTTTCTTCCCGAATTCGGGAGCGCCCCCATTCTGATGAATGAATTGGCCGAAGACCTGGCCGCCCGCGGGCGCGATGTCGAGGTGGTGACGACCCTGCCCCGGCCGCCCCATAACCGGGGCTACGAGGGGCGGCTCTATGTCAAGGAAAAGCGGTCCGGTTTCCGGGTCAAGCGTTTCCCCACGAATTTCACCGCGCACCATCTCGGCCGCTTGATCGCCTGGACCATCTACACCCTCCTGACCTGGGTCAATCTGGTCTCGGTCCGGCGCGGCGACGTCGTTTTTCTGCGCCTGCCCCCGCTCCAACTCGGAATCACCGGAATCCTAGCCAGGCGCTTCCGGGGCGCCCGCGTCGTCCTCAATGTTCAGGACATCCACCCCGATTTATCCATCGAATCGGGCCTTCTGCGAAATCCTTTTTTCATCGCCGCGGCCCAGGCCTTCGAAAAAATGATCTACCGGCATATGGATGAGATCCTGGTCATTTCCGAAGGGTTCCGTCGCAACCTGCTGGCCAAGGGTGTTCTTGACGAAAAAATTAAAATCCTTCCCAACTGGGTTGATACCGACTTTGTGAGTCCGCGGCCGAAAGACAATCCGGTCGCGCGACGTTATGGGCTGGCGGATAAATTCGTCCTCATGTACTCCGGCACGATCAGCATTTCGAGCTCGGTCACGCTCGAGCGCATTCTCGAAGCGGCGGACCGTCTCCGGGACGATCCCGGCATCCGCATTGCGATCGTGGGAGAGGGGCTCAAGAAAGTCGACCTCACGGCCAAGGCCAAAGAGTTGGGGCTTCCCAATGTCGAATTTATTCCCTTCCAGCCCTATGCCGACCTGCCCGACCTGCTGGGAGCGGCCGACGTACTTCTCGTTCCCCTGGATAAAGAAAAATCCCTGCTCTCCGTGCCTTCCAAGCTTTATAATTTCATGGCCGCCGGCCGGCCTATCCTGGGCTTGGCGCATTCCGACTCGGAAGTCTTCCAGATCATCAGGGACACGGGGTGCGGGACCTGTGCTCCGCCCGACGACCCGTCGGCCATCGCCGCCGCGATCAGGGCCCTGTGGGCCGATCCGTTAGGGCGCCTGGCCATGGGGAGGAACGGACGCGCTTACGCGGAGGGGACGGTTTCCCGCCGTGTCGTCCTCGACTCTTTCGACCGGCTCCTGACGAAATCCGCTTGTTTTCAACCCGGCCAAGGAAAAAACGCATGAGCGGCATGCCTTGGGAGCGCGCCCTGGCCCGTGGCCTGTTTCTCAAACGGCCGTTCGATCTGCTTTTGTCCGGAATCGGCATTCTGATATCATCGCCCGTCTGGGTTGTTATCGCTGTTTTCATCAAGCTCGAGGACCGCGGTCCGGTGTTTTATCGCCAGGATCGCGTTGGCCGGAAGGGCCGCCTCTTCAAGGTCATCAAGTTTCGGTCCATGGTCCCGGACGCTGAAAAGATCCACGGCGCCGTCCAGGCCGTCGAACGGGACCCCCGGGTGACTCATATCGGCCGGATCCTTCGGGCCACGGCCATGGACGAACTCCCCCAGCTTCTTAACATCTTCAAAGGCGATATGAGTTTCGTCGGACCACGCGCTCTGCGGCCCCGGGAAAAGGAAGTTCATGGCGATCCGGATACCCGGGCGATCGAGGACATCCCGGGTTATGCCGAACGTCATGTCGTTCGTCCGGGGCTGACCGGCTTGACCCAGGTCTTTCTTTCAGGCGATACGCCGCGGCGCCGGAAATTCCGGACGGATAGGCTCTATATCCGCCGGCGCAGTTTTTGTCTCGATCTGAAACTCATCGTCCTGTCCTTCTGGATCACCTTCCGCGGCAAATGGGAGTCGCGGCAATCGAAAATCTGAGCACCGGAAAAAACCGCGGCGGCCGGAAAATCCTTTGCTTCGACCCGCCCAATCCACCTATAATAGCGGCGAAGAGGAAGGCGAAAACAACGGAAATGAAGAAATACGACGTGGCGGTCGTCGGCGGAGGGCCGAGCGGACTTCAGACGGCCCGGCTTTTGGCTGCTGCCGGATTTTGTGTCGGCCTGTTCGAGGAAAAAGAAGAGATTGGCTCCCATGTCATCTGCACCGGGATCGTCGGCCGGGAGATTTTTCGGGAATTCGAAATCCCCGACGATTCGGTGATCGGGGAATTGCGTTCGATGAACATCGTCGGTCCCACGGGACGGACGCTTTTCTATGAGCATCCTTCGGCTTATGCCAGCGTCGTCGACCGCGGCCGGTTCGACCGCGGGCTGGCCCGATCCGCCGTCCTGGCCGGTGTCGATGTCAGGACGGGAATCCAAGTCCAATCGGCTGTCATCTCTTCCAAGGACGTCAAGCTCCGAATCCGGGAGAAGGGCCATGTTGCGGGAATGATCTCGGCCGCGGTTCTGGTCTTAGCCACGGGAATAAAAAACAATCTGCAGAAGTCCCTCGGTCTGGGGGCGCCGAAATGTTTTCTGGCCGGAGTCCAGTCCGAAATCGAGATCGCCGGGGAATCGGGGCCCTCGGTTTTTGTCGGCCGGGGGGTCGCTCCGGGTGCTTTCGGTTGGGCGGTCCCGACTGAATCCGGATGGATGAAGGTGGGTTTGATTACGGACCGCGATCCGCAACAGAATTTTCTTCGTTTTCTGGCTGTTGTACGGCCGGAATCGCCGGATGCCATTACCGCCATGGACATCAAAATCAAACCAATTGCCCAAGGCCTTGTTCCTCACACCTCCGCGGAACGCGTTGTCGTCGTCGGCGAGGCCGCCGGCCAAGTCAAAACGACGACGGGGGGGGGGATTTATTACGGGCTTCTGGGGGCCAGGGTGGCTGCGGACGTTATCACCAAGTCATTCCGATCCGGATCGTTTGCCGCTTCCGCTCTGGTCGAATACGAGCGTTTGTGGCGGGCCGTGCTCAAGCGCGAAATCCTGATCGGATACTATGTCCGCAAGGCGTTTTCCGTCTTGGATGATGCCCGTATAGAAAAACTAATGGATGTCGCCAGGCAGGACGGAATCATGCCTCTCATCCGGGCCAAAGGGCATTTCGATTGGCAGAGCGGATTAATCGTCGACCTCCTCCGCAAGGCCCCCGTCTTCCGGCTTTTCCGCGAGATCGGGCGTCCGCCCGTCCGCTTGAAGAAATACTGGTCTTGACCGAAGAATCGTTGCCTTCATGAGACGTTCGCTCATCCTGGTCGCCGTTTTTGGCGTTTTGGCGACGTCCCTTTTAGGCCAAACTTATCGCGGCTTTCGCGGTGAGTGGGATGAAGTCATCGGGAAGGCACGTATCATCCTCGGCCCGCTTCGCGTTTTCCCCTTGCTAAGCTTCCGTAATGTCGGCTACGATGACAACGTCAATTTTGACGTGACGGCCAAAGGCGATTACACGGGGACGATTTCCCCCGAAGTCAAGGTTTTCTGGCCGGTGGGCGGAACGGTTCTCCTGTCGGCCTCGGAGAACCCCGAATATAACTATTATGCCAGGGAATCTTCCCGGCGCTCCTTCTCCAATAGCTACTCCTTCGGGGTGAAAACCCTGCTTCTGTCCCGCTTTGTCCTTCTCGGCAACACCACCCAAGCCGTCCATCGCCGGCGCTTGTCTTCGGAACTCGGTACTCTGGTCACCGATGAGTCCCGCGGCTTCGATGCCGGGCTTTATTTCGAGACGGCCCGCCGGACTTCGCTCGGCGTGACCGTCTTCCAGAATGATGTCGATTATGAAAACATCCAGTTGGAGGACAACAGCCTCCCGCTGTCCCGGGTCTTGAACCGCAAGGAGCGGGGAGGGAAGGCCGAGTTTTATTATCAGGCTTTCTATGAGGGGTTCTTTTACCTGGTCGGCGAATGCACCGAGTTCGAGTTCAAGAATCCGGAATCGGCTTGGCGGAACGCCTCGGCGATCCAAGGCACCATCGGATTGCGATTTCCCGTCGGGGCCGCTATCCGGGGGAATCTGGCTCTGGGATACAAGCGATTCAGGCCGAATCTTGAAGGCCTTCCGAGCTACTCCGGGCTAATCGGCAAGACCGACCTTAACGCCCGGTTCGGAAGAATCGGCTTGCGGACGCGGTACGGCCGGGATAATGTATTTTCTTATTTTTCCGATATCCTTTTTTTTGTCGAAGATACGGTCGGCGGCGGTATCTCGTTTTACCTGACTGATTTCCTCCGGCTGGATTACGATTATGATCGCGGAAAGTCCGATTACCCCGAGTTCTTCATTTTCGATCCGGCTACGGGAGGCCGCCTCGATGTCATCCGAAAAGACCGGCATGAAACGCACTCGGCCGGCATCGTCGTTCGCCTCTTCGGCACGACCGGGATGGGGCTGACCTGGAATTCGGCCCGGTGGACTTCGTCCCTGCCCGGATGGGACCGCCGCCGGCGTTTCATCGGGGCTTTTTTGACTTATCAATTCTGATTCCGGAACAAGGAGGCGCCCATGCCAACACGCGGATATCCTAAAGCGGCCATATTCTGGATCGGCTTAGTGGGGGCATTTTACGCGCCGGCGGCGTTCCCTCAGGATGTCGGCGGCGTCCCGACCCGCTATGTTAACGATTATCGGATCGGGCCCCAGGACCTTCTTGTGATCAAGGTCATCAATGGCGATCGATTCAATACCGAGGCCCGGGTCACGGAACAGGGGAAAATCAGCCTTCCCTACCTGGGGGAGATCGACGTCGAAGGGCTCACCGGGTTCGAGCTCGAGAAAAAGCTGGCCAGGATCCTTATCGAAAGGGACTTCCTGAAAGATCCCCAGGTCAGCATCCTCATCAAGGAACTGCAGAGCAAACGCGTGTCCGTCATCGGTGCAATCCAAACTCCGGGCCCGATCGAGCTCCTGGGGCGGCAAACGCTCCTTCAGATTATTTCCGCGGCGGGCGGAATTACCCGCGAAGCGGCCAGAGAAATCCTGATCATCCGGCGTCTTCCCGACGGAACGAGCAGTTCCCTGCATATCCCGATTGAAAACCTGATCTTGAAAGGGGAGACTCAATTCGACATCCCGATCGAAGCCGGTGATATCATCAACGTGCAGGTGGACCGGATGGTTCAGATCTATGTCATCGGTCAGGTCAAATCCCCCGGAGCCCTGTCCGTCCTCCAGTCGCGGATCCCGACCGTGACCCAGGCGATCGCCCAGGCGGGCGGCTACACGGAACGGGCTTCCCTGACTAGAGTCGTCATCAAGCGGCGGGACTCCGCCGGCGGCGAAAAAGAGATCAAAGTCGACGTCAAGGCCATCCTCAAGAATAAGGCCAAGGACGTCCAGCTTCAGGAGAACGATACCGTTTACGTGCCGCAAAGCCTTTTCTGACGTTCGGATGCGCGGCTCGGCGCCGTTTTCGCATCCGTTTCGATCGATTCGCGGGGGAGGACTGCACACGTTTCCTTCCGGGACAACACAATAAGGCCCCTTTCAAACCAGGCCTCGAAAAGAGCAAAAAATGAAAGAGTCGGGCTAATCTGATCCGGGCCCTCTCTCCCCCCGGGGGAGGAGGGTCACCATTGGAAAATCACCCCTGGGTTCATCCTCCCCGACGATTGCATGAAAGGTTCCGGAAAGGTTATCTTAGCAGCGCCCGGAACGACCCGCTCCATCCTCCGAAGCGGTGGAAACATGGCGGGCGAGGGTTCGAGATAAAGAAGCTATTATGGTCAACACAACGTCGGGGAAAAAAGAGGTCAGCATACTCGAGTACTGGCAGGTGATCCTCAAGAGAAAGTGGGTCATCGTTTCCGTTACGGCCGTTCTTCTGGCCGTTTCCGGCGTCATCTCGTTCACCTCCACTCCCCAGTACAAAGCGACTGTCGTCGTCCTGATCGAGGACCCGGGCTCGAGCACACGGACCATCCAGGACCTTTTCAATTCTTCAGCGGCCGCCGGCGACTGGATGGGGCCCTATTTCAATACCCAGCTCAAGATCATCCAGAGCCGCCGCCTGGCCGAGCGGGTGGCTAAAAAAATGAACTTGTCCGCTCGATCCGAGTTGCACGCACCCGACAACGCCAAGAGAAGTCTCCTGAGGTTGGTCGGGAGCGCCCTCAGCCTGCGCTGGCTTTTCCCTAAAAAACCCGCTCCCGCCAAGCCTTCCGAGAACCTTCCCGTTGCCGACCCCTCAACGCTTTATTCCGGTTTTGTGATGGATGGCTTGAGCGTCGAGCCGGTTTCCGAGACTCAACTGGTCAATGTCTCATTTACCTCTCCTTATCCGCGTTTGTCTTCCGACATCGTCAACACCTTGGCTCAAGAATTCATCGGTTTTTCCATTGAGTCGCGCTTCGAGGCCACCCAACAGACTTCGGAATTTCTCGATGCTCAGATCGCCCGCGTGCGCGAAGAGCTGGCCCAAAAACAGCGGGAGCTGAGCCGTTACGGCGACCAAAAGAAAATCGTTCCGCTGAACGAGAAGGAAAACAGCGTCGTCAGCCAATTCGGGGAACAGGCCAAGGCCTATTTCGAGGCCCAGATGGCCCGTATCAACGCCGAGGCCGGCTATCGTGAATTGAATAATTTGAGGGCGGACTCCCTACCCCAACTCATCAATAACCCGACCATCCAGGGATTACGGACGACCTATGTCCAGGTCCAAAGCGAATATGCCGATAAAAGCAAGACCTACGGGCCCAATTATCCCGATTTGGTCTCGGTGAAGACCCGCCTGGACACGACCAAAGCTCAACTTGAGGGCGAAATCAAGAAAGCCGTCGATGCCGCCTATGCCGCCTATCAGACCGCCCTGACGAAGGAACGGTCGATGGAGAAGTTTCTCGAGGAAAAGCGGGCCGACGTAACCCGAACGAATAACGACAATATTCTGTATAAAAGCCTGGAGACCGAGATCCTGACGAAGCAGAATCTGCTCAACACGCTTCAGGGAAAGCAGGAGGAAACGGGCGTTTCCGCCCGCTTGAACGGCCTCCAAACGAGCAACATTAAAATCGTCGATTCGGCGATTGTGCCCGAAGCGCCGGTCTCGCCCAATATCCCGAGGAATCTGATCGTGGCTCTCCTCTTGGGCTTAATGTTCGGCATTGGGTTGGCCTTCGCCGCCGATTTTCTGGACAATTCGATCAAGGAACCCGAAGACATGGAGAGGCTCACCGGCCTTCCTTCCCTGGGAATCATCCCCCATTTCTCGTCGAACGGGACTCGGAAAAACGGACACTCTTCCCCCTACAACTCCGTCTACGGAGCCTCCGGGGGGGAAGCCGATCCGGACTTGGCCAAGGTGAGCGAAATTGAGCTCATCAATCATCTGTTCCCCAAGATTTCCATCGCCGAGGATTATCGGACGGTCCGCACCGCGATCCTGTTTTCACATGCCGACAATACGGCCCGGACGATCGCTTTCACCTCGACGTCGCCTCAGGAGGGGAAATCAGCGACTTTATCCAATCTGGCCATCTCCTTCGCCCAACTCGGCGACCGGGTGCTGGCTGTCGATGCCGACCTGCGCAAGCCCCGCCTCCATAAAATCTTCCAGGTCCGCAACCTGGCTGGTTTATCCGGTTTTCTGACCGGGCGGGCCACTCTGGAGGATGCCATCCAGAAAACGGCCATCGATAATCTGTGGATTCTGCCGAGCGGTCCCCATCCGCCCAATCCCGCCGAACTCCTCAATTCGCGAAAGATGAAAGAGCTCCTGGGGCTTCTCAAGGAGCAATTCGACTACGTCTTGATCGATATGCCGCCCGTCCTTGCCGTCATCGATCCGGTCATCATCAGTTCCATGACCGACAGCACCGTCCTGGTCGTCAGGACCGGCAAGACGACAAGGAAACCGGTGCAAAAAACGATCGAAGAACTGCGAAAAGCCAAGGCCGATATCATCGGCGTCATTTTCAATGATTCCAAAGCCCGGAAAAGCGGCCACTCGTCCAATTTTTTCCAGTACGAATACTATCAGGAAAAGAGCGCGGACGAACCTGCGGCCGGAGGCGGTTCTTCCGCGGCCGCGACGAAAGGACAACCTGGAAAGTGAGGGACGCCCAAGGCCGTTTGATCGCCCCGCCGTCCCCGCCGTTCGTTCATCAATCTTCCCTCTCGAAAAGAAACGCTCCTGCGCTTGCCGTTCCCCGCGATTCCGTCGGCTCCAAGATCATCGAATATGGAATCATCGTCCTTCTCATCTTGAGTCCGCTGCCGGCCGCGTCGACCGAGGAATGGTCCATCCTGGCCATTGAACTCCTGGCGGCCTTTCTGACCGCGACCTACGTCCTGACCAGCCGCCGTCCCCGGTTGAACGCCAAGTTGGAAACCAGGTTGATCTGGCCCCGCCGGCTTCTTTGGGGGGTGTTCGCCGTCATCGGCCTCCAGATCGTTCCTCTGCCCCCGGCGATCGTCCGGCTTGTTTCACCCCAAGCCTTCGCTTTGCGAGAGGCCTATGCCCCCCGTTTCGGCGAACTCCGATCGATGTCCCTGTCGCTCGTTCCGTCCTCCACCGCGCGCCAGGCGCTCCTTCTTCTCTCCTACGTCCTGATCGGTTTCCTGGTCGTCAAGACCATCACCCATAAACGCCAGATCCAGCGGCTCATGACCGTTCTGGTCATCATGGGCACGCTTCAGGCGTTTTACGGTCTTTTCGAGCTGTACCGGAATAATCCCCATGTTCTTTTCTATAAAAAAATCTACAATGTGAATTCCGCGACGGGCACGTTCATCAATCGCAACCATTTTTCGGGATATCTCGAGCTCCTCATTCCCATCGCCCTGACTCTCGTTATCGCCCGCATCGACCTGTTTTCCCTGGCCGGCAAGCGGTGGACCGAGAAGATCGCCCAAATCACGGGCCAAGGATTCGCCTTGAACGTCCTGTCCCTGATCGGTGTGGTGGTCATGTCCCTGGGCGTCATCTTGTCGCAATCGCGTTCGGGTGTTTTCGTCCTGCTATTCATCTTCCTGATGTTTTTCCAGTTGACGGTCTATCATTTCAGCGCCGGCCGCTATCGCCAGGGATGGATCAAAAACTTTCTGAAGGTCGCGTTCGTCCTGATCACCGTCGTGGCGCTGTATGTGGGAGTGGAGGCGACCGTAGGCCGTTTCTCCGACGATAATCTTCTCCAGGAAGGAAGGCCTCAATATTGGACCGCCGTCCTGCGGATGATCGGCGATTTTCCCATCGCGGGAACGGGCCTGGGGACGTTTGGTTCCTTGTATCCCGTCTATGAAACCGTCCCCATGTGGGGCAGGTTGTTGCACGCGCACAACGATTATCTCGAATTTCTTGCCGAACTGGGGGGAGTCGGCTTCGTCTTGTTACTGGGAACGGTCGGCTTTCTCGCAATCGATGGGTTCCGGACCTGGTCGAAACGCCGCCATCCCGGGATCAAAGGGCTGGGTATGGGCGGGTTTGTCGCTGTGGCCGCTCTCCTCGTCCACAGCCTGACCGATTTCAACCTGCAGATTCCGGCCAATGCCGTGTTGTTCACCGTCATCCTGGCCTTGTCTTTTTCCACCGCCTACTATCGGAAAGCTTGAGATGTTCATGAAACGGTTGCTTGCTCTGGCGGGTCTTCTCGCGGTCGCCGCAGCGAGCCTGGTCTTTTATCGGGGGACGAGCCTCATCGCGGCGGCTAAAAATGAGACCGACCCCCGGGCGAAAATCGCCATTCTCGAAAGGAGCGAAATCATGCTGCCGCTCGACGCGGAAAGGCTCCATGCTCTGGGCCAGGCTCATCTCGAGGCCGGAGCATCGCGGCTGTCCGAGACGGCCGGACGCGACGCTCATTTTCAGAGCGCGCTCGAAGCCTTGCGCCACTCCTTGACTCTCAATCCGCTTTCGGCCATCGTTCATTTCGATTTGGGCCAGGCCTACGAGTACATTCAACTGCTGGACCTCCCCGTACCGGGCCGACCCCTGGACGAGTATCTGCAGGCGGCGCGCCTGGCCGGCCGGGATATCGACATGTTCGACAAAACGGGCCGAGCGCTATTTTCAAAATGGGCGTCTCTGAGGTTTGAGGATAAACGATTCACCCTGAACCTTCTGAAATCCAGCCTGGCGAACGGTCAAACGGACCGCGTGGAAGCGGTTCTGAACATCTGGGCCGTTCATGTCCAGGATGCCGGCGTTTTGAGATCGATCCTTCCCCCGGCCCCCTCCGTGTACCGCGAGTACGCCGATTTTCTGGCCCGGCGTTCGCTGGACCGAGCCGAGCGGATCAGCGCCATGGTCCTGGCTGAGGGACTCGAATTTAAACAGGCGCGCGATGCCGCCGCAGCAGGACGCGCTGAACTGCAGTCCCTGAAGGTCCGTGAGGCCGAGGATCATTTCCGCACCGGCCTGAGAATTCTCGACGGCATTCGGTTTTATCAGTCGCTTCAGGGGAAATCGACCATCGACGCCGCCGAAGTCGCGAATCTTCGCCGGGCGCTTCGGTTCGGTTTGGCCCGGTGCCGGATCGAAACGGCCCCATCATTGGATGAAGCTTGGGACGATCTGTTCGGGTATTTGGAGATCGAGGATTCTTCTCACGCCGTCGCCGATCTTGAAAAAAACCTGCGCGAGCGCGGTTTGATCGAGGGCAAAACCGGTTCGGTCAGCGGGGGCCTGCGTCGCCTTCTCCTCGAGTTGACCCTATCGTTCAAACAGAACCGTTTTCGGGAGATCACCGAAGCCGGCCAAGCCTTGGAGAAGGGCTTGCTCCTCGTCCCGGACCCGGAACGTCGGAATTATGCGGCCATGCTCGAGATCATCGGAGATGCCTACCAGAAGCTCGACTATCTTTATGAGTCCGATTCTTATTACCAAAAGGCGTTGACCACGGGGATGGCCGGGATGGGTCTCTTTCCCAAAATGCGAAAAAACTTCGAACGGCTGAACGATGGGCCGGGGATGAAAAAATTGGACGTCGAAGTTTTGAAGCTTCTTCCCGGCAACGACATCACCCTGACCGGCGTCGTCGTGCCCAAGGGAACGGCCTTCACCCAAACCCTTCTTTTGGAAGGAGGCGAGACCCGGCTGGTGATCCGGACCGACTTCAATGAAAACTCTCCTCATCCTTATGTCGGTGTGTTTTTAAATGGACGGGTCGTGTGGGAGGATTTCCTGGGGGATAGGATGGTTGAACTGACCATCGTCGCACAACCCGGCGTCAATAAGTTGGAGATCCAGCCTTGGAACGCTCCCTTGGCCTTGGCCGGACTCAAAATCGGAGACATCACGCCGGTCGCCGTTATCGTTTCCCCGGCCAAAAAGGGGGAGGCCGTTCCACCCCAAAAAGGCCTCGAGCCGGCCGGCCGGAAAACTGTGCCGGCTCTTCTTGACAAAGTCGATGTTGTGTATTATCATTAACTTGGCTAGGGCTAAGGAGGATTATTATGCGCAAAGGTGTTTTTTCGAGGTGTAGTTTTCTCTTTTTCGTAGCCGTTTTGGCGCTGGGCATGGCCGCGTCGCCTCTGGGCGCGCAGAATCCCGCCAAGGGAAATCTGATCGGCCATGTCTTCGACCGCGACGGTTCGACACCCGTTGCCGGGGCCGTAATCAAGCTCCGCAACATCTCCAGTGCCGCGATTTATGACGCCCCGGCCACGGACAAAACGGGTTTCTTCCGTCTGGACGGTCTGGCCAAAGGCATCTACAATTTCGGCATCACTACGACAGCGGGCGATTTTAACTCCAACGAGCTGGTCGGGATCATCGATAATGAAACGACCAAGATTGCCATCTCCTTGAGCACCTACGAAGGGGAAATCCGTCAATCGATGCAGGAAATCACCCGCGAACAAAGCGTCAAGGACAATGAAGCGCGCGTCGGGCGGGTCGTCCAGTATCTTCCCGCAACCAAAGAGGCCGTTGTCTATATTGAAAAAGGGGCCCTTCAGGTCGATGATCGCATCCGCGTCCGGGGGATTACGACTAACTTTTATCAGGATGTCGATCTGATGGGCTTGGAAGGCGTTCGGGTCAAACGCGCTCTGGCCGGCCAGAATCCATTCGTCAAAATCATCCGCGATGCCCAGGTGGGGGACGGCGTGTATGTCATTTGCAAGAACGGTGTCGCCCCGTTTTTCCTGACGCCATGCGGGATCGCCACCGTCGTCGGCGCGGCCTTGGCCGGAATAATCACCATCGACGAAAAGCCGGCCGTCTCGCCGTTTAAAAAGTAAGCCCCGGAAATCCTCCGGCCGCTTCCGCGGAAAGCCCGCGCCGGCGGCGTGTGTTAGACCCGAAAGAAAGATTTTTTCGGGCGAAGATCTCTGGCCCGAGTCCGGTCGGTCCTTCAGACTCGGCTGGAATTCGTCTTTCATCTCCGTGGACGGAAGTTTGTCTCGGCCGCAGGTCGATGGGGAAAAATTGACTCCTCCCACTTGTCCGGCCGGCGGGAAACTGGTAGCATGAAATGATCATGCATCGTTCAAAGATCGCTCTCGTCGCCGCTTTTCTCTTTGTCCGCGGAATGATGACGGGGGGAATGCCGCCTATCGGTCAGGAGAGCCCGACTTCTTCCCGGAGTGCGGCCGGAAAGATTCAATCCGCCCTTGACCGGGTCGGGAAAGCCGGACCGCCGCCTCCATCCGGGCTCCGGAGTCTCGATTTCAGCGAGGAAGACCTCAACGCCTATATCGCTTTCCGGATCGCGGCGGCTAAAGAAGATATTCTCCGCGCTCTCCGCATCAAGATTTACGAGAGCCGCCGGATCGAAGGGTGGATGGAGCTTGATTTCGGCCGACACCACATCCCGTCCTGGGTTAAGAAGCGCATGAGTCTCTATTTTGACGGGGGAATAACCGTTCGGGACGGCCGCGTCCGATTCGATTTTAAGAGTCTTTTCGTGGAAAAAGAACCCATGCCCATCATGCTCCTGGACATGATCATTTTCATCGCTTCGGAGCTCGGCAAGACCGACGCCAAAGGCGTAAACGACTGGCATAGCCTGCCTGACGGAATCAGGGACATCCGGACATCGGCCGGCCGTTTCGCCCTCTACTACTGACCCCCATGATTCGCATCATCAGCGGCATTTACCGGGGCAAGCGCCTGAAGAAGGTCGCCAGCCCGTTTGTCCGTCCCATGCCCGACAAGCTCAAGACCGCTCTTTTCAACATTCTTCGCGATGAACTCCGGGAACGAATCGTCCTGGATGGATTCTCGGGGACCGGCTCCATAGGCCTCGAGGCCTTGAGCCGCGGGGCCGCGGAGGTCGTTTTCGTGGAAATGCTTCCGGCCGCCTTGTCCGTACTCAAGCACAATATCACCAAGCTCGAGGCCGGGGATAAAACCCGCGTCGTGACCCTGGAGTTCAACAGCGCCGTCATCCAACTGGCTAAGGAAAACTTCAAATTCGACGTCATTTTTCTCGATCCTCCTTACCGTCTTCTCGATGAGCGCAACCCTCTCAAAGTCATCAAGAAACGCGGGGTTCTCGCCCCCGGGGGATTGATCGTACTCCGCCATCATTTTAAGACTCGGTTTGCGGCCAAGTTCTTCGAACTCAAACGTCGGACGACCTTGGGCGACGATGCCCTGTCGTTCTACGGCGAATAATCCTGGACCCAGTACGACCGGCTTGCGCCGCCCTCCGAGTTCGTTTACAATGGGAACAGGCGGCGGTTTCGCCTGTACTCTGCGTGCGCACCAACGCTTGTAAAGGATGGATCCCCCGGACGTAAGTCCGAGGGGCGTCAGTCGATTTTGGGGAGGGTTCCGCCACAACGCCATGAACAATGACGACGCCAAGAATGCCTCACCCTGGGGCGTGACGCCCTTAATCAATGAAGCCGAGATCTTCGGCGAGTTAGCCGAGCGCCGCGGGACTTCGCTCCTGCTGGGCCGTTTCACCGTGGCCGAGGTCATCGTCCTGATGAATAAAAAGGGGTTTCTCAAGGAAGCCCGCAAACGGGGGTTGTGGCCGCTGGAGTTCGATCTGGATTCCTCCGAATACCCCCTTCAGCGTTTTCGCATCTTCCTCGGCCACAAAGACCCGGTCTTGGCCATTCTCGATCTGAAAATCCGCGAATCCTCGTTCGACCCCCGGGGGCGGAATCTCCCCGGCCTCGGCCCGGCTCCCCTCAAGACCCTCAACCTTGAATGGTTGACCCTGCAGAATCCGCAAGCCGATTTTTCCGAAATACGGGGGGCGCTTCCCGGACAGCAGCACCCCGGCCTGGGCATGAGCAAACGGATCATGGACGTCTTCACTTTTCTGGGCAAACGTACCCATCGGGACGGCCTGCTGGCCTTTCCGGCCTTTTATCATAACGCCGTCCTTTTTTCCCGGTATTTCCGCTTCCTCAACCCCGACAAGGAAGGGGAGATCACGGCCATTCGACGGACGTTCAGTCATATGCCCATCAAGCAATTGGCCTGGATCGTCCATCTCGGTTGTCTCCGCGGCCGGGACGGCGTCCCCTACGAATGGAAATCGGAAGAACAGTTTCAGCCGCTTCGCCGGGAGGTGGGTGAGTATTTCGATTCCAGAAGCTACCGGGACCGCGTCCGGGACGCGACTCGATCCGCGGAGTTCACGGTGGACTGGGAGTTATTGGAGACGAAATCCCAGGCCGATTGAAGAAATTTGACCGGGCTCGGACGAAACGTTATAATACCCCGGCTTTTTAAGGAGATGAGATCGATGAAGAATGATATCCATCCGAATTATGAGGTTTGCAGGGTCATCTGTGCTTGCGGCAATACCTTCCAGACACGCTCGACGAAGCAAGAGATCCGGGTCGAGATCTGCTCCCAGTGCCACCCGTTCTTCACGGGCCGACAGAAGTTCATCGACAGCGCCGGCCGCATCGAGAAATTCCGCAAGAAATACGACTCGCCTAAACCGGCTGCCAAAGGCAAGAAAAAAACCGCGTGATTTTTCCCGAGCTGGAATCCATCGAGGAAAAACACCGCCAGCTCACCCTCAGCCTCAGCGATCCCGGGTTGATCGGCGATCCGAAGAGGTTTCGCGAAGTCTCCCGGGAACGCGCCGAGCTCGATCCTCTTGTTCGTAAACTGGAGGAATACCGTAAAGTCCGCCGGGCTATCCGCGACTCGGAAGAAATCCTAGCTGAGGCCGAGGCCGAAGAGGAATGGCGGGCTTTGGCTGAAGCCGAACTCCGTCGGCTCGAAATCGAAGCGGAAGCTTTGGAGAAGGCCCTTAGAGTCTTACTCCTGCCGAAGGATCCCTTCGATGAGAAAAATGTCCTCCTGGAGATCAGGGCCGGCGCGGGAGGGGATGAAGCGTCGCTTTTTGCCCAGGACCTGTTCCGGATGTATTCCCGTTTTGCCGAGTCCAAAGGTTGGAAAATGGAGATCCTCGATTCCAGTCTGTCGCCGATCGGAGGGTTCAAGGAAGTCGTGGCCGGCATCCAGGGGAAAAGCGCCTACTCGGTCCTCAAGTACGAGAGCGGAGTCCATCGCGTCCAACGCGTTCCCAAGACCGAAGCCGGCGGACGGATCCATACCTCGACCGTCACGGTGGCCGTCCTTCCCGAAGCCGACGAAATCGATGTCAAGCTCGATCCTAAAGACCTTCGCATCGAGGCCTTCGGCTCGTCCGGTCCCGGCGGCCAGAGTGTGAACCGCAATTACACGGCCATTCGGATCTCCCACAAACCGTCGGGATTGGTTGTCTCCTGTCAGGACGAAAAATCCCAGCATCGCAACAAGGAAAAGGCCTTCCGTGTCCTTCGTTCCCGGCTTATGGAAATCGCCCGCAATAACCAGCAGGCCAAGATCGCCCAGGATCGCCGATCGCAGGTCGGAACGGGCGAGCGAAGCGAGAAAATCCGGACCTATAATTTCCCCCAATCGCGGATCACCGATCATCGGCTGAACGAAAGCTTTCATGCCATGGCCGCGGTCCTTGACGGTAATCTTGAGCCCATCCTGGAAAAACTCGTCCTTCAAGCCCAAACCCGCGAGCTCGAACGGCGAAACCTCGCTTAAGGCCAGGTTCATGCCTTTTCCGGCCGGACACCATCCCGCTCCCGGCTCCGCCGAAGCGGCGATTTTTCCAAACGTGGAAGCTTTGCTCGGCGAGGGCCGGAGACGGTTGGAAAACCGGCCCGGCCTCGATGCCGCCCTGGAATCGAGAGTCCTTCTGAGACGGGTTCTCAACCTGACTGAAATGGAAGTCCTCGCTTATCCCGAGCGGCCTGTTTCCATGGGTGAGCAACGGAGCTACTTTCGACGGATCGGCGAACGGAAGCGGGGGATACCTTTCGCCTATGTCATCGGCGAGAGGGAGTTCTGGTCCATCCCCCTGACGGTTGGTCCGGGGGTTCTGGTACCGCGCCCTGAAACCGAGCTGTTAGTCGAGACCGTTCTGGAATTGGCCGTGGAAAAGGCCGTGCAGATCGTCGAAATCGGTACGGGAAGCGGCGCCGTAGCGATCGCCCTGGCCAAGGAAATGGCGTTTTCGCGGATCCTGGCCACCGACCGCAGTCGCCGGGCCTTGCGTTACGCCCGGGCCAACGCCTCCCGCCACGGAGCGGGAAACATCGTGTTTGCGGGCGGCGATCTTTTCAACCCGCTTCGCCGCGCCGGTCTTCGGGGAGGCGTCGATATTCTTGTTTCCAACCCCCCCTATGTCGCCGCCGAAGATTGGCGGAAACTCGATCCCGAAGTCCGTGATCATGAACCAAAATCGGCTCTCGTTCCCGGTCCGACCGGATTGGAAATGATTCGAAACCTCATCTCCGGCGCTCCCGATTTTTTACGGCCGGGAGGACGGCTGGTCATGGAGATCGGACGGGGGCAGTTCGGAAGCGTCCGCGGCCTGTTCGATCGGAAATGGGATTCTCTCGAAGTACGCAAGGATTTCCGGGGCATCCGCCGGGTCGTTTGGGCCCGTCTTCGCTAGGCCGGCGAAGCCGCGCGGACTTTCCGGAGAAGGGCGTAAAAGTCCGCGATTCGGGGAAGAGTGGCGGTTGTTTCAAAGCGGATCTTTTCCCATTGCTCGGGCTTGAGCGAGAGGAAAACGTCCACGATGTCCGGATCGAACTGAGTTCCCGAGTTCTTGACGATCTCGCGTTCCGCCGATTTGAAATCAAGAGCTTTATGATAAGGGCGGTGGGCGGTGATAGCGTCCAGAGCATCGGCCAGGGCGAAAATGCGGGCCTCGAGAGGAATTTTATCGTGTTTCAGTCCTTGAGGATAGCCTCCTCCATCGAAGCGTTCGTGGTGGTGGAGGATGATGTTGCCGACGATTTTGACCAGCTTGATTTCCTTGATCAAACCGTACCCGAGCGCGGGGTGAAGCTTGATTTTTTCCCATTCCTCAGGCAAGAGAGCTCCCGGTTTCTTGAGAATGGAATCAGGGATGGCGATCTTACCGATGTCGTGAAGAAGCGCGCCTTTGCGCAGGTTGTCGAGCTCTTCTTCACCCTTGAATCCCATCAGCGCGGACAGGACTTGGGTGTACTTGGCTACGGCCCGGGAATGACCAAATGTCTCCACGTCTCGCAAATCAAGAGCGGTCATCAAATTTTCGAGGGTCGAGTCGTAGATTTCCTCGAGATCCATCGTCCGTTTAAGGTTCCTGGCCCGCTCGGCTTTGAGGCGACGGAGAGATTTCGCATTCCAGTCCGCTTTGGCCTCGCTTTCCATCCGCCGAAGCTCGCTCCGGACGATCGAAAAGATCCCGCCCGCGTCATCGGGGGCGGCAATTCCGTCGAGAGTTCCCGCCCGCAGGAGTTTGACGGCCGAATCCTCGACCGTTCCCGAAGTCAGAACCACGATAGAAAGGGTCGACCGCGCTTGTTTCAGCTTCTCCAGGAGACGGACGGCCGCTCCATCCAGACGGGCGAAACGGGCCAGGAGAAGGACGGATTGCGGATCCTCGGCCAGAAATTCGAGCGCCCGGGCCATCGACCCGGCCGAGCGGACTGCTACGGACAGGGATTCGAGGGCTCGGCTCAGTCGTTGCCGGCGAACGTCGTCCTGGTCGACGATGACAAGTGTTTTCAATTCCATGGGCGTCGCTTTTTATACCCCATTCTTTCCCGAAAAGGCAAGGACGACCGAACGAGCGGATTGCCGCCCGGAAACTTCTCCCCCCCAGGGGTGAGGGTGGGGACAAAAATCTCCCCTGGAAAATCGCCGGGGGGGGTGATTGCATGAGCCACCGACCTCGGTTACACTGACGGCGAACTTGGAAGCGGGGCCGCAAGGTGAAGAGCGCTTCCGGCGGCCCCATGATCGTCCCTCGAGAAGAGAGGCGATCAAAGGAGACGGCTATGACGCCAAAAGGTGACATCCTGGACCGATCGGCTACGATGATCAACGAGATCGAGGACACTCTGGAACAAAGCCTTCGCCAGCGGCGCGAGACCATCGAGCGGGAACTCGAGGAGCGTCTTTGCCGTGAACGCGAGGAATCCGAACGCCGGGTGTCTCAGATCGAAGCGGAATTCCATCGGGAGAAAGACAATCTTCGCGAATTCAAGGGTGCCATCGCCGAATTAGAGGCCGCTCGCGAAGCGATTGAAACCCAGATTCGGGAACACGTCGACACGAGCGACCGGCACCAGAAGGAGATCGAACGTCTCTCGGCGTTGACTCTGGAAGAAATCCGGATTGTCGGCGAACTCCGCGTCAAGCTGGCCGATCTGCGGGAAACCACGGAAACGAAGATAAACGAGATGCGCTCCAGCTTAGGGGAGAAATACAAGATCCTCCCCAAACCGCAAGTCGACCGTTTTCCTGAACCGGCCGCGGAATCCGTCCCGGAACGGCCTCTGCCTCCGGCGGCTCAACCGGTTGCCGCAACCGCTCTGGCCGACGATGAGGAACACGAATTCGTGGTCGACTTGGAGCAGGAATTAGGCAAGCTGAAACGGATCAAGGAATTTCTCGAGACTAATTCCGCTTCTTTCGACCAGGCGTCGATTCGCGTCCCTATTCAAACCAGCGCCGTCCCCGTTCCATCGGCTGACCCCGTCCTCCCGGCGCCGGATCCCCATTGGCCGATGTTCAAAAACGTCCCGGCGGCCGCTGAGCCGGCCGAGTTCAAGGTGCCTGAAATCAATCAGTTCATTCGCGATTTCGTTCGCCAGGAACAAGAGCCGGACGGTCTTCCGGAGGCGGAGGGGATAGCCAAAACCCCGAACGCGGACCGAAAGCCCGGGGCGGTCGACGACTCCAATTTTCAGGGTGTTTTCCAACTGCTCGAGAAATACCGCCGTTCGGAAACTACGGATTATAACGGAGAGATCAGTTTTTTCCAGAACCGGGACCATCTCATTCTGGACGGTGAATCCCTCATCCGGATCGTCACTCATATCGTCGACGAAGCGAAAAAGCTTTACCTGAAGCTCGGTCAGGCTTCCACTCCCAAAGATCAGTTCTTCATCAAGCAGGAACTCATCAACAATCAGGAAATCCTGCGCAAAGTCGTCTTGCGAAGCGTACGCATGTGCGAACGCGAATCTTGCCGCTTACCTCGGTACACCGAGGACATCCTCAACCTGAGCATGCTCAAGGATGTCCTTGAACGGCTCAACATGGACAACTGGAGCAATCAGGAAGATTTCACCGCGTTCGATGGGTTCGCCATCCGGACGAAGGACGCTTTCTATCGTCGAATCACCCCGCCGGCTCAATATCTGCGGTCCATCGTCCAGGAGTTGGAAGGCTAGACTCGGCTCGGCCGCGGAGGGCCGGATTCACTCGGCCGCCGCGGCTTCGTTTCCTAAAGACAGAAAATATGCCTCCAGGATTTTCTGGTCGCCGGCCGTCAACTCGCGAAAGCGGAACCCGGTAAAATAAAAGGCCGATGTGGGGGACGCTTTCTGGCAATACACGACATCACCTTGAAAGGGGTTGGCCTTGGCCCCCAAAACGAGGAAAAGGTCGACCCTGCGGGCCAGGGGAAAAGGCGTGTCAGTGCTTATTTTTGCCCCGCCCAAGCTCAGATTGATGGTCGTCGTGACTCGATGGCTGCCGTTTTCCCGGAAGATGCACAACGTCGTAGTGCCGTAACGTTCGAATTTCCGTTTTTCCATGTAAACCTTTTCGTTACCCGCGCGAAGGATCGTGGTTTTGCTCATGACCGACGCTTTTTCGCGGATATACACGCAGACCCGATTCTTGGGGAGCAGGCGGCCGTCCATGCGCAGAGCGGCGAGTTTTTTTCCCTTGGCCTCGGCCAGGGCCAGATCGGCTTCATGGGCGAACTTTTTGAAAAGGGCTTTCGCCGCCGCGGGTTCGAGAACTGGAATATCCTTGGGCAAGAGGGTCACGCCGAAACTCATAGTCAGGTTTTGCCGGGGTTGAAATTCTTCGAATTCGAAGCGATTGCTCTCGACCGCCTTGCGGATACGCTCGGTCAGGAGGGTGGCTTCCTCGATCGTTTTCACACCAGTCAGGAAAATGAGGAACTCCTCACCCCCGTAGCGGCACAGAAAGTCTTCGTCGCGGATGGAGGATCGTAAAACCCCTCCCAAGTCCCGAAGCAGACGGTTGCCCGCCTCGTGGCCGTTGCGGTCGTTGAAGGCCTTGAACCAGTCGACGTCGCCCATGACCATGGCCGAGGAACCGGTCTCCTGCCGGCGCTTGCTCAGGGTTTCGATCTTTCGGATAATTTTCTCGAAGAAGGGGTCCGGGCGTAAAAGCCCCGTCAAGGCGTCATACTGGATGAGGTTGAGTTTCGTCATGGCCAGCGAGATGTGCTCGGACAGCCCGCGCAGGATTTGACGATCTTCGGCGTTGAAGCCGGGAGTCGGGTTTCCCTCCGCGATTTTGTTGTAGATTTCAATAACCCCGATTATTTCCTGGCCGTTTTGAAGCGGGAACGCCAGCAGGTTTCGAAGGGGGGTTTTCAGATTATCGCGATAACGGGCTGAACAGCGAGGGTCGCGGCCGGGGTCGGCCAGGTCTAGCTCTTCGCCGGTGCGAGCCACGTTGGAGGCGAAGTCCTGGCTGGGCAACAAGGCCATAAAATGGGAAAAATCAGCGTGGGCCAGAAAGGCATCATCCCAAACGAGGGGCTTGAGATAGCGGCCCAGGGTCTCATTCTGCTCGAGAATATAAAGTGAAATCCCGCCGGCTCCGACGATTTCCTTGATGTCGGTGACGATGTCCAGGAGAACGCCCACGTCGTTGGCGGAATAAAGCTTTCGCAGAATGTCTTCGAATCGCTGTTTGAGGTTTCGAAAACGGGAGTATCGTTCTTTGAGGGCGACGCGCTTTTCCAGTTCCTTAGCCAGGCCGTCGAACAGGGAACTGGAGAGATTCTTGATTTCCCCGTAAACGCGCTTGAGCCGATCGTCGGCCGTCGCTTTGGCGCCGGCCATGCTTCGCAGGTCCGACTTCAGCCGGGCATATTCTTGGGCCGTCCGCAGGATGCGCGCCAGCCTTGTCGAATCGAGGGGCTTGGCGGAGATGACGATGAACTCGATGAAGTTCTCCGACGGCCAAGTTCGGATGGCTTCCTTGAGTCGATCTTCGGACCGGCCGGCCAGCAGGATTACCGGAAGCTTGAGGAGACGCTCCCGGAGGGGAGGGGTGTCGGCCGCTTCGGCGTCCACCAAGGCGATCGATATGGGGATGACATCCAGAATAGCTTGCGCTTTTTCGGCCGTGGCGGCCGTATAAACCAACCCCAACGGTCGGCAAGCTTCGTAAAGAAACTCGCGGTCTTCGGGTTTCCGGCTGAAAACCAGTACTTTACCCAAGTTTCCCTTTCTTATAAACGTTAAACCTTGGCCCAGCTTACATATAACTTATAGTGGAAGGTTCAAACCCTGTCAAGGTAAGTCAGGGGTGATTCAGGGGGTGAGATTCGGGGTGATTTCGGAAAAAGGGGCGCTTCCGGAAGACCCATTTTGCTCGACGCTGATCTATGGTATAAAATTCCCATTCCAATTCGAGTGCGAGGAGAGGAACGCATGGCCGTCACGCCGACAACGCATCCATCCCAACGGGCGCCCCGGGGTTCCCGGTTGCATACGAAAGGCTGGGCCCAGGAAGGCGCCTTGCGTATGCTGATGAATAACCTTGACCCCGAAGTTGCGGAGAAACCCGACGAACTGATCGTCTATGGCGGAACGGGAAAAGCCGCCCGCAATTGGGACTGTTTCCGGGCTATCGTCGACAGTTTAAAAAAACTGAACAAGGACGAGACGCTCATCGTCCAGTCGGGAAAGCCGGTGGCGATCTTCAAAACCCATGAGGAAGCGCCCCGCGTCCTGATCGCCAACTCCCTCCTCGTGCCCCGCTGGGCGACTTGGGATGAGTTCCGTCGTCTGGAAGCTTTGGGGCTGACCATGTACGGTCAGATGACGGCCGGCAGCTGGATCTATATCGGCACTCAGGGAATTCTTCAGGGCACGTACGAAACGCTGGCCGCCGTCGCCGATCGTCATTTCGGCGGCAGCCTCAGGGGACGGCTCGTCCTGACCGCAGGACTGGGGGGGATGGGCGGCGCCCAACCCTTAGCCGTGACCATGAATGACGGGGTGGCCATCGTCGTCGAAGTCGATCGTGCGCGCATCCAACGACGCCTCGACACGCGGTATGTGGACACCATGACTGAAAGCCTGGATGAAGCCCTGACTTGGGCCGCGGCCGCCCAAAAAAAGCGACAACCGCTTTCCATCGCCCTGCTGGGAAATGCCGCGGAGGTTCTCCCCGAGTTCGTCCGGCGAGGCATCATTCCCGATGTCCTCACCGATCAGACATCGGCCCATGACGAGTTGAACGGCTATGTTCCGGGGGGGATCTCTTACGCCGATGCGCTCGCCTTGAGGACGAAAGATCCCGCGGATTATATCCGGCGTTCCGTCGACTCGATGGCTGCTCATGTCCGGGCCATGCTCGCCTTGCAGAAAAGGGGTGCCCGGACATTCGATTACGGGAACAATATCCGAGGGCAGGCTCTCGAGGCCGGAGTTCTGACCGCTTTTGAGATTCCCGGCTTTGTGCCGGAATACATACGCCCCCTGTTCTGTCTCGGGAAAGGTCCGTTCCGCTGGGTGGCTCTGTCCGGGAAGCTGCAGGATATCCGCATCACGGACGAGGCCGTGTTGAAGGAGTTCCCCGAGGACGCCGGCCTCGAACGGTGGATCCGTAAAGCCCAAAAAATGGTCCGCTTTCAAGGACTGCCGGCCCGGATCTGTTGGTTGGGTTACGGCGAGCGGGCCCGCTTCGGAGCGGTCATCAATCATCTCGTCCGGAAGGGCAGGATATCCGCTCCCATCGTCATCGGACGCGATCATCTGGATACCGGGTCGGTTGCCTCTCCCAACCGGGAGACCGAGGGAATGCGGGATGGTTCGGACGCGATCGCCGATTGGCCGATTCTGAACGCTCTTCTCAATGTCGCGAGCGGGGCTTCGTGGGTTTCCGTGCATCACGGCGGCGGGGTGGGAATCGGGCTTTCGATTCATGCCGGCATGGTCATCGTGGCTGACGGCCTCCCGTCCACGGCGCGGAGGCTCCAGCGCGTGCTGACGGTCGATCCGGGTATGGGGGTGGTCCGTCATGCCGACGCCGGCTATCCCGAAGCCGAGGATTTTGCCCGCCGGGCCAAAATTAATATTCCGATGCTGAAGAAAAGCTGACCCCCAAACGCCTCCGTCGACGGCGTCCCGAGTCCCGGGCTTTGCTTGGGGAATCACTTCCGCCGCCCAGGACTGTCCCTTGACGATTTTAGTTGACGGGCGATCTTTTCGTTGCTCTTCCCTAAAGCTCACATAATGAACGTGTCCCGGGGCCCCGGGCCCGTTCGCGTCGCCGATCGGTGACCTGCCCGGGCGCACTTTCCTCCCATCTGTAAGGATTTCCTTCCCGGTTTCTCGGGAAATAAAAATTCTGTCGCGGTTTTTTCCCGGCTGGCACGCTGCTTGCAATCGTAGAAGCGAAAGGAGATTCCAAATGAGGAACAACAAAATTCATGAAGGACGGAAGATCATGGGGCTGGTGTTGGCGGCGGCCTGTTTTTTTGTGAGCATCGAGCGGGCCTCCGCTTTCGAGGTCGAGGGAGCGGCAGACTTCTGCAAAGAGGCCACCATCCGCTGCCTCCTCGATATTCCTTTTTCCGGCGTCCTGGGTCAGCTGGGGTTCTTCCTCAAGCTCGAGTATTGCTTGGTGGGGTTCGAGTTCTGCCGGAAGTACGTCAGTCTCTATTTGTAAGGAGATGCCCGTGAAAATGAACCGTCGACATTGCTTTGCCCTGGGAGTTCTTCTTCTGCTCCTGGGCGTGGGATTGGCGTCGCCCGTCTCGGGCCATGCGGCCGGCATCTGCGAGAAATCCCTGTGGGCCTGTTTCACGGAACCCGGGCATAATTTGCCTTGGGATATCTTATTCTGCATTCAAGGCTACGATTTCTGCAAAACCTATATCGAACCTTATCTGAAAAACTGACAGTGAGAAAAAACCTTGCCGCGGCCGTCCTATCATGGTGAGGAGGATAATGATGCACAGATCCAAGTTCTTATCCGGCCCGATCGGCCGGATCTTCATCCCCAGCCTGATTCTGGCGGCATTGGCGGGCGGTCAGGACAAACCGGTTTCCAAAATCGTCCTGGAAGAGGTCCTTTCCATCGGAAATCCCGACGATGATCGGCTGTATCAATGGACGGGAGTGGCGGCGGACGATCAGGGAGGCATCTACGTTCTCGATGCCATCGACGCTTCGTTGAAGAAATTCGATGCTCAAGGACACCTTGTCGGCCGAACGGGCCGCAAAGGCCAGGGGCCCGGGGAATTCGGTTTTCCCGTGCTCCTGGCCCTTGAGGGCGACCGCCTTTACGTCGCGGATCAGGGCCGGCTTGGTATCCAGGTCTTCGACCGAAGCCTGAATTTTCTGAAGTCCATTCCCCAATCCCGCCCGATTAATTTATTGCGCGCTCATTCCCAAGGCCGGCTGGCGATCAAAGCCATGGCTGTTCCGGGAAGTGCGGCCCGCTTGACCGTAGTCGACGGCGATGGACGGGCCGTTTCCGAATTCGTTTTCCTGGACAAAGTCGAAGCTTTTCTGGCGGATTCGGTCAGCGTCGTTTTCGATGCGGCGGGAAACTCCTATCTGGCGTATCTCCACCAAGATCGGATCGAAAAGCGCGACCCTCAGGGCCGGTTGATGTGGGTTCGAACGCCGAGAGGGGGAGCCTCGGGCGAAACGGAGATAATCAGGGATCTGCCGATCGCCTCGAAGCTGTTTTCTTTGGATATAGCCATCGACCCGCAGGGCCGCTTGTTTGTTTTGGAGGCGGGGGCGACCCCGCACCCGGGCCGAGACGTTCTTGTGTTCGGGGCCGAGGGTGGCGTATTGGCATCGTTGATCTTGCCCGATCCCAGCCACTGCCTGTATATAGACGGGCGGGGCTTTCTTTATGCCCGGGCCGACGAAGGCGTCACCCTGAAAAAATACCGGATTCTCTTCCCCTAAACGGAGATTCCATTCATGGGCCGGATGTTCGCTTTTTTTCTTCTCCTCGGGGTCTCTCTCGTCCCAACGAGCGTGAGCCCCTCGGGGCCGGTTTCGTTGACGGCGGGGGGGGCCCCGGGCTTTGCCCGGGGGTCAAGTTCCGCCGTACTCGCCCGTGGCTACAAACCACGGGCGAGTGGCGAGGCAAAGGCTCGTCCCTCGACACGGTGTTGGGTGGTGATCGATTTTGACGCCGTTTTTTGCTCGACCTGTTTCGATCCATTTCTCGACCTCTGCCGGGCCTTGCCGGCTTCGATTCAAGAGGACCGGGTGCTGGGCGTTGTCGTGTTTTCCAGCCCGAAGGGGGAGGCCGCTTCTTCCCGTCGAGGGATCGTGGAGCGCAAATGGGAAGGCGTTCGGGAAGCCAACGGCATTCGTTTTCCGGTCGTTTTTGACGACGGCCCCATCTTCCGGCACTGGCTGGGGGATCGTCAAACCAAAATTCTCGGCTTTGACTGGCAAACCCGGACCGTCCGTGAATTCGACCTTCCTTTGCGGGGACGACGGTTCGACGAGCTGTTGTCCCTTTTGCTGAACTAGCCGCCGAGTACGGCCGACGGAAGGCCGCTTAGAGTCAGGCCCAAATGTGGTATTTTTCGACCAGATGGTGGGGGTGGTAGGACAGTTTCGCTCCCCGCAAACCCGGCACCCCCAAGTCCTGTTCGCGGTTGATATAAGAGCAGTCCGCCCATTCGTGGCGGACGAATTCGCGGTTCATGAGTTGGGCCAGGCCGTCGTACCGGGGGCTGACGATTTCTATATGAATGACGGCCGTTTCGGTGTTGAGGCGTTCGCCGATGGAGAGGGCGGCGATCCGGCCTTTGGTTTCGATGGCTCCTCCGGTCATGCCCAGCGAATCGAAGCCCACGAGAGCCTCGGCGATGGAGTCCTTTTGAGCGTCGATGGCGCCCCCGTTGACCCCCTTGTCGGCCAGCCATTCCTCAAACAAGGTCCGGCAAGCTTCCCTATCGGAGGGACCGAGTTTGAGATACCGGTAGGTGTGCGATTTCTCGAATTTCCGGATCCGGTTGCGCTTGCCATCGAATTTTTTTCCCCGGAGTTCCATCAAGTCGCTGGTCCGGTAGACGTAATCGAATTGGTCCCGGTCGGGGGCGCAGTGAAATCCTTCGCACCAGAGTTCGGCGAAGGAAACCGGGATGCGGGACAAACGGGGGGCGGTGGTCAGACAGGTCTTCAGCGTTGCGGGGATGTCCGTCTCGCCCAGGGGCTGAAGGAAATAGGCCGGCTCGTCCGGAGGCGAGAAACAAAAGCATAGGTTATCGTTGATGAGGGTGAAACGGGGATGATCGAATCGCCGCCAGATGAAATGATTGCCGAACGTCGATTCCGATATCTCCAGGGGATAGCGTTCAAAAAAGGGCTTTAAAATATCCCGGTCTTCGAGCTCGAGGGATTTGAATGAGGGAAAAACTGGCAGGTTCATCGACGCCCTCGGATCATGATCGTACACCGCTCTCGGGGACAGCCTTCGCACCAGGCCGGATCCTTGGCCATTCCTGCGGGGCCGGCGACCGTCGGACGGAATCCGTATCGCTCGAAAAATCCGGGGATGACGGTGGCCAAATAGACGTCGCCGGACGTCTCTGCCCACAGGGCTTCGATCAGGCGGCCGCCCAATCCCGCGGAACGGCGGTCCGGGTCCACTCCCAATCCGACCAGCTCATCACTATCGGAATGCCGCTTCAAACCAACGTGTCCGATGATCCGGGTTTCGTCTTCGGCGACCCAAAACAAGTCTCGTTCCATGCCCTCGTAAGCGAGGTTCAGACGTCCGGCCAAGTCTCGGATCGCGGGGAAGTCCTCGGGACAGGCGTTTCTAAGAAGCATGACCCATGATTATAGCATGAGTAGAGGCGGCCGCGCGCTGGATTTGCCGCCGGGGATATGCTATATCATAAAGGCTGACGTGCGGGATCCCCGCTCGTTTCGATTTTCCTCCGAGGTACCAACCATGGACGATAAAGTCATTGTCCGATTTGCGCCCAGCCCGACGGGCTTCCTCCATTTGGGAAGCGCCCGCACGGCGCTGTTCAATTGGCTGGCCGCCCGCCGCTACGGCGGCCGATTTCTGCTCCGAATCGAGGACACCGACAAGGTCCGGTCGGAATCGCGATTCCTGGAGGAAATCCTGGCCGATTTGCGCTGGCTCGGTCTGGACTGGGACGAGGAGCCTCTTTTCCAAAGCCGCCGCTTCGATATCTACCGGGCTCAGGCCGAAACGCTTATCGCCGCCGGACGCGCCCGCCGGGAAGGGGAGGCGATCCTTTTCCGCGTCGAGCCGGGGAGGACAATCGCTTTTGACGACCTGATCCATGGCCGCATCGCGGTCGAGACCGACAACATCAAGGATCAGGTCCTGATCAAATCCGACGGTTCGCCGGCCTATAATTTCTGCTGTGTCGTGGACGACGCGGAATTGAGAATCACTCATATTCTGCGGGGCGACGACCACATTTCCAACACGCCCAAGCAGATCCTTTTTTACGAAGCCTTGGGATTATCGATCCCCAGGTTCGGCCACATGCCGCTCATTCTGGGCCCCGACGGGGCCAAACTATCCAAACGCCATGGCGGCGTCGCGGTGGCCGAGTACAAGGCGGAAGGATTCCTTCCGGAAGCGCTGGCCAACTATTTGATCCTTCTCGGATGGACGCCGCCCGATGAACGCGAGATCCTGACCCTGGCCGAGGCCGCGCCTCTGTTTTCGATCGAACGCATGAACGATGTTCAGGCCCGGTTCGATCTGACCAAGCTCAAATGGATGAACGGGGAGTATATCGCCGCGAAACCGGCCTTCGATCTGGCCCGGCTTCTGGAAAGCCAGCTCCGCACCGATGGTTTCGACCCTTCCCACGTTTCATCCGAAGTCCTTATCGCACTGGCCGAGCAATACCGAATCCGCATCAAGACGCTCCGCGAGTTCGGCGAACTCGTAGATTTCTTCTTTAAGGACGATTTCCGATTCGAGGAGGACGGCCGTCGCAAGTTCCTGGAACCCGCCGACAGCCGGGCCCTGCTGGCCGAATTCGCCCAGCGCCTGGGAGCCCTCTCCGATTTCCGCAAAGAGACGACGGAAGCTCTCTGCCGTGATTTGGCCGGGGAGAAAGCCGTCAAGGCCGCCGCGCTCATCCATCCGGCCCGCCTGGCCGTGACCGGAAAGACACGGGGAGCGGGGCTTTTTGAACTTCTGGAACTCCTGGGCCAAGAAACCGTCATCCGCCGCTTGAAGGACGCCTTATCATGAACGAACCCAAGTCCAAGGACAATTTCGTCCGCGACATCGTCAACGCCGACCTTCGCGAGGGGAAGAACGACGGCCGCGTCCAGACCCGCTTTCCGCCCGAGCCGAACGGCTATCTCCATATCGGCCACGCCAAGTCCATCTGCCTGAACTTCGGGCTGGCCGCGGATTATGCCGGCCGCTGTAATGTCCGGTTTGACGATACGAATCCCGAGACCGAGGAGGACGAATACGTCCGTTCGATCAAGGAAGACGTCCGCTGGCTAGGATTCGATTGGGAGGACCGCGAGTTTTATGCCTCGGATTACTACGAGAAGCTCTACGCCTTGGCCGAGCACCTGATCCGGAAAGGCAAAGCCTTCGTCTGCGACCTGAGCGCAGAGGAGGTCACCGCCACGCGCGGCACGCTGACCCGCCCCGGCCAGGAAAGCCCCTATCGGAACCGTTCGGTCGAGGAAAACCTGGATTTGTTCGGCCGCATGCGGGCGGGGGAGTTCGCCGACGGAACGAAATCGCTTCGGGCCAAGATCGATATGACCGATCCCAATCTTCTCCTGCGCGATCCCGTCATGTACCGCCTCCGCCGGGCCCATCATTACCGGAGGGGCGATGCCTGGTGCCTCTACCCGACCTACGATTGGGCCCACGGCCAGTCCGATTCCATCGAGGGCATCACCCATTCGATCTGCACCCTGGAGTTCGAAGTCCATCGGCCGCTTTACGACTGGTTTCTGGACCAGCTCGGCATTCACCATCCCCGCCAGATCGAATTCGCGCGTTTGAACCTCAGTCACACCGTCCTCAGCAAGCGCAAGCTTCTGCAGCTGGTCAAGGATAAACTCGTCTCCGGCTGGGACGACCCGCGCATGCCGACGATTTCGGGCCTGCGCCGTCGCGGTTATACGCCTGCCTCCATACGCAGTTTCGCCGACCAGATCGGTGTCGCCAAGGTCAACAGCATCGTCGATCTGGCTTTTCTCGAAAGCTGCTTGCGCGAGGAGTTGAATCGGACCGTGCCCCGGGCCATGGCCGTCCTGCGCCCCCTGAAAATCGTCCTGACCAACTACCCCGAGAACCGGGTCGAGGAGCTCGAGTGCGTCAATAATCCCGAAGATCCCTCGGCCGGAACCCGCACGGTGCCGTTTTCCCGTGTTCTTTATATCGAACGGGATGATTTTTTGGAGAATCCGCCCAAGAAATTCTACCGTCTTTCTCCAGGCCGCGAAGTGCGCCTCCGGTACGCTTATTTCATCATCTGCACGGGAGTCGTCAAGGACCCCTTGACGGGCGAGATCAGGGAGCTCCACTGCACCTATGATCCGGCCACCAAGGGAGGAGACGCTCCCGACGGCCGGAGCCCCAAAGCCACTCTGCATTGGGTCTCGGCCGCTCATGCCGTGTCCGCCGAAATCAGGCTTTACGATACGCTGTTTCTCAAGCGTGACCCCAACGAGCTTGAGGACGGGGAGGACTGGAAATCCGGCCTTAATCCGAAATCCCTCGACATCATCCCCGACGCCCGCATCGAACCCGGCCTGAGCGGAGCGAAACCCGGGGAGCGGTTCCAATTCGAACGGCTTGGTTACTTTTGCGCCGACTCCCGGGACAGCCGGCCGGGCCGGCTTGTTTTCAATCGGACCGTCACCCTGCGCGATACCTGGGCCAAAATCATGAAATCGGGCAAGGAAAACGAATAACCCGGAATTGCAAAACGCCTGCGGTTGCGGTACTATGCACGTCTCGGCGTGCCTGTAGCTCAGCTGGATAGAGCGACGGCCTCCGGAGCCGTAGGTCGGAGGTTCGAATCCTCTCAGGCACGCCATATCATTCTCATGGGCAGCAAAAGAAGAATCATCCTGGGGTTGGTCATTTTCGGGGCGGTCTTTGCGGCGGGTGTGGCCGGGTTCGGTTATTTCGGAGGACCCGCCTTCGGCGGGCCGCGCTGGTCGATTCTCGACAGCGTCTATATGACGGTTATCACCATTGGGACGATCGGCTACGGCGAGGTCCATCCTCTGACGAACGAGGCCCGAACCTTCGCCACGATCTTCATCATCATCAGCCTGGGCACGATCGCCTACGCCGTGTCGTCCATTACGGCCTTCGTCGTCGAGGGCGAACTCAAGAACATCCTGGGGAGACGGAAGATGGAAAAAGAAATCCACCGCTTGCGGGACCACTTCATCGTCTGCGGCAGCGATGAAACGGCCCAGACCGTCGTTCGCGAACTCCTGCTGACCCAGAAGCGGTTCGTCGTTGTTGAAGCGGCTAAGGAGGGTCTGGACCGGATCGCCGGCTTGGGCAGCTTTCCATTTGTCCAGGGCGATCCGACCGACGACGATGTGCTCCTCAGGGCCGGGATTGAGCGGGCCCGCGGAGTGCTCATGTCCCTTCCCTCGGATGAAGCCAACCTTTTCGCCACGATCACCGCCCGCAGCCTTAACCCGCGGATCCGCATTGTGGCCAAAGCCATCGACATGCAATCCCATAAAAAAATCGTCAAGGCCGGCGCCGACAGCGTCATCTCGCCGGCCTTCATCGGCGGCATGCGCATGGTCTCGGAGATGATTCGTCCGGCCGCCACATCCTTCCTTGACCTCATGCTGAGGGAGCGCGAGCATGTCCTGCGCGTCGATGAGATCGCCGTACCGGAAGGTTCGCCGTTGGCCGGGAAATCGATCGCCGAAGCCCGCTTCGAAGAAAAGACGGGAGCGCTTCTGGTCGCTTTACGGCCGGGAGGGGGGAGGGAATTTTCCTTCAACCCGGGCCGGGAAGTCATCATCGGCGCGGGTGACGTCCTGATCTTCATCGCGTCGCCGGAGATGTCCAAAGAGCTTGGAACTCTAGCCGGCGTTTCGTCCTGAAGTCCGAGAGCGGCGTTCGGACGGCCGCAAAATCCTCTTCCCAAACAGGTCTCTTTTTGCTATTATTGTCGGGCTTTATGGCCCGTTAGCTCAATTGGTAGAGCAGCAGACTCTTAATCTGCGGGTTGTAGGTTCGAGTCCTACACGGGTCATATCTCATTTTCCCCATAACCACCAAATATATAAACCCATTCGACGGCAGCCGGCGGACGTATCACGTCCGGACGCGCAGGAAAAAATATCCCCCCAGCAAACCGAAGAGGAGGTTCGGTCCCCAAGCGGCCAGGAACACGCTCAATAATCCCACGTACCCCAGGCTTTTAAAAATCCCCAGGGTCACCCAATAGACGATGACGATCCCCAAGCCCGCCCCGATCCCGACCAGCGCCCCGCGCTTGCCCATGGAAAAGGCGAACGGGAGACCGAGAAAGGTCATGACC
>CAZLAM010000140.1:0-2705 GCA_964557435.1 uncultured Eubacteriales bacterium
TTGAGGATCCGCTGGCCTTTCGCGATCATCCCGAGTTCGTGCCGCCGCCTGCCGGCACGCGCGATCCGGTCAATCTGATCGGGCGCGCCGTCCGTGCCCCTCAGGCGCGCGTGGCCATGTTCGCCCATATCGACACCGAGCCGTCCGGCGGGGGCTGGAGCACGCCGCCGCTCTCTCCCCTCATCCGGGACGGGCGGATGTACGGGCTGGGCACCGCCGATTCGAAGGGCGGCGTGGCGGCGATGCTCGTCGCTTCATCCCTGCTCCTCAAGGCGGGACAGCCGGCGCCGCTCGTGATGTGCCTGCACGGCAAGGGCGGCGGCGCGCGGGGCAGCCTTCCGGCCTTCGCCCGCAAGCCCGATGCCAAGAGTTTCCTGTACGTGCATCCCGCCGAAACCGGCAACGGGATGGCCGAAATCAAGCACGTGAGCCGCGGCGTCCTGGACCTGACACTGACGGTCACGGGATGGCAAGGCCGGCCGCGAGAGGTCCGCACCGCCTCGAGCGCTCCCTGGGAAGAAGGCGGCGATGCCCTCCGGAAGTGCCTGGAGGTCGTGGAGCGCTTCCGCGGGCTGATCCGGCCGGACGGACAGATCAACATCGGGCGCCTCGAAGCGGGAGAGGGCCCGGCGACGGTGCCCGACAGCTGCCGGGCCCAGGTTCGGGCCTTGTGGCGAGGCACCGGGACGGTGTCCGATCTGCTCGGGGAGTTCCGGCAGGAGATCGCGCGGCACCAAAAGCCGGACCTCGCCGGCCGCCGCTTCGAGCTGTCTATCGAGCCCACGGGCGCACGGGCCAACCCGGCCGAGGTGGAGTGGGACGATCCGCTGTGCCGCGCGGTAAGAGGCGCCGTCGAGGGAGTGATCGGGCGAGCCCCCGTCTCCTATGGCGGCCACATGTCGAGCGACATCCGGTTTCCGATGCGGGTGGCCGGAGAACCCGCTCTCGGCATCGGATCGCTCGGCGGCAACTTCTACGGCCCCGACGAGTGGATCGATCTCGAGGATCTGGTTCGACTGGTAGCGGTGTTGATGGTCTCGGTCTCCGCTCTGGTGGTTCACCCCTAGGGGGAGAGTAAGGAAATGCGCTCGGGAAGGATTTCGCAAAGGCGAGGGAGCCTCACCCCGAAACTGATCCGGCTAAAAAAAATGAGTATTCTCCATCCGCTTCACATGAATTCATTTGTTTGAAGATTGATTAAGCGGGAAGGGGAAGTGGAGCTGACCAGGATCGAACTGGCGACCTCTTGAATGCCATTCAAGCGCTCTCCCAACTGAGCTACAGCCCCACGGGAAAAAAGCGGGGGTATATTACTCGAAGTCGCCTTGGCCGTCAAATCCGCTCTTTACTTCGCCGGTTAAAGAAGAATATCATTTCCCCAGGGGAGGGAAGACGCATGCGCAAACAAATGTTCCACGGCGCGATATTGGCATTCGTCATCGGTTCGCTTTTATTCGCGTCGACCCGGGAATCCAAGGCCGGAAAACCTTCCGTCTGGCCGGATGGCGCGCAACCGTTGACCACGGAGGGGGCCGACGAATGGAATCCCGTTTGGTCGTCCGACGGCGCGGTCCTCGCCTATCATACTTACCGGTATGCAAGTCCGGACATCTTCAGCCTGGAGCTGCGAACCGGGAAACAAACCCCGCTCATCGTTTTCCACACCCTGCCGACGGCGTTCCGCTGGATCGATGCGGGGACTCAGCTCATTTTCGGGAGACCGAACCGGGGCGCGGGAAAAGGGACTACCTGGGACGCCCTCACGCGCGTGAGCCGGGAGGACGGCCGGCCGTTTTCCTATGACCTCCGCGGAACGGCGTGGTACGGCTGGGATTTGTCGGCCGATGGAAAACTCCTCGTCGCCGCGGGCTACGCCGCCAAACCCGACAAGCACTTTTTCCTTCGCCTCTTCGATCCGCGGAACGGAGAATTCAACGACCTCGGCCTCTACTTTCCGACGGGAATGTGGACGATCAACGAGCTGGCCGTATCCGCCGATCATAGGCAGTGCGCCCTGGTCGCCGAGCCGGGCCGGGGACGCGATCGGGAGGTTTATGTGGTCGCCCTGGATTCGCCGGACGGCCGCGTCCGGCGCCTGACCGAGGACGGAGGCGAAAAACGGAATCCGGTTTGGGCGCCGGACGGAAAAACCCTGGCTTATTTGAAAAAACAGCCCCGGACGTCGTCCGAGGATCCGAGGCGCGAAGGAGCCGGATCTTCGCGGAGGCCAGGCGACGTCCATGCCTTATACGTTATTCCGACCATGGGCGGCGCGGCTAAACTTGTTTTCGGCGGGACGCAATCCGTGGACGCTCCATTCTGGCATCCCTCCGGCACGCAAATCGTCTGCTCGGCCGGGTACGGGAAAGAATGGCATATTGTCTCCGTGAACTCGGGAAACGGCCAAGCAACGGTTTTGACCCAAGGCACCGGGCGCGATTTCGCCCCCGCCTGTTCGCCCGATGGGACCCAGATCGCTTTCGTTTCGGACCGCGCCGGCAATCTGGATATTTTCCGCCTATCGTTCAAAGGAGAAAAACCATGATGATCCGGCCTTGGAGGCTGATTGCCGTTTTCTCGGCGGCTGCGGCGCTTCTGTTCCTATCCGGGCGAATGGGAAGCGTCTCCGCCCAAACCGGAACGACGGCGCAAACTCCGACGACCGGCGAAACCTGGTCGGGTACGATCACCGAGGAAGAGCCTCT
>CAZLAM010000141.1:0-3127 GCA_964557435.1 uncultured Eubacteriales bacterium
CTTCCATCCGGATTGTTTTCATGGATTTCTCCTTTATTTGATTGTTGGCCGAAGCGGCTCCCGGCGGAAGACGGGGGACCCGGACGGCGGGCGGCTGGTCCTGGCTCGAGGCGGGGCCGAACGCCAGGAAAAGAGCCATAAGAAAAAATGTCCATTTAATGTCCATAAGAAGCTCCTCGGCGTTTTCAATTTTAAGCTCAGCGCGGTCTATGGGCAAGGAGCTGACGCCCCAGGCACTCAAGTCCCTTGAATCCCGCGAAGGGGATTGGCTTTGGCATCACCAAACCGCGCCCAACGGCCCAAAATATTTTTTCCATAACGGTGTCAACGTTTGGCCAAGCTCCAGCGTACATAGATTGTGAATGTATCTTCGCATTTCAGGTAAAGGAAACAAACAATGGTTTCAAAAACACTCATGGCCGCCTCGACCAGGCCCATCATACTTTCCATTCTCTTTAAAAACGAAGATTATGGCTACAGCATCATACGGAAAGTGAAAAATATTTCCGGCGGCAGGCTGGAATGGACGGACGGAATGCTCTATCCCGTCCTCCAGCGGATGGAAATGGACGACCTCATCTCATCCAAGTGGCGGGCCGCGGACGATGGCGGCCGGCCCCGCCGCTACTATCAGATCACCGAAAAAGGCCGCCAAGCTCTGGCCTTCGAGATGGCCGGCTGGCAGCAGATCCTGCAGGCTATGATCCGGTTCAGCGGGTCCCGCCCGGCCGAAGTCTGAAGATGGAGAAAAAATCCCATGTTCCAACTTGAAAAAGCAGTCCGGAATTGGAAAAAGAGTCTCCATAAATTCGAAGCGTTCGAGGACGCCTTGATCGCCGATCTCGAGCTCCATCTGCGGGACGAATTCGAAGCCCAAAAATGCGCCGGGTTCTCCGATGAGGACGCTTTCCGCGCCGCCGAAGCGCAAGTCGGCACCGCCGAAAGTCTGGCCGGCGAGTATCGAAAAAACCGGCTGGTCGGACTCAACCGCCGCGCCCCCCTGCGGCCGTCGCGGTTCATGCCGGCGCTGGTCGGGAACTACATCCGGGTCGCCATCCGCAAATTCAGGCGGCAGAAAGGCTATGCACTCCTCAACGTCGCCGGTTTGGCCGTCGGAATGGCCAGCTGCATCCTGATCCTGCTGTGGGTCCGGGATGAATTGAGCTTCGACCGGTTCCACGCCGACGCCGGGACGATCCATCGCGTCATCGTGGAGAGGACCATTGGCAATACCTTCCGGGCTCCCGCAACGCCGCCGCCCCTGGCTCCGGCCTTACAAAAGGACTATCCGGAGGTTGTCGATTCGGTCCGGCTTCGCAGTTCCAACCAGCCTTTGCGCTACGGAAAAGAACAGGAAAATTTCTACACCGAACAGGGGATCCTGGCCGATCCTTCCTTCTTCGGGATGTTCACGTTTCCCCTGCAAAGCGGAGATCCCGCGGCGGTTCTCTCGGCTCCCGCATCCATCGTCATCTCGGAATCCATGGCTCGGATATGTTTTGGGGACAAGAAACCCCTGGGCCAAGTTCTCCAGTATGACGCCAACACCCCGCTGCGCGTGACCGGAGTGATGAAGGATGTCCCGGACAACTCCACCCTGCGGTTCCAATACGTCATCCCCTTGTCCTTCCTTCTCCAACGCGGTTCGACGTTCGACCGTTGGGATCAGTTTCAATTGAGCGCCTTTATTCGTTTGGCGCCGGGAGCCGAGGCCCGGGCCGTCAACGCCAAATTTGAAAAAATCATCGAAAAACATCTGACCGCCTTCCCTTCGAAGGTCATCCTGATCCCCTTGAGCAAACTGCACCTCTACGGAATCGACGGGAAAGGCCCCATCACCTATGTCATCCTGTTTTCCATCGTGGCCTTGTTCGTCCTCCTCATCGCTTGCATCAATTTCATCAACCTGACCACCGCCCGCTCCGCCCAACGTGCCCGCGAGGTCGGCCTGCGCAAGGTGATCGGAGCCCGGCGGGCCGACCTGATCATGCAGTTTCTCGGCGAGACCGTCATCCATTCGGGATTCGCCCTTCTTTGCGCTCTGGGATTGGTCCTGGCATTTCTGCCGGCATTCAACACCCTGTCGGGAAAAGCCTTCCAAGCGGCCGATGTTTTCGGGCCCGCGATCCTGCCGGGAATGGCGGCCATCGCGGTCTTCGCCGGCCTGCTGTCAGGGATATACCCGGCCCTGTTCCTGTCGGGTTTCCAGCCCGTCCGGACGCTGCGCGGCGCGTTCGGCGGCGCCCGGAACTCCAGCATCCGCCGCATCCTGGTCATCGTGCAGTTCTCCATCTCGGCCATCCTGCTGGTGGGAACGCTGGTCGTGTCCAAACAGCTCCATTTCATCCGCGATATGAACCTGGGATTCGAGACCGACAACCTCGTCCTGACTCGAATGGGCGACACGACCCGGGAAGCCTTCGAAGCGTTGAAAGCCGACCTGAAACGAAATCCCGGCATCGCCGCCGTCACCCGCTCCAACGCCTCTCTCACGTTTCTGGGATTCGAGACGACCGCCGTCAACTGGGAGGGAAAGACGGACGACCGGAAGCTGTCCATCCAGATCCGGACCGTCGACTTCGACTATCTCGAGGCGATGGGGATGAGCATGAAGGAAGGGCGGTTTTTTTCCAAGGATTTCGCCACGGACACGACGGAGGGATTCGTCCTGAACGAGACGGCCGTACGTTCGATGGGCCTGCCAAACCCCCTCGGAAAGACGTTCGACTTGAACGGGACGAAAGGCCGGATCATCGGCGTGGTCCGGGACTTCCACCACCATTCCCTGCATGAGGCCATCGAACCGCTCATCTTCTGCATGAACATCGACGCCTATTCCTATATGTTCGTCCGCCTGACGCCCGGCCGGACCGCCGCGGGGCTCCAGGCTCTCCAGGCGAACTGGGTCCGGATCGACCCGGGTTATCCTTTCAGCTACAGCTTTTTCACCGATACGCTGGCCGATCTTTACCGCACGGAGCGGCAGACCGGGGACTTCGTCCGGACGTTCGCCGCGCTGGCCGTTCTCATCGCCTGCTTCGGGCTTTTCGGTTTGGCCGCCTTCCTGGCCGAGCGAAAAACCAAGGAGATCGGCATCCGTAAGGTCGCCGGCGCCTCGGTCTCGCGA
>CAZLAM010000142.1:0-2536 GCA_964557435.1 uncultured Eubacteriales bacterium
TTGGCTTCGTCTGGTCAAGTTCGAGTCGGGGAAACCCACGCTACGGTTGGCCCAAGAATCTTCCGTCGTCGGCGTCGAATTGGGCTTCCAGGCCTCGGATGACAAGAGCGGATTGCTGGAAGTCATGGTCGAGGCGATTCAGGCCGGCCTGGCTTTTCCCCTTTTCTCCCAGAAATTTCCTCCCCAAACAAGGTCGTTCGAAAAGGCTCTTCCCCTTCGCCCTCTCCCGCAAGGTTTAAGCGATGGGGATGTCCTGGTCAGGATCACGGCCGAAGACCGCTCTTGGAACGGGGGGAATACGGCCATCCTGGAAGAAAAGATGATCATCGACACGCGGCCGCCGCAAATGAGCGTCGGCGGCGGGCCTCATTATATCAACCAGGGAGGAGTGGGGTTCCTGACCTATACGACCAACGAGGAGATCCTCTCCAGCGGAATTCAAGTCGGCGATGCCCTCTACGGGGGTTATCCCGTCGATAAGAATCGGTTCCAGGCCTTTTTTGCCCTGCCCTACGGGTCTCCCGAGGATGTTTCCTTCCACGGTTTGGCGGAAGACCCGGCCGGAAACAAGACCAACATCGGCATTCGGATAATCATCAAAAAGAAATCCTTCAAGAAGGACAAGATAAACATCAGCGACGGATTTCTGGCCGACGTTCTGCCCTACTTCAAGGAGCGCGATCCAAGCCTTCAAGGGGCGGACATCGATATCTTTCTGGCCGTGAACAGGAAACAGCGCGAGCTGGACGCCGAGAAGATCCGGACGATCTGCCGGAATTCCGCGCCGAAACCGTCGTGGTCGGGAGCCTTCCTCCGCTTGCCGAACTCGAAGCCTATGGCAGCCTACGGTGATGAGCGCACCTATTTCTATAAAGGGAATGAAATAGACCGGCAAATCCACCTGGGGGTGGACTTGGCGTCGCTGGCCCAGAGTCCGATCCCGGCGGCCAACTCCGGACGGGTTGCCTACGCCGGTCCTCTGGGCATCTACGGCGAATCCGTCGTCTTGGACCACGGTTGCGGCCTGTTCAGCCTCTACGCCCACCTCAGCCGCATCGACGTCGAGATCGGGAAGGATGTTGCCAGGGGCGCCATTCTCGGCCGGTCCGGATCGACGGGCATGGCCGGCGGGGATCATCTCCACTTCGCCATGCTTGTCCAGGGCGTCTTCGTCAACCCGGTCGAGTGGTGGGACGAGCACTGGATCCGGGACAATGTCGAGCTGAAGATGAAGTGAGGGGGGCTGGCCGGAGTCGCGAAAGTTGCCAAAGCTGAGAGCCGGAGCGAGATTTTCTTTATAGGGTATCGGCGGAGATCGGCGGTTTGGGCACATCCAGGGTGTTTCGCATGGCCCAGATTCCCGCCGCAGCCAGCAGGGCCGCCACACCCATGACCGGCCAGAGAGCGTCGCCCCCGATATGGGCGAACAACCAGTTGCCAACCAGGGGCGCCAGGAACATCGACAACGAGAAATTCAGGCTGAACATGCCCATGTAGCGTCCGGTGGCGTCGCCGGCCCGGGCCGCCACGACCGTCCCGCTCAGCGGCATGGTCAGGATTTCGCCCATAGTCCAGACGATGACGGTCATTGCAGCGAAGAGGAACCCCCGTCCGAGCGGCAGGAGGCCGAACCCGATCCCGAAGAGGGCCGCCCCCAAGGCGATGATCTTCATCTCCGACCGGCGCCGCACGGCGTGGATAAGGACCATCTCGATGACCACGATCAGGATGGTGTTCACTGCCCAGAGCGGACCGATCTGGTTCTCCCGCAGGCCGTAGACGGAGTTCAGATAGAGGTTGAAGGTCGAGAACAATTGCGAGAAGACCAGCCCCAGGACCAGGAACAGGCCCATGAAGGCCATGAACGGACCATCGTGCCAGGGCGAGCGGGTCGGACGGGGAGCCTGGTCCTCGGTGGTCCGGACCCGGGCCGGGAGGTTCTTGATGAACAGGGCGACCACGACGGCCGAGGCCAATGTGGTCAGCCCGTCCACCCAGAACAGCAGGCGATAATTGACGAGGATCAAAAAGCCGCCGATGACCGGGCCAAAGGTGATGCCCAGGTTGGCGGCCAGCCGTCGCAGGGCGAATCCCTTGGAGCGCATCTCGCCGAAGCAGAAGCGCGACATGGCCGTGTCGTTGGCCGGGAAGAGGGCGGTCGAGACCAGACCGTAGAAGAAGAGAAGGGCGAGGAGAGGGACATAAGCCGTGACGTAGGCGGCGGCGATAAGGGTTACGGCCGACAGGACCAGGCTGGCCAGCATGACTTGACGGATGCCGATCTTGTCAACCAGGAGGCCGCCCAGATAGCCGCCGGCGATGGCTCCCAATCCATAAGCGCCCAAAACGTTCCCCGCCTTCAGGAGGGAGAGGCCGAGATAGCGGGTCAAATAGATATTGAGGAAGACGAGGACCATGAACCCGCAGCGGTTGATGAACTCGGCCGCGGCCAGCAGCCAGGCTCCGCCGGGCAGGCCGGCATAGGCCTCGCGGTACATGGAGATCGTCTTTTTCAACATTTCGATCGGATATTCTA
>CAZLAM010000143.1:0-29926 GCA_964557435.1 uncultured Eubacteriales bacterium
CGCGAGATTGTGCCTTGTCGAGCCAGGGACCGGATAAACTCCGAGCCGGGGATAAGGTCGCCATAGGAGGTTGCTTGGTGGGGGTACATACCCCCTATCCTACCTTCCTAGGGTGTCCACCATGTATCTGGCCTAGCACAGCCTGCGGAATCGTTGATTTTTCGGCTTGCAATCGATAGTATTACCCTCTCTGCTGGAAATCGTCGACGCAGGAGCGACCCATGGACAATATCATCTTTCTTGATAACGGAGCGACTTCGTTTCCCAAACCGGAGTCTGTCTATGTTTTTATGGACCAGTTCTACCGGAAATCCGGGGTCAATCCGGGCCGTTCCGGATACGATATGTGCATGGAAGCGGGCAGCCTTCTGGAAAAAACACGGACCCAATTATCCCGCTTCTTCAACGGTTCGGACCCCAACCGGTTGTGTTTCACCTATAATTCGACCGACGCCTTGAACCTGATCATCTTCGGCATGCTGAAGGACGGCGACCATGCCCTGACCACAACGATCGAACACAACTCCGTCCTGCGGCCGCTTTTCCATGCGGCGCGGGATTTGGGCATCATCGTCGAGCATATCCCCTTCGACGGACGAGGTTTCGTCGACCCCGACGATTTTGTCCGGCAGTTCCGTACGAATACGCGTCTCGTTCTCGTCAACCACGCCTCCAACGTCATCGGCACCGTCCAGCCGATCGCCGCGATCGGACGGGCCTGCCGGGAGCGGGGCATCCCTTTCGTCATCGACGCCAGCCAGTCCGCCGGCAAGATCTCCATCGACATGGTCCGGGATTGCGTCGATGTCGTCGCCTTCACCGGACACAAGTCGCTGCTGGGCCCGACCGGCATCGGCGGCTTATGTGTGGGTCCGGGAGTCGAGATCCGGCATACCCGGGCCGGCGGGACGGGAGTGCGTTCCGCCGTCCGGCCCCATCTCGACGAATACCCCTACCGGCTCGAATATGGGACTCCTAATATCATGGGGATCGCCGGTTTGAACGCCGGCGTCAAATGGATCGCGGAAACGGGTTTGGATGCCATCCACCACCAGGAGATGAACCTGACCGAGCGCCTGGTCCGGGGTCTTCGGGAAATTGACAACGTCATCCTGTATTGCGCCGACGACCTGATCGATCACATCAGCGTTATCTGCTTCAACATCAAGGGCTTGGAAGCGAGCGACGCGGGGACGATGCTGGATGTGGACTACAACATCGCCTGCCGGACGGGATTGCATTGCGCGCCCCTGGTGCACGAGCAATTAGGTACGGACAAGATCCACGGCGCGGTACGTTTCGGGATCGGCCCGTTCAACACCCAAGAGCACATCGACGCCGCCGTCACCGCCGTCCGGGATATCGCCTCCTCCCGGAAAGCCTAGACGGCGGCCGGGGAATGGACTCAAACGCAGCCGTCGGGTTTGGGCAGTCCGGCCAGCTTACAAGCGCCCTTGGCCGGTCCCGAAGGGAACAATTCATAAATCCGTTTGAGCGACAGGCCGGTCGTCTGGCAAATCTTACGCACCATAGGGGCCAGGTTGTTTTCCAGATAATGCTTCCGGATGAAGTCGATGACGGCCCAATGTTCCGCCGTCAAGCCCTCGAGTTTCTCTTCGTGGGCGGCCAGAAGCAGAGCGATCTCTGGAGTCCAGCCGGAGGGATCGCTCAGGAATCCCTCTTCCGACAAAGCCAAAACTCGTCCATCGATGATGATTTCAGGCATCGGAAAGTCCTCCACCGCGATTATCAAAGGGAGATATGCTACCATAGCCGCCGGCCCCGCGCCAAACACCCCCAGGAGATTCGGCCATGACCAGGACTTACAAGCTGGATTTCATCCGCCGCCAGATCATCGGCCGCGACTTGGCTTTCCCCGCTCCCTTCGGCCTGCGGCACATGTTTTACGCGGATTACACGGCCTCCGGCCGGGCGCTCGGATTCATCGAGGACCGGATGCGGGAAATCGAGCGATCCTATGCCAATACCCACACCGAAGATGACTATTCCGGACGAACGATGACCCGGCTCTATCACGCCGCTCTGGACCGAATCCGCGAACTGGTCCATGCCGGTCCGGGCGGAAAAGTCTTTCCTATCGGCTCGGGATCAACGGGAGCATTGAAGAAGCTCCAGGAGATCCTGGGCGTCTACATCCCGCCTTTGACCCGGGAACGGATTCTCGCCGTCTGCCATTCCCATCCCCAGGCCCGGAAGGTTTTTGAGTCCTGGATGGATACGAAACGCCCGGTCGTCTTCATCGGCCCCTACGAGCACCATACCAACGAATTGATGTGGAGGGAGGCCCTGACCGAGGTTGTGGTCGTCCGCCTGGGAGCCGACGGAAACCTCAACCTGGAGGATCTCGAATCCAAGCTTACCGATCCCCGTTTCCGCGGCCGGCCCCGGTTCGGCTCTTTCTCGGCCGGGTCCAATATCACGGGTATTCGGACCAAGGTCTATGAAGTCGCCCGTCTATGCCGGGCCTGCGATGCAGCGGTCTTTTTCGATTTCGCCGCTGTCGCCCCTTATGTCGAAATCGATATGAACACGTCTTCCGACGCGGCTTTCGACGCGGTCTTTTTCTCGCCCCACAAGTTCCTGGGCGGACCGGGAAGTTGCGGACTCCTCGTCATGACGGAACGCCTCTACCGGTCGGACCTCCCGCCCACGGTCGCCGGCGGGGGAACCGTCGTATACGTCGGCCCGAAAGCCCACGATTTCGCTACGGACATCGAAACCAGGGAAACAGCCGGGACACCTCCCATCCTTCAAACCATTAAAGCGGCCCTGGCCATGGACGTGAAGGCCCGAATCGGCACGGACGTCATCGAGAAGATCGAAACCCGGCACCTGGACTTCTTTCTGGAGGCGCTCGGCGGCATAACCGGCGTCCGGCTGGTCGGCCGTACCGATACCGGGGATTTGACGCCGATCGTCTCCTTCAATATCGTCCACCAGGACAGGATCCTCCACCCCAAGTTCGTCACTACCCTCCTCAACGACCTGTTCGGCATCCAGTCCCGGGCCGGATGCAGTTGCGCCGGGCCTTATGGGCACGTCCTGCTGGGAATCGACGAACCGACCTCCGAACGGTTCCGGGAAGCCGTCACCTGCGGGCTGGAAGGACTCAAGCCGGGTTGGGTCCGAATCAACCTCCATTACGTCTTTACCCGGGATGATATCCGTTTTCTCATCGGGGCGATTCGCTTCATAGCCCGATGGGGAGATTTGTTCCTGCGTCTCTATGACTTCGATATCCGAACCGGAGGCTGGCGGCATCGGACCTATCGTGAGCCGGAGCCTTCCGGCTTGACCACGGCTCGGACTCTTCGACCGGCGGTAAACCTTGATCGACTCGAGGAGAGGCGCGCCGGATATTTCCGCAAAGCCCAAGCCTTGGCCCGCAAGCTGGCCGTTCAAGCTCCCGAAGGATTCCATGAAGATCCCGCGGCTGTCGAGGCTCTCAAAAGCTTTGCCTATGTCCACGGCCGCAAGTGAACTCCGCCGCTTGTCGGCGAGCCTGATCTCGGTTAAAATGCCGGGGTGAAGAAACCGAAGCTTAACTGGCGTCTGAATCTTTCCCTGATTTTACTGGCTGCGTCCGCGACGACTTATGCCATCCATTACCTGATTTTCCGCGACCTTCGTCACATCTTTATCTACCTGGTCGGCGATATCGCCTTTTTGTTCATCTCCGTTCTCGTCGTGACCCTGATGATCGAGCGGATCCTGGCCCGGCGGGAAAAACTCGCTCTTCTGCATAAAATGAACATGGTCATCGGGACTTTCTTCAGCGACATCGGATTGGATTTGCTCCGGAAATTTCCCGTCTTTGTCACCAACGCGGAAATGCTCGCTCCGCTTCTGACCTTCACCGTCCGGTGGAGCAAAAAGGATTTTCAGGCCGGAATGCAAGCCGCCCGAGCATTCGCCTATGAGGTCCGCGTTTCGCCGGCGACGCTTCGGGATCTGCTGTGTCTTCTCCAGGGTCACCGCTCCTTTCTCCTGAGGCTCCTGGAAAACCCCAATTTACTCGAACATGAACGCTTTACGGATCTGCTGTGGGCCGTCTTTCACATCGTCGAGGAACTGGAGATGCGCGGCGGCGATTTGGAAAATCTCCCAGACTCGGACTATGCCCATCTGGCGGGGGATGTGAAGCGGGCCTATTCCCTGATCGCCGTCGAATGGATAGCCTACGTTTCGCACCTTAAAAACAACTATCCGTTCCTTTTTTCCCTGACCGCGCGGATCAACCCGTTCAACCCGAATCCATCCCCCATCGTTCAGGGCTGAACGGAGCCGGCCGGCCGGAGCGGGAAACGGACCGTGAAGGTCGTGCCCCGTCCCTCAGTACTCCTCAGCTCAATCGTTCCGCCGTGAAGCTGGACGATGTGTTTGACAATGGACAGCCCGAGCCCCGTTCCCCCGAGTCTGCGCGACCGGGATTTGTCGACGACATAAAACCTCTCAAAAACGCGGGCTTGATGTTCGGGAGGAATACCGGGGCCCGTATCGGCCACATCGATGGCCAGACTCCCCTCTTCGCCCCGGAAACGGACGCTGATGTCGCCCCGGTCGGAATATTTGACCGCATTGTCGATCAAGTTGAAAAGCAAGCGTTCGAGAAGGTCGGGATCGAGCGCCACAAGGGGAATTCCGGACGGCGCCTCCAGGCGCAGGGACAAGCCCTTGGCTTTGGCTCTCGGTTCGAATATCTTGAGGATATCGGACGCGATCGAGGGCGCGTCCACGGTCCGGATATCAAGCTTGAAGCCTCGATCCTCGAGTTCGCCGAGCTTGAGCATATCCTCGACAATGCCGATCAGGCGTTGGGCATTTCGTTTCAGGATGGGCAAGGCCTCCGAAGGGGGCCCATCGCGGGGCTCACTCTCCAGGAGCTCAGCCGCTCCGAGGATGGCGGCCAGGGGCGTCCGCAGTTCATGGGAGGCATTGACGATAAAATCCCTTTTTATGTCCTCGACCTTGCGCAGTTCGGTCAAGTCATGAAGGATGAGAACGATTCCGTCTTGGAAGGCAAGATAGCCCAGGTTGCACAGGTAGGACCGGTCGTCCAAGCGGCATTCCTGGCTCAACCCCCGCTTTTCGGCCCGTACCCGTTCGATGAGTTCTCGGAGCTTGGGCCGGCGCATGACCTCCCAGAAAAACCGGCCTTCAACCGCCGGCTCGCCGGACAGGGTTTTAAAGCTGACGTTGGCCAAGACGATCTTTCCTTCCCGGTCCAAAACGGCCAACCCCTCGGTCACGGCCCCGATGGTGTTTAAAAGGTTTTCCTTCTGGCTCGTTACGTCGGCGAACAGGCTCTCGATGCGTTCGGCCATGGCGTTGAAGCCCTCGCCCAAGGCCCGGAATTCATCCCTATTCCGCAGATTAACGCGGGTTCGGAATTCTCCGCCGGCAATTTTTTCGGAGGCCCGGGTCAGGGCTCGGATCGGGCGGGTGACGTGGAGCGATAGGGCCAGCGCAGCAAAAAGGGCCAGGAGAGTAATCCCAAGCACAGCTCGGCCTATCATTCCCCGGAGGCGGCCGAGAAGATTGTCGATCGAGGTCATGAAGTAACTCAAGCGAAGGACGGCTCGGATCCGTCCGTCTTTCTCCAGCGGAATGCCGACATACAACATGCGCGCGTCAACGGTGTAGCTGAACCGGCGCGACTGGCCGACCCGGCCGGAGAGCGCTTCGCTCACTTCCTGCCGGTAGCGATGGTTCTCCATGGCCGCCGGATCTTTCTCCGAATCGGCCAGGACCGTACCCTGGGGATCAATGACCGTTATCCGGGCGCCGAGCACCGGTTCCAACTTCCGGATGTAAGCTAAAAGATCCTCGGCCTTCCCCCCATCCAATAAAAAATCCACCTCGGCCTGCAGGGCTCGGCCGAGCGTCTCCAGATGCCGGGCGGAGATTTCTTCATAATGACGTCTCAACGTCCCGGCCGCCAGCCCGAAGATCAAAGCGCCGACGAGAAGGACGATCACGGCGAAACTGCCGAAAACCTTCAAAAAAATGGTTCGTTTCATTCTTCGACCTTGTAACCTACCCCGCGGATGTTTTTGACGACGGCCGAAGCCGTCCCCAGCTTGTCGCGGAGGTTCTTGATATGGACGTCGATCGTCCGGTCCAGGACGATCTTGTCGTTTCCCCACAGCGCATCCAGGATCTGTTCTCGGGAAAAGACCCGGCCTTTGCCGGCGGCAAGGAAGTGGAGGATTTTGAACTCCGTGGAAGTGAGCTCCAGCGGCCGGCCGTCGAGCCTGACTTCGTACCGTTCCGGGTCGAGGACGAGGCCGGCCCCGATTTCGAGCGGTCCCGACCGGACCGGCGGCTCGGCCCGGCGGAGCACCGCCTTGATCCGGGCGGACAGTTCCTTAAAGGAAAAGGGTTTGGTCACATAATCATCCGCCCCCAGCTCGAGTCCGACAATCTTGTCGGTTTCCCCGGCCTTGGCCGTAACCATGATGACCGGAATGGACCGCCAATCGCCGTTTCGTTTCAACTCTTTGCAAACGTCCATTCCATTCAAATCGGGCAGCATGAGGTCGAGGAGCACGAGATCGGGTTTCTTTTTCCCCAGAAAACGGAAAAACCGGCCGGCATCGCCGAACGTCTCCGTCCGGTAGCCTTCCTGGCGCAGATAGGAGGCGGTCAGGGAGGCCAGATCGGGTTCGTCTTCAACGATGGCGATCAGTTCATTCATCGGTCGGCCTGGGGGTGTTTTTGTTTATACCCCAAAACTATCAGCCTGTAAACTATCTGATATCCGGCATCGGGTCCCGGATGCCCCCGGATATTTTTTGATCCGTTCGGATCCCCGCGCAGGGGATGTAATTTCGCCCGCTGCCGATTAAGCTCAGGGGAACGGGCTCCCTCTCAACCGAACCGGCCGGTGATATAGTCTTCGGTCAGCTTGTTGGATGGAGCGGTGAAGATCCGGTTGGTCGGGCCGAACTCGACGAGCTCCCCCAACATCAAAAAGGCCGTGTCATCGGAAACGCGGGCGGCTTGCTGCATATTGTGGGTGACGATGACCACGGTATAGTCTTTTTTCATCCGCTGGATAAGGTCCTCGATCTTGGCTGTTGCGATCGGATCGATGGCCGAGCAGGGCTCGTCGAACAGAAGGACTTCCGGCCTGACGGCCAGGGCCCGAGCGATGCACAACCGCTGCTGCTGGCCGCCCGACAGGGCGAAGGCGTTTTCACGAAGGCGATCCTTGACCTCGTCCCAAAGCGCCGCTTCGCGCAGGCTCCGTTCCACCGCCTCATCCAGGAGATCACGGTTTTTCAGTCCATCGATGCGCAGGCCGTAAGCGATATTGTCGTAGATCGACTTGGGAAAAGGGTTGGGTTTTTGAAAGACCATTCCGACGCGGCGGCGGAGGTCGACCACATCCGTTCCAGGCGCATGGATATCCGCGCCGTCGAGCAGGATCCGGCCCTCGATCCGCGTCCCCACGACGACGTCGTTCATGCGGTTGAGCGTCCGGATGAACGTGGATTTGCCGCAGCCCGAGGGTCCGATGATGGCCGTGACCGTTTTCTCCCGACAGGCGATGGTCAGGCCTTTGAGGGCGATTTTGGTCCCGTAATAAAAATTCAGGTCCCGGGCTTCGATTTTAGGGCGGGATTCCATAGTCAGATTCTCCTCTTGCGCCGCAAGCGGTAGCGCAGGATGACGGCGGTCATGTTCAGGCCCAGGACGAAGATGACGAGGACCAAAGCCGTGCCGTAAGCCAGCGGCCGGACTTTGGCGATATCGTGATGCTGGGTGGCCATGATGTAAAGATGATATGGCAAAGCCATGAATTGGTCGGACAGGGATCTAGGCAGGAAGGGCAGGGAAAAGGCCGCCCCGGTGAACATGATCGGGGCGGTCTCTCCGGCCGCCCTGGCCAATCCGAGGATGGTCCCCGTCAGCATTCCCGGGAGGGCATAAGGAAGGACGTTGGTCCGGATGGCCTGCCATTTCGTGGCCCCCAAAGCCAGCGAGCCCTCCCGGTAGGAATTGGGGATGGTTTTCAGCGCTTCCTCGGAGGCCGTGATCGTCCAGGGCAGTGTCATGAGCCCCAGGGTCAATCCGGCCGAAAGAATGGAGGTGCCGAATTTCAGGATATTGACGAACAGGATGACCCCGAACAATCCGTAAACGATGGACGGGACTCCCGACAGGTTGCGGATGGACAGCCGGATGAGGCGCGTCAGCCGAGTCTGCCGGGCGTATTCGTTGAGGTAGATGGCGGCGAACATGCCCATGGGAACGGCCAGAAAAGCGGTGACGAGCGTCACCAGAAAAGTCCCGAAGATGGCCGGGAAGATGCCCCCTTCGGTCATGCCTCGGCGAGGAACCTGGGACAGGAATTCCCAGGACAGGGATCCCCCGCCTTGGCGGATGATGTCGTAGAGAAACAGGACGAGGATCGACAGGACGACGGCTAGGCAAAGGCGGAGGAAAAGAAATCCCAGGGCTTGGGAAATTTTTTTCTGGGGCTTCATTGTTCGCGGTCCTGATACTTGTGGAGAAAGATATCCGCGCCCAAATTGACGGCGAAGGTCATGATGAAGAGGACGAGGCCGATGGCGAACAAGGCATAATAATGCGTCGTGTAGTAAGGCACCTCGCCCAGCTCGATGGCGATGTTCGAGGTCATCGTCCGGACGCTTTGCAAAAGTCCGGTTGGGAACGACCGGGCGTTGCCCGTGGCCATCAATACGGTCATCGTCTCGCCGATGGCCCGGCCCATGCCCAGCATGAAGGCGGCGATGATGCCCGATAGCGCGGCCGGAATCTTGACCCGGACGAGCGTTTGCCAGCGCGTCGCCCCCAGGGCCAGGGAAGCTTCGCTATAAGAAGCGGGTACGGCGTTCAGCGAATCCTCGGAAATCGAGATGATGGTCGGCAAGGCCATGACCGCCAGCAGAATGCCTCCGTTCAGGGCGTTGAGTCCATGCGATTGCCCGGTTACTTTGGCCAGAATCGGTCCGATCAGGACGATGCCCAGGAAGCCGACGACGACGGAGGGGATCCCGGCCAGAACCTCGACGATGGGCTTGACGATTTCGCGGATGCGCCAGTGGGCGACATCCGAGAGATAAGCGGCCGTGCCCAGCCCCACGGGAACGGCGATAATCATAGCCGTGATTGTCACCAGACCGGTGCTGACGATCATCGACAGAATCCCGTATTCGGCCTTCAGGGGCGATGTCGGGTCCCACAGCTTGCGGGTCAGGAAATCGAAAACTTTGATCTCGCGGAAAGCCGGGACGGCCGAGACTAGGAGCAGAATAAAAATGCCCACGAGGACCAGGACGGCCAGGACGCCGTTCAGGAAGAAGAACGTCCGGGCCGCCGCTTCTTTCCAGTTTCGCAGCTCTTGTTTGGTCATGTTAAATCGCTCCCTACAGCCTCGATTTTGCACCGAGAGGGGCAGGCCCGTCGGCTCGCCCCCGCCCGGCGCGGGAGAAGGCCGAAGCCCTCTCCCTCTGAGGCTGCGAAACTCATTTCAGATTCTTGTCATTCTGGGCCTGGAGCTTGGCTCCGACGACGTAGAAGCCCTCCCGTTCGACGATCTTTTGGCCTTCGGGACTGAGCTCGAAGCGGAGGAAAGCCGCCGCGGCGCCCTTCGGCGCGCCGTTGGTGGCCTGCCACAAGGCCCTGGCGATGGGATACTTGCCCGAATCAACGGCTTCCTTGTCCATCGGAGAATAGTCCTCGGACTTATCGTCCTTGGAGATGGTCAGGATTTTAAGGCCGCTCATCGGCTTGCCGGTGGCCCTGTCCACGACATATCCGACGCCCACGTATCCGACGGCCGCTTCATCGGCCAGGACGCCCTCGATGATTTGGGCGTTGCCGTTCATTTCTTTCATATCCGTCGAATAGGGCTTGTTTTTCAGGACGTGTTCGAGGAGGAAAGCATAAGTTCCCGAGTTCGACTGGCGTCCGTAGAGCGAAACCTTGGCACTGGGGCCGCCGACGGCGTTCCAGTTCTTGATCTCACCCCGATAAATAGACCCGACCTGGTCCATGGTCAGCTTGGTGAGGGGGTTCTTGGCGTTGACGATGATCGAGAGGCCGTCCACGGCGACAGCGAACAGCCGGGGCTTGATGCCCTTCTCCCAGGCCAGGTCGAGCTCTTTCTGCTTCCAGTCGCGGCTGGAGTTGGCGATATCGCAGGTGTTGTTGATCATGGCCGTCACACCCGTCCCCGAGCCGCCGCCCAGGACGGCGATGGGAGACTGGGGGTTCTTGGCCATGAACTCTTCAGCCAGGATTTGGACCATGTTGATCATCGTGTCCGAACCCTTGACCTGGAGCATTTTAGTTCTTTGGGCCAGGAGGGCCGTGGCGCCGAAGAGCATCAGGGCGACCTCGGCGATGGCGATGAGCTTGCCGGTCTTGTTTTTCATTGTTTCTCTCCTTTGCGTTTGTTTATTAGAAGCTGAGGAAAAAGGTCATGTTGAAGACCACGTCCTGCTTGCGGGCGGAATCCTTGTAGTTCCAGATCCAGACGTTGGGCTGGATCCGGCCGTAGGCGCCCCAGGCAAACCAGTCCAATCCGAGGATGATGAGGCTCATATCTTTATTGCCGTCCAGGCTGGTCGGTTGATAGGCATCATAGCGGACGAAAAGCCCCAGCTTTTCGGGTGTGATTTTATACGAGGCGAAGGTCGACCATCCGCCAACCTTGTAACTTTTAGCGGCGGTTTTGTAAGTCTGGTTGTCGTAGGAGAACCATTCGAAAGAAACATTGAGGTTTTTGACCATGTCGAAGAAGGCATCGATTTTAGTGGTCACGGCCGAGGCGGCCTCAGTCTGTTTTTCGGTGTCCATGTAGCCGACGACGCTCAAGCCGCTGACCGGAACGATTTGAAGGTATCCGCTGATCTTTTTGTACTTGTCGGTTTCGGCATGGGAATAGTGCGACCCGTTATGGACGCCCAAGGCGAACCGGATCTCCTTGGAAACCGTTCCTTTCCAGGTGACGCCCAGGTCGGCCGAAGTGGCGTCGATCTCGACACCGGTGATGTCCTTGTAACCGTCGACGATGGTCTTGGCCACCGAGCGATAGCCCCAACGATCTTCGGAGGGCTTGAAAGCCAGCGTCTCGATCATGCCGATATTGAACTTGGATTGCAGGAAATCCTGGCTCCATTCAATATAGATGTGCTTGACATAAGGCCGGAGCTTGTCGTCTTTTTTGGTCGAAGACTTGACGAAATCGACCGAAGTGATGTTAGCCGTATTATCGGCGTCGTACCGGAAGCGGAACTTAAGATAATCGCTGATTTTGTTTTCGTAGGTGAAATAAGCCCGACGGAAGTTGAACTTGTTGTTGAGCGCCTTGGCCGCATCCGTTCCGGTCAAATACCCATTGTTGGTCATGTTGAATGAATAGTCATAATAGATGTTCGTGGTGAACGTTTGGGGCGGCGGGGTCGCCGTCTGGGCCGGCAGAGCGACGGCGGTCGCCGCCAACAACCCGGCCAGGATGGCCGCTTTCTTGAATCTGCTCATAGGACTTTTCTCCTTGGCTTAAGTTTTTCTCTCTCCAGGTCAGGTGGTCGACCGATTGCTCCTCATCCGGAGAAAGACCACGATCCATCGTGGATGATCAGAATAAGCCCGCTGTGTTAAGAAATGATGAACGGCTGATGAAATTATGGGGAATCCGGAATTCCGAAAAAAAAGGGAAGAAGAAGCCCGGACATATCGTCAAAATATCTACGTATAGGTCTAATTTCACAGGAGGTCGGAATGAAGAAAAATGCTTGGATCGTCGTACTTCTCTTCACCCTGCTCGTGGCGGGACGGGCCCAGATGCCCACCCAACAGGCGCAGATGAAGCTGGAAGACGTCCAGAAGGCCTTGAGCCTTGTGGACAAGACCCAGCCCGTGCCCGATAAGTACAAAACCGGGTTCGAGGCCATCAACGCCAAGGACACCATGGCCATGCTCACTTTCCTGGCGTCCGATTGGACCGAAGGCCGGGAGACCGGAACGAAGGGATACGCCCTGGCGGCCGATTATGTCATCTCCCTGTTCAAGATGTGGGGAATCAAACCCGGCGGCGATATGCCCCAGGCCGGATTCGGCGGCCAGCGCGGCGGCCAACGCGGCGGCGCTCCGGCCACCCCTCCCGAACGGAGCTTTCTCCAGGAATTCGGACTGCGTTCGGTGACCGACGTCCAGAGCACGATGGGCTTGGAAATCAACAAGAGCGGCGCCATCAAGTCCCGTTTGTTCCAGTCCGGTGTCGATTATCAGGCTGGTTTCGGCCGCGGCGGCGGCGAGGCCGGCACCATGACGGCGCCCGTCGTCTTCGTCGGCTATGGCATTCAGGAGCCCTCTCTCAAATGGGACGAGCTCAAGGACCTCAACCTCAAGGGCAAGATCGTCCTCATCCTGACCGAAGCCCCCGGCAAGGACGATCCCGCATCCACTTTCAACGCCACCAAGGAACTCAAGTACAAGTACTTTCCGGCCGGCGGCGGCCAGGCGGCTTTTGCCGCCATGGCGCCCCGCGGCGGCGGCCCGGCCCGCTTCAATAAGCTGGACGCGATCCAGAAACTCGGTCCGGCGGCCATTCTCCAAGTCCAGAATACGGGCAAAGACTCCGACGTCTATCGCAACCTATCCGTTCCCGCCGTTCGTCACATCAACGACGACCGGCCCATCACCAACAAGCCCCGCGTCAGCCTGTCCATACCCGGCGTCAGTGGCGGACCGATGGCCGGCGGCGGCGTACCCAGCATGACCATCACCCGCGACATGGCCAACTCCATCCTCGAAGGCGTCGGAAAAACCATCGACGCCCTGAAAACCCAGATCGAAACGAGCAAGAAGTCCGCTTCCGCGGACCTGGCCGGAACGAAGATCACCCTGACCACGACGGCCAAAGCCTCTCTCGTCCGGGCCGCCAATGTGATCGGCTATATCGAGGGCTCCGACCCGGCGCTGAAGAATGAATATTTCGTCGTGGGCGCCCACTTCGACCACAACGGCATCTGGGAAAGCTATATCTGGAACGGCGCCGATGACAACGCCTCGGGCTCGGTGGGCGTCATGAACATCGCCAAAGCGATGGTCGCCAACCCCGTCAAACCCAAACGCACCATCGTCTTTGCCCTGTGGACGGGTGAAGAGGAAGGCTTGCTGGGAAGCCGGTATTACACCCTCAACCCCACTTTCCCGATGGACAAAACCGTCGGCTACCTCAACTATGACATGATCAGCCGGCCTTATGACGCGACGACGATCGCCCGGACCATGACCCGTTACGGGGTTCCGGGAGCCGAGGAGCTGGTCAAGAAGATCCGCGCTCCTTGGTTCGTCACAGTCAACCTGACCGAAGGCACACCCTTCGCCGACATCTCCCGCGAAATGAACAAGTACGTCGGTCTCGACCTGGCCCTCCAGCCCAACGCCCTGGGCGTCGGCACGGGCGGGTCCGACCACGCTTCGTTCGCCGGGGTTAAAAAGCCGTTCGTGTATTACATGGCGGCCATGACCACGGATTATCATCAGCCGAGCGACAGTGTCGAGAAGGTCTCGGGTGAGCTGATCGCCAAGATCAGCCAGCATGGTTATCTGACCGTCTTCGGATTCGTCGATAAATAGACTGTTGTTCAGCCGATCGAAACGCCACGACAACCGCCGCTCCGAACCATAATAAATGGAACGGGGCGGCGGTTTTTTAGCCGCATTATTCAGGAAAACAGTGGCCCGGGAAGAATCGGTTTTTGCGGAAGTCCCCTGGTTTCAAACACTCTTGAATAAGGCGGCCGGAACCCGCCCTTAATCCCGTCGATCACTGATCTCCAACCGAATATTCTTTTTCAGATTTTCCAAGTCAATAGACGATCAAAGAACGCGCTCGTTTTCAAAAACAATGTTCGCTCCAACGGGTCTGGACTTCGTTCCCGGAGTTCGACGAGTCCGAAATAAACGCAAAATCGATCCAGAAAGCGGATGGCAAAACAGCGGTCGATCTGGGAAAAAGCGCTATCCCAGGTCGATTTCACCTCCGCAAGAATCAGCGGAAAGGCCCGAATAAAATAGGGGCTGAGGGAATGGCTTTCGACAAATCCGCGGGCCTTTTGGTGAAGCAGGTCAATGGAAAACAAGGCCGCCCGTTGGATGATTTCGAAATCCGGAAAGCGGTCCTGATAGCCCCAGTTGAATTCCTGGACAAAAGCCGAAAACAGATCCAGATAATCCGCCGCCGAAAAACCGCCCTCGACGGCTTTTTTCCCTTTTCTCGTGAGGCGGAAATATCCCTTTTCCTTTTTTATCCACCCTCCGATCGACAGAATCAATCGCAGAGAATGGACGGTCATGGAATCCGTCTCCGTTCGAAACTTGATGATGTCTTTAAACGGCGTTTGATCAAGATCGATGAACAGTCGCCCGGCAAAATCGCGCGGCAGGTTCCCCGTCGCCGTCGATTTCAACGGTTCCACGGAAGCCAAATCACCGAGAAACCGGACGACATTCGAGACGATCGGGATCCCCGCCATGTCCTCAACCCGGAAATCGCCGTTGAGTAGGTACATGTCCGACGTATTGATAAAAGGCGAATCGATCAACCGCTGAATTTGGTTGGAAGACAATCCCAGAAAGTCCGGTCGCGGTTCGGAGTTTCGTCGATCGTAATAGACCCTTAGGAATTCGTTGGCCGCGTCGAGAGTAGCGAAATTCCTCCCGGCGATGGCTTTTTTCAATTCCTCTTTGGAGTTATCCAGTGGATTGACGAAGCTTTTTTTGATGTGCCGATCAAGACAGCATTCGATATACCGTTTTCCCGATTCGCAAGGACACAAGGCATTTTCATAAGATTCCATTTTCCACCCGTTCATGGGGATTGAGGTCCACGCGAGCGCCCGCGATCGAGCGGGAGATCGACTCGATTGTTCCGACTGCCCCCCGAAGCGTCAGTTCATTCGCCCAATATTTGCTATGGAATGGCGTGGGCATGAATTTCCCTATGACAATTCGCGCATAAAAGAGTACATTTCTCTAATTCTTGTTTGATTTTCTCCCAGCTTCGAGTGTAGCCTCGTGCGGAGATACCAAAATCTTTCAATCCCTTCTCTTCATGGTGAAACTCCAACGCTTCAAGACAGCGATCGTAGCCGCAACGATCGCAAGGACCGCCTTTTATAGCAATGGCCATTTCACGAACTTTTTTTCGCCTTTTTCGGACTGCTTCGATGAGATATTTCCGTCGCGATTTATAAGAACGCGTCTCCCTTATACGCTTTACTGTTTCCAGATTCCCGCCCAAAGCTATCATTGGGTTGATTATAATCCAAAGAAAAGCATAAATACAGTACGGGAAGTTAGATAAAAAGGAAAAAATAGAAAGTATACGTGAGCTTATATTCACCGCAGAATGAATTGGCTCCCCGGGCAGGACTCGAACCTACAACCTATTGGTTACAAGTGCCCCGAAATTTCTTCCGGGCTCGGACTATCTCTTCACCCGTCCCTCCCCAAGGGGAGGGCGAGGGTGTCGGGCGCTTCCCCCATCCCGCGCTACGCGGGGCGGAGTACGAGCCGAAGCTCTAGTCTCTGCACCTTCCCCGCCGATCCGCCGGACCGGCCGGGGCTTGGCTCAGGATTGCCCTCTCCGCGGACCGCGGAGGGCGGGTTTCCCTGAGTTCACCCGATTTTTCAACCACGATCTCTCGTGGAAGCTGCAAAACTTACAGCCAACCGCTCTACCTATTGAGCTACCGGGGAGCAATCGCCGATAATCTAGCATGAACACCCGACGAATTCAAGAATTTTCAGGCCGTTTGTTTTTCGTATATAATGCTCCCGTCTTTGGCCGACTTGATAATGACAAGGAGATGTTCATGATTCCGAGAACCACTTTCCAATCGTATGTCCTCGTCACCCTAGCGATCTTCGCCGCCTTCTCCCCCGCGCTTTTTGCCGTCCAGGAAATAAAACCGTTTCTGGGAGATTGGGCGGGCAAGATCAGCATCGCCGGCATAGAGCTCGACTTCACCCTGCATTTCACCCTGAATTCCGAGAAAGCCATCATCGGAACCATCGACGTACCCGCCCAGGGCGCCGCGGGAATATCTCTGGCCGACATTAAAATTGAGGCCAAGACGATTTCCTTCACCATCGCCGGCGCTCCCGGAGATCCGCTGTTCAAAGGAACGCCGGATGAATCGGGCCAAAAGATGACCGGAACGCTGGCTCAAAGCGGCCTGGAAGGCACCTTTGCCGCCGAGAAAGTATAATACGGCCCCCGAGAGTATTAGGCATCCATGAAAACCATCGGGCTTATCGGCGGCATGACCTGGCATTCGACGGTCGATTACTACCGGTTGATCAACGAGGATGTCCAACGGCGGTTGGGCGGTTCCTTTTCGGCTCGCATTGTCCTCTATTCGGTGGAGTTCGACGAATTCGAAAAGCTCCAGGGGAAGGGTGACTGGGACCGCTTGACGGCGCTTATGACGGATGCCGCCCGCCGCGTCGAGCGGGGCGGAGCGGACATCCTCCTTATCTGCGCCAATACCATGCACAAAACGGCCGAAGCCGTGTCGGCGGCCGTTCGTATTCCCCTGATCCACATCGTCGACGCCGCTGCGGCTGAAATCACCCGTTTTGGATTGAAGACGGTCGGCCTTTTAGGGACGCGGTATACGATGGAGCAGGATTTCTACCGGCGGCGCCTGGAGGAAAAGCACGGTCTCCGCGTGCTTATTCCCGACCTGCCGGAACGCAATCGCGTCCACGAAATCATCTATACCGAGCTCGGCCGCGGGTTGATCAAGGATTCCTCCCGGGCGGAATATGTCGCCATCATCGAGACCCTTCGGAAGCGCGGCGCCGAAGGGGTCATCCTCGGCTGTACGGAGATTCCCCTTCTCATCAAATCGGGCGATGCTTCGGTTCCCGTGTTCGATACGACGATGCTTCACGCCCGGGCCGCCGTCGACTGGGCCCTGGCCGACTGACACTGCTCCGACGGATGGGCCTATCCCCCGTCGGCGAATAGTGCGTGTTTTTCTCCGGCACCCCGATCCCTTTTTTTGACAAAATCCGTCGGCCTGTGTTATTCCTCTTCTTTCAAGGAAAGGAGCGTCGTGGCCTCACCGGTCGAACGCTGGGTCGAAGAACAGGCGCGGCTGTTCCAGCCGAAACGTATTCATTGGTGCGATGGTTCGGAAGCCGAGGCCTTCCGTCTCATAGAGACGGGAATGCGCGAAGAAAAAATCGGCTCGCACCCCATTTTCCAGGAGCTCAATCAAAAACTCTGGCCGAAAGCCTATCTTCATCGCAGTCATCCCACGGACGTGGCCCGGACGGAACAGTTGACATTCGTCTGCCACCCCGAGCGCGGCCAAAGCGGCCCCAACAACAACTGGATGCCCCCGAAGAAAGCCAAGGACCTGATGGCCAAGCTGTCCAAAGGGGCGATGAAAGGCCGGACCATGTATGTCCTGCCCTATATGATGGGTCCCGAGGATTCCCCCTTCGCCCAGGCTTGCCTCCAAGTCACGGACGTTTCGTACGTCGCCGTCAGCATGCGCGTCATGACCCGCATGGGATCGCGCGTTCTCAAACGGATCGGCACCTCGGAGCGCTTTGTCCGCGGCATCCACTCCGTGGGCGATTTCGACCCCGGCCGCCGCTACATCATGCACTTCCCGCATGAGGGGCTGGTCTGGAGCATCGGTTCGGGATACGGCGGCAACGCCCTGCTGGGCAAGAAGTGCTTCGCCTTGCGTATCGCCTCCTATCTGGGCCTTCGCCACGGCTGGCTGGCCGAACACATGGTCATCATGGCCGTCGAGGACATGAGGGGCGAGGTGACATATATCACGGCCGCCATGCCCTCGGCTTGCGGTAAAACCAACCTGGCCATGCTTCAGTCGGCCTTACCTGAATACAAGGTCTATACCGTCGGCGACGATATTGCCTGGCTGAACGTCGGCCTGGACGGCCGGCTCTATGCCATCAACCCCGAAGCCGGTTTTTTTGGAGTCGCGCCGGGGTCGTCGATGAAGACGAACCCCAACATGATCCGGACGCTTAAGGCTTCAAATTTCTTCCCCACCCTCTATACCAACGTCGGCCTGGCGACCGACACCAATGAGCCGTGGTGGGAAGGCTTGGACGGCCCGACACCGCCGAACATGCTCGATTGGCAGGGACGGCCGTGGAATCCGGCGCTGGGGACCAAAGCCGCCCATCCCAACAGCCGGTTTACCGTATCGCTCTATAATTGCCCGACTCTTTCCCCCCACTTTGACAACCCTCAAGGCGTTCCCATCTCGGCCATCCTCATCGGCGGGCGCCGGTCCCAGGTCATGCCCCTTGTCGTGGAGTCCTTCGACTGGCCGCACGGAGTGTTCATGGGCGCCCGGACGGGTTCGGAAACGACGGCGGCAGCCGCCGGCGCCGTCGGCGTCCTGCGTCGCGACCCCTTCGCCATGCTCCCCTTCTGCGGCTACAACATGGGAGATTATTTCCGCCACTGGATGAACACGGGCGCCCTCATGCGCACCCCGCCCAAGATATTCGCCGTGAATTGGTTCCGGGTGGACGAAGAAGGAAAATTCGTCTGGCCTGGATTCGGCGACAACATGCGGGTCCTTAAATGGATCATCGACCGTGTTCACGGTCGGGTGGGAGCCAAGGAAACTCCGATCGGTTTGATACCGGATATGGCCGACCTCAACCTGGACGGCCTCCACGTGCCGCGTTCCAAAGTGGCCAAGCTTTTCGATATCAAGCCTCAGGAATGGCGGGCGGAACTCCGCGATATCAAGTCTTTCTTCGCCCCCTTCGGCCGCCACATCCCCTTTGAGATCGGCAACGAGGTCGACAAGCTCGACCGGGCGTTTAAAGCCTAGCGAAGGTCAGAACCGGTATCCGGCCTGCTTGATGCTGCGCCGGAAATCCTGTCCGTGAATTTCGACGACTTTGCACATTTCGTAGATCCGCGAGCGCAGGCGCACCCCGATTCTGTCGACCAGCGTGTCGTCCTCCTTACGGTAGATTTCTTTCTTCCCCCAAGGCGTTGCGGTTTCAGCCTCGACTTCGGCGGTATCAAGGAAATTGGAGGTGAACAGGGTCAGTTTTTTATGGTTGTAGCGGTGGTTGATGATGTAGAAGACCGTTTCCTCGACCCAGGCCGTGGAACGTTTGGCGCCCAACTCGTCCAGAACAAGCACGCGGCTCTCGAAGACGGGCGCCAGGACGGCGGATTCGGTCAGATCGGAGTCCGGAGTGAAGGTGGCCTGGATGTCGCGGATGAGGTCCCGGAAATCGTAAAAAAGACAGGGCACGTTTTTCAGCCGCATGATCTCGCGGAGGATGGCCACGGCCAGATGGGTCTTCCCCACTCCGCAGGGTCCGATGAAAAGCAACCCGACGTTCTGAACCGGAAAGTTTTCGACGAATTTGCAGGACAGCTTGAGAGCATCCGATTGGGTCGGATCGCTGGCCTTGTAGTTTTCGAAGGAGCAGTCCAGATAGCGCCGGGGAATGTTCGACCGCTCGATCAGGGCGGTCGCCCGGCGGCCCTCGACGCAGGCACAGCGCCGGGCCACGCCGTCCGGGGAGGCGGCATCCGCCACCCAGCCGGTGTCCTTGCAAGCCTGACAGGAAATCGGGTCCATTTTCTCTGCGCCTTTCGTGCGTTCTTCACTCCGGAGGACGTTCATCGCGGTTGCCGGACCGCCCCGGGCCTTCCCCCCGCGTCAATTCAGATATCCGCGAAGCTGTTGGAGCCTCCGCGAATGACTGAGCTTGTGCATCGCCTTCTGCTCGATCTGGCGGATCCTTTCCCGGGTCAGGTGCAAGGCTTCGCCGATCTCCTGCAGGGTTCGCGGCTGATCATCATCCAGGCCGAAGCGCCATTTTAGCACAAGCGCTTCCTTCTCATCCAATTCGCCCAGCATGTCCCGGATCTGTCCTTCGATCGAGCTCTTGATGATCTGGTACTCGACGGAGGGTGTGATGTCGTCGCTGAGCTTCTCTTCCATCTTGAGGTCGTCGTCGGCATAGCTGTCGTTCAGCGAAACGTCCTTCTCCTCTAGAATCTTCATATCCTCGACATCCTGGACGGTCAGGTTCATGCGCCCGGCTATCTCCTCGCGGGTGGGTTCCCGGCCGAGTTCGGCCTTAAGCTGAGCAACCTTGCGCTTCATCTGCAGGATCTGGTCGGACAGCTTCTGGGGAACGTGGGTGATCCGCGATGATTGGGTCAAAGCATGGATAACGGCCTGCCGGATCCACCAGACCGCGTAAGAGATGAATTTCACGTTGCGTTTAGGATCGAACCGTTTGGCGGCTTCGATCATCCCGACATTGCCTTCATTGATGAGGTCGAGAAGCCCCAAGCCCATGCCCTGGTATTTCTTGACGTAGGAGACCACGAAACGAAGGTTGGCCTGGATGAGCCGTTTCAAGGCCTCCGGATCGCCGGCCCGGACCAGCTCCCCGATGGCCTTTTCCTCGGCTTCGGAAAAGAGCGGGAAACGCGCGATCTCCTCCAGGTATTTGCGCAGATTGCGGGATTCGAGATGGTCCAGGTATTCCATTCACTTCCCCCGATCCACCTTGACCAGCTTGGTGGGGGCGAGCGGCACCAGGCTGCGGCACGTCCGCTCGAACTCCTCCTCCCGGCCGGCGGCGAATTCGTTCCGGACATATTCCAGGAAAGCGGCGACTTCAGCCTCGATACGCTCGATCTTCAAGCGCATGTTGAGGATGACTTCGACCCCGGCCAGGTTGACGCCCAATTCGCGAATGAGGTTAAGGATGAGCTCGAGCCGCTTGAGGTCGTCGTCGCTGTAGAGGCGTGTGTTGCCATCGCTGCGTGACGGCGTCAGCAGGCCCTCGCGTTCGTAAAGGCGGAGGGTCTGGGGATGAATGTTGTAGCGGAGCGAAACGCTGCTGATATGGTAATACGTCCGGGATTCCGCGGACGTGCGGTCGGTCCGGCGTTTCATGTTACGTCCCCCCCATTTCAGAGCGAGGGTTAGGCCCACCGACTTTTTCCAGCTCCTTCATCAGCTCCCGGACCCGCTGGTCGTTGAACGGCGGGGGGACGATCGTCACCTCGACAAACTCGTCGCCGCGCGTCCGTCCTCCCGGCGAGGGCGCGCCCTGGCCGCGGATGCGGAACTTCTGGCCCGACCGGGTTCCCGGCGGGATGCGGATGGTCGTGCTTCCGTCGAGCGTTGGGACATCGATCTTGGCGCCCAGGGTGGCCTCGGGGACGGTGATGGGGACTTTGATGGAGATATTCGGCCCGTCTCTCCGGAACTGGAACTTCGAGTGCGGCGTGACGTCGATCGAAATGAAAAGATCGCCCGGAGGTCCGCCGTTGCGGCCGGCATTGCCTTTTTCGGCGATCCGGACCTTGGAGCCGGAGTCGACTCCGGCCGGAATGCGGACGGTGATATGCTCGGTTCGCTCGGTGTCGCCCCGACCGCGGCAATCGCGGCAATCGTCCCCTCGGACGGTCCCCCGGCCTGCGCAAGCCGGGCAGGGCGAGGAGAATTTCATGAATCCTTTCTGGACGAACCCGCGGCCCGTTCCGGCGCAGGTCGGGCAGGTCTTGGCCCCGGCGCCGGGACCACTGCCCGTACCGCCGCACGAATCGCAGGGCGCCCGCCGCGTCAACTGGATCTTGGTTTGGACCCCCCGGACGGCGTCCTCGAATCCGATCGTCATGCCGTACATAAGATCTTCGCCGCGATCAGGCTCCAAACCGCTCCGGCCGGAGGCCGCTCCGCCGCCGAACATATTCTGGAACAGGTCGCGAAAAGAACCGGTTCCGGCGTCGGAAAAATCAAAACCGGCGAATCCCCCGCCGGCGCTGGCGGGACCGGGGCCTCCGGAGGGAGGGTGAGCACCGACAAAACCGAACTGGTCGTACTGAGACCTTTTTTTGGAATCACTCAGAACCGCATATGCTTCCTGGATCTCCTTGAATTTGGCCTCAGCTGATTTATCGCCGGGGTTAAGGTCGGGGTGGTATTTGCGGGCAAGCCTGCGGTAGGTCTTCTTGATGTCGGCGACGGCATCCTTGCGGTCGACGCCAAGGATCTGGTAATAGTCCCTGCTCATGCGCTGGCTCCCCTGTCACCGCCGGTTCCGACGGGGAAGGCCGTAACAAGGCCTTCCCCGGCAGTCCTCGAGTCGAGTGTTAATTCGGCTTTTTATCGTCGTCCACGACTTCGGCGTCAATGACGTCGCCGTCGGCCCCGGAGGATCCGTTGCCACTCTGGGCTTGGCCGGACCCGTCGGCGCCCGGAGCGTCCGGTCCGGGTTGAGCCTGCCCTTGCGAGGCCTGCTGATACATCATCTCAGTCATCTTATGGGATGCCTGGGTCAGCGTTTCAATGGCCTTTTTGATCTGTTCAGGACTGTCGGAAGCGATGGCTTTTTTGGTATTTTCGATTTCCTGACGGACCCGTTCGGCTTCGGCCGCGGGGATCCGCTCCGAGTTTTCCCGGAGGAGTTTCTCCAGGGTATAAACGAGCTGATCGGCCTGGTTTTTATGCTCGATGAATTCGCGGCGTTTCTTGTCTTCGGCGGAATGCGACTCAGCGTCCTTGACCATTCGGTTGATTTCTTTGTCGTCCAGGCCGCCATGGCCGGAGATGGTGATGGCCTGCTGTTTGCTAGTACCCAGGTCCTTGGCCGAGACATGGAGAATGCCGTTGGCGTCGATGTCAAACGTCACCTCTATCTTGGGGGTGCCGCGCGACGCGGGCGGAATGCCGTCCAGGTGAAACTTGCCCAGCGTTCGGTTGTCTGCGGCCATCTCCCGCTCGCCTTGGAGGATGTGAATTTCCACACTCGGCTGACTGTCCGAGGCCGTGGAAAAAATTTCCATTTTTTTCGTCGGGATGGTCGTGTTGCGGGGGATCATCTTGGTGAAAACGGAGCCGAGCGTCTCGATCCCGAGGGTGAGAGGCGTTACGTCGAGGAGGAGGATGTCTTTGACTTCGCCCGAGAGCACCGCACCCTGGATGGCCGCGCCGACGGCCACAACTTCATCCGGGTTGACGCCTTTGTGAGGCTCCTTGCCGAACAAATCCTGGACGATCTGTTGGATGCGTGGCATGCGGGTCTGACCGCCGACGAGGACAACCTCATGGATTTCCGAAGGCTTGAGGTTGGCATCGGCCAGGGCTTGGCGGCAGGGGGCCACGGAGCGCTGAATAAGGTCCTCGATGAGCTGTTCGAGTTTGGCCCGGGAGAGCTTCAGGAGCAGATGTTTGGGCCCCGAAGCGTCGGCCGTGACGAATGGCAGGTTGATTTCGGTTTCGATGGTGGTGGAAAGCTCGATCTTGGCTTTTTCGGCCGCTTCCTTGAGGCGCTGGATAGCCATTTTGTCCTTGCCGAGATCGATCCCCGACTCACGTTTGAATTCGGAAACGATCCAGTCCTGGACACGCTGGTCGATATCGTCACCGCCCAGGTGGGTATCGCCGTTCGTCGATTTAACCTCGACAACACCCTCTCCCACTTCCAGGATGGAAATGTCGAACGTTCCGCCGCCGAAATCATATACGGCAATCGTCTGGTCCTTTTTCTTGTCCATGCCGTAGGCCAGGGCCGCGGCCGTCGGTTCGTTGATGATGCGGACGACGTCCAGGCCGGCGATAGTCCCGGCGTCTTTCGTGGCTTTGCGCTGGCTGTCGTTAAAATAAGCCGGAACGGTAATGACCGCCTTCTCGACCTTCTCGCCCAGAAAATCCTCGGCCGCCTTTTTGAGCTTCTGCAGAATCATGGCCGAAATCTCGGGGGGAGAATATTTCTTGCCCAGCACGTCGACGCGGACATCGCCGTTTTGGGCTTCGCTGATCTTGTAGGGCACCTGTTTGATTTCGGAGGGAACTTCCTGATAGCGTCGTCCCATAAACCTTTTGATGGAGTAGACGGTATTTTCCGGATTAGTGACGCGTTGCCTTTTGGCCACCTGGCCGACCAGGCGTTCGCCTTTCTGAGTAAACCCTACAACCGAAGGAGTTGTTCGTCCGCCTTCTTCGTTGGCGATGACCGTGGGATTATCGCCTTCCATTACGGCGACCACCGAGTTCGTAGTCCCTAAATCGATTCCGATTATTTTTGGCATTTCCGACCTCCTAAATTTAATTCTATATCAATATAAAATATGAGCGTTCTTTTGTCAAGTATATTTTAGCGAATCATGATTAACAATTAAACCCATTCGACTCCCCGGGCTGAAGCCAGGGGTATATCCAGGGTTAATACTGAGCGGCGCAAAACCCCGATTTAAAAATCGGGGTTTTGCGCCGCGAATGTATAAAATGCTGCAATTATCAGTTTTTTATATTATGGATGAGTATTTTCGAGGCTTCCGGAATGGACCAGAAAATCTCTTGGGCGTCTTTTTTCGTCTCAGTCTTGATGAGAATGACAGTAAATTTTTTTTTCCGGATGAAATTCCAAAGGGTCTTCAACGGCAGGGATATCGAACGGAACAAGCCCGTCCAGGCACTCCCCACCCGCCCGAAAAAGCCCGAGGCGCGCGGTTGGATGGAAATTTTAACTTCGCCGTCCATGATGAACGAATACCGCGACGGCATATCCGTAATTTCCAAGACATCGTCTCCGATGTCCCGGGGCTTGTCGTCTTTCTCGGGTTCCTTCCCCGGCGTCAGATTGATCCGCTCTTGCGCCGTCCAGCCCGTTATTTTTTTCAGTTTGACCGTTTCAATACAAAGCCGACGGCCCCACATCCTAACTCCGGCCAGTTCCCATTTCTTCAAGGACATCCCGCGTATTCGGAGTTCCGCCGTTCGCGCTCCCGTATTAATATAGAGATAGACCGACGGAGACTTGGCCAGCTCCAATTCCGCCCCCAGCAGACGGTTCTTTTCAATCAAAGCATCTCTGCCCTGAGCCAGCCCGGCCGCTGCCAGCAGCAGCAGCGCCGCGACGCTTTGACCGATTTTTTCCCGGATTCCAGTTGATACGTTCGACGGCTCCAAACCCCGCTTATTGAATCGGGGTATAAAGCGCCGCTCCGTATTAGCCCTGACCAGGCCTTGGGCTTGGCGGGCAAGTCCTGGGTTTTTACAGGATATGCCCCGGACTTCAGCCCGGGGATTCGTATGGCTGGATCTGGTTCTTGCGCACATAGAAAACCAGACCTCCTAAAAAATATAGATCCGTGTTCCGAGCACCGCCGCCCGAAAAACACTTTCCAAGTCCATATCGCCGACCCGGACACAACCGTGCGTTACATTCCGACCGAGAAGACGGGAATACAGCGTTCCATGGATGAAATAGCCGTCCCCGAACCCCAGGGCGTAGCTGCCCAAGGAATCGTTGTCGATACGATCATTGTAATTCGTGGGGATTTTCTCCCCTTCTTCGATAAACGCCCAATCCGGTTTGATCCAAGTCGGATTGACGAGTTTGGACTGGACGGAAAATTCTCCCCGCGGCGTATCGAAGATCCATTTCCGCTTACCGCCCGGCTCTTCCAGGAGTCCTCCCGATCCGCACGAAACGACGACTTCCTTGATGATTTTGAAGCCCTTTTTCAGAGTTAACTTGTTTTGGCCGGTATCGACGACGATGTAGAGACTATGCGGCTCGAAAACCGCCAGCCGGTTTTTCAGTGCCTTGGCTTTTTTCTGGAGCTCCGCCTCCGACATCTTCGTCTCGGCCGGGGTCTGATCGATGCGGCTTCGTGAACGGCCGCGAATATCAATCATCGTGCCGGCGAAGATAAGAAGGAGGAAAACTCCCGCGGCGGCCGCCGTCCCCGCTTTAAGCGATTTTGTTTTCGTCATTGTTTGCCGAACGCCTTGATGGCGGACAGGAAGACTCCGTCGACGTTCAAGGTACCCACGATTGTTACCGGCGTTCCGATCCCGGCGGCCTGGTAGACCTTGTCCATGTCCCTGTTCTCCAGCCCGACGCATCCCTTGGTCAGTTTATCCTTCCCACCGCCGTGGATTTCGATCGCTCCGCCGGCGTCAGCCCGGTTCGGAACAAGGCCTTTTTTCTTGGCTTCAACGAACGATCGCAGGTCTTCGACATTGGGATAATCGACGAGCATGGCCTTATAGAAAGGCGTTTGGGGAAACTTACGGAGGATTCGGTATTTCCCCTCGGGCGTCGCCTCATCCCCGGAATACAGTTTGTCCGTCAATCCGTACTTGCCCAGTCCGATTTCAAAGACATCGCTCACCTCTCCCCGCCTATAAACGGTGAGAGTCCGTTCGAGCTTGCTGACAATGAACGCCGTCACCCCCGATCTTTTGGATTCGGCGACGGTTTCGTCGGCCCAGCGTTTCCATTTTTTCTGCTCGTCCGGGTCTCTGTAACGCTCCATAAGCCGGCTGACCGCCGTTTCGGCCTCCCGGACGAAATCCGTGGTCTCATCGAGTCGGGCCGATGCTTGATCGAATTTCTCGCCGGCGACAAGGAGCTTCATTTGGCCGATCTTGATTTCCGCCTGGGCCAGCGCTTTGCGGACCTCGTCGTCCTCGTTGAAAAAACGGGTCATATCCTGGAGCAAGGCCATGCGCCCTTTCAAGGCGGCCTCTTCCTCCCCCAGGTTTTGAATCCGGTATTCCTTTTTGGCCCGGATCACCTCGAGAACGGCGTTTCCCCTGGCCACCAATGTTCGAGCGTCTACGAGGATGCGGTCGAAATTCCGGAACGGGCCGAATTCCGCCTTTTCCCCAGCGGCCCGCTTGCGCAGTTCGCCCAAACCGGCCTTATACCGATCATAGTCGGCGGCCGCAAAAAAAGACGCCCCGGCCCTCCAGAGAGTCCGCTCCAGGCGTTCAGCCTCGGCGACTTCAGGCGGGACCGAGGCGGTCCGACAGGCGAAAGAAAGGCAAAGAGCTGCGGCCAGCAAGAAACTTCGTCTTCCGGCTCCAACCATCAATCGCCCTTAACACTTCAGTTCGGAAGACTATCCGGTTTACTTCTTGACCTTGTCTAAAGCTGCCTGGATCTGGGTTTTGACGTTGTTGACTTTGTCCATGACGGCTTTGCCGGTGTTCAGAGCGCCGATGTAGTCCTTGGCGTCGATCGCGGTTTGGATGCCGCCGAACTGCGTCTGAGCGCCGTCCAGGTCGCCCTTCAGGGCTTCCAGGTCCTTGGCGGTGCCTTTGCCCTTGGGGGCCTTCTTCAGCATCTCCATGACTACGGTAAAGGTTGTCTGGATATCGCCCTGGAGCTTCACCGCGTCGTTCTTGACCGCCTCGATCTTGGCGGGAAGAGCGGCCGTGAGGGCTTCGGCGTCGGCCTTGACCTTGTCCAGCATTTCCTTGGAAGTGCCGAATTTCTTGAAGAACTTCTTGTCTTGAGCCGCGATTTCGTCCGTAGCCTTGGTCATGGAGTCCTGGACGGCCTTCAGCTCTTCTCCGGCGTACTTGTCGGCGCCCGCCGTAATGGCGGCATCGATGGAGGCCTTGGCCGCGTCGATCTGCTGGATGGGCTGCTTGCAGGCCACCAAAACGACGGCGACGGACAGGACCAGGATGAGTGTTTTTGTGAGATTTTTCATGTGTTTTGCTCCTTTCTCACGTTCGCTTTCGTCATCACCTAGACACTGGCCCTAAATTATTAATTAAGGAATGCCCTGATAAAGACGAATACACCTTTATTATTACCACTTTTTTTCGTCCTGTCAACTATTTCTGAACAAAAAAAAATACAGGGGAAAGGTCTTGCCTTTCCCCTGTACTGGAAAATCGATCTCCGAACCCGTCGTTTATTTATCCGGGTCGAGGATGAAATCCTCCTTCATCATCCACTGGACTTCGTTGCGGGCCTTTTGAATGGTTTCATTGGCCATTTTGAACAGCTCGGCGGCCGTGAAAGTGAAACGGGCCACGCCCTGTTCGATGGCTTTCATCCCGACAGCCACGGCCTCGCGGGGGAATACTTCCCACTCGTCCATGTTGGGGATGATGTATTCCTCGTGGATGCCTTTATCCTCGGCCACCTTGGCCAGTTCGCGGGCGGCGGCTATGCACATTTCGTCCGTGATCGTCTTGGCCCGGACATCCAGCGCTCCCCGGAAGATGCCGGGGAATCCGAGCGAGTTGTTAACCTGGTTGGGGAAATCCGATCGGCCCGTCGCCACAACCCTGGCCCCGGCTTCCTTCGCTTCCCAAGGCCAGATCTCAGGAATGGGGTTGGCCTCGGCGAAAACAATGGCCTCGGGAGCCATGGTCGCGATCCACTCGGGCTTGACCGTTCCCGGACCGGGGGTGGATACGCAAACGAGGACGTCGGCGCCGATGATGGCGTCGGCCACGGAGCCCTGCTTGCACTTGGGATTCGTCCGCATGCAGAGGTCCCATTTTTCCTTGAATTTGGCCTGGAGTACTTCGCGGTCGGCGCGGTCCCGGGAAAGGATGCCCTTGGAATCGACCGACAGCATGTTGGCCGGGCTGGCGCCGGCGGCCATGATCATCCGGGCGATATTGATGCCCGAGGCGCCCGAACCGACGACGGTGCATTTAACCGCGGCGATGTCCTTCTTGACGATCTTGAGGGCGTTTATCAAGCCGGCCACGGTGACGCAGGCCGTCCCCTGCTGGTCATCATGCCAAACCGGGATCTCGCACTTTTCGCGGAGTTCATCGAGAATCCGGAAACACTTCGGCTGGGAGATATCCTCGAGATTGAAACCGCCGAAGGACGGCTGAAGGGCCCGGCAGATCTCGATGATCTTATCGGGGTCCTTTTCGTCAAGGCACAGCGGAAAGGCGTCGACGCCCCCAAGGTACTTATACAGAATGCCCTTGCCCTCCATGACCGGGAGGCCGGCCTCCGGGCCGATATCGCCCAGGCCGAGAACGCGCGTGCCGTCGCTGATGACGGCGACGTTGTTCCACTTGTTGGTGTACTCGTAGGCCTTCTGCTTGTCCGCCGCGATCTCCTTGCACACGGCGGCTACGCCGGGCGTGTACCAGATGGCGAAGTCATTAAAATCGCGCACCCGGCACTTCAGCGAAACGCCCAGCTTGCCCTTGTAGAACTTGTGCAGGCGCGGGGCGTCCTTGGACGGCTGCTCCGCTTTTTGGAGCAGTTCCTCAACGGTATACTTTTTCATTCGGTAGACCTCCTCAAAGTTGAAAAGCGGACCCGTATTATAGTCCATCAAAAGTCAAAGTCAAACCGGAGATCGGCTATCGCAAGAGGCGGTCCAGGCGGTAAATCAGGTCCTCGCGGGAGGACGCGGCCAGATCGATCCTGCCCGTGTCCATGCGGATGGCGTCCTCGGGGCAGGCTTCGACACAGAACCCGCAAAAGCAGCAGCGAGTCAGGTCGATTTCAAAACGGGAGGGAGTTTTTTGGATTTCGGGATCGGGGTCCTCGATCGCCTCGACGAAGATGCATTCCGAAGGACAGACCGTAACGCACAGCATACAGGCGACGCAACGGGGCTTGCCATCCTCGCGTCTGACGATCCGGTGCAGACTGCGATGCCGCGAGGCCAGGGGTTTGCGTTGTTCCGGATACTGAATCGTCACCGCTCCCCGGCGGCCGGTCTTGATCCCGAAAAATCGCAGGGTATGAAAAGTCATGTTGACGAAAAAATGGCGGGCCGTGATGGCCGGGCCTTTCAACATCGCCCACCCCAATCCCAGCATCTTGATCATTTCACCTCCCTACCAGGACCGCCGTGACAACGATGTTGAGGAGGCTCAGCGGAATAAGGAGCTTCCAGCCGAGGTCCATAAGCTGGTCGTAGCGGAGGCGCGGATAAGTCCACCGGATGAGAATCTGGAGCCAGCAGAAAAAGAAAACTTTAATCTGAAAAGCGGCGACCCCGGCGGCAACGACCAGCCATGACGGCCGGGGGGGGGGGGGGGGGGGGGGGGGGGGGGGGGGGGGGGGGGGGGGGGGGGGGGGGGGG
>CAZLAM010000144.1:0-39199 GCA_964557435.1 uncultured Eubacteriales bacterium
CCCACCTCCCCGATCACTCTTTTTTATACGTTCGCGGCGCTAAATCCTGATATGCAAATTAGGGTAAGAAGCGCCGCACTCATAAAGCAGAAGCCGTGCTTTATGAGTACAGGCCAAAGCGCCGCTCAGTATTAATCCTGAATATACCCCGGGGAGTCGGATGGGTTTATTCGCGGTAAAGCCAACGACAAGGGCGGGATTTTTTCGCCATGACCGGACAGATAAAAGAGAGCTTCCAAGGAGGCCTGAGCTGGCGGCGAACGTTCACCGCCCTCAGATACCCGAATTATCGGCTTTGGTTTTGGGGCCAATTGACGTCCCTTTTCGGTAGTTGGATGCAGGCGACGGCCCAGGGATTTCTGATCTTCCAATTGACCAGGTCGCCCGCCTTTCTGGGGTATGTCGGATTCGCCGCCGGAATCCCCACCTGGATGTTCATGCTTTACGCCGGTGTCGTCGCTGACCGGATATCCCGCCGCAACCTGATGATCGTCACTCAAACGGCGATGATGATCCTGGCCTTCATCTCCGCCGGTTTGGTTTTTTCCGGCGCGATCCAACCATGGCACATCATTCTTCTGGCTTTCGGATTCGGCGCGGCTAACGCTTTCGATGCCCCGGCCCGTCAAGCAATCGTCCAGGAATTGGTCGAATCCGAGGACATGACCAACGCCATCGCCCTGAATTCGGCCATGTTCAATTCCTCCGCCGCGCTCGGCCCGGCCATCGGAGGCATTACCTATGCCCTCTTCGGACCGGGCTGGTGTTTCGTCATCAATGGACTTTCGTTCATCGCCGTCATCGCCGCCCTGGCGGCCATGAAACTCCCGCCTCCGGTCCGGCCCGAGACAAGAAGATCCGTCCTGGAGGACCTTAAGGAAGGTCTCCATTATACGGTTCATCAGCCTCTCATCCGGACCATCATGGCCGCCGTTTTGATCATTAGCTTGTTTGGCTTTTCCTTTGTTACGCTGCTGCCGGCTTGGGCCGTGACTATCCTTCAGGGGAACGCCACAACCAACGGTTTTCTGACCTCGGCCCGAGGCCTGGGCGCCCTGGTCTCGGCTCTGCTCATCGCCTCTCTGGGAAGATTCAAGTTCCGGGGCAAGCTCTTGACCGCGGGAGCGTTGCTTTTTCCCGTCTTCTTGATCGTCTTTTCGATCGTCCGATGGCCCCCGTTGTCCTATCTGGTGCTTTTTTTCGCCGGGTTCGCCCTGATCCTCGTCTTCAATCTGGCCAATGCCTCGATTCAGATGCTCACTCCCGACGCTCTGCGCGGACGGGTTATGAGTATTTATGCCTTCGTCTTTTTCGGATCCATGCCCGTTGGAGCTCTGCTCATCGGCGCCCTGGCCGATCGCCTGGGCGAGCCCACGGCCGTTATCCTGAACGCGGCCGTTTGCCTGGCCTTCGGCGTCTGCGTTTATATCTTGAACCCGGCCTTGAGAAGGCTCGAGTAGTCAGTCCGTTGAGAGTTCGAACGCCTCGGCATAAGGTTCGACGATTTTCAACCGTCTGGCGCTTTCCCTGTTGATGGACAGGATCCTGTCGTCGAAGCCATTCCCCCGGGTTCTCAGATTACGGACATGTTGAGAGCGGTGAAAACGGAGAAGCTCGGCCTTCCAGGCGGCCTCCTCCTCGCTGAACGGGGCGAAGGCATCCACCCGAAGGTCGATCGTCTTCGGGTCCCGGAACAGAAATGCGGAAGCCGAGATGGATGCCCCGGCATGAAGGAAGCTCCACCAGCGGTGGACAAGGCGATGGTCGGGATTGGAATCGTTTCCGTGGGGCAGAAAAACGATGTCCGGACAATGCCTGGAGACGGCCTTTCTGATCGTCTCGAAACTCGAATCATCGTCGATGAGATAACCTCCGGCTCCGACCGGAAGGCGGAAAAATCTCAGGGCGTTGTCAGGTAAACCGAAAAACAGACAGCTTCTCCGCTGTTCTTCCTCGCGAACGGCGGCTTTGGCTTCATCGGTCGGAGGGACACAGAAGGAATCCTCCACTCCATTGGCGCTCGAGCTCAAGACGTAGAGCTCGATCATCGCTCCCCGTTCGCTGAACCGGCGCAGCGCAATTCCTGTTTCATCGAAATCGTCCGGATGCGGGGCCAGGACGAGAATCCGGACGTCCCGCGGCAGAACTCCGACATCCAACCGAAGGGGCCGGGACGAGCGAAGAAAATCCCTGGCTTCAACCGGCATCACTCGAGCTCGATCCGTTGGTATTCCGTCGTGCCCAAACCGATCATCCGGCCATGTCTCATCTGGAACGACCAATCGATATCGTAGCCTTTCCGGAAGGGATCTCTGCCGCCGCGTTCGAGGACGAGGTCGGCTGAAGCCTGATCGACGGCCACCGGATCGATCGAAGCCAGGATGCCGATGTCCTCAACGATGGGCGGCTCGGCCTTGGCCATGCAATCGCAATCCTTGGTGATGCGGAGGAGGAAATTGACGAATACGACCTTAGACCTGAAATGATTTTTTACGAGCAGCGCGTATTCGGCCACCTTTTCCTGGATGCGTCGGACATCCTCGTCCCAACGCGGCTTGATGGCTCCATGCTTGCAGACGACCAGGCATTCGCCGCAGCCGAGGCAGGCGGCATCGTCGATGGCGGCATGGCCGGCGGTCCTCCGGATGGCACCGGAAGGACAATGGTCGAAGCACGAACCACAGTCACGGCAGGATTTGGCTTGGACGCGCGGATGAGCGACGGAATGCTGATCGAGCTTGCCCGCCCGGGAGGCGCAACCCATGCCCATGTTTTTAATCGATCCGCCGATACCGGTTTGGACATGGCCGGTGACGTGAGTCAGGACGAGCAGGGCGTCGGAGCTCAGAAATGCGCCGGCAATCTTGCCCGACGCCACACGGCCGTGATTCCCGGGAGACTTCCCAGCGTCGTGCCCGATCAACCCGTCGGCGATAATGACGGGAATATCCAGGACGTCGGGCCGGAAGCCGTGACTCCAGGCCAATTTGATGTGCTCGACCGAATTCGAACGCGCTCCCACATAGAGGGTGTTGGAGTCGCTCAGAAATACGCGCGGCGTCTTAGTCCGGACCGCCGCGACCGTATCCCGGAGCCAGAGCGGTCGGATATAGCCTTCATTCCCCCGTTCCCCGAAGTGGATCTTCAAGGCGGCGAAATCCGCGGGCTCGAGCCGATCGAGAAAACCGGTCCGCAGGAACACCTGTTTGGCTTTCGAAGACAGAAGCTCGGGGCTTTCGCCGCTGTGGGCCGGTATAAAATAAACACGGCTTTTCATGGATGTCACCCGAAGCTCCGCTCAAGGCTCTAGAACGGACCGGATGGCCCGCTCCGAAGCGCCGGAGACGAAGCCGTAACCAAGCCCGGACAGGGTTTTTTCGACCGCCTCGAAAGCGAACAAAATCTGGGCCGCGGTCAGGTTGCCCATATGCCCCATCCGGAAAACCCGGCCGGCCGTTTCGCCGAGTCCGCCGGCGACGACCACCCCGTTCTCGGCCAACGACGTCCGAAAACCCTGGTCGGGGACGCCGTCCGGGTAACGAACGACCGACAGCGTGTCGGCTCGGCAGTCGGCGTCCGTGAAAAATCCGAATCCCAGCGCCGTACAAGCGGACCGGATGGCCCGGCCGAACAGAGTCTGCCGAGCGAACCGCGCCTCCATCCCCTCCTCCAGCATCATCCGCGTCGCTTCGGCGAAGGACCGATGTTCATTGACGCTGGGAGTTGAAAAATACCGGCTGGGGTCTTTCATGACCGGGAGCCAGCGTAGGATATCGGAATAATAGGCTGGCACGGAAAGCAGGCTTCGCCGCTTGGCCATGGCCGGGGCGGAAAAAACGTCGATGGCCAGCCCCGGAGGAGCGCCGAAGCATTTTTGGGCGGCGGTAAGAACGACGTCGATTCCCCAATCATCCATGCGCTCCTCAATACCGCCGGTAGCGCAAACCCCGTCCACGACGAACAGGGCACCCTGTTCACGGACCCGGCGGGCGTATTCCCGCACCGGCGCGCAGGCACCCGTCGCCGTATCGACATGGGTGCAGACGACGATGTCGTAGCGGGTCCCTGATAAAGCCGCGTCCAGCTCATCCGGAGAAACGACGGATCCCCAGCGGCTGCGGAGGAGATCATGGGCGATGGCGAAGCCGGCGCAGATCTGCCCCATCCGGTCGCCGAAATACCCCTGGGACAGGACGAGGACGCGGTCATTCCGGGCCGCCAGGTTCAGCAAAGCGACTTCCATGGCCAGGGTACCGGCGCCGGCGATGACGAACGGCTCGCCGTCGGAAGTGAAGACGATTTTTTTCAGGTTCTCCAGCATAACCCGCATGTCGGCCGCCATGTCCGAACCGACGTGCGAAACGGTCGGCCGGGCCAGGACTTCGAGGATGCGGGGGACGACCGGGCTGGGGCCCGGAATGAGCAGCAGTTTTTCCATGGTTTTCTCCTTAGCTGCTTCAGGGTCACTTGATCCGGCCGACTTCGTAAAGCGGTTCGCCCGCGTTGCAGGGAGGCGTCCCCAGGATATAAAGAATGATTCCGGCGAAGGGAGCCCGGACTTCCTCCACAATGGCTCCCCAGAAATCCTTGATGATACCGACGGTCTGCCCGGCCTCGACCCGGCTCCCACTGGCCAAACGCGGAAAAAACAAACCGTCGCGACCGGACATGACGACTTCGTATCGGTCGATCCAGACGGGATTCTCGACGCGGTCGGGCTTTCCGCCGACCATTCCCAAGTGGCGCAAGACGCTCCAGGCGCCGCGGAGGTTGCGCTGGATATCGTCCTCATCCGACCGGCCGAGATATCCGGCCTCCGTGGTGATCGCCGGTTTGCCCATCAGCAGGGCCGTGTTGCCCAGATACTTGGAGTCCAGGGGATCCCTGCCCCGCGTCGTATCGATGATGATCGGGCTCAAACCAAAAGCGAGGGCTAACGCTCGGGTCCGTTCGTCCAAGGCCGCATCGCCGCTGATCATCCAGTAGGAGTACGGGACAAGCGCCTCGTTGCCGTCGCCGCAGTGCATGTCGATGAGGACGTCCGCGCGCCGTACGACCTCCTGCGTCAGGACGAAAGCGATGCGCTGGGACAGGGACCCGTTTGGATCGCCCGGAAAGACGCGGTTGAGGTTCTTCCCGTCGGAGGGATTAAAATAGATCGTCCGCTTGGAAAAGGACGGCAGGTTGGCGATGTGGACGATAATCAAGGTGCCGGATAAAGCTTTCGGATCGATGGTGTCCTTGAGCCTCTGCAGGGCTAGGATCGGCGGGTACTCGAAACCGTGCGTCCCGGCGACAAGGGCCAGAACCGGACCCGGCTTGACACCGTGAGCTACCGTCACTGGAATGAACGTCCCCGTCCCGCCCCGTTCGGGTACGATGAGTTTTCCCGTTTTGATTTCTCCGGGAGCGACGACCAGCGGACCCAACTTGAACGCCGGGACTGCTCCCCACAGCATGGCCTGCGCGACGATGAAGCCGATCACGGCAAGACGGCCGTTCTTCATTCTCCGCTCTCCTTTTTTAGGGATGGCGGAATCTTATCTGAAGGAACGGGCAGGCGCAAGACGGGACCGGCCGTCTTAAAGTTGGGGCGGCTTGCAGCCTCGTTTTTTTTGAGGTATAATCCGCGCCGGAAAAAAAATTCTGGATCGAAGGGAGGCCTCATGGGCAAATTTCTGGCTATCATCGGCGGTCTGGCTGCCATCGTAGGCGGCGTTCTCCTCATCATCTTTGTGTGGCGGGGTCCATTCCTCATATTGGTCAAGGGCTGCATTCCGCCCGTTCTCGTTTTTGGCGGTTTGATCGCGCTTATCGCCGGCGTCAGCAGCATCAAGGACGCCGCCCGGACCAAGAAGCTCGAAGAGGAATCCAAGGACGACAAGCCCGAAGTGAAGGCCTGAGTCCATCATTACGGGGTGTCATCCCTCGGCTGTTTCCTCATCGCTCTTTTTTATTCGTTGTACTCGACTGTCCCGGGGACGATTGAGCGCGCTTTTTTAGAGAATGACGCTGGTCTTTTAGCCTCGTTGTTTTCCAGAGAAGCGCCTTTTCTCGTTTCTCTCCCCGAACCCATCACGTTTTCTGATATCATCACTGACGAACAGGCGTTTCTTGTTTTCGAGCACATCTTCCGGTCGAATCCGACCATCGAGTTTTTTCCCGATTCGCGGCGTGCGCCCGTCTTTCGGCGCGGCGGCTTCATTCTGAAAGGGCGCTGGTCGTTTATCGATCGGGAGACGAAGGATCAGCACCCGCTCCAGATTTTCATCCGGCTCCGGCCGAACACGGAATCACGAAGCCGCAAGCCGCTGTGGCTCATTGCCGAGATCAGAGCCGAAAAAATTTGAGAGTCCCCGCTTTCATTGCCGCGAATAAACGCCTTTCGACGGCCATTCTTCTGGCCGCGTCGGCCGGCCTGCTTTTCGGGGTCACCATTCTCCTCCGCCCGCTGTCGCCCTATGGATCGTCCCCCCGCACGCTGGATCGTCTGCGGAATTCGGCGGAACGGATTAAGGACGAGTTCAACTCCGTTCTTCGGACCGAGGAAAAGAGGCTGGCGGACTTGACGGTGGAGCCTCTCCCCCGGACAGCCGAAGAACGCTTTGCCCGTCTTCGTGGTCTGGGCCTCGATCCCGAAACCGAAGGCGCGGCCATTACCGATGCGGATGGAAAACCGACGTTTTGGATCGGACACGCTTTGGATATTGGAGATCTGATAGCAGCCGGCGCCGGAAAAGACGAGGGCGCGCAGTCCCCGGCCCTCCGCCTGGTCCGATCCAAGGCGTCCGCTTCGCTAGTTTTGATCCAGCGCGCCAGAGGCGGGGAATTTGTGGCTGTTTTCCGCCTTCTCTCTTTCGCTCCGCTGCTCAAGTCCCGGTATCTCGAGGAATATCAATTCCTGCCGACCCGACTCCGAGCCGACGGGAAGATCGAGTATCTCGATTACCGCGACGAAGTCTCCGGGTATGAAAAGCTGTTCGGCCGAAGCCGCGACGAGTATGTCGGACAGCCCGGCCTTCAAGGCCGGGTTCAATCGCTTTTTTTTCCATTACGCGACCCTCACGGGCGCATTCTGGCCACGGTAAACATAAGATCTCGGTCTCCGGCCGCGCTCCTTCAAACCCGTATCGATCTTCTCCTGTTCATCGCCTATGGCTTGCTTTTGGGGGCTCTCCTCCTGGGAGCGATGGAGACCATCGCCCGAACCGGATTCCGGAGCCGGCCGCGGGTACCGGGCACGGCCGCCCTGCTCGTTCAGATCGCAGCCTTCCGGGCCGTCCTGCTTCCGATCAGCCGCTTGAATATGGTGGAAAGAATTTCCGTTTTTTCTCCGGCGCCGGCAGGCTTTCGTTCGTACCTTGGACTGACCCGTTCTCCGGCCGACATCTGGGCCACCGCGGCGGCCTTGTTTCTGGGTCTGACCGCGATTGCCTTCCTCCTTTTCAAATCCGATTCCGGACGGTCGGCGGCGACGAAATCAAGACTGGTGTTCGCCGCCGCCCTCGGCGTCTGTGTCTGCGCTTATCCTGTCTTTCAAGCCGTCGCTGAACGGCTGATCCGCAATACCAATATCAACCTCCTGGAATTTCCGCTCCGTTTCGATTTTTTTCTTCTCCAAACCAGCCTGGGACTGGTCTGGGCCGGGACGATCGCCCTCCAGGCCGCCGTGCTTCGGCCGGTTCTCCGCAAAGTCTCCCATCGCCTCCCCTTCCTCGGAATCCTGGCCGTTCTCGGACTCGCCGTTGCGGGGCTCTTCCCTCCCTCCTCTCTGACGCTTCATGCCTTGCGAATCGCCCCCCCCATCGCTCTTGGGTTCGCCCTGAGCGTGACGCGGCGGAACCTTCGACAGACCGCTGGGGTTCTGGCCGCCCTGACTCAAGTCCTTTTCTTTTACGCCGTTCTCTCCGCAGCGACGGCCGAGAAGAGCCGGGGGCTGGCCGAACGATTTCTCAAAGACGACGTGTTATCGCTCGAGCCCTGGGCCCGCTTCCTGCTGGAGGAATCGTTCCCCGAACTCGACCGGGAAGCCAAATCGATCACCGGCTTTCTCCAAGCCCGGGAAGGAACCTCGAACCTGGCCCGAGAACTCTGGAATAAAACTCTTCTGGCCAAGTTCAATTGGTATTCAAGTCTGGAGGTCTTGACCCCGGATGGCGAAATTCTGTCGCGGTTCTCTCTCAATATTCCAAAGATTTTCCGTCCGGCCGCGACCCCCGTTTCCCGCCCCGATTGGACGGTCGCTCCCATCACGGTTCCGTTCATGGGCCGTGAACGACGCTTACTGGCCGGTGTCCGCGAATTCAGCGTGGACGGGGTTGCGGTCGGCCGCGTGCTGGTATACCTGTCGCTCGACCCCGACATGCTTCCCTTCCTCTATTCGGCCAATCCCTATTTTGAGCTGCTGCGCGTCAATGCCATCCCCTCGCTCCGAGGGTTCGATATCCGCTTCGCCGTTTTCGACCGGGGGGGAGCGATCCTCTTCAACCCCTTCAAGCTGTCGACGGGACTGCCCGCTGCAGCTTTGGCGGCCGGAGAACGCTGGTCGCTGTTAACGGACAAGGGGCGTCATTTCGACGCTTTCACCTTCGCCGTCGAAGACCGAGTCTTCGCTGTGTTGCTGCCGCGACGGTCCTGGCGTTCGCACATCGTGAATATCATCAAGACGGCCGCCCTTTTTTTTCTGACCTCGGGACTTCCGCTCCTCATCGCCGCCGGGATCTCGGCCCGCCGTCGAGGCCGTCGTTTCCTGTGGTCTTTCGCCGACCGCGTTTATCTTTCGTTCCTGGTCGTGGCGCTCATTCCGATGTTCCTGTTCACGGTGTTTTCCCGGACTTTTTTCGACCGCTTCTTCTCCCAGCAATTCGTCGAGAAAGCGGAGATCCACGCCGACATGGCCCGCAGCGTCATGGATGACTTCATCTTCCTCCAACCCGAGGAGCGGGCGCGTTTGGAAGCGCCCCCGGAGGATCTCGTGTTGTGGATTTCCAATACGATTTCCAACGACGTCAACCTGTATCAAGACGGCCGTTTGGTCGCTTCCAGCCGTCGGGAATTCTTCGACGCCGGTCTATTGCCCGAGCTTCTCGATGGCGAAGTCTTTTATCGTTTACGATACGAAAACAACCCGTATATAGCCAAAGAACGCCGGATCGGGACATTTTCGCTTCGTACCCTGACCGTCCCTTATGCCGCCGCCGGCGCCCGGCTCGATATCGCCCTGCCTTTTCCTTTCGAACGACGGGACATCGCCAACGCCGCCGCGGAATGGATCGAGTTTCTGATTTTTTTCGCCGTCTTCTTCATTGCCATGGTCCTCATTCTGGCTCGCGGTATCGGGTCGATGATCGTTACGCCGATCCACCGCCTGCTCGCCGGGACACGCGAGGCCGGCTTGGGCAACCTCGAATTCTCCATTTCCTATGATCGGCGGGACGAGATGAAAACGCTGGTGGACGGTTTCAACGCCATGATCGCCGGCCTCAAACAACACCAGCGGGAACTGGCCGAATTAGGACGGAAGGCGGCCTCCGCTGAAATGGCCCGTAAAGTCGCCCACGAAATTAAAAATCCTCTGACTCCCATCCAGCTTTCGGCCGAACACATCCTTCGCGTTTACGAGGACGGCCGCACCGATCTCGGCCCGGCGCTCCGCGAATCGATTTCGTACATCGTCAAAGAGGTCGAAAACTTGAGGCGCATCGCCCAGGAATTCCTGGAGATTTCGCGCGAACCGCTTCTCCGACACGATATCGTCTCCCTGGACAACCTGGTCCGCGAAACGGTCGAGCCCTACCGCAAACTCCTGGCCGAGAGAATCGCCATCGGTGAGCGCTATGCCGGGGAAGGTTTCGCCGTCCGCGGCGACAGGGAAAAGCTCAAGATCGCCCTCCGAAATCTTCTGACCAATGCCATAGAGTCGATCCGCGGATGCGGCGAGATCCGGACCCGGGTCGAATCCGGGCCGGGGGGGATCCTCATCGTCATTGAGGACACCGGGGAAGGGATGGCCCCGGACGTCAAGGGCCGCGTCTTCGAACCCTATTTCTCCACCAAAGGCGCCGGAACCGGGCTCGGATTGCCCATTGCCAAAAAGATCGTCGAAGATCATGGCGGATCGATAGACATCGAAAGCGAAGCCGGTCGAGGGACCTCCGTCCGCATTCATCTCCCGCACGCCCCGCTGTAAGTCCGGATTTCTCCCGGGTTGTGAAAGAGCCCCGTCTGGAATTTTAGGTTCGTCTATGGAAGAATAGCGTCATGAATAAAACTCTGGTCGTCTACTTCAGCCGAACCGGAAACACGCGGCAAGTCGCAGAAGCGATCTACGATGCGATCGAGGGCGTCAAGGAAATCAGGCCGCTCGAAAAAGCCGCTTCGCTGGATCCGTTCGACCTCATCTTCGTCGGTTTTCCCATTCAGATGCACTCCGTTCCGTTCAAGGCCGAGCAATTCCTGAAAACGATTCCGGCGGGCGGAAAAATCGCTCTATTCTGTACCCACGGTGCGCTCCCCGGCCATCGACTCTCCCGCGAGGCCATCGAATACGCCGTCGTCCTGGCGGCCCGGGCCAAGGTCCTCGGCACGTATTCCTGCCGGGGCAAGATCTCCGTCCAGGCCTTGGACGTCTTGGGCCGATCTCCGGAACATCAGGAATGGGTCGACATGGCGGCTTCGGCCGGAACTCATCCGGACACCACCGATCTCGCAGAGGCCCGCTTGTTCGCCCAACGCATGGAAATTCTGAGCGCGCATGGTGGATATTGATGTCCAGGACTTCAATCGAGAAACGGAGGTGTCTCTTGAACATGAACCGAAATAAATCCAATCATCATCTCCTGATTGTTTGGCTGATCACCGCCGGGGCTCTGGTTCTCTTAAAGGCCGAGCCTCCCGGCTCCGGCCCGCTTGACTTCGACAACTGCACGAGCATCCTGGTCGGGAGGCTCGCCTCGGCGGACGGATCGACCATGACGTCCCACTCCTGCGACAGCAATACCGACCGGACCTGGATCTCCATCGTCCCGGGACGCAAGCACCCCGTCGGCTCCCTGACCAAGGTTTACTATGAGCCCAAGCGGAGCAAGCGGCCCGACGATCCCGAGCGCATCGAGACCGGCGAAATCCCTCAGGTCCCCGAAACGTATGCTTTCATGGATGCGGCGTATCCGATCATGAATGAATACCAGCTGGCGATCGGGGAAACGACGATCGGCGGCCGCAGCGAGCTCAAGAGCGACGCCGGCATCATCGACGCGCCCGAACTCTTCCGCCTGGCCCTGGAACGGGCCAAGACCGCCCGCGAGGCCATCCGGACGATCGACGCGCTGACCAAAGCGTTCGGTTACAACGATTACGGCGAGTGCTTTACCTTCGCCGATCCCAAGGAAGTCTGGCATTTCGAAATCTACGGCCCGGGAAAAGGCCAAAAAGGCGCGGTCTGGGCGGCTCAGCGGGTGCCCGATGGAGAGATCGGCGTCTCGGCCAACGCCGGCCGCATCCGCAAACTGGACCTCAAGAACAAGGATCTGGCCATGGCCTCCGACAACTGGACCGGTCCAGCGGTCGCCAACGGTTGGTGGGACCCCCGTTCGGGCGAAGATTTCGATTTCACCTACGTTTACAATCCGGGCAGCCGGGCGAGTCTCTACTGCCGCCGCCGGGAATGGCGCGTTTTGAGCCTCCTGGCCCCCGGTCTCAAGCTCGACCCCAATTCGGAGAATTATCCATTCTCGGTCAAACCGGAAAAGAAAGTCACCGTCGCCGATCTTCTGGCCATTTTCCGAGATGCTTATGACGGCACCCCCTTCGATATGACCCGAACGGTTACCGCAGTCAATCGCAAAGCCGAGACGGTCAAAAGCCCCGTGGCCGGGCCGTTCATTAACGGCGATCTTCGCGATCTCCTGAAAATCGTCAGGGAGCGGACGATCGCTTCCCCCACCGCCACCTATCTCCAGATCACGCAATCCCGCAGCTGGCTCCCCCATCCGATCGGCGGATTGGTCTGGCTGGGTTACGACAATCCGGCGACCACACCCCACCTGCCCTTCTATTGCGGGATCACCGCCATGCCGGCGTCCTTCATGGTCGACGGACGGTGGGGTTATAAAGACGACTCCGCCTGGTGGGCGTTCCGGAAAGTGAGCAAGCTGGCCAACTTCCGATGGCAGGAGATGAGCAAAGAAATAGAAAAGATCTGGCGTCCGTTGGAGACTAAAATCTTCACCGATCAGCCCGCCGTCGAGGAGGAAGCCGCCGCCCGGTTCCGGCGCGATCCCGCCGAAGCGGCGAAATTCCTGACCGGCTATTGTCTCAAGGCCGCCGAAGAAGCCGTGGACGCCTATAAAAAGCTCGAGCGCGATCTATGGACGAAGTACAATTATCAATTTTAACCGTTCGTTCGGATCAGCGTTTTCCCGGCCGGCAGCCGTTGATCCGAACCGTTCCATTTGACAGGGTTCGCCGGTTCTTCTAGATTAGAGTCATGTTTATTCGCGGTTTTTTCCGGCTTTTCTACTACATCTTCATGGCCTATATGGTCTTCTCGGTCTATCGTTTCATTGTCGGTTTGAGTCGAAAACGCCCTGCCGTGAAAGATCGGGCCCGTCTATCGGGGGTGATGGTCAAGGACGAAACATGTCAAATCTACCTTCCCCGGGAAAACGCTTTCCGGGAGACGGTCGACGGGCGGGAGTATTTCTTTTGTTCCAAGGAATGCCGGAAAAAATTCTTTGACGAAGGCAAACGGCCGGCTTGACGGTCAATAATCCGTCGGACGGACCCGAAAATCGTCGTCCTCCTCCCGCGGGTTCTCGAACAGGATTTCGACTCCGTCGACATGGGCTCTGGGAGGACCGACCTTGAGCCGTTCGATCAAGGCCTCGACCGCAGTCCTGTCCCCTTCGGCCGCGAGTTCAACTCGTCCGTCATAGAGATTGCGGACCCATCCCTTCAGACCGGATTCCGCGGCCCAACGCCGGGCGCAGGCTCGAAAACAGACGCCCTGAACCCGTCCCGAAATGAAGACATGCACCCGGACCATCAGAAGTCGATTTTACTACGGGGAGCAGTAAATATGTTACATAATCCTTACTGCTCCCCGAGTACTAGCCGGGCGATAAAAACATCCGGAGTCAACTATATTCCGCCCGGCTTAGTAACATAGTTTCGAACTCCTTGCTTTTGTCCGGCCGGACTTCTACCATGAGGAACGCCATGCCCCAAACGCTTTTGACCATCGCCGGATTCGACCCCTCCGGAGGGGCCGGCGTGTCCCTCGACCTGGCCGTGTTCCGATCCCAAGGTTTTCACGGCGCCGCCGTTATTTCCGCGCTCACCGTCCAGAATACGGCCGGCGTATCCTGCGTCCGGCCGCTCGAACCCAAGTTCGTCCGGTCTCAATGGCGGTCCCTTGCCGCCGATCTGCCGTTCTTGGGCGTCAAGACGGGAATGGCCGGTTCGGCCGCCAATTTCCGCGTCATGACCGATCTCCTGGGCCGAATGTCCGGCCGTCCCCGGGTGGTCGATCCGGTGTTCCGGTCCAGCTCGGGCGTCTGGCTTTTCGAACGGGGGGCGGTCGGGGATGTTCTTCGTCTGCTGCGCGGGCGAGCGTCGCTGGTGACGCCGAACCTCGAGGAGGCCGGACGGCTGGCCGGTTTTTCCGTTCACTCGCCTACGACCATGGAAGAAGCCGCGCGGATGATACATGACCGGACGGGCGCCGCGTGCCTGGTCAAAGGCGGGCATTTGGAGACGTCTCCGATCGATGTCCTTTTCGATGGAGAGCGGATCTTGTCATTCCGAAAAAAACGCCTGGCGCGCGACGTCCATGGGACGGGCTGCTTTTTATCCGCGGCGATCCTGGCCTTCCTGGCCGGCGGAAAAACGATCAGAGAGGCTTGCGGGATGGCCTCGGAACTCATTGCCCATTCGATCCGTTCGGCGCAGCGGCCGGGCCGGGGACGTTTTGTATTCGGGCGGTTTTAGCAGCCGGGAAATTTTACAACCCCGTCACTCCAGGGCCTTCTCCGGCGCCGCAGCCTTTTCCGTCCCCGCCTCGACCTCCACCGCGCGTTGAATCACATCGGGCGTGAAGCGAATCCCCTGACGTTCGGCCGACTTGAGATTGAGGTGGATTTTGACGTTGGTCATGGATTGGAACGGGATACGGGCCGGGCTTTCGCCGTTCTTGACGCGGACCACCAGGTCGCCCGTCTTGTATCCCATGTCGAAGAAGTCCCAGCCCATGGCGGCGCAGGCGCCCAACCGGGTCGACAGAAGAAAGCCGCCGAACAGCGGAACGGAGTTTTCCTCGGCGGCCTGGCCCAGCGCTTCAAACGAGGCGTTCACGGTGTTGTCCGAAATCTGATAAATCGCGTCGACCGACTTATTGATGAGGACCTGGGACGCCAGCAGAACCTCGTTGGGATTAGAAACGGGGACGCTCACGATTTCCATCCCCAGATCGGAGGCGGCCGCGCGGAGAAGCTCAAGATAATACTCCGAATTCAATTCGGACGGCGTCCACAGCGTTCCGACCCGCTTGGCCGACGGAAGAACCTCCCGGATAAAGGCCAAGGCTTGGCGGATGGGACCCGTCGAAGCCACCCCGGTGACATTTTCCAAATGCCGCGAAGCGGAAGTTCCGGCCCGGGTCAGATAAGGGTTGGCCACCGAAGTGAAGACGATGGGGATCTTCGGCGCGGCGATGAGCGCGGCCTGGAGGCAGGGTGTCGATACGGCCACAATCATGTCGGCGGAACCGGCGAACTCCCTGGCGATGCGCTGCACTTCGGACAAATCGCCCAGGCCGTCGCGCGCATCGAGCCGGACATTGATCCCGTTGCGCAGACCGTAATCCTCGAGGGCCTTGACGAACCCGCGCCGGACTTCCCGATTCGTCGGCGAGTCCAGCAGCTGCAGGAAACCGATGGTATAGCCCGATTTCAGGGGTTTGGAAGGACAGCCGGAAGCGAGCAGGATCAAACTTCCGATCGCCGCCGCGACTCTCTTCCGCACTAGGACACCCCTGCTATCATCGATTGGGAACGCTCGGACCGGAACATTCCAACGACGGTCATATTAATGAATTTTCGCCGTCATGGCAACCCGGGCCGGGGAAAAAGGCGCGCCGCCGAGGGTGTCGTCTCCCCGTGCGTTCAGGCGGCATTCCTTCCGCTTACGACGAGAACGACGGTTTGTCCCCGAAACCGCCTTTTTTCCGTCCCCAGCGCGGCCAGAGCCAGGGCTCCCGCGCCTTCGACGGATCGACCATGGATACGGATCAGAGTGGTCAAGGCTTCGGCCAACATTCTCTCGGATACGGAAATGATTCCCCGCAGATAACGCCGGCACAGCGGGAAGGTGATCGAACCCGGTTCGATCCCCCCGGCCACGGCGTCCGCCAGGGTCGGTTTTTCCTTGATTTCGACCAGCCGGCCGGCGGCCAAAGAGGCGCGCATAAAAGCCGAATGACGGGGTTCGACTCCCCAAACCTTAATCCCGGCCGCTTTGCCCTTTATGTATCCGGCGATTCCGGCCGCTAATCCTCCGCCTCCGACGGGCACAAGAACGGCGTCGGCATCCCGTGCCGCGGCCAGGATCTCGAGGCCGACGGTTCCTTGGCCGGCGATCACGGCCGGGTCATTGTAGGGTGAGACATAAGCCTTTCCCCAAGAGACCGCCGCTTGGCGTGCCAGGGCTTCGGCAACCTCGCATGAATCACCGTCGATCACGAGGTCGGCCCCGGCTTGGCGAAGTCGGACCTGTTTGGCCGTGGTGGTGGTCCGGGGAACGTAAAGCGTCAGAGGCGCGCCGACCAGCCGCGCGGCCCTGGTCATGGCCAGGCCATGATTGCCCGTTGAGGCGGAAATGATTCCGGACCGTCGGACCGCCTCCGCCAGGGACAGCACCGCGTTGAGCGCGCCCCGCAATTTGAACGAACCTGTTCTTTGATCGCATTCCCACTTGATCAGCACGGTGGCCTGCATCTCGCGGCTCAGAATCGGAGAGAACTCCAGGGGGGTCCGAACGATTCCTCCCCGGATGCGAGCGTCCGCGCGTTCGACGGCAGCGGCGAATTCGGATCGGGCCATGGCCCGCTTATTATTCTTCGGATTCCACCGTCTTGGCAAGTCGCCCCGATTTTCTTACAATAGGGAGCTCATGACGCGCACATGGATCGGTACGGCTGGTTGGAGTTATCCGGATTGGGAGAGAATCGTCTATCCCGACGAACACGGCCACGGATTTCATCCTCTGCCGTATCTGGCTCGATTCATGGACATCGTCGAAATCAACAGCACTTTTTACCGACCGGCGACGGCCGCCATGGCCCTTTCGTGGGTCCGGAGAGTAGCCGCTTTCCCGGACTTTCTGTTTGCCGTGAAGCTGCATCAGGGCTTCACCCATGAGCGCGGGACGGTGGACGCCGCCGCTGTCGATGGCTTCCGGCGCGCCCTCGAACCTCTCGTCGCCGCGCGCCGCCTGGCCGCGCTTCTCCTCCAGTTTCCCTGGTCGTTCGCCAATACCGAGGCCAACCGGGACTATCTGGCCGGTCTTCTGGAACGATTCGCCGATTATCCGGAGGCCGTGGAATTCCGCCAATCCTCCTGGGATGATCCACGAACCTACGACCTTCTCCGGGAGAAGCGAGCCGCGTTCTGCAATATCGACCAACCGCGGATCGGAAAATCCCTCGGACCCAGCTCCGTCGTGACGAATCCGGCCTTCGCCTATGTCCGGCTCCATGGCCGAAACACGGCCAATTGGTTCAAGGCAGGAGCCGGACGGGATGCCCGTTACGATTACCTTTACGCCAAGGACGAACTCGGCGAGTGGGTCCGCCGCATCAAGGAAATGGCCTCCTCCAGCGAGCGCATATACGTCATCACCAACAACCACTATCGCGGCCAGGCCCTGGCCAACGCTCTCCAGCTCAAGAACATGACGACGGGGAAAAAAGTCGAGGTTCCCGAAAACCTTCTTCGTCAATATCCCTTGCTGGCCGAGATCGTTCGGAAAATCAGGGCCGGCCAACGTGATCTCTTCAACGACGACTCCGCGGACGCCTCCGGCCCGGGAAAGGAATGAGGACATGCCCTGGTGGGAAAACGAAACCCTGAAGTTCCATGATGGGAAACTGACGATCGACGGCGTCCCGGCGGAAACGCTGGCCCGCAAATACGGAACGCCGGTCTTCGTCTATTCCCGCCGCCGGTTGGCGGCCAATTTCGACCGTCTGCGGGCCGCCTTCGCCGCGGTCAAAGGCTTCGAAGTCCGGTTGTGCTACGCCATGAAAGCCAACTCTCATTCGGGGATCCTGCGCCGGCTTAAAACCGCCGGAGCGTGGATTGATGCCGTTTCCCCGCGGGAAGTCCTGGCGGCGCGGCGGGCCGGTTTTTCCGGAGATCGGATTCTCTTCACCGGGACGAGTCTCGGCGAACGGGACTTCCGGGCCGTTTTCGATGTGCCGGGAGTGACGGTCAACATCGACGCCGTCGAACAGATCGAGGCCATGCGGCAGGCCCGCCCGTCCCGGTTCAAAGCGGGGGACATCCGCGTATCGGTGCGTTGGAATCCGGGCCTCGGTCGCGGTTTCAACCCCCGGGTCATTACCGCCGGGACACGCTCGGTCGACGGCACCGTCATCAAATTCGGGGTGGAAGAAGCCCGGGTTCCGGAAGCGCTGGAGCTGGCGGCCGCGGCCGGATTCCGTACTGTCGGTCTTCACCAGCACCTGGGTTCGGGCTGGACGGCCGACGACTATCCAACCGTCGAGACGGCCGTGGAGAGAATGATAGGTCTGGCCCGGGAGGTCGTCCGGACAGGCACTAAACTCGAGTTCCTCGATTTCGGAGGCGGCTTCGGTCCGCGTTACATGAAAACCCAAAAGGCCTTCCCGGTCGATCGGTATGCCCGCTTGATCGGCCGGTCGGTCGGCCGGGCCGGGTTGGGCCTGAGGGCCATCGCGGTCGAACCGGGCAAATATCTCGTCGCCGACGCCGGCGTTCTCCTCCTGGGCGTCAACTATCTCAAGAGAAGCTACGAAAATCTCCTCGCTTGCGTCGACGGCGGAACCTTCAACACCCTCCCCCGTACGGCCGTATACGCCCAGGCCTATCACGAGATCGTCAACGCTTCCCGATCACGAGGCACGCGGACGGCCGTGACCGTCGCCGGCCATCTCTGTGAAACCGGAGATGTCTTCGGACGGGACTTGCCGATGGTCGTCCCCCGCTCCGGTGAAATTCTGGCCGTCCTCTGCGCCGGCGCCTACGGCCGAAGCATGGCTTCGGAATTCAACTTGCGCCCGATCGCCGCTGAAATCCTGAGATGAACCGGACCGGCGATTTTCCGCATATTCCCGTGGTCCGGCCGGCGCCCGATGCCGGACGGTTTCTCGACATCCTGGCCGGCCGCCGGAAGGGACCCGTTCCCCTCATCGAATACCTGGTCGACGTTTCGGTGATGAAACCGATCGTAACCGGGATGCTGGGGCGCCCCTGGGTCGAATTCGGCCCCGACCGGGACTCGCAAAAGGCGCATTTGGACAATACCATCGAATTCTGGCGCCGGCTGGGCTATGATTTCGTCCGCTTTGAGGCCGGCCTTCCATTTCTGGAATCCAAAGTCTTGGCCGCGGATGCGACTTCTTCCTCGGGACAACGGGCCTGGGCCAATGAACATGGCGGCACGATCTGTTCCTGGGACGATTTCGATCGTTTCGTCTGGCCGCGGGTCGAGGATTTCGATTTCTTCCCTTTCGAATATCTGGCCGCCCATCGGCCCGAGGGGTTGGGGCTCCTGACTTGCCATGCGGGCGGTCCCTTCGAACACCTGTCCTGGATCATGTCCCTGGAAGGATTGAGCTTCGCCCTGGCCGACGAACCCGGTCTCGTCCGCGCCGTGGCCGACCGCATCGGAAATCTGCTGGTTGATTTCTATCATCATCTTTTCGATTTGCCGGGCCTGACGGCGATTTTTCCCGGCGACGATATGGGCTTCCGATCGGGGACGCTCGTCTCTCCGGATACTCTGCGGAAATATGTCCTGCCTTGGCACAAGATTTTAGCGGACATGGCCCACCATCGCGGGCTCCCCTACTTCCTCCATTCCTGCGGAAACCTGGAGAACATCTTCCCGGACTTGATCGAGTCCGTCGGGATCGACGGCAAGCATTCGTTCGAAGACGCCATTCTGCCCATCGAGGATGTCCAGGCCCGCTGGGGAGGCCGGATCGCCGTCTTGGGCGGAGTGGATATCAACATTCTGGCCGAGGGATCGGAAGGCGATGTCCGACGCCGGACCCGCCGCTTGATCGAAACGTGCGGGCCCGCCGGACGGTTTGCCGTCGGATCGGGCAACTCCATACCGAGCTATGTCCCGGAGCGAAATTACCTGGCCATGATCGACGAAGCCCACCGCCTGAGCTGAAACTATCGGGCGACGGCGGCCCGGCAAACGTATAAACCCATTCGACTCCCCCCGGGGTATTACCAGGGTTAATACTGAGCGGCGCTTTGGCCGCGAACGTATCAAAAAGCCTTTACAAATTCGCAGGCGTGGATCTTTATTTCACCCTGGCCGTCGGGCCGGGCTTCGCCCCGCAGACAGCAGACGGGGGGCTCGCCCGAGGCCAGACACTGGCGGTCGCCCACTCCCTCGACGACTCCGGTTTCGTCTTCGAACAGGTAGAAATATTTGCGGCTTCCGCGAACATCCTTCCCCCGCGCATCCACGACCCGCACGACGAGGGCGACCGTCCGCCCAGCGTGTCGGCGCAGGTCCTTGATGCGGAGTTCCGGCCGTTGTCCCTCGTAGAGGGCCAGGGGATCGGCATCGGGACAGAAGCCGAGCGACTCGAGGACCAGACGGGCTTTCTCGCGTGAATCGAGATCGGCCGTCGGTTCCACGCCGTCCACACCATGGACAAAGCGCAGGACCTGCCGAGTGCGGCGGGCCTCGAGCGAGTCGAACACCCCGGCCTTGATGAGCGTGAAGAGCTCGGCCTTGGAAGCGCGGACACGGGCCAGAAAGTCCTCGATCGACGGATACGCGCCGCCCGCCCGGCGCTCTTCGAGGATTTTCTCCGCCGTCCGGACGGCCAGCCCCTTGATCGCGGCGAACCCGACGCGGACGGCCGCCTCCCCTTCGACCTCGAATCCGTGTCCGCTGCGGTTGATGTCGGGGCCCAGGATCCGGATCCCCCGCCGTTTGGCCTCCTCGACGTATTCGGCCTGGCCGTAGTAGCCGCCCCCGGCGTTGAGGACGGCCGCCAGGTACGGGACGGGGTGATGGGCCTTGAGATAGACGGCCTGGTAAGCCATGGCCGCATACGAGGCGCTGTGGGCCTTGTTGAAGGAATAGGAGGAGAACTTCTCCAGAGTCCCCCATAATTTCTCGACCTCGCCGCCCGTGTATCCCCGCTCCCCGGCCTGGGTGAAAAAACGGACTTTGAGGGCGGCCTTGGGTGACGGCCCCTTCGCCTTGAGGCACCGCCGCAGAAGGTCTCCGTCCTCGGGCGGCAGGCCGGCCACCCGATCGGCGATCTGCATGACCTGCTCCTCGTAGAGGAGGAGCCCGCCCGTCTCGGGCAGGATTTTTTCCAGGAACGGGTCGGCGAACGATCCCCGGCCCTCGCGGCTCCGCAGGAGCGACTCCTTCATCCCGCTCTCGGTCGGTCCGGGACGGATGAGGGCCAGGGCCTGCGTCAGGTCGCCGATGTCGGCGGGCTTCATCCGCCGCAGAAGGTTCATCATGGCCGGACTCTCGACCTGGAAACAGCCGATGGTCGCGGCCGACTTGAGCAGGGCGAACGCCCCGGCGTCGCCGTCCGGGAGGTTGAGAAGCCCCAGGCGCGTCTTGGTCTCGGAGATCGCCGCCAGCCCCCGGACCGATAACAAGTCGAGCTTGATCAGCTTGAGGTCCTCGACGGCGTCACGGTCGAAATGGGCCATGACGAAGCCCTTGGCCGACTTCTCCAGCGGCAGGCAGCGGTCGGCGGGCGCCACGGTGAGGATGATGCCTCCGACATGGAGCGAGATCTCACGGTGCACCCCCGTCAGGTCGGAGGCCAGATTCCAGACCTCGAGAAAGCCGGCCGGAGGAGCGGCCGTCTTCAGATGGGCCGGCTCGGCGAAAAAAGGCGCTTTCTTGCTCAGGGTCCGCGACTCGGCGGGCGGCAGGCCCAGCGCCCGGGCCGTCTCGTAGAGGGCGGATCGAGCGCCGAAACTCTTCAGGCTGCAGACGAAGGCGGCGCCCGTCCGCCCCGCCCCATACTTCTCCAGGACATAGGTCAGGATCTTGTCGCGGTGACGCGAGTCGAAATCGAGGTCGATGTCGGGCGGATCGTCGCGGCCGGCGTTGAGGAAGCGCTCGAAGTAGAGGTCGAACTCGACCGGATTGACGTGCGACAGGCCCAGCAGCCAACCCACGAAGGACGAGGCGCCCGATCCCTTGAGGTTGTGCAGAATGCCGTTGCGGCGGGCGAACTCGATGACGTCGTGGACGATGAGGAAATAGGGCGCAAAGCCCGATCGTTCGATGGCCTCGAGCTCGCGCCGGACCCGTTCGCGCGCACTCCAGTTCAGACCCTGGCGGGCCCGAAGACGGGTCAGGACCTCGTCGCGCAAGGTCGAGGGAAAAAGATCCCGAGGCAGGGGCGGGACAATGCCGGAAAAATCGAAAGCGCACCGCTCGGCCGCGGCAAATGTGGCCCGGAAAGCGTCGGCCGCGGCGGCGCCGAAGGTTTTGAGGGCCAGGGCCTCCTGGTCGGGCCCAAACCGCTTGACGGCACGGCGCAGGCGGTCCCATTCGGGCGGGTACGGGATTTTGCGAGCGATGGCGTGGAGGAGGACCAGTCGTTCGGGCGAGCGGACGAACTTGAGCGGGTTGGCCCACACCAAGGGCAGCTCATGGGCTTGGGCGAGTGCCAGGGCCCGGGCAAAAGAGGGGAAATCGGCTCCGACGTAAAGATCTCCGGCCGCCGCCCAGGCCTTGAGCGTCCCCAGCCGCGCGGGGAAGGACGACCCGCCCTGTCGCGCTTTTTCCGGGCCAACGCCCCAAGTCCGGCCGGGCGGCTCCCCGTTCGGGTCCCGTTCGCCCCGCCCCGGCAACGGCAGGCCGATCGTAACCAGCCCATCGAGAAGACCGGCGTCGCGGATCTCGCGGCGGTTGAGGATCTCCATGAGATTCGCGTAGCCCTCGCGGCTTTTGACCAAAAAAAGAAAGAGTCCTTCGCCCGTCTCGACCTCACAGCCGAACAGGGGCCTGAAACCGGCCGCCCGGGCCGCCCGCTTCCACTTGGCCCAACCGTAGAGATTGCCGACGTCGGACAGGGCCATAATCCCATCCGCGCCGGATGGGGCTCGCCGCGCCGCGAAGACCGCCAGTTCCTCGATCGTGGCCCCGCCCCGGCCCTTGCTGTACGTGGAATGGACGCGGAGCGGGACGAACATCGACGCTTCTAGCGGGTGAGTGAGGCCGTCTTGAGGACGAAACCGCGGTCGCGCTCGAAGGGATAGACCGCCTCGAGCATCTTTTCCCGGACGGTGAGGACGGAACCGAAGCCGTATTTTCCGCGGACCGTGTCTACGGCTTCGCTCAGCCGCTCCTCTTTTTCCGAGAAGCTCTCGAACAGCGACAGGGGCCGTGACCGGACCAGGTCCGAGGCCTTGACCCCGACCAGCCGGAGGGCCAGCCGCGTGCCGTGGTAGAGCGGCAGGAAGAGCTCCTCGGCGATCCGGTAGACATCGACCATCTCCCGGCGCGGTGTGAGGAGCAGGCGGCGGCGACCCTCGGTGCGGAAGTCGGAGTAACGGACCTTGACCTCGATGACGTGGGCGTAGAGATGACCCTGGCGCAAGGCCAGGGTCAGGCGGTCGCAGAGGTAAGCCAGATGGGCCAGCAGGAGACGCCGGTCCCAGAGATCCTCCAGGAACGTCGTTTCGCGCGAAACGGACTTGGGCGCCGCGGAGGTGACGATGGGTCGGCTGTCGATCCCCCGCGAGTGGAGGTAGATGTCGTCACCCCCCAGACCGAAGATCGAATGAAGTGTGCCGCGCGGCAGGCCCCATAGATCGCCGATCTTCCGGATGGCCAGCGCGCGCAGCAGGACCTGGGTCTTGGGGCCGATGCCGGGCAGGTTGTCGATGGGCAAGTCGCGGAGAAATTCCTCCTCCCCGCCCGGGGCGATCTCGTGGTAACCGGCTGGCTTGGCTTTCTTCGTGGCCAGCTTGGCCAGGATCTTGTTGGGGCCGACGCCCACCGAGACGCGCAGGCCCGTCTCGCGCTCGACGCGGGCCTTGAGGTTCCGGGCCGCGGCCGGGAACGACGGATAGAGGTGCCGGCAGCGGGTCAAGTCGAGGTAGGCTTCGTCGATCGAGGTCTCCTCGACGTCGGGCGTCGCCTCGCGGAGGACCCGGAAAAATTTCTCGGAGAAGGATTGGTAGATCGCGTAGTTGCCCCGGACGAAGACGGCCTGGGGGCAAAGCTTGGCCGCGGTGCGCAGGGCCATGCCGGAATGCACGCCATAGCGGCGCGCCTCGTAGGAACAGGTCGAAGCCACGCCGCGCTCGTGGGGTAGGCCGCCGACGATGACGGGCTTGCCGGCGAGGGCCGGGTTGAGCAGGACCTCGACGGAGGCAAAGAAGGCGTCGATATCGACGTGGACGATGAAGCGGCGGCCGGCCGGAAAGTCGCCGGGAAGACGGGGGCGGAGTCCGCCCTCATCGCTTCGCGAATGAGGACTGCCAAGCCCGGGGCTTGGCGGAAGGCCTCCGGCCGGCCCGTCAAGGGACAGGCCCGGGCGGCGGAAATGAACCCCCGCAAAGCCCGCGGGGCCAGGGCCGCCGTCGGCCGGAGGTTCCGTGTTCGTCACGGGCCGGTCCGAAACGGTTCCGGCCGCGGCGGCCTGGGCGGCGGCCGGGGTTCCGTCGAGCTCGGCCGGGCCGAAGGCCGGTGCCCTGGTGATCGCGTTCATCGTGCAGGTCCCTCGAAAAACCGGATTGGACGGCCGCCGATACGTCCTTCCGCAGTCTGAAGGGAGGGGCGTCGGGCCGACAAACAATACTTTTTACAAAAAGGAGACGGCCGCCCGTTCTCCGGAACAGCCCGGAGCGGATCGGAGCGGATCGGAGCGGCCGCCTCAAGGGGAAGAAAAATGGGCTCATTCAATACTTCCTCAACACCCCGACGACACGCCCCAGCACCCGCAGGTTATCGACCTCGAACGGAGGAAAGGCGGGGTTTTCTGGCACGAGGACCGTCTTGTCGTCCTCGCGACGGAGCCGTTTCAGGGTGACCGAGCCGTCCTCGAGCATGGCCACGATCATTTCCCCGGAGTTGGCCGAATCCGTCCGCTCCAGGAGAACATGATCGCCGTCGTCGATGTAGGCATCGATCATGCTCTTGCCCTCGACGCGGATGCAGAAGACATTCCCCCGGCGTCGCCCGATCATCCAGTCGGGGATGTCCATGGCCTCGCCCGAGAAGTCGAAGGCCTCGCGCGGCAAACCCGCCGGCACCAGCCCGGCCAGGGGCACATGGATGTGTGTCGGCGGCCCGGGCTGAAGAGAGGTCAGCCGCAGATCGCCTTTTTCCCTCTTCAGGTAGCCCTTGCGTTCCAGACTGAGGACGTGCTTGAAAACGGCCGAAGGGCTGGCGATACGGAGCCGGGAGCCGATCTGGCGGAGTGTCGGGCCGTAACCGCGTTCAAGGATGAAGGCTTCGATAGCCTTGAGGATGGCTGTTTGGCGTTCAGTCGGCTCGCGCCTTGTCATGTTCACCATTTTGTTCACCATTAAGATAATAGGCGGCAAAAGGATGTTTGTCAAGGTGAAATATGGTCCGATTCGAAAAGTTTTTCATCTCCCCCAAGTATCGACTTGACAGGAGTGTTCCCCACTATATATAGTATCTTGTAGGAGATATTGTGATATTTTAAATTTCATGAGAGCCATCACAACTAAATGGTCTGGCGGGGGCTTGGGAATGAGGAGACTGCCTTCGAGACTCACAGCCGAAGCCGGGACGAGGACATGAAAGAGAAGCCTTTTATTCTTGTCGCCCATGATGATTCCACCAAGCGCTATTCCCTGAAAGCCGCTTTCGAAGAGGATTTCTTGGTCTTGGCGGCCGCCGGCGCGCGCGAAGCCATCGATATAATCGGCCAACAACCCCGGCTCGATGCCTTGATCGTCGATCGCTATCTTCGTTTTCCGGACGCCGCGACTCTCCTCCGTTATGTCCAGGAGATGGTCCGCCGGCCCGAGGATGTATCCAAGCTGCTTCTCAACGAGAACGGCGACGGACGGATGGATCCGTCCCCGCCCCTCACCGGCTGGGTCGATGCGATCATCGAGGGGCCCTTTGACGCCGGCCGGATCCGCCGTCGCGTCCGCAAGTTGATGGCCCGCAAATCGCGGGAAAAACGCGGCATCATGCGGGCCGCCTTCGACGCCCGGGCCGGGATCGAAGCCGACATCGGCGCCCAAGGCCGCGCTCCCGTCGAAAACCTGAGTGAAACCGGAATGTTCGTGCGGACAATCCTGCCCCCGAATTACATTCTGCCGATCACCCTGTATCTGCCCGACGGGCGGTCGTTGCTCGCCACCGGGCGGATTGTGCGCGTCGACGAAACCGGCGTCGGCGTCCAGTTCCTCCTTGTCGAGGACGAAGCGCGCGCTTCCATCGTCCGCCTGATCGCCGAATCTAATATTGAAGACGACCTGGATGAACTCCGCGATAAATATCCGTTCCTTCGCCGTGACAACATCATCGCCTTCACCGACAAGGTCCGCATCAAGAACCTGCTCGATGAAGCCCTGCGGACCGAGGCCGAATTCACCGTCATCCAAACCAGCGAACTCCAGCCCGCATCCGTCCGCCTGACGGGCTTGGAAACCCGGCGTTTCTGCCGCTTGGCCGGGCCGGACTTGGGTTCCAGGTTCAAGACCTCGGACGCCGTTTTCGTTTCCTTCCAGTTCGGGCCGGCCACCTACACCTTTGAAAGCATCGTCTACCGCATCGACCCCGACGGTAAAAGCCTGGATTGCCTCTATCCGCACATCCTGTTCTATTCCGAAAAGAGGTCCTCGCGCCGGGCCTGTTCGGACGAAGCCTTGGCCGTCGAAATCACGCTCCCCGAGCCTTTCGCTAAAACCATCCGCGGTTCAGTCACGGACATCAGCGAGGGCGGCGTGAGCTTCCTCTCCGCCGACCGTGACATCGCCCTTCTCATCGGGACACCGCTCGACGCGGTCCGGATCATCCACGAAGGACGGCTCGTCCGCGAGGTTCGGGGCGAAGTCCGCAACGTCCTCAAAATCGGGGACGAGGGCGGGGCGAAGTTCCGCTATGGAGTCCAATTCGGCATCGGACGCATGCCGATCCTGACGGCGGAGCTGGCCAAGCCCGAAACGCGGGGGGAACGGCCGCCCACGCGCGACTCCGAAAAACTCCGCTCAGGACCGCGCCGGCATTCCGACTTGAGCGAATTGGCTAAGCGACCCCCTCAGGTTGTCCGACTGGAAAACTCCAAGGGCGAGGAAATCGTCGCCCTCTTGAACACCTCGCTGCCATTGGACGGCGACCCCGTTCCGGTGGTGATCGTTCCACCGGCCTTCGGCAAAACCAAGGAAACGCTGTTTGCCCTGGCCCAGACGATTGTCGAGAATTTCTACCGCAAGGGCAAACCGATCGCCGTCCTCCGCTATGACGGGATCCGCTGCAAGGGGGAAAGCCACAAGGATCCCGATTCGGCCGAACCACCGTACGAGATGGTCCATGCCACTTTCACCCAGGGCGCGGACGACATCCGGTCGGTCTTGAATTGGCTCGACTTCAACCCTACGCTCAAAGCCAGCTCGGTCGTCCTCATCAGCTTTTCCCTATCGGCCCTCGAAGCCCGCATCGTGCTCCGGGATGAACCGTACCGCCGGAAAATCGGCTACTGGATTTCCTGCATGGGCACTCCGGAATTCCGAGACTTGATGATCAGGGTCAACTGCGGCCTCGACTTCCTGGAGCAACACCAGATCGGCCTCCGGCTCGGCGTGATGCCCGTCCTGGGAAATCTGGTCGATGTCGATCCCTATGTCGCGGACGGAGTCCGGAACCGTGTCGCCACCATGGAACAGGCGCGCGCCGACATGCCCCTGCTCGACCTGCCCATCACCTGGATCTACGGCGAGCATGATCATTGGGTCAAAGCCGATTTCGTCAGGGACGTCATGAGCGTCCACTCCGAATCACCGCGCGAAGTTCTGGCCGTTCCTCTGGGACATAATGCCAGGACTTCGGAAGAAGCCCTCAGCCTCTTCGGAACGATCACGGCTCTCATTTATCGATTCCTATATAAGGATCTGATCCGGCCCATCGTACCGGATAAAGGCGGCATCGTTCTATTGCGACGCGCCGAGAAGGACCGTATTCCCGCACGATCCATCAAGAATCGCCGGGATTACTGGCAGCGTTACCTGGTCGGCGAGGAAAACCTCCTCGGCTTCGACGTCATGGCCCTGTCCGACGATTACCGCAATCTGATGCATGATCAGGCCCGGGCCTTGGACCTTCGTCCGGACGACCGGCTCCTTGACCTGGGCGGAGGGACGGGCAATTTCGTCGAACAAATTCTTACCGATGGAAAAAGCTTCCCGTCTCTATTAATCGTCGCAGACCTCATCCCGGCGGCCATGCGGCAAGCCCGGACCAAGCTTTCGGCCCTGGCCCCCGCTTGGACGGGTTCAGGCCGTCTGGACTTCCTGGGCCTGGATGTGGAGCTGAACCGGTTTCTGCCGGTCCGCCAGTTTCTATCCGGAGAGATTGTCCGTTTCCAAACTCTTTCCGAACGGATCGAAAACCTACCTCTGCAAAGCGCGGAACGCATCGATGCGGCCTTTTCGCCCCGGCTTCATCGTATCCTTCGCGGCGAAACCATTACCCCGGCCGCCGACCAATGGTTGAAAAGCCAGTTTGAGCTGGATGAATATCGGATCATTCTCGATTTCAATCTGGCCGTCCGTTTTGTCCGAGGCCGGATGGCCGAAAAGCCGGCCTTCCGTAAACTGGGCTTCGGCGGCAAAACCGAGCAGGCCCTCCATCTCCCCTTCCGCAACGCATCCTTCAATAAGATTCTGATGAGTCTTGTTTTATCCTATATTTTCGATCCCATCGAAACCTTGAAGGAGATACGCCGGATCATCGTTCCGGGCGGATTGCTGGTTCTCTCCAGCATGCGTCCGGACGCCGATGCCTCGGGACTGTTTACACGTCTGGTGGCCAAGCTCGAAGCTCTTCCTCCCGAAGATTTCGCGCCCGACCGGCCCAAGACTTTTCTCCTCAATTCCATCCGCACCTTCCTCAACAACGCCCAGGCGCTGGTTGAACTGGAAGAGGCCGGAACCTTCGACTTCTTCGATCCCGCCCGGCTCGACGGACTGCTTGACGAAGCCGGCTGGGAGCCTATCGACCAATGTCCGTCCTTCGGCACTCCACCCCAAGGGTATATCATCACGGCCCGCCCACGGGAAATCCATGAATCCTGACGACAAGGTCTTCGAAGAACGGCTCAACCACGAGCACAACCTGAAGGGACGAGCCCGCCTGGCGATCGTTCTGAGTCTCATCCTATATTTGTCTTTTCTCATTCTCGACGCCGTGACGGCGCCTCTGTATTTTCCAACATTCCTCATCATCCGGCTCATCGTCGTGGCTTTGAGTATCGGCCTTCTTGTCGTCTCCTGGAAAATTAAAACCGACCGCGATTTCATCCGCCTGGGCATGGCCCTGGTCATCTTCGACGCGGCGGGCATCGCCATCATGATCCAGATCTTGGGAGGATTCGTCACGGCCTACGCCCAGGGCCTCTATCTGATCGTAATGGGCATGGTCGTCGTCATCCCCCTGGCCTTCCGCCAGACCCTCGTCCTTTATGTCTTCGTTTGGCTCAGCTATGCCGTCCCCAGCTTGTTCAATCTGCCCGATAAAACGGGGGAATGGCGGATCGTCGTCAGCAACCTTTTCTTCCTGACTTCGATCATCGTCATCGGCGCTTTCGGTTCCTACATCATGGACGGCATCCGCCGCCGGGAGCTGCGGAATCGCATCCAACTCGAGCAGACGTCCGTCCAGCTCAGTGAATCGAACACCAAGCTCAAGAGCCTGGATGAACTCAAAACCCAATTTTTTGCCAACGTCAACCACGAATTGCGCACGCCCTTGACCCTCATTCTCGCCCCGCTCGGCCCGTTGATCGAGAGCCACATGGGGCGGCTGACAACCAAGCAGAAGGACACCCTGATTGCCATCCGCCAGAACGGCCTCAGGCTCCTCAAACTCATCAACAACCTTCTCGACTTGACCAAGCTCGAAGCGGGCAAGATGCGGCTCAAGATCAAGTCGGTTGATTTCGTCGAATTCTGCAGCACCCTGCTGGCTTCAGTCAAACCCCTCGCCGACCGAAAAAAAATCAAGCTCTATTTCCAGCACCCCTCTCATTCGCTGGTCCTCTCGATCGACCCCGAACACTTCGAAAAAATCATCCTCAATCTGCTGTCCAACGCGGTCAAATTCACGCCCGAAAACGGGCGGATCACCGTTTACCTCGACGATACTCCGGAAACAGTCCAGTTCATCATCGAGGATACCGGCGTCGGCATTCCCCCGGCTATGCTGGAATCCATCTTCGACCGCTTTTCCCAAGTCGACGGCTCCCTGTCCCGGGCCCAGGAGGGAACGGGGATCGGTTTGTCGCTCGTCCAGGAACTGGTCAATCTCCACGGCGGCCGAGTTCACGCCGAGAGCGAGCCGGGCAAGGGCTCGCGTTTCATCGTCGATGTTCTCAAGGGCGACGCCCATTTCAGCGAAGACGTCCTCGACCGGCGCCAAACGGAAATACCCGTCGCGCTCAAGAAGCGGGCCACGGATTCCGGACAGCCGCGCGTCCAGGACATCGTCTCCGATTTCCACAAGCTCCAGCTCATGGACCTCGAACGGACCGAATTGGCGCCGGCGGAATCGGATCCCCTGCGCCACCATGATTTCAACCTGGTGGTGATCGACGACAATCCCGAAGTCCTCAAGCTTATGAAGCTCTTGCTCGAGGACGAATTCGACATACATTTAGCCGATTCGGGCGAAGCGGGCTTGTCCCTGATCCGCGACAAGATGCCCGACCTGGTCTTGAGCGACGTGATGATGCCCGGCATGGACGGCCACACCCTGTGCCGCCGGATCAAGTCGGACGAATCCATGAAACATATTCCGGTCATCATGGTCACCGCCCGTTCGGGCGCGGAGATGTTGAGCGAAGGAATCGATGCCGGGGCGGATGATTATGTCGCCAAGCCGTTCGATTCCGTGGAGCTCAAAGCCCGCATTCGCTCGCAACTGCGCCTACGTCAGGCGGAGGCCGATCTGGCCATGTCCAATCGAAATCTCAAGATGCGAACGACCGATCTTGTTGAACGCCAACGCTCGCTGTTTCTCTCCATGGTCCGCTCCCTGGTGTCCGCTTTGGAGGCCAAAGATAAATACACCCGCGATCACTCCAGCCGGGTGACGGAGTACTCCCTTCGAATCGCCCGTTCGATGGGCTTGGACGAGCGTGAGCTCAACGACCTGGAGATGGCCGCCATCCTTCACGATGTGGGCAAGATCGCCATCCCCGAGAAGATCCTGAACAAGAAAACACCACTCACCGACGAGGAGTTCGCGACCATCCGGAAACATCCGGTCATCGGCGAAAACATCCTCAAGCCCGTCGTCGAGCTTCAGCAGATCGCCCGCATCGTCCGCTTTCATCACGAACGTTATGACGGCCAGGGTTATCCGGACAGCTTAAAAGGCCAAGCCATCCCGATCGGCGCCCGGATCATGGCCGTGGCCGACGCTTTCGATGCCATCACCTCCAGCCGTCCCTACCGCGATTCGGAATCCCAGCACTACGCTCTTAAAGAGATCATCCGCTGCTCCGGCCAGCAGTTCGATCCCGAGATCGTCGAACATTTCATCGAGGTGTTGAAGAAAGGTGCGGCCTCGGATTCCACGGCGTCGGGTGAATCCGCAACTCCGTCCCTGTTCGATAAAAACAGCGGTTGAATCGAATCTCAAACCCGATCGCCGAAACCCACGCCCAGGGCCCGGGCGACCGAAATCAGGGGATGATCGAGGGGGACGAGTCGAGGTCCGGCGCCCGGTATATCCAGCGGTACGGACGTCAGTTCTCCTTTACTGACCGCCACCATCCGTCCGAATTCCCTCCGGGCGATGAGCCGGACGGCCTCGGCACCCAACCGGGTGGCCAGGATCCGGTCGGCCGCGGTCGGGGAGCCTCCCCGTTGGACATGTCCGAGGACGACGGCGCGCGTTTCGTGCCCGGTTGCCGCTTCCATCCGATCGGCCAGGACGAAACCGACGCCGCCCAGGCGAAGGGGCTCCGCGCTTCGGGCGACGATCGTCCGGACGACCGCTTCCCCCCCCCTCGGCTTGGCCCCTTCGGCAACGACGATGATGCTGAATTTCTTGCCTCTTTTCCGACGTTCCCGAACGCTGGCCGCAATGGCTTCCAGGGAAAAAGGAATTTCAGGGATAAGGATGACGTCTCCCCCGCCGGCTAAACCCGCGTAAAGAGCGATCCAACCGGCCCGCCGTCCCATCACCTCGACGATCATGATCCGGTGATGAGACTGGGCCGTCGTATGCAGGCGATCGACGGCCTCGGTGGCGATGGCCACGGCGGTGTCGAAACCGAACGTAACATCCGTGCCGCGAAGATCATTGTCGATCGTCTTGGGGACGCCGACGACGGGGAGACCGTCGCGATGAAGCCGTTCGGCGGAAGCGAGTGTTCCGTCCCCCCCGACGAGAACCAACGCATCGAGGTCCAGAGCCCGGGCATTGCGGAGCAGGCGCCTGGAGACGTTCCGGAAAACGACGGAGGATCCGCGCGAGGAGGCGTACCGATAGGGATCGGCTGTATTGGACGTACCGAGGATCGTTCCCCCGATCGTCAGGATCCCCGAGACATCCGCTAGATCCAGCTTCCGATGACGATTGTCGATAAGCCCCTCGTATCCGTCCTCGATGCCGATGACGTCCCAACCGTGCTCCAGGATGGCCGTCTTGGCCACGGCGCGGATGACGGCATTGATACCGGGGCAATCCCCGCCGCCGGTCAGAATGCCTATCGTCCTTATTCTTTTCATGAATGCGCGCCCCGATCCGGGCCGAAGACGACGGCCCGGCTTAAGCGGATCCGGACCGGACCGCGCTTCCGAAAGCCCGCCGCCTCGGCCGCGGCGACAAGGCCGGCGAATTCCGCTTCCGCGACATGGCGCTTAGGCTCGACGAGGAGAAACGATCCTCCCGGTTTGAGCGCTTTTCTGATGTCGTCGAAAAACGGTCCCGGAGCTCGGACCTCGTGAGCCATCCAAAAGGCCAGCGCGAAATCGAATTCGTCGACCCCAATCCCCAATCGATCCGGCCCGGCCCGGAGTATCACCACACGACCGCTCATCCCCGCCCGGTCGGCCCGGCGGCGGACCTTGGCCAGCATCTTCTCGTCGATGTCGACCGCGACCACGCTTCCTGTTTCGCCGACCTGACGGGCCATGGGGACGGAAAAGAAGCCCGGACCGCAACCGACATCGACGGCCCGGTCCCCCGGATGAAGGAACCGGCCCAATATCCGGCCGGGATTTTGAATGGCGCGACGCAGACGATTGTCCAAGATGAAGGCTAACCAAGGCGGACAGACATGGTGGCTCATGAAAGGGCCATTGTACGATAAATCGCCTGGATTTGTCCCGCACGACATCGTTCCCCCGCTAACGGCCGGTTGGCACCGCGCTGGAAGGAGGTTTACAGGCTTCTCCGGCCGGCCGTCAGCGCTTTCGGGCCTCCAGCCTGAAATCCTTCTGCCAGAGAACGAGGCTGTCGATGCGCCCTTCGGGATCGCGGAAGAATTGAATCCTGATAAAAGGATCCGTGGAGTAGAACAGCGTCTGTCCCTCGGCAAAGAATTTTGTGGGTGCCTGTCCGGAAGGCGTGATGACCAGATAATAATCTTCCGGCCGCACCTCAAGCGCATATCCGGCCTTCACTTCGAAGAGGCCCGCGAATTCACCGTAAGTTTCGGGCGACAGGCGGAGGACGGGTTTTTCCACGGGATGGTAGTGAGGCCATGCGTAAGCCGCGGCGAAAGCGGCCAAAATCTCCTCGCCGAGGAGGTCGCCGTTCGCGCTGTTGGTCATCACGACGGCCCCCTGACCCCGGGCCGGATAGACGACCATAGCGCACGTGTAGCCTCGCGTTTTTCCCCACACATGGTAATTGATGTCGTCACCCCGCCCCTCGACAAGAAATCCGAAGCCGAAGTTTTCGACTTGGGCGCTCAACAATATCCGCGCCCCGGCCGGGGTCAAAATCGTTCCCGACCGACCGGAAGCTTCATTCAGAAGCTCCGTCAGAAACGAAGCGAAATCGGCCGGTGTCGTCCAGAATCCCTTGGCCGCCCGTTCCGGATACCTCGCCCAACGGCCGGGAACGATCCCGCCTTCGCGGAGGTGGCCCGATGCGGTCGGCAGGGTTTCGGGGGGAATCATCGCGAATGTGCTGTGGGCCATCCCGGCCGGGCCGAGAACGGCCTCGGCGGCCAGCACCGCAAAGTCCTTACCCGTGGCGTCCTGCAGGATTTTTTCCAGAACGGCATAACCGGATTCGCTCCACCAGGCCTTCAGGGGAGCGCTTTGGCGCGGACCCACCCAAACCGGCCCGTTCCGGGCCGGTTTGACACCATCGAGGACCTGGTCCAAGGTTGGGAGCGGGTCTTCCGGACCATAGCCGGGAAAGACCTGATCCGACAATCCGGCACTGTGCGTCAGGAGCTTTCGCAACGTGACCGGACCGCCTTGAGGCGCGAAACCGGATGGAAAATTCCACGAACGGAGACGGGACCCGGCTTTGTCGTCGAGGCCGAAGACTCCCTGTTCGGCCAGGCGTAGGACGGTCGCTGCGGCTACGATTTGCCCGAACGCTCCCGCTTGAAACACCAAGGAGGTTGTTAGAGGATCATGGGTCATGGCGTCCTGTTCACCGTAGGCCTTGACCCATTCCAGGGCGTTCCGGTCGATGGAAGCGATGCCGACTCCGGGGACCTTGTAGAAAGCCATGCGCTCGGACAGAAGAAGCTTTTCCGGCTGAAGGCCCTGAAGATAAACGGATCGGAGGAGGCCTTTTTCAACAGCTCTGATCCGTTTTTCGGACAGCGCACCCTGCCTTTCGCAACCCGGGGACAGACCAAGAAAAATAAGCGCGATCATCAGCGCGCTTCGGGAAAAAGCGGCTGGCCGGGGAATAACACCGTTCATTCCGATACTCCTGGCGCCCCGTTTCCGGATGGATATTGTCGGCGGCGAAACCAACGCGAACCATTGTAGCGAAGTCTTCCCGGAAAGGCCATCCGGATCGCTCGGCCGAAGTCCGTTTTTCGGTGCCACGGTCAGACCCTCTCCCACAAAGCAGGAAAAAGCCGGAAATTAAACCCATTCGACTCCCCGGGGCATATCCTACAAAAACCGTAGGACTTGCCCGCCAAGCCCGGGGCATGTCCAGGGTTAATACTGAGCGGCGCTTTGTACCCCGATTTAAAAATCGGGGTTTGGCGCCACGCATGTATCCGCCTCTAATCGCTTTCCGCCGGCGTTCAATCCCGGCCCGAGGATTTTACGGCCGAGTCCCCGGCGGCCGGAAAGCCGCTTTTCCGAAGACGGAATAAATCGACGATCAGGAATGTTATGAAAGCCGATGTCACGGCCGCCAAAACGAAGAAACCGAGATCGATCCGCTTGATCAACCCGAAAAAGCAAATCAGAATCATCATCCAAGCCCGATTTTCGGCCGCTTCTCCGGGGACGCCTTTCTTCTTGTAACTCATCCACAAGTAAACGAGGGTTATGTGAAGGAAGTACAACGCGGTCACCAGAAACCCGAGAACGAGGAACCGCGGGCGGCCGGAATATCGGTAATAACCGATCCCGGCGGCCGACAGAAGAAAGAATTCATTGATCCGGTCGAGAATGAGGTCGAGAACCGCTCCATACGCGCTGCTCCGGCCGCGGGCCCGGGCCAGCATGCCATCGGCGCAATCGACGATCGAGGACAGCTCGGCCAAAAGTCCTCCGACAGCGAAGGACCAGGCCCGGCCATGCAGGAAAAAGCCCGCTCCGGCCACGCCGACGGCAAAGGCCGCCAGCGTCACCTGATTGGGTGTGATCCGGGTCCGGAAAAGGGCCCTAACGAGTATTCCGGCCAAAGGCCGGTTGAGATATCGGTTGAGGCGGAGGAAAGGAATCGCCCAAAGATCCTCGGTCTTTCCCCGGATGAGGGGCGGGTCGATATCAGTCCGTGAACCGGGGAACGATGTCTCGTTCGGCATGATCATAATCCTCGAGGGTGTCGATTTCAACCCAGGGCCGGCCCCGGGTAAAAGTCAACCCGAAAGATCGGGCGGAGCCGGAAGAGCCGGTGACGATCCGCTCGAACCCGATTTCGAAAAAGTGTCGGGGTTCTCCATTCGCCTCGATCATCTCATAAATCCGGACGAGCTCGGGAATGATCGACCGTTCGATTTTGTATAGTCCGATGGCTTCGCCCAGGCTGACGGCGGGATCGAGATGCTTCCCGATGTGATCCACTCGACCGTCCACGGATACGACCTTGACTTCCTCGGCATTCAAAGGGATATCGGTATCAACAACGACCCCGTTCCCGGCGGGCAAGGCGAGGAGGTCTTCGAGAATGCTTCTCTCGAAGACGACATCGCCGTTGATCAGGACGCAATCGGAATCCAAACCACGCAGGGCAAGCCGGAACGAAACGGCGGTATTGGTCCGTTCATAGTCTGGATTGTGGACAAACCGAACTCCCTCAATCTTCAGGGTTCGGATCAGGGATTCGATCATCTCGCCGCGATAGCCGATGACCAGGACGATGTCCCGGATGCCCAGGGCATTCAAACTGCCCAGACAGCGCTCCAGGATGGGCCGGCCGCCGATCGGAAGCAGGCATTTTGGAACTTCATCGGTCAGGGGCCTCAGCCGGCCGCCGCGGCCGGCGCAGAGAATGATGGCGGTCAGGGGCATGGGAGCCATGGGAAGCGAAACTATTATGTTTATTCCGGAGAATAAATCAAACCCGTATTCGCAATTTCCAATCTTTCACATTTTCCAGGTCCCGGCCACGAGAAGATTGGCTCCGCTGACGGCGGCGGCTTCCTCCGAGGCCAGAAAACGTACGGCCGCGGCCACGTCGGCAAAAGTTCCCAGCGGTTCCCGGCCGGATTCCGCGCCGGCCGGCAGGATCCCTCCCCGAAGCAGTCCGGGCGAGACCATATTGACGGTGACCCCGGTCCGGGCTTCCCCAGCCGCCGCTGTCCGGGTCAGCAATAAAAGGCCGGTCTTGGCCGCGGCATAGGGCAAAATCCCCGGGAACGCGGCCAACTGCCCGACCCGGCCGAATCCGATATTGATGATTCTTCCGAAGCGACGCCGACGCATGCCGGGCAGGACGGCTTTGATCAGAGCATGGGGAACAATGAGGTTGGTCTCCGTCAAGCGTCTCCAATCGTCGGCCGTCACTTCGTCCCATGCCTTCTGCAAAAAAGGGCCGACATTGTTGACCAGGATATCGATCCGTCCAAAGGCGCGTTCCACGCGCGCCGAAAGTCGGGCCGGACCCCGCTCCAAGGTCAGATCGGCGCCCACCGCGAGGCTTTCGGCTCCGGCGGTCCGGACCCTGTCCGCGGTCGCCATAGCACCGCTCCGGTTCTTATGATAATGGACGGCCACGGCGAATGCCGACGCACTCAGGGCGACCGCGATTTCCCGTCCCAGTCCCGAGGCGGCCCCAGTGACGAGCGCGACCCGTTCGGGGCTTCTGGATTTCTTAGTCATGCTCGTTAGTATGGGACATTTCCGGTTTGATTTCAAACGGAGGGGTGTGCTATAAATTGCCCGTATTTGAAATCATTTTTTTCTTTGAGGCACTCATGTCCAACTTTCCGAACCGCATCCTGATGACCGGAGCCTCGGGCCAGATTGGCTCCGAGCTTCTCAAGGTTCTCCGCCGCAGGCATGGGGGAGAGAACATTCTGGCCACGGACATCCTGCCGCTGTCCTCGTCCGAACTGCGCGCCTCCGGACCCTTCAAAACTCTCGACGTAACTCAAGCGGCGCGACTTGATGAGCTGATCGCCAAGTACCGCATCGATACCATTTATCATCTGGCGGCCATTCTTTCGGCCTCCGGCGAGAAGAATCCCCAGCTGGCTTGGGACGTCAACATGAACGGCACCTATAACGTCCTCGAGGCAGCCCGGCTCCTCGGTCTGAAGCGCGTCTATATCCCATCCTCCATCGCCGCGTTCGGCCCGGAAACGCCCCGTCACGATACTCCCCAGGATACCATCCTCCGGCCGAAAACGATGTACGGCATCACCAAGGTGGCGGGAGAGCTCCTGGCCGATTACTATGTCCGCCGTTTTGGGGTCGACGTCCGGGGCAGCCGGTTTCCCGGCATCATCAGCCACGAAACCCTCCCCGGCGGAGGGACGACCGATTATGCCGTGGCCATTTTTTATGAAGCCGTCAAGACCCAGCACTATACCTGTTTTCTCCGGGAGGATTCGGGCCTGCCGATGATGTACATGCCCGATTGCCTGAAATCCGTCGTCGACCTGATGGACGCCGATTTCGCCCGCCTCAAGCATCACGCCGACTTCAACCTGGCCGCCATGAGCTTCACCCCGGCCATGCTGGCCGCCGAGATCCGCAAGCATATTCCCGGATTCACAATCGATTACCGGCCCGATTTCCGTCAGGCGATCGCCGACTCCTGGCCGACCTCCATCGACGATTCGGCCGCCCGCGAGGAATGGGGTTGGCGGCCCGATTTCGATTTGACGGCGATGACGAAAGATATGCTGGCCGTCCTGTCCGCACGGCAATCGGGCGGGACGCAGAATTCATAGAAGCGGGCCGAGGATCCAAAACCCGGTAAGGAGTGAGATAATCATGCGCCTCCCGAAAATTCTGATTGTTTTCGTTCTGGCTCTGCCTCCCCTGATGGCGGCCTCGGACATTCGGCCCGCTCACACGTTTTCCATCGTCGCCTTCGATAAAAAAACCGGTCAGCTGGGCGTGGCCGTCCAATCGCACTGGTTCTCGGTCGGCTCACTGGTGCCTTGGGCCGAATCCGGCATCGGCGCCGTTGCCACCCAATCTTTTGTCGAAGCCTCCTACGGCCCCCTCGGACTGGACATGATGAGGGCCGGAAAAACGGCGCCCGAAGCCTTGGCCGGCCTGCTTAAAGCCGATGCCAATGAAGCTGTCCGTCAGGTGGGAATGGTTGATGCGGCCGGCCGGGCCGCGGCTCATACCGGAAAAAACTGCATCGCCGAGGCCGGGCAATATGTCGGCGACGGATTCGCCTGCCAGGCCAACATGATGCTCAAACCCACCGTCTGGAAAGCCATGGCCCAAGCCTATCAATCGTCCACCGGCGAACTCGTCGACCGCCTGGTCGCGGCCCTGGAAGCCGCCCAGGGGGAAGGCGGGGATATCCGCGGCCGGCAATCCGCGGCCATCATCGTCGTCCGAGGCAAGAGTACCGGCGTCTGGTGGAAGGACCGCCTGGTCGACCTCCGCGTCGAGGACCACCCCGATCCAATCGGCGAAATCAATCGCCTCGTCCGCCTGAACAAGGCTTACGCTCACATGAACCAGGGGGATGCCTATCTGACCGAAGGAAAAACCGTCGAAGCCATGAAGGAATACTCCCAAGGCATGGCCATTTATCCGGACAACCCGGAAATGATCTTCTGGCCGGCCGTGACCCTGGCCTCGACGGGAAAGGTCGAGGCCAGCCTTCCCCTCTTTCGGCAGGTCTTTGTCAAAGACCCCCAGTGGATGGAGCTTCTCCGGCGTCTGCCCGCCGCAGGCCAGTTTCCCAAGGACGAAAAGCTCCTCCGGAAAATTCTGGCCGTGGGCCCGAAAAAGAACTGAACGCGGCCGGCTTACCGGCGGATTCCCAGCGCGGTAATCAGGAAATTCGGCAGTGCGAAGGCGGACCGGTGAATCGGCGCTGCGAGACTTCCGCCTTCGCTATGATGCTACGGCGGACAAGACGGCTTGGCATGCCA
>CAZLAM010000145.1:0-1685 GCA_964557435.1 uncultured Eubacteriales bacterium
AACAATCACGAACCAACCATGCCGATTACAGAGATCTACCAGTTTCTTTCCTCTTTCTTCCGTCTGCACGCGAACTACCGCCGGCCTTTTTACGCTTCCAAGCTTCGCCATATCAAATCCTCCTCCAGCTATCTTTGCCGCAACTCGTTGAGCTGAATCCAATCCCCGGGCGCGCGTTCGAATTGCCAGAAGGTCCAGCCGTTGCAACTCACCCGTTTGCAGGCTTCTGCGCCGGCCAATGAAGGGGATGTGTAAATTTTGCCTCTGAACCGGATGGAGCCGTCTCGACGCACTCGGGCTTTTAGGTATTTTCCTTTGAAATATGCTTTCAGCACCATCGGCCTCTGGATATATCGTGCCAAGACGGGACGGGGCTTGTTCGGTTTAGCTCCATTCTCGACTTCTCCCAGCTTGGTAATGCCCAGCACGTTTTTAAGCTCTGCCAATTGATCCTTGCGAACGTCGCGGGCAAAATGTCGGCGCAGGTCTTCCGCGAGGACGAACTTTCCCTGCTGTTTATTCCCGGACGGTTTGACTATTCGCAGGATGAGCGTTTCAAGCTCATGGAGATGCTTGTCGCCGATGGTCAGATAAACGCTGAAGCGGTCCCATGACTCACAGTGACGATCTTTCAGGTGATGCGATAGCCGGGAACGAAGATTTCCGGCTAGTCCCACATAATATAGCCGCCCCTTGCGATAGAGCGCGTAAACCCCTTGCCGGTGGCGGACGTATCTTTTGATAATTCTCTGGTATTCCCCCAAAGCCTCGCGGGATACGTTCTCAAGGTATTGGCAGACTAATTGGCCTTGATTAGACATATTGCTTACCTGCTATGAGTTACTTTTTGGGTCCCGTTTTTAAGCATCGGCTTCGGTGGTCATTCGATATTGAGCCGCAGCTGAGGATGGTCGGTTTCGATTGCTTTCTGAATCACGCTGGCGAGTCTTTTTGCACTTTCGAACATATCACGCAATTCCGCGCCGGACATTGAAAATACCGCCTGATACTCGAATTCGTTTCGCTTCCTCCGCAAATGATCGTAGACCAGGATGAGGTCCTGAGCCTCCTTGCCCAAAGCTCTCCTCATGGCTTCAATAACCGCTGCATGCTGGCCGATTTTCCCGGGCCGATATCCTTGAAGGCGAAGGTAGGCATTGGCCGCGTGAAAGATCCCCTTGTAAATAAAATCCATGGCCGCGGCTTCATCCTCCTTGAGCAGAAAGGCCGCTGTCCGAAAGTCTCTCCAGGCTCTCTTCAATAGGCGCTGAGCCTGGTCGACCCCCGGGCCGGAAACAGGTTTGAGCGCGCCGGATTTAGCCAAGTCTTCGTAAATCTTTTTCATCGCCCTTGAGCATTATTATTTTGCCTCCCAGGACCTCCAGCACAAAACTGTCCCGGGCGCGCAGTTTGGCGATCCATTCTTCTTGCGGGAAATACGTTATATTGATTTCCCGCTGGATCTTCCTGCTCTCGGCATTTATTTCGCGCAGAATATATCTCGCGTCGAATCCATCCTTTTCGACGATGAGCATAACATCAATATCGGAGAGGGAAGAGTAGCCCTGGCCGGCATAAGAGCCATAGATAAAAGCAAATACTATCGACTTGTTTGCGCCGAAAATCTTTTCCAAGCTCGCGTTAATCCCGACCGTTTTCAGAACGATCGATTTTATTTCCGGATA
>CAZLAM010000146.1:0-2128 GCA_964557435.1 uncultured Eubacteriales bacterium
GTCCCGGCGAACATGGCTCGACCTTCGGCGGCAATCCCTTGGCCTGCGCCGTGGCTCGCGAGGCCCTGCGCGTCCTCAAGGAGGAGAAGCTTATCCCCAACGCGGCCAAGATGGGCGCATATTTCATGAAGAAGCTGCGGACCATAAAGAGCCGCCATATCAAGGAAGTCCGGGGCAAAGGCCTGCTCATCGGCGTCGAACTCCATCCCGAGGCCGGCGGAGCGCGCCGGTTCTGCGAAGCGCTGAAAGATGCCGCCCTGTTGTGTAAGGAGACCCACGACAACGTCATTCGTTTCGCCCCCCCGCTCATCATCGGAACGAAGGACTTGGACTGGGCTTTCGAGCGTATTCAAGACGTGTTCGCCAAGATGGAGAATTAATATGTCTCGCTACCGAACCATGCCCTCCGAGAATTCGGTGGACCGCCGCAATTTTCTGAAGATCGGCGGAGCCGTGGGCGCCGGGCTGGTCATATCCGGCCGTAGTTTGCTGGCCGCTCAACAGGCCCAGACTCAGACGCCGCCGGCCAAGAAAACGCCGCCTCCGAAACCCTCCACCAACATCGAAGAAGCCCTCAAGGTCCCCCGGACCAAATACTCTCTGCCGGGGCTCTTCCCCGGGCAGGTCATTGAGGTCGCCGACGCCGCGGCCTCGCGGGCCGACGCTTTCGACCCGGCCGTTGTTAAAAACATGGTCGAATTAGGGATCTCCAAACTGACGGGCAAGTCGCCGAAGGAGAGCTTCGATCTCTTTTTCACAAAGGATGACCTCGTCGGACTCAAGGTCAATCCGGTTGGACCCAAGCTCATCAGCACCCGCCTCGAGGTCGTCGATGCGGTCATCGCCTGGCTCGAGGCCGGCGGACTGCCCCGCAAGAATATCGTCATTTGGGACCGTTTCGATTTCATGCTCAAGGACGCCGGATACACGGCCGAGCGCTATCCCGGTATCGCCATAGAAGGCCTGCAGACCATGGACGAGGCGGCCGCCGAGGGAAAAACCCAGGACAACAGCCAATGGCTGAAGGCCGACGGAACCCATGTCAGTGTCCCCAACTTCGACCAGGATGTCTTCTTCTGGGCGGACGTCGAAGGCCCCAAGGACCTGCCCTATCTCAACCAGCACGTCTTCAACGGGAAGCACTCGTATTTCGGCAAACTCCTGACGAAGAAACTGACTAAGTTCATCAATATCCCCGTCTTTAAGAACACGGGCAACGCCATCTCCATGGCCACTAAGAACATCGGCTATGGCGCGGTCTGCAACACCAACCGGCTCCACGCGCCGATGTTCCTTGATGTCTGCGTCGAGGTTCCGGCCTTTTGGCCCGTCCGGGACAAGATGGTCCTCAACATCACCGACGGTTTACGCTCCCAGTACGACGGCGGCCCTGACGCCAACGCCAAGTTCATCTATACGAACAACACCCTCTACTTCGCCACCGACCCCTTCGCCCTGGACATGGTTTGCCATGCCCAAATCGTCAATAAGCGGAAGGAGATGGGGGTCACCGTGAACGAGAACCCCCGCTTCACTGAATACTTCCGCTACGCGGAACGCCTCGGCTTGGGGATCACCGACACGAAGAAGATCGTATACACCAGAATCTCCAGCGGCGAGATCCTTGGGTGAGATCGGCCCCCTGGAGATGAGAAACTGCGCCTTTTCCCGATCGATCCCGACCCAAAAGGCGATGCGCCCGGCCAGACGAAGGATCGGGAAGAACGCCATTCTTATCTACGTTTTTATTCTCCTTTTGATGGTAACCGTCGGCCCGGCCTTCGCGCATAAATCCGTCACGCTCCCTACTGTCTTCTTCTATCGGCAGGGAAGAGTGCTCACTCTTCCGGGGGACAGGTTCGTACCGGGCTGGAAGAAATCGGAGCCTCCCAGGACGTTCACCGGCCAGGACCTTTTCAATCACATCGACGGGGGAGCCGAGCTCTTCCTCGAGTTCGGGTTCGTCAAGCTGCTGGTCCAGGCTTACGGCGACGGGAAATCCGAACTGACGGCCGGTGTCTATGAGATGGATGGCCCCGCTTCCGCCTTGGGCATCTATCTCATGAAAATGGGAAAGGAAACCCCATTTGCCGGAATCGGCGCCCGGAACTCGAGCGAGGATGCCCAA